>CAZXGD010000003.1:80269-93287 GCA_964640485.1 uncultured Isosphaeraceae bacterium | reverse complement strand
CCACAGGTACACCGAGGCGAGCCTCATAAAGAAGCTGGAGGAAGAAGGCATCGGTCGGCCCAGCACCTATGCATCCATCATCAACACGATCGAGGCTCGAAAGTACGTGGAGCAGACCGGGCGCGCGTTCTATGCCACCGACATCGGCATGGCCGTGTGCGACTTCTTGTCTGAGCCCTTTGCCAAGAGTTTCATGGACTCGGGGTACACCCGCAGGGTTGAAGAAGAGTTGGACGAAGTCGCTGAGGGCTCCATGAAGTGGCAGGCGATGCTCGAAGAGTTTTACCACCCCTTCAAGTCCATCGTCGCTGAATTGCACCATGCTGAGCACGCCAAGGCTGGCACCGAACCCTCGCCCTATGCATGCCCAGTGTGCGGTCGCCGCTGCGTGTATCGGCTGGGGAAGAATGGTCGATTCTTGTCCTGCACCGGATTCGACATCAAGGTGAAGCAAGAGCCCGCGAAGACGGCGGTCACGAAGAATGGCAAGTCTGCAAAACCAAAGAAGCCCAAGAAGGCCAAGGAAGTTCCCGCGTGCACGTATGCCGCGCCGGTGAACCGTCAAGGCAAGCCATTGCTGCCCGAGAAGGTCGATCTGAAGTGCCCGGTGGATGGGGCTCCGATGATCATGCGCACGGGCCGGTTTGGAGAGTTTCTCACCAGCGAAAACCGCGAGACCGACTTCATTCTGAATGTGGATCGCAAGGGGGGACTGAAGTTTCCCTCACCGCCGCCGCTGACCACGGAATTGGCGTGCCCCAAGTGCGGGCTGCCCATGAATCTTCGAAATGGCAAACGGGGACCGTGGCTTGGATGCAGCGGTTTCCCCAAGTGCCGCGGGCGTGAGAGCTGGGCCAAGATTGACGACAAGGTGCGCGCTGCATTGGAGAAGGCGCTGGCGGCGCATGAAGCCAAGCAGGAAACCTTTAGCATCACCACCATGGACGGCACCCCCGTCAAAGAAGGAACGCCGATCGTGGCGCTCCTCGTGCCGGGTGAAGAGGCAAAGTTGCCCATCCACCCCGATGCACAACGAGAACTGGCCATGCAGGGTGCTGCTGGCTAAGACCGCTGACGAGGACGTCCACCCGTTACGAAATCTTGTGGGACTTCGCGGGATACGCCACAAGCATGATGGCGATACACGTCACAGCCATCCACATGGGCACCGAGAAGAGGCGCGTGTAGTTCATGACGCCGTCAACTGTGGCCCAGTTGCCCACAACGCTCGTGCTAAACCAACTGCCCACAATGATGCCGATGCCAATGATGACCAGGTTGAACAGGTTCTGAGCGGTGGCGCGAACGTCCTTGGTGGTTTGTTCATCAACCACCATGAACGCCACAAAGATAAAGCAGCCGAAGCACAGACCGTGAAGTGCAATGCCCATCATGACGAGGGGCACGCTGTCTCCGGCGTAGGCAAAGATGGCCATGCGAGCGGCGTACGCCGCGAGGCCCACGATGAGGAGCGCCTTTCGGGACATTCGCAGCGTCAGCAGCGGCATGAGCGCAAGCACGCCAATCTCTGACATCTGGCCGATGGTCATGAGCCCGCCGCCGCCGACCCCCAGCACACTGTTCACCCACTGCACAAACTCGTTAGCCCCACCCTGCCCCAGCTGCAACGTGGACACAAAGCCGCTGGTGTGTACAAAGTAAAACTGGTGAATCATGCTCACCGGCACGGCAATCAGAAACAGCGTGAGGAGCGGCTGAAGCTTGATTTCAGAGAGTGCCGCGCCCACTGGAGTCTTGCCGCGCTCGCCGTGCGTTGGCGGCGTATTGGGAAGGGTGAGGCAGTAGGACGCCATGACCACTCCGATGATGGCGCTCAGTTTGAACGCCACCGCACGACCGCTGTCCTGTGCGGCGGCGATCTCCTGGGCCGTGCCTGTGGCCGGCGTGTACTCATGCAGCAGGATCTGGCCCACCAAAATGCCTGCGGCGATCCAACCGATGGTCCCCCAGAGACGAACGGGTCCAAAATCTTTGTCACGGTTGGGCAGATGCGCAAAGGCGAGTGAGTTTGTGAGCGCCAAGGTGGGCGCGTAGATCAAGCCGTACAGCGCGGACAATGTGAGGAACGGCCAGAACTCCGCAGTGTCGGCCAAGAACCACACAAGCACCGCGCCCAGAAAGTGGCTCACGGCCAGCATCTTCTGGGTGGCAAACGCGCGGTCGGCAAGCTGCCCCGCAATGAACGGCCCCAGAATGGCCCCCGCTGCTCCGGCCGCCAGTACCGCGCCAGTCTGGTCGAGCGAGAACTTCCGATACCCCATGAGGAACGGATACAGGATGGGCAGCCACGCCCCCCAGATGGCGTACTGCATGAACATCATTGCGGAAAGTCGGGTCTTGACGAGCTGCGGTGCGGACGCGGCGTGAGTCATGGGGCGCGATCATAACGATGCGCTCAGGTCGCGGGGCTCCGTCTACACTTTGGGGCCTATGCAGGACCGCAGAAAGACCAGAAAAGTGGCGATTGGAGATGACCGCGTTGGCCGCACGTTCATCGGCGGAGACTCTCCCATTTCAGTTCAGACCATGACGGCTGGCTACACATACGACATTGATGCCTGCGTGGCGGAAATCGAGCGGTACCGCAAGGCCGGTGCGGACGTGGTGCGCGTGGCCGTGCCCGAACGCAAGGACACCGAAGCCCTGCACGAGATCATGAAGCAGGTGACCGTGCCGATCGTGGCCGATGTTCACTTTCACTACCAGCGCGCGCTTGAGGCGGTCGAGGCGGGCGTGCACAAGATTCGGTTGAACCCTGGCAATATCACTGATCGTGACCAAGTGAACAAGGTGATCGACGCGTGCAAAGAGCGCAAGATTCCCATTCGCGTGGGTGTGAATGAGGGCAGCATCATCGAGCGCAAAGACAAGCAGAAGCGCATGGAGGAGTTAGGCAAGTACTTTGCCGGGCACAAGTCCGGCCACCTGCTGGCGTTGATGATCGCCAAGCTTGAGGAGTACATGGACATCTTTGACGCCAAAGACTTTCATGATGTGGTGATTAGCGCCAAGAGCATGGACCCGGCCTTGGTGATCGACATCTACACGGAGATCAGCAAGCGATTTGACTATCCGCTGCATCTTGGGGTGACGCACGCTGGGCCCAAGAGCACCGGCGCGATCCGCAGTGTGGCAGCGCTGAGCACTCTGGTGGCCAACGGCATCGGCGACACGCTGCGCATCAGTTATGCCAGCGATCACATTGATGAAGTGAAGGACGGCTTGGAGATTCTCTACTGCCTCGGCAAGCGCCCGCGCAAGGGTGTGGAGTTGATCGCGTGCCCCACCTGCGGTCGCATTCAGGTGGACCTCTTCACGTTGGTGAAAGAAGTTGAAGAGAAGCTTTCAAGCCAGATCGAGCTCCCCATCAAGGTGGCGGTGATGGGTTGCATCGTGAACGGCCCCGGTGAGGCGGAGGGCGCAGACGTGGCCGTCTTTGCCGGCGATCGCCGCGGAATCATTTACGTTCAGGGGCAGCGCGTGGCCAATGTGCCGGAGCCCGAGATTCTTGAACGCCTGCTGAAAGAATGCAAGGAGTTTGAAGCCAAGGTCAAGCGCGGCGAAGCCAAACTGGGGGACAAGGTGGTGGACATCGTGCCGCCCGACCCGATCGGCGAACTGGGCAGCGGCGTGGCCAAGATCAACGCCGGCTTGGTTGAACGCATTACTGTTGGGGGAACCTAAAACACGGGAGGGGTGGCAGAGTGGTTGAACGCACCGGTCTTGAAAACCGGTAAACCCGTAAGGGTTTCAAGGGTTCGAATCCCTTCCCCTCCGTTTGACTTGAAAGCAGAGATCACGCCGACCTCAGCGAACGACCGTCGGTAGTTCCACAGGCGCGTGATCCATCGGGCTCTCGCCGCGCATCACGCGGTCCCACGCATTGCTCTCCAAGAGAGCGCCTTGAAACCGGTCGAACTCCCGCGAGAACTCTTCGAGGTCCGCGTTGAAGTACGCAAGCACCAGCCAGGGGCCGGTGCGAGAGCGTGCGGCGGACTCGCGAGCGCGCCCCTTGGGGATGTGCGGACAAGACCGAATGCGATCCGCCACTTTGCCTGTCACGGCGTCATCCATGAGTGTCGCTAGCGACGCGCGATACTTGCCCCCCTCGCCCTCCCTCAGGAAATGCACCAACGCCCACACTTGGGCGTAGTACGCAAGTTGGGCATCGCGGCTGCGCTCCAGAAAGGATTGCGGCGAACCGTCAAGCAACTCGCGAAGGGTGGCCAACCGATCGCGCCGCGCCGCGTTGCGGAGTTCAAAGTATCGCTCAGAGTTTCGCCAAGGAAGGAACGTGGGTTGCGTGGCATCTCGCGGCTGACGAAACCCCTCCATGTAGCAGGCGATTCCCTCTTCTAGCCAAATGGGAAGAGTGCTCTTGAGCGTGGTCTGCGAGTATTGATGCCACCCCTCGTGCGCGGCGATGGCGAGCGTGTCTCGTGGGCCGATGTCGTAGAGCACGGCCTGACCGTCCGTGGTGAACCCCCCCCGTCCCATCTTCAGGTACGGCGCAGCGTCAGAGCCCAACTTGTGTTGTGTGTAGCGCGCCCACTCATCGCGCGTGCCAAAGACGAACGCTTGCAGTCGCTTGGGTGGAGGTGGCAGCGGAACCAACCCTTGGCGAAAGTTGGCGAGCGCCGCCTCATAGAACACGGGAAGCGTTGAAGCAAAGGCGGCGCTACGCAGCGATGTGCGGATGGTCCAGTTGTGGGTGTCCACTTCTAAACCGTCGATTCGCTCCCACTTCCATTCGCGAGTGGCGGTGACTGGGGAGACCACCCCTGCCGAGGTGACCGTTTCGGGTGCGCTGACCGCGCCGGCGCTCGGTTGACTGGAGGTACAACCTGAGATGCCCGCAGACCACAGCACCAGAGTGAAAAACAGCGCGCCCACATGCACAAGGCGAAGTCGCGTTCCGTGCGGGGCGAAGTTCACACGACTAGGTTAGGGCACCAAGTGCCCGCTGGGCTGCGGCAAGATCCGCCTTTGCTTCATCCAATTTTGCCTGGGTCTCCGCCACCACATTGGGGGGCGCCTTGGCCATGTATCCAGCGTTGGAAAGCTTAGATTCATAGCCTGAAATGGCCTTCAGTCGATCGGCCACCGCCTTTTGTAGACGCACGCGTTCGGCCCCCACGTCCACTGAATCAACCAGGTTCACCAGCAGGAGTTCATGCCCTTCAAATGCCAACGGAAGCGCCCCTGCCGGACGTTCCGGGGGCAAAGGCAGCACCCGCTCGAGACCCGCAAGTGTCTGCACGACACCGCCGCCAGCGTTGATCAGTTGCTCCACGGCCGCGGGTGCATGAAGCGTGATTCGCCGCTTGGGTGCCACTTGCCGTTCCCCGCGAATGTTTCGGATGGCATCGACCAAGACCTGGACGCGGGTGAACTCTCCTTCCGCGCGGGAGTCTCGCAGGGTCGGTGCTGGCGCGGGCCACGCAGCCACCGCGCAGAGATCGGTGGCGCCAAGGCTCAGTCCACGTACACCCGCGGCGCCCGTTGCCTGCACGGCGGGCCAGAGTTGCTCCGTGACAAAGGGCATGGTGGGGTGCAGCAATCGCAGTGCGGCATCAAGCACCGTTCGCAGCACTTGCTGCTGCGCTGGATCCTGCTTCACCGTGGGCTTGATCGCTTCCAAATACCAGTCGCAGACTTCGCGCCACACAAAGTCGTAGCAGGACTCAGCCACTTCATTGAAGCGGTAGTTGGCGATGGACTTGTCATGAGCAGCGCAAGCAGCGGCCAAGCGCGAGAGAATCCACCGATCACAGAGCGGGCGCGCGGACACATCAAGGTCGGTGGTGCCGGGCACCGCCTGAAGGCTGCCCAACGCAAATCGAGTGGCGTTCCACACCTTGTTGGCAAAGTTTCGGCCGATGTCAAAGCGCGCCGATGTGTTGCGGGCCAGCGGCATCTCAGGCGTGGGTGTCGCGGCACCGGTGGCTGCGCCGTATGCAGAGATCATCTTGCGCGATGGATCCTTGGGGCTGCTCTGAATGGGTTCGGCCACCGTGTACCCAGCCGCATTCACCATGGTGCGTGGGGTAAAGATCTCACCGGTGGCGGCGTCAATGATGTCCACACCAAGGCGAACATCTTGCGTTTCAGTGGCCATCTGAACCAGCGTGAAGCGCATGGCATCGGCGCCGTGAGTGTGGATGATGTCGCGCGGGTCCACGCCGTTTCCCAAGCTCTTGGACATCTTCTGCCCAAAACCATCCTGCACCATGGAATGGATAAAGACGTGCTTAAAGGGGACGCGACCGTTCAAGAAGTAACGATTGAACATCACCATCCGGCTCACCCACAGCGTGATGATTTCTCGCGCTGTGGAGAGCACCGACGAGGGATTGAATCGATCGAGAAGACCATCCAAGTCCTCTTGAGGAAAGGCCGCGGGATCGGGCCAACCGAGTGTGCTCATGGGCCAAAGCGCGGAACTGAACCACGTGTCAAGCACATCAGAATCACGAACGAAACCCTGAGCTTCAAAGGGGGCGGCGTCGTGATCTGCAAGCACGCACACGTAGAAGTCAGTCCCGTCATCGGCAGCGGTCATCTGAACGGAGGCCTTGGCGCCGGCGCGAGCGCGCAGCGACTCAAGCTCGGCCGCCGCAGCAGCACCGGTCACCGGCGAACGTCGATGCCACACCGGAATCTGGTGCCCCCACCACAATTGGCGGCTAATGCACCAATCGCGAATGTTCTCATGCCACTGCTGAAAGGTCTTGGCGTATCGCGCGGGAAAGAAACGCAGTTGGCCATCGCCGGGTTGAGGGCCCTGATCGCGCACGTCCGCCGGCAATTGGCCATCCACATGAGCAGGGTCCATCGCGCGCAGCGCAGAGCCTCGAAGGCGGTTGTCCGTCACACGCACGTACCACTGATCGCTCAAGTAGGGCTCAACCGGCACATGGCTGCGATAGCTGTGTCCCACCGAGTGGCGGTACGGACGGGTGGATTCCAAAAGCCCATGCTCTCTGAACCATGCCACGATCTTTGTGCGTGCGTCTTCGCGGGAAAGCCCCACAAACGCACGCGCCTCCGCAGAAACGTCCTCCCAGCCGTGCGCGTCACTGATCGACGCATCGGGCGCCATGACATTGATCGCAGGCAGGGAATGCCGGATGCCAAGTTCCCAGTCATTGGGATCGTGCGCGGGTGTGACCTTAAGGAATCCTGTGGCAAACTGCGCCTTCACGTCTGCGGGGTCACCACCATGCTCAAGGGAGCGCACCACGTAGTCATCTTCCACGATGGGAATCACTCGACCCACGATGGGCAGTCGGACACGCTTGCCACGCAACGCGGCAGCGCGAGGGTCGCGCGGATTCACTCCGATCGCCGTGTCGCCCAGCATGGTCTCGGGGCGTGTGGTGGCCACGGTGACATGCCCGGTGCCATCCTCGAGCGGATACTTCAGGTAGTAGAAGCAGCCATCCACTTCTTCCATTTCCACTTCGTCGTCGGCCAGCGCGGTCTGACTGACCGGATCCCAATTCACCAGCCGTTTGCCTCGATAAATCAGCCCGTCCTGAAAGAGCTGAAAGAACGCTCGGCGCACCGCGGCCGCGCAGACGGGATCCATGGTGAACCGTGTGCGCTCAAAGTCGCAAGAGGCACCCATGGCACGAAGCTGCGCCAGAATGGTGCTTTCATATTCGTCCTTCCATGCTTGCACCTTGGCCACAAACTCCTGGCGGGTGAAGTCCGTGCGCCGCTTGCCTTGCATCAGCAGGCGTCGCTCTACCACGGCTTGCGTAGCGATCCCCGCGTGGTCAGTTCCCGGCATCCACAGCGTGTTCATGCCGCGCATGCGGGCGTGTCGCGTGAGCACATCCTGCAGTGTGTTGTTCAGCGCATGCCCCAGGTGGAGCGCGGCGGTGACGTTCGGCGGAGGAATAAAGATGCTAAATGGCTGGCCTGAAGCGTTGGGACACGAATGAAAGCATCGAGCACGGCTCCAGCGTTCCCATGCCAGTGACTCAGCTTCGGTGGGCGTGTACGATTTGGCGAGCGAGGCGCTGGCCGAGCCCGCTGCGGCGGCTGCAGGCGCGGCGGAGGTTGAGTGAGCACCGGATGTTGAGGAACCGCTGGACATGGACGGACAAGTCTACGGGAATTGCAAGGGGAATCAGCCCCGCAGGGCGCGAGCACTGCGCATCGCGGGCATGGTGACTGCCCTGCTCTGCGCCGGCGCGATTGTGGCGTGCGATCAAACCTCCGCACCCCCGATGAAACCCGCTGTTTCGGCGCGCGCAGTAGATGCTGCCATCCAGAGCGCTGAGAGCTACCTGGCGGCCCAAAAACCGCACGAAGCGCTGCAAGTGGCCGCTCGTCTGGCAGGCGAAGCGCCCACGCTGATGCGGGCGCACGAGTTGCACGCGCGCACCCTTCTGGCGCAAGCGCTTTCTAACACGACTCCCCCCGAGGAACAACATTCATGGTGGGAGCAAGCTGCGGACGCATACGACCGCGCGGCCGCGTTAGAACCAGCGCTGGCGGGGCTGCGCCATGCGGCGGGCGTGGCCAACAGCACCGCGGGCAGGCAAGAAGCTGCCATCAAACACTACCGCGCCGCGCATGAACTGGAACCAGGCAGTGGGCAGTTCGCGCTGTACTTGGGAGTGGCGCTGGCGCACAACGATCAATTGGATGAAGCCCAAGCACTGCTGGCCCTGGCCATTCAATTGGCACCCAACTCCCCCGACCCTCTCGCCGCGCTGGCGGATCTGGCGCTGCGGCGCGGAGACACATCCGGGGCACGAGCGCACATCGCCAGCGCACGTGCGCTTGCGCCGGACTCACTGCCCTTGCGGTTGGCCGATGCTCGCATTCGAAGAATTGACAAACATCCAGAGGAATCCGTGGACATGCTCATGGCGCTGGATCCCCCTGTTTTGTGTGAGCCAGGCGTGGCGGAAGAGTTGGCGCTGGCGCACACTTCGCTTGGCGACTTTCAAGCCGCGGCGCATGCCTTGCAGGCCAGCGCCAGCGCCAACCCCGCAGATTGGCGGCGAGCGGTGCGGTGCGCCGATGCGTGGCAGCGCGCGGGTGATCCCGTGAGGGCGCAACTGTGGGTGCAGCACGCATTGAGTTCAGGGGCACCAGCCAGCGAGTTCGAACCGCCCGAGCCGCGCCCCTGATCTAGGCGGTTGGCTTGGTGCGCGATCGCTGGCTACTTCAACCAGCGCCCACCATCCAGCCGAATGAGTTGTCCGGTGACGTATGGCATGTGCAGACTGAGGGCGCACACCAAGTGGGCGACATCCTCCGGCGTGCCGGGGCGGCCGAGGGGAATGCGCGTCTCATAGCGGCGTACCAATTCTGGATCCGTGCCAACGGGCCACGCCACCACGCCGGGGAGGATTCCATTGACACGTACGGCAGGAGCCAAAGCCACCGCAAGAGTTTCCACCATCTGGTGCAACGCCGCCTTGCTCATGAGGTAGCTGGCGTACCCGGCAAGAGGTCGCCCCTGCGCGTGCATATCACCCATGGCCACCACCGATGCCCCGCCGCCGAGTGACGATTGTTCCAGACGCGCTCGCAGTCCCTGCACCAAAAGCAACGGGGCTACAGCATTCACTTGGTAGTCCAAGTGGAGCGCTTCTGAACTGATGGAACCTAACGCTCCAGCTTGATACCGGCTGGCGTTCAGCACCAACACATCCAACGGGTGCCTCCAGGATTCTGCAAACTGTTGCACCGCCGCGCTGTCTGCGAGGTCAAGGTTTGTCTGATGCACCTGAATGTCATGACCGGCCGCCTTGGCTGCCCGCACGGCATCCTGAGCGGTGAGGTTCAGCTCTTCCGCGCTTTGCCATCGGGTGAGCGCCAAGTTGAATCCGCGCTCGGCAAGTGCGATGGCGGCGGCTCGCCCAACTCGGCGCGCGGCGCCGGTGATCATGGCGAACTGGCTCATGGCATGGAGCATAGATGGGCGGCCACTCACCTACACTCCCTGCACGGATGAAACGCTCACCTCGCGGCTCCACCAACCGCGGCATGTCATTTCGCGGCACGGCGGCCCGATTGGGCGTTCCGGACCTGAACCTAGGTCGCCTGAAGCCCAAAGTTCGCAAGCGAACCATCGCGCTGGTGGCGCTCCTCATCTTGATTGGCGCGGCCATCACCGCATGGACGGTGCTCCGCCAGACTGCCCTTTTGCGCCAGACTCTTGAGTCACAACTCTCAGAGAGTTTCGGCGCCAAGGTGACCATTGCCAAAGTGGAGTGGGACGGATGGAGCACCATCGTGGCAGAAGGGCTAACACTTCAGGTTCCCGGTTGGATTCCCCCTGCAGACGAAGTGGCCACCATCAAGCGAGCAGTGGTCTCCTTTCAACCGACGGGGCTGCTGAGCGGAAAGCTGGTGCTCGACGATATGGAGATTGACGGCCTGAATCTGCGCATCGTTGAACGCGCCGACGAGCCAGGCACCTTTAATTTTCTGGCGCTCAAGCCCAAGACTGATTCTGCGAGTGCGGTGGCGCAGCCACGCAAGGCCATCATGAGCCACTTGAGCCTAGAACTGGGAGTGCAGCGAGAGAAGTCAGTTGAGATTGTGGTGCGCAGGACGTTCAAGGGAGCGTTTGAGCACGTTCCAGACAACCCGTCCATGTACTCCTTTGAGCTCCAGCAGACAGAAGAGGATGGTCGCGGCAAACCCAATGCACCAGTGCGAATCTTTGGTACCTGGAATGAGCGCACCTTCGCATACGAAGCCACGCTGGACACGCTGAACATCGATTCAAGCACCGTGACACTGTTGCCTCTGCAGGCTCGCACATGGGCACAACGTGCGGACTTGAAGGGGCGAATCGACAGTGCGCGAATCGCCGGCAGCCCAAGCAACGCCATTGCATTTGGCGAAGTTCGCGTCCGCGATGTGACCTTTCGGGAGCAGGACATGGTGCGCACCGTTCCCTGGGCTCGACTGGTGGGTACTGAAGTCACCCCCATCAACGGCGATGTATCAGTTCGCCTACCGAACGGCACGCTTACTGTGCGCGACACACATCTGGAGGTCGCCGCCAACGATGCTCGTGTGATGCCTGGTCCGCCAGAATCTGGGGCCCTTGAGATTCCGCTGGAGCTGCGGTTGGGGCTTGACTTGGGCGCTGACGCGCTGCAACCCCCCACTGCCAAGGGGTCTGAAGGCTGGCTGAGCGGTGCGCTGGCGGCGGTGCCCTTTCAATTGGAAGTACTTCTTCGTGGTGTGAGTGCGCTGCCACTTCAGGATGGAACTCCCCGCCCCGTGGAACTGCCTGTCGTGGTGATTGATGCCTTGCAGGACATCGGTCTGAAGGATTGGCGTGCAGACATTGAGCTTGCGGTAGACCGAGGAAGAGTGGTGCTCAAACCAGATGGAGCGCCATCCCCTGCACCGCTATCCATGAAGGGGAGCCTAACGCTCTCCGAAGGCACGGTGACGAATCGCGCGTTTCCGTATCCCATTCACGATCTCCAGGGGGTGATTGAGTTGGACGGGCAGACTGTCACCATCACCAATGTGGTGGGGCGCGGAGTTCAGAACGCCACGCTGCGAGTGAATGGCACGGTGGACGCTACACAAGCCGATGCCGGGTACGAGTTTCACATCATCGGAACTGAAGTACCGGTGGATGACACGCTCTTGGACAGTTTCAAAGGGGGCACCGCACGCACCTTCAACGCACTCTTTGATCGCGTTGCCTTCAAGTCGCTGAAGGACGCCGGCATCGCTGATGATTCCATGGCCCCCGGAGGCTTGGTGGATTTTGATATGAAACTGGACCATCCCGTGAACGGCGGAGAATTGGTGGTTCTGGTGGGCAACGTCAACGTTCGCAGCGCGCGTGTGCTGCTGGACTCGTTTCCATATCCAATGACGGTGCAGGGAACCCTGGAACTTCAGGACGAAGCGGTGGTGCTGACCGGTGGTGGCATGCGGGCCACCACGTTTTCAGGGGGCACGGGCGTGGTGACAGGGCACATCGATTTGCCTCGCGTGGGTAACGCACGCCGAGTGGACACTCGATTGGAGTTTGACTTTTCAAATGAGCATTTCTCTCCCCTGCTCCTTGCCGCGATACCGGTGAGCTTTGTGGGGGGCGAAGCCCCGCCGGCCGGGTGGCCAGGCAAGACACGAGCACCCGTCGCGCAATTGTTGCAGGCATTGGGCGCCAGTGCCACCCTGCAGGTGAAGGGCACGGTGATTACACAACCGGATGACAGCGACGCGGTGACCGCCACCATCCAACTCTCCGATGGAGTGCTGGTGCCAAAGCCGGAACTGCCCAGGGTGCTTCGCAGGTTCGGTCTCTCTTGGCCAGCTCAGATGGGCTTGGAGCACGTGGAGGGCACGGTGCGCATCACGCCACAAGGATTGCGCATGGACCGGTTGGCCGCACGGCGCGGTGAAGGCAGCGCCACCGCCACAGGCGAGTTCTCCCCCGGCGGCGAAGAGGGTCACCTATACGTTGACCTTTCGAACTTCGCGCTTGAGCGCGATTTCATCGGTGTGGCAGAGGGAGCCAGTTTGGCTTCCGCGTATCGCGCGTGGGATTCGCTCGAACCTTCTGGCACCTTTGACGGGAACGTGGAGTGGCGGAAGAACAAGCAGGAGTCCTTTACAAAAGCGAGCGCCCATTTGCGGACTCTGAAGTTGGCAGGCACTCAGGAATTGCAGCCTCTCTGTGGAGAGTTCGTGTACGAGAATGGATCCATTCACGTGCGTGACCTTGACCTGCGCGGCAAGGACCCCATGGACAAGCCGATCGTCATCATGGCGCACGGCACCATCTTGGGCGAGGACGCGAACTTTGTGGCCACCGCAGAAGGACTCACGCTGAGATCGCCGGTTGTGCAACTTGGTCTTCGTGGTGGCGGGCTGACAGCTGTCACAGAAACCATGGAGGAGTGGGAACTTGACGGCGGATTCCAGGCGCGATTAGACGTTGGCGCTGCGGCACACGGGGAGCCTTGGCGCGTGAGTGTGGAGCCCACCTGGA
>CAZXGD010000003.1:20579-80259 GCA_964640485.1 uncultured Isosphaeraceae bacterium | reverse complement strand
GGGTTCACCAAGGTGAAAAGTTCAACCTTGAAGTGCACAACGGCGCCATCGTGGCCAGCGACTCCGGTGTGGACTTCAACGGCCTTCGCGCGGGGGTGATGCATGGACAATTGGGTCTGGAGGGCCGCATCGGAAGTGCCCCCGATGGAGGAACCAAAGGTGCGCTGACGCTTTCTCTACTCATGTCGCGGTGGAGTCCCGATGTTCATGCGCTGCTTCCGGAGGCCGCTCGTGCTGCGCTCCGAAGTATTAAGTTTGAGGCGGTGGCGCCCGTCTCTTCCGATGGACTTCGAATCGGCTTTGACCTGCCCATCAACGGTCCCGCACACGTGACTGTTCAGGGCCGACTCACCATCGCGCAAGGCAACTTTGAAGCGGGTACCGCATTCACTGAGGCTGACGGACACCTGAACTTTGACCTGACGACGGTGGATGGTCGGCCGATGGGAGAGATCGGATTGGACTTTGGCAGGCTCTATGTCGTGGGACGTCAGGCCACTGAAGTGACGTCCACGCTTAAGTTTGACGCCCCCTCAAACTCGCTCACGCTCGAGGACCTGGAAGCCACGATGTACGGAGGCAGACTGGCAGGGAGCGCCCGAGCCTCATTCGGCAAGGGGTATTCGGTAGGAGTGAGTTTTGCCAATGTTCGATTCGCCTCTTTTGCTGAGGCCACTGACTCTCCTGAAGAGCGCATGAACACGTATCGCGAACGGGAGGGTCTTGAGGGTCCGGGCAACCTGCGCGGACGGTTCCAGCTCTCAGGCAGGTTCGACCGCCCGGAGTTGCAGCGCGGCACCGGACGCATCGTGGTGGACGACGCCCGCATGATGGAGTTTCCGCTGGGCATGTCAATTCTGCAGTTGTCGCAACTCATGCTTCCCCTCAACGCGTCACTTGAACGGGCGGACGCAGAGTTTGAAATCGTGGGCGATGTGTTGACCTTTGAAAAATTCATGCTGGCCAGCAGCACGCTTCGGCTTGAGGGATCCGGCAGCCTCTCGCTTTCCGATGGAGATTTGGCGTTGCGCTTTAGAAATCGCGGAACTTTGCCGATTGTCAGCGATCTCTTTGGAGCGGTGGTGGGCGATCAAATGTTCATGATTGACGTGCAAGGCACCCTGAAAGCCCCCGAACCCCGCTTGGTGCCCATTCCCATCTTGGCTCCTGAGCCTTCCCTGCCCCCTTCCACCCACGCCTCGCGTATGACTGCACAATCAAATGAGTGAGACACCGCAACGCCATCAACCCCGCCATAGCGACGACGCTGGGCTGGATCCCGCCATCAGCCAGCTCGTGGACTCCTTGGTGGAGGCCGCCGCGGCCGCCGCGCCAGGAGAGGGCCATGCTGGATCGCGCCGTACCTCGCTGGCTTCTGAGATGGTGCGCACATCGCTCAAACTGTTGGGTGACGGCACCGATCTGGGACAAGTGAAAGTGATGGCACGTGCGCTCAAGGAGATGCGCATGGCGTACCGGGTGTTCAATCGCTACCGGGGCGTGCGCAAGATCAGCCTGTTTGGCTCCGCGCGCACCCCTGAGCATCACCCCGATTACATCGCTGCCCGCGACTTCGGTCGCATGATGGCCGCCGAAGGATGGATGGCCATCACCGGCGCAGGCTTAGGCATCATGAAGGCTGGACACGAGGGCCCTCAGCGTGAGGCAAGTTTTGGCTTGAGCATTCGGCTGCCCTTTGAGACCAACGCCAACGAGATCATCAAGGACGACCCCAAGCTGATTGATTTCAAATACTTCTTTACGCGCAAGCTGATGTTTGTGAGTCACTCGGATGCGGTGGCGTGCTTCCCGGGGGGCTTTGGCACGATGGATGAGATTTTTGAAACGCTCACCTTGGTTCAGACCGGCAAGACGCACCCAGTGCCCATCGTGCTGGTTGAAGGCAGCGGACCCGATGGCAAACCGCAGGGCTATTGGGAGCGCTGGGAGAATGGTGTGGTGCGCAACCTGCTGGAGAGCGGTTGGATCTCGCCGGAAGACACGTCGCTTTACGAAGTTGCGTCCAGCCCCGCCGATGGCGTGCGCCGAGTCACGCAGTTCTATCACCGCTATCACTCAAGCCGCTACGTGGGCGAAACATTCGTGGTGCGCCTGAAGCGTCCGCTGGGTGAACGCCAAGTCGAACAATTGAACGATGAATACAAGCACTTGGTGAAATCGGGCAGCGTTTTTCAGCAGGCGGGCCCTCTTGAAGGAGAAGATGACCACGTTCATTTGCCTCGATTGGCATTCCACCACACCCGGCGAGGCTTTGGCCACCTGCGCAAATTCATCGACAAGATCAATGCATTCCCAGAGGCCACCCCGTGACTTGGCGGGCGGATTGGGCGACCCGAGCAGCGCTCGGCGTGGCCATCATCACCGCCACCGCTTGCTCCAGCAACGCGCGCACAGGTACGCCCACCGGGACCATCGTTCGATCGGTCTCTCGCGTGGCCCCAGGGCAGACCGGTCTTGAAGTTGTGCGTTGGCAGATCCAGGATGACGGCGCGCGTCTAGAAGACGCGCTCCGCGCTCACTCTGCCCCCGCCGTGGCCGGCATGAGCGAAGACGCCTTGCGTTCGAATGGATTCGTCGTCTGGCCCGTCAAGCGATCGGAGTTGGACGCCATGTTGGTGGACATGGGCGGTAGTTACTTGGATGTCCGCACGTGGTTTGGCCAAGTGACCAGTTGGCGAGAAATCGCTGCGGCCCCAGTGGGCGATGCCCTCTTGGAAGTGGACGGCGTGGCGCATGAGCGCCCGGGCGCGGTGGCGAGGCTCATGCTCCGAAGCTGGGCGTTGCCCATGGAAGATGGCACTCGCATTGCCGTGGAATTGGTACCCCAGATCGTGGTGGGTGAGTCGCAGTCAAGCTTGCTGCGAAATGGGGACCGCCTTGGGGGAGAGGTGGCTGCTTCCTGCGCTGCTGAGTTGGAGTTGGATCACGACGTGGCGTGGGTGGTGACCTGCGATCCCACCCGGCAGATCAAACTCAAACTTCCTGACGCACTCAGTCCGCCGCCGGAAATTGCAGAGGTGCCGCCCCTTGCACCACCACCCGAGGAAGCAATCCGCGTGGAGCCAGATCCAGCGCCGACCGCCGCTCCCCCGCCCGAGGCGGCGCCCGCACAGGAACCGCCTCTTCCTTCTGGTGCAGACCGGGTACCGCCGGCGCCGGCGCTCAAGCCCGCACCCGCCGAAGCACCTCGACAGCGCGCACCCCGGCCAGCGCCTTCTCCTCCCCTTCAAGACCCTCGCCCCCCGACAGTGGGGATCCACTCGTTTGCCAGTCCGTGGTCGGCGATTATTGCCCTGTGCCAAGTACCACCCGACCCATCCGGCGCAGAGGGTTCACGAGTCGTTACGCTCGGCGTGCAACTGCTGCTGGCATCTCCCGAAGGCGCGGGGGTGCCATCCAGGCGTACCGTGATCATCTTGGTTCCCCACCTTGAGGGATCCCCATTTCCAGCGCCCCCGCCCGCGGTGCCGATGAGCCAGGCTACCCGCCGCGATTTCCAAACCTCCCTACGTCAGTGAGCACTCCCCCACACAACATCGACCCGCGCAGCGAACCCCGCGTGCTGCGACCCGCGCGGAGCCGACTGCGCCGCCGCACCTACCGGCGCGGTATCCCCGGAGTCAAGGTGCTGCCCACGCTCATGACTCTGGGCAACCTTGTCTGCGGCTTTGGCGCCATTTACTACTCGGCCAGAGTGGGTGAAACCGCGGGGGCAACTCCCTTTGGCTGGAGCCCGCTCACCATCGCCGGAACCCTCGTCTTTCTTGGCATGCTCTTCGATGCCGTCGATGGCTCCGTGGCCCGGCTCACGCGTAGCACCAGCGATTTGGGAGCGCAATTGGACTCACATGATGCTGCGTCTGGTGAGCGTTTATTACGGCAAGGGCGAAGTGATCCTGGGTCCGGATGCCAGCACGCTCTATGCCAAAGTGATCTGGTCTGTGGCTGCGGTGTACATCTGCTGCACGGCACTTCGGCTAGCACGGTTTAACGCTGAGGTCTCCAGCCCCGAGGAAAAGGATCATCGTTGGTTCAAGGGTCTGCCCTCCCCTGGCGCGGGTGGCACGGTGGCGGCGCTCATCTTGCTGCATCAACATTTGGCACTGGTGGTGTTCAACCAAGACGTCCCCACCAGCGTGCGTGAACCAGAGTCATTTGCGCCAATTGCCGCATTGGCCATTCCCGCCGTCACGCTCCTCTGCGCGCTGGCCATGGTGAGCCGAATGCGCTACCCGCACTTTGTGAACCGCTATCTGAAGGGGCGCAAGAGTTTTGGAAGGGTGGCGGCGCTGGTGATGGTGCTGGCAGCAGGAGCCTGGTGGTTCCATCAGATGTTGGCTGTGGCCTTGGTGTGCTACGCCATGAGCGGCCCAGCTTTCTGGCTGATCCAGAGATTTCGCAAGCCTTCACCATTGCCCGTCGGCAATGATTCCTAAGGAACTGCTTCATGTCCATCGCGCAAGGTGTTCCCGACTCACGAGGCAGGTTTGGAAAGTTCGGAGGCCGATACGTTCCAGAGACGCTCGTGCCTGCGCTGGAAGAATTGGATGCGGCCTATTCCGCGGCCCGGGCGGATGATTCGTTCAGCCGAGAACTAGACGCCCTGCTCAAACACTTTGTAGGGCGCCCAACGCCGCTCTCAGAAGCTCCACGACTCACCGCGCATGCGGGTGGCGCGCGCATCGTGCTGAAGCGCGAGGACTTGGCGCATACAGGTGCACACAAGATCAACAACACCATGGGGCAGGCGCTGCTTGCCGTGCGCATGGGCAAAAAGCGCATCATTGCCGAAACCGGCGCCGGGCAGCATGGAGTCGCCACAGCGACCGCATGCGCACATTTCGGCCTCCCTTGCGAGATCTACATGGGGGCTGAAGATGTTCGCCGCCAAGCACTCAATGTGTTTCGCATGCGCCTCCTAGGCGCCACCGTGAATGAAGTGACGACCGGCAGCCGCACACTGAAGGATGCCACCAACGAAGCGATGCGCGACTGGATGGGCAGCGTGGGTCAAACTCATTACATCCTGGGGAGCGTGGTGGGTCCGCACCCATTTCCGCGAATGGTGCGGGACTTTCAAAGCGTGATCGGCCGCGAGTGTCGCGCGCAATGCATGGCACAAATGGGTGCGCTTCCAGACGCTGTGGTGGCGTGCGTGGGTGGAGGATCCAACGCCGCAGGAATGTTCTGGCCCTTTGTGGATGACTCTTCTGTGCGGCTCATCGGCGTGGAAGCAGGTGGACGCGGGCCCGCCCCGGGTGATCACGCTGCCCCCCTCAGTCACGGCTCCCCAGGAGTGCTCCACGGATCGCTCAGTTACGTGTTGCAGGATCCGCACGGACAGACCGCGGATGTTCACAGCTGCTCCGCGGGGTTGGACTATCCCGGAGTGGGTCCGGAGCACAGTTTCTGGAAGGACACGGGTCGAGTGGAGTACACGCATGCGACGGATGCCCAAGCGCTGGACGCCTTTGGACTCCTGGCGCGCACCGAGGGAATCATCCCCGCTCTTGAGTCGAGCCACGCGGTGCATGCCGCCGTGCGCATTGCCAGCGAAATGCCCAAAACCAAGCTGCTGGCGATCAATGTCAGCGGCCGAGGCGACAAGGATGTCAATGAAGTGATTCGTCTGTTGGACCAGCGCGCGCACTAGCGCCGATATGCTCCAAGTTGTCCCACCACTTTCGACATGGAGAGTCGATGATCGCACGAAACATGTTCGGCGCTACGGCCACCGTTCTCACCGCGCTTCTGCTTTGCGTTCCCCCCCTCGCGTCGGCTGAAGCCCCCACGGTCGCTGCTGCGGGAGCGCTGAGCGCGGAACTCTCCGCCTCAGTAAAGCAGGCCATCGCCGCCACTGGGCTCAAGAAGGCTGAGATCGCCGTGAGTATCCGCGATTCGCACACGGGGCAAGTACTTGTGGATGTCTCCGGCCAGAAGCCGCTGCTGCCCGCCAGCAACATGAAGGTCATCACGACCGGCGCGGCTCTCCATGCGCTGGGCGCAGACTTCATGTTCCGCACTCGCCTGCTTCGCGATGGCGACCGCCTGATTGTGGTGGGCGATGGCGATCCATCCTTTGGCGATCCTGCCCTGCTTGCACACATGGTCTTTAAGGATTCGCAAGGCAATGTGCACGCGGGCATGACCGTGGACGGATTGCTGGATCGTTGGGTGACCGCAGTGCGCAGCGCGGGTGTTACGAATGTGCGAGAGCTGGTGGTGGACGACAGAGTTTTTGACCGGCAGTTTGTGCACCCCGCCTGGCCAGAGAACCAACTTGGCAATGCCTATTGCGCGCAGGTGAGCGGATTGAACTTTCACGCCAATCTCTTGCAGGCCTTTCTCACGGAGAACAAGGGTCAGGGGCTCATCGAACGGTGGTCTCCAAGCGCGCCATGGATCAGGGTCACCAATCGCAGCACCGCATCGAATGGAAAAAAGGCCGAGCAAACGGTTTGGGTAGGGCGAACGGAGGATCCCGCCGTCTACACCCTCAACGGCAATCTCAAGTCACAGCCGGCGGAACCAATCGCGGTATGTGTTGACAACATGCCTTCATTCTTTGCGCGGCTGCTTGCCGAGCGGTTGCGTGCGGCAGGTGTGCCGGTGGAGCAGGCGCGTACGGCCCTGCCCACTGAAGGTGCACCAACCGGTCAAACCTTGGGGCCAGTGATTCAAACTCCACTCAAGTCCGTCATTGTGCGCTGCAACACTGACAGCCAAAACATGTACGCCGAAAGCCTGCTGAAGCGCGTGGGCTACGCACGTGCAGGTGGTGCGCCCGGAAGTTGGACCAACGGCGGCAGCGCCATCGCGCAGGCTGTGGACGAACGTCTGGGCGCCGGCACCGCTGCGCGTGGCCTTACCGTGAGCGATGGCAGCGGCCTCTCCAGACAGAACCGCGTGGCCGCCAATTTGATCACCGCGTGGATGCAATCCGTGGCCGCCGATCCCAAACTGCGCGATGCATTCATCGAGAGCTTGGCTGTTGCGGGGGAAACCGGCACGGTGGCCAAGCGCTTCAAGGGATTGGACACCACCAAGGTATTCGCACCCTGCAAGACGGGATACATCAGTGGCGTCAGTTGTCTGAGCGGATATGTGGGTGCGGTGGGCCAGACGCCGCGCTTTACCTTTAGCGTCATGTGCAACGATCTCACTGAAGCAAACGCCGTTGGCAAGGCCAAGGAATTGCAGGAGAAAGTAGTACAACTTTTAGCGCAGGCTATGTGAGTGCCCCCTCCAGGCGCCCCTACACTGGGCGCATGCGAACGGACTCGCATCACGACCTAGACATCGCTGCTGACATTCGGCGCATTTGGGGGTTTGAATCCCTGCGGCCGCTTCAGGCAGAGGCCATTTCTGCAGGCGTCGCGGGCCGGGACAGTTTGGTGGTCATGCCCACCGGCGGAGGAAAGAGCCTGTGCTATCAAGTGCCCCCGCTTGCCGCCGCACGATCAGGAGACACGCGAATTGATGTGTGCGTCAGCCCGCTGATTGCATTGATGAAGGATCAAGTCGACGGGTTGAAGGCTTCGGGGTACCCCGCGGCGGCGTTGCATTCGGGCATGGACGCGGTTGAAAAAGAGGCGGCGCGGCGGGCCATTCGCCAGGGGCAGGTGCGTCTACTGTTTGTGAGCCCAGAGCGCCTGCTCGCCCCCGGCTTTGACATCTGGTTGGGCAGCGTGGGTGTTCGTGCGGTAGCCATTGATGAGGCGCACTGCATTAGCCAATGGGGGCACGACTTCCGACCGGAGTACCGCCAATTGCAACACCTGCGCGCGCTGCTCCCAGGAATCAGCATCCACGCCTGCACCGCCACAGCCACCCCCAGAGTGCAACGGGACATCGTGGAGCAATTGGCCCTGATTGATCCGCTGGTGCTCGTGGGCAGTTTTGATCGCCCCAATCTCATCTACCGCATCGAGCCACGCATGGGTGGGCGCGACCAACTGCTTCAGGTGCTGGGCCGACATCGCAATCAGGCTGTCATCGTGTACTGCATCAGTCGAAAGGAGACCGAGTCGCTGGCAGAGTTCCTGAAGGAACACCGGTTTAGCGCGGCGTGTTATCACGCGGGCCTTCAGTCTGAGGAGCGGCAGAGGGTGCAGGAGGCATTTACCGCCGAGGAACTCGATGTGGTGGTGGCCACCGTTGCCTTTGGAATGGGCATTGACAGGTCCAACGTGCGTTGCGTTGTGCACATGGCGATGCCCAAGTCCGTGGAGCACTACCAACAAGAGACTGGCCGCGCTGGGCGCGATGACCTTGAAAGTGAATGCGTGCTCTTCTACAGCTATTCGGATGTGGTGAAGTGGCGATCTCTGAGTGAGGGTGGTACGCAGGATGCCAACGCGCAGCTTGAGGCCATGGCCAGATTCGCGGGCTCCGCCATCTGCCGTCACCGCTGGATCGTCGAGCACTTTGGCCAGCGCTACTCCAAGCCCGCGTGCGGCGCGTGCGATGTCTGTCTTGGGGAGATTCGCACGGCCCCCGATTCCACCACGCTGGCGCGAAAACTGCTGAGCGCCGTAGTGCGAACCGGGCAACGTTACGGCGCGGGATACATCGCCGACATCGTGCGCGGTGCAGACACCGAGGAGGTGCGGCGGCGAGGTCACGCCCAACTGCCCACCTACGGCCTGCTCAAGCATGAAGACCGAGGAGCCCTGACAAACTACGTCTTTCAACTTGTTGAACTGGGGCTGCTTGAACGCACCCAAGGAGAACAACCGGTGATGGTGCTCACCGCCGCCGGGCGGGAGGCACTCTCAGGCTCCGTGCCGGTGCAATTGCGCCTTCCACCCAAAGGGCGAGGGCGCAAGCATGCCACGGCCGCAAGCGGCGTGATGGGATTGCATCAAGTGGATCCGGCGCTCTTTGATCGCCTGCGCGCTCTGCGTAGGCAGCTGGCGGCAGAACGCAGAATCCCCCCCTATGTTGTCTTCAGCGACGCCACGCTTCGGGAGATTGCGGCGGCAAAGCCGCGCACGCTTCAAGCGTTCAGAACCATCAAGGGCGTGGGGGACAAAAAGCTCGCTGAGTTTGGCCAAGCCTTCATCGACGAATGCGCAGCCGAGTCGGTGCCCGTGGGGTCATGAGGCATTCAGCCTCCCACCGACCCCCACTGACCGATCAGGATTCCCAGATCTGCGCCATCCACTCGTCCGTCCCAATTGACATCCGCCGCACAACCTTGGGGGCAGAGGCCCCACACTGCCAGCAGCGAACCGAGGTCTGCTCCGTCCACCACGCCATCTGCGTTCAGATCCGCCGACTTCAGTGCTAAGAACCAGGGCTGTGAGTATGCGGAGTCAAGGAAGAACTGCATCAAGAGATCGGAAGCCTTGGCAACTCCCAAACTGGAGGGATGGGTGCCATCTGCCTGCAGGTCAGCGCAATTCCAGATGAGGCCATCACCACGCGGAGTCAGGCCATCCGCCCAAAGGTAGGGACCCCAAAGCAGAATTGGCGCGTTCGCCCCTGCCAAGAGAGGTCCGTGCAATGCGGAAGGCGCCGCCCCCTGCTGTTGCGCGATCTGCTCACCGATCACCCACTTGACGCTGAATCCACTCTCGTATGCATACGGCTCGGGGTTGAGCGCGCTGCTGGCGTAACCGGCATAGATGCGGCTGGAGATGAACGCCAGCTTGCAGTTGGGGTATCGCACCGCCACGGAACGCGCCACTGCAGCCAACTGTCCTGAGAGCGTGTACGCGTCCGCAGAGGGCGAAGGCAGCGACACTGTGGGGCTGGGATTGGCAAGCTTGATCCACACCACCTGTACTTGCGCTTCGGTGAGCCCCAAGGGCGCAAGTTCCATATCGCGCACACGGTTGTAGTTGGAATCAGCGGGAGAGTCCCACGTGGCCGCGGTCTGACCCCCTGCTGCGCCATCCACCAGCGTGAGCCACGTATGGTCGACGCTGGAATCAGCTGATGCCTTGCCAACAAAAGATGCTGGCGAACAGGGAGGCCCGCCCCCGCTACAGAACTCCTGAGTCGTGTTGCTCATGCCAATCGAGAGCATGACGATTCGACCATCGCCGCCGAATGATCCATCGGGCCGGCGCGGCTGAATGGACACTGCGGCAGAACGTGCCAAGGCGCGATGCGCGGGCGGAGGATAGTTCAGTCCGTCTGGGTAGAGGCCGCCTTGGAACTGACCTAGGTAGAGCCCGGTTCCCAAGTCTGAAAGGGGTACCCGTCCCGTTGATGTTTGTGTGCAATCCGCGGCCAACGCCACGGCGGTCACGGAGATAGAAAGAGCGGCAATCAACGCACGAACATTGACGGGCATGGCGCGACTCCTGATTCACGTCTGTGAGAATGGCATGCTGAAACGACAGCGTGCAACGCCCGCCCGCGACGTCAGATTGCTAGAAACTCTTTGGCTTCTACAAAGCGCCCACGGCGCACCGCCTAATTCTTCACGTGGACATCGCCGCCCAGGGCTGCATTGGCGGCGGCTTTGCCCCCATCCAACTCAAGCTCGATCTCAATAACGTCGTTGATCCGGTCCTGGCGAATCGATATTCGTTGCTCCCGCGCCAGTTCGAGCATGGCCAGAAAGAGTCCGATGGCCTCGGCGCGTGTTCGGCCCGAGAACACCTCTTGCAGGGTTAAACGCTTGGAAGGAGCCGTGGAGAGGCGATCCACCAGGTCAACTTGGTGAAGGCTGATCGGAGTGTCGTCATAGGCAACGGTGTGATCGCCAATCTTTGCGAGGTCAATGCCCGCGATGATCCGCTCGTAGGCATCGATCAGGTCCAACAAGTGAACGTCTTCTGCGTCGTATTCGCGCTCCACTTCCTCTTCCGCGCTCACGCCTCGACCACCCACGGGGTACCGGCGGGCGAACTCGTTCCTCAGGCGATCTAAGTCATCTGCGGCCGTGCGGTACTTTTGATACGACAGCAACTGTTGCACCAACTCAAAGCGGGGATCGGTGTCGTCGAGAGGACTGCCTTCATGGGCACCATCCCCCTGTCGTTTGGCCGAAGGCGCGAGCGTGCGGCTCTTGATCTCCACCAGCGATGCGGCCATCACCAAAAACTCGCCCGCCAAATCAATGTCAATGTCCGCTTGCAACTGCTTCAGAAACAGAAAATACTGATCCGTGATGCTGGCAATCGGAATGTCGGTGATCTCAACCTCCGCACGGCGGATGAGAAAAAGGAGCAGATCAAGGGGACCTTGAAAACTGTCCAATCGCACCTGATAGTCGTCTTGCAGCGGCACGCGGCCAATGTACCTGCACGCACCGCGAATGCCAGCGGCTTCTGACGCCCACATGCACCAACGGGCTAGAATCCGCGCCAATGCCAAAGCCTGCACCAACACATGGAATCCAAGCCGCCGCTCCGGAACGTGGCGACCCGCTTCGGGGAGAGGGTGAGTTTTTGGCGCTTGCCATGAATGCAGAGGCCGAGGCCGTTCGTCGGGTGGCGGCCAGGGCATGCGGCCCCGACGCCCAACTTTGGCAGCGAGCGGTGGGGCTACTGACCGCGTGCACCGGACACGTGGTTGTAAGCGGCATGGGTAAGAGCGGTCTAATCGCCGCCAAGACCGCCGCCACGCTCAGCAGCTTGGGCCAACCCGCGCACTTCTTGCACCCCGCCGAAGCGGTGCATGGCGATCTTGGGCGGGTACGAACTGGCGATGTGGCCATCTTGCTGAGCTACTCGGGCGGCACGGAGGAAGTGGTGAACTTGGCCGCCATTCTTCGCACGGATGGCGTGCCCAGAGTGGGGGTGAGTTGCACTCACGACTCCCATTTGGCCCGCTTGTGTGACGTGCACTTGGCCATCGGCGATGTGGTGGAGGCCTGTCCGTTGAACTTGGCCCCCACCGCCAGCACCACAGCCATGCTGGCGGTTGGTGACGCATTGGCGCTTGCCGTGGCCCGCCGCCGCAACTTTGCCGCCGATGACTTTCACAAGCGTCACCCCGGCGGCAGTTTGGGCGCTGGGCTCAAGCAAGTTACCGAGGTCTTGCGCTTCCAAGTGGGCGTGAACCTGCCCACGGTGCCGGAGGATCAACCGGTGGGCGAAGCGCTGCGCACGACCGGGTCAGGCCGCCGCGCCGGAGCCTTGGTGGTTGTGGATGACAAGGGCCGACTGACCGGCATCTTTACGGACGGTGACCTTCGGCGCCACCTGAACTCCGACGGCGCTGGGCTTCTTACCAAACCGATGAAGGCCGTCATGACCGCACGCCCGACGGCGCTGCCTGTGGACTCCCTCGTGCGCGACGCTGTTCAATTGGTTCGCGAGCGTCGGCTGGACGAGATTCCTGTGGTGGACGGGGAAGGCAAGCCCGTGGGGCTCATTGACGTCCAGGACCTGATCGCCATGAAGATCGTCCAGTTGGATTGACGGAGGGTGCGCGCGCGTGCGCGGCGTATGCTCTGTTCGTGCGCTGCTGGCTTCAACGCAAGTGTGCCCTCTCTGCTTTTGCCGCGGCATGGTGCGCCCTGCTGCTGGGCGCACAGCACACGCCTCCACCTAGCGCCAAATCGGGGGCGGACCGTCCGCTGAACGTGGACCATTACGCACGCGGCATTGACGGCCAGCTCATGAACTTGATGCGGTTTACAGACACCCCGCGACGGGATGGAGTGGCGCGTTGGATGCAAGCGCTGGGCATACCCAAGTCCTGCGAACAATGCATGGATGAGCGGTTCAACAATCTGGTGCTGCAACACAACGCGGTGCTGGATGCCCAGGCCCCCGAGTATGTACGCCAAAGCGCCGACTTGGGCGCATTGGCCCAATCGTTTGACTCATCGCGGTCGAGCATGCTTTCGGGTGCTGCGGCGGCGGTGAATTCGCGCGCCGAGAAACTTCGCGCGTCGCTTGAGAAAGTTGAGTTGGACTTTATTGACGATGTGGCCCAGTGCATCACAGCGTTTGGCGGCGAGGATTGTGCTGCGCGAACACCCGCAGATGTCAGTGCGCTCCTTGAACCGATGCGACAGGCGGCGGCTCGCCGTTACGCGCGGGAGTGGCGGATCGGCTCGCAATGGTCAAATCTGGATCTTCGCTGGGTTGTGGAGGCATTGCCACCCGACCTTCTGAACACTCAACTGCGGGACACCACCCGGGCAGCACTTGCTGAATATGACCTGCAACTCACTCCATTGGTAAAGCAGTATGGAGCCTCGTACCTTCGCTTAGTGGCCAAGATCGCGGAGGCTTCCGCCAAGCTCAATGCGGACCTCATCGACCGCCCTGCCTTTGTCGCAGACACCAAGGCAGCACGAGGGCGTAGCGTCAATGCCGCACGAGCCATTCGATTACTCAACGAACGCACGGCCCAGGTCTTGACAGAGCTCATGCCCCCCGCTGCGTCCCGCAGTTTTGCCAAGCTCGTCAAACAGCGTGCGTTTCCTGACCTGTACCCGGATCCCACCAGCCTCGACGGGTTCTTTGATCGGGTGCTGAGTGATGTCGATGTTCGCGCACCCGAGCACCCTGACATTGCAGACACAGTTCTTCAACTCAGATCTGGATACGAAGCAGAATGCGCCAGCGTGAATCAGCGGCTGGAGGCCCTTGCCGTGGAGAGCGCGGAGCGAGCTGCGCGAAACGACCCCAGTCGAAGGGAGGAAGACAGACAGGAGTATCTGGCTCTGGTGGTGAGCCGCAGCAAGATCTCAAAGCGCTGGGCTGATGCGGTTCTTGCAGCTATGCCAGAAGCGTCCGTCGAACGAACTCGGCATGCGCTACCTGACCTCCAGGCAGAGAGGGAGCAATAGGTGAAATCAGCGCTCGCCTGTGGGGGGCGTGTCGCACCTAGAGCTCAGCCAGCGCATCCAGCAGTCGCCCTATTTCCGCCGGCGAGTTGTAGTGCACTGCGCTCGCACGAATCACCCCTTCACCGGTGTCAATGCCAAGGGCCTGACATAGGCGATAGGCGTACATGTGGCCATGTCTGATGGCCACGCCCCGGCTTTGCACATGCCGCACCACCTGTGACGGCGAGTACCGGTCATGCAGGAAGCTCACGGTGGGCACACGATCATGGGCGCCTGTTTGAGCGATGCCCACCATGCGAATGTCCGGCAGGCGCGCAAGGCCGCCCACAAGCTGTTCTTGAAGGGGCAGCTCGAGTTGGGTCATGCGTGTAAAGGCGCGCTCAACGATGTTCCGCGCAGATGGGTCCGGCGCGTGTGTCACCGGCGGACCGGCAAGAACCGTGAGGTATTCCTGCAATGCGCAGAGACCCGCGCACCCCTCATGGTTTGCGCCGCCAAGTTGAAACTTGTAGGGCAACTGCTCCTTGGGAATGAAGAAGTGATTGGGACCTGTCAGTTCGGCCAGAGCGTCGTGGCGCCCGTACAGCGCGCCCATGTGCGGTCCGTACACCTTGTAGGTGGAGTAGCCGTACCAGTCAACGTTCCACGCGGCCACGTCCATGACGCGGTGTGGAGCGTAGGCCACGCCGTCAACAAAGACGCGCGCCCCCACCGCATGGGCGCGTCGAGTGACTTCAGCGACGTCCGTGATACTGCCCAGCAAGTTCGAGACATGCGGAAAGGCCACCAGTCGAGTGCGGGGGGAGAGCACTTCGTCGAGCCCTGCAAGTGTGCAGTCCATGGACGTGCGATCCACCCTCCACCACCGGATCACCGCGCCTTGGCGCTCAAGCTGCAGCCAGGGTCCGATGTTGGCTTCATGCCCCGCTTCAGAGAGGACAATCTCATCGCCGGGATTGATGCGCGCAGCCAGTTGTCCGGCGATGAGACAGCACAATTGCGTGGACGATGGCCCAAGGATGACTGTTCCCGTTGCCGAGCCATTCAGAATGGTGGACACTAGCGCGTGAGCTTGGTCCACGGTTCGCGTGGCCACGTCGGACATGGGGTAGCCCGCGCCCAATTGCACATAGCTCTCGAGCATGTACGCGCGGATGGCATCGGCCACGCAGCGCGGCACCTGTGAGCCTCCGGCGTTCTCAAGCAACGCCATGGGCTGGGCGAGCGCTGGAAACAGCGCGCGCAGATGATCAAGCGAAGGTGCCTGCACGGTCACGCGGCTGGTCGGTGGGCGTTGCCCTCTTGATCAGCGGCAACAGTGCGCTCCCAACAGGTACCCCTGGGCGCCAACGCGTGGTGCAAGCGAAGGAAGTATCCGCGAAGCGCATGAAAGTCAAAGGCCATGAGCCAATCCCGACTGGCGGTGGCATTGATCTCAAGAATGGCATCAACGAGTTGAGACTTGGTGAGCGAAGAATGGGCGAGCGACACGGGAAACCTCCAGCACGCAATCCCAGCCACGTCCTGCGGCTGAATTGGTCATACGTGGCCGCGGCTCCGCCAGCGTCCCTTGAACATGCATGATCGGCATACCACTCCGTTGGACTTCAAACCAAGGTGGTCCACCTGGTTCCTGCTAAGCCCCCCTTAGCTTCTCCAGCATCTTTTTCAGCAGCCTCACCCGCAACAGGCTCTTCACCCGCGTGAGCAATTCCAGCTTGTTCACAGGTTTCTGCAGGAAGTCATCACAGCCAGCTTCAACGGCGCGTTCATAATCCCCCACTTCGTTCAACGCTGTGACCATGATCACCACCGTGTCGCGCGTGGCGGGGTTGCCCTTGAGCTTTTGGCACACCTCAAACCCGGACATCTTGGGCATCATGACGTCCAGCAGCACCAAGTCAGGCTTGAATGCTTCCACCGCAGCCATGGCGGCCATGCCGTCCGCGGCGCTTTGGATCTCAAGTGGCAACGTCTCGAGATATGCCTGAACCAATTCAAGATTCTGGGCGTTGTCATCGACGATGAGCACCTTGCATCCCCGAACATCCAATTGGGATGCGTCAGAATCCAAACTTAGTGCAAGGGGATCAGTGCCAGTGTCGGCCATGGGCGTGCATCCTACAACAGCACCTTGCCCAGCAACTCCACGGGGTGCAGCGCCGTCCGCCCTGCCCCATCGTGAATCTGATGGCGGCAACTTGCGCCTGGTGCGCACACATGCGCATCGGGTTGCGAACGCACCGCGGGCAGAAGCATCTGCTCGCCAATTCTCATGCTCAAATCGTATCGATCCGTGGTGAACCCAAAACTCCCAGCCATTCCACAGCAACCCGTGGGCAACACCTTCACCGCATCGCCCAGCACGCGGCGCAGAATGGCGGCGGAACTCTCCATGCCCCACAGTGCCTTTTGATGGCAATGTCCGTGCAGAAGCACTGTTTCTGGTGGTAGGTCTGGAATCTGCGGGCGCACAGGATGAGCGTCCCAGTGACGTTCTAAAAACTCTTCAACCAGATAGGAGCGTTCCGCAAGCGCTCGCACATGGCGCGCAGGGGCGCCCAACTTGAGATCCAGCCAATCGTCCTTGATGGCGGAAAGGCAACTGGGCTCAAGCACCAACAGTGCAACCGCGCCACTCTGAGCCATGGCGCGCTCAAGTTGCAGGAATGTCTTGGTGCATTCACGCAAGGCTGTGGCAAGTTGGCCAGTTGAGATCAACGACCGCCCACAGCACCCTGTGCGAGGCAACACCACCGAGTACCCAAACGCCTCCAGCAGTTCCACCGCCGTCTTGCCGATGTGCGGCTCGCTGGCTAGCGCAAAGCAATCCGCAAACAGAAGGACGGAGGGCCCCGCACCGGCATTGGCACTTCGCCGCTCAAACCACGTATCCAAACGCGGGCCGACCGGCGGCAGAGACCGCCTGCTGTCAATGCCGGCAATCCATTCAAGCGCAGTACGCACCGCAGGCGCTCTGCCCAGCGCGTTGGCCAACGGCGCCATTCGTGCTGCCAGCTTCAGCGGCCCACGAATGTGCCCAAACAGCTTGGCCTGCAGCGGAACCCTGCCGCGGTCCGCGTAGGACTGCGCCTGGTACTCCGCCTTGAGTTTGGCGATGTCCACATTGCTGGGGCACTCGCTCTTGCACGCCTTGCAACTCAGGCAAAGCCGCAACGTCTCATGCACGGCCGGATCCTGCCACGATGGCCTGTCGGCTCCAGACTCGTCCAATTGCCCGGTGATCGCCAGCCGAAGGTGGTTGCCGCGCCCCCGGGTGGAATGCCGCTCGTCAAGCAAGGCACGGTAGCTGGGGCACATGGTGCCCCCCGTGGTGCGGCGGCACATTCCCGCGCCATTGCATAGCTCAACCGCGTGCGCAAAGCCAGCATGGTCATTCGAACTCTCGCCTCCGCCACCTGCGCTGGCACCGTGCCCTTCTTCATATCTATAGAACGTGCGCGTGGACTTCACCTGAATTGGCTTGCCCAGCGGATCAATACGCAACGCCTTCACGGGCATGCGCGCGTCGTCCACGTCCACCTTGATGCCGGGATTCATGATGCCTTGTGGATCCCAGATCTGCTTGCACGCCTGCAGCGCACGGCAAATGTCCGGGCCAAAGTACTTGCGCTGCAGCGCCGTGCGACTTCGCCCACTTCCATGCTCCCCGCTCAATGCGCCGTGAAAGCGCACGACCAAGTCCGTGACTTCATCACCAATCCGCAGCAAGTCTTCACGACCGGTGCCGCTGCGGACATCCAGCATGGGGCGAATGTGAAGGCAGCCCACGCTGGCGTGCGCATAGAAACTGGCTCGCGTGCCGTACCTCGCGAGGATCGCTTTGAACTCATGGATAAACGCGGGCAACTTTGAGGGATCGACGGCGGTGTCCTCAACAAACCCAACTGGCTTGCGGGCCCCAGGAACACCATGCAGCAGCGGCTCTCCCGCCTTACGAAGCAACCATGCCTGAGCCATGCTCGGCGCATCCGTGTACTGCTGCATGGGCTGATGTGGCAGGCGTTCTCTGAGCTGATTGAGACCACTCGCCACTTCTTGAGCGGTTTGCCCAAAGTATTCCACGTACATCACGGCACCCAACGGCGCGGACACACCGTCGGGCCCCGGCTTAGCCCGGGGCATAAGTTCCACATACTGCCGATACTCGCGGTTTTCCCGCGCGAGATCAATGATGATGTCGTCAACCAGTTCTATGGCTGCGGGGCTGGTGCCCAACATGACGTTGAGCTCTGCAAGCGCCTCTGTGACACCGGCGAAGCCCATGATGGCCAACCCCTTGAACTTGGGCGCTGGCACCAACTTCAGATCCGCGCCCACGATGGTGCAGAGCGTTCCCTCGCTGCCGCACACCAGATGTGCAAGGTTGACGCGGTCATAGGTACCGGGAGTGCTGGCATCCACCTGATTGAGAAAGATGTCAAAGTTGTAGCCATCCACATGCCGCAGAATCTTGGGAAAGCGCGCACGCACTTGTGCGCGCAGCGGCTCCAACACGGCATGCAGCCGCTCTGCAATCCCCCGTTGCACAGAGTCGTGTTCACATGCCCCTTCGGCTAAGTGATGCATGGTTCCCGATGGCATCACCACATCAAGCGCCACCAGATTTTCAACCGTGCGGCCATAGAGAATGGAATGCGCGCCGCTGGAGTTGTTGCCGATCATTCCCGCCACGGTGTTGTGGCTGCTGGTGGCGGGGTCGGGACCAAACATGAGCCCCAGAGGAAGCACATGCGTGTTGAGCTGGTCGTTGACCACACCCGGCTCCACACGGCAAGTGCGCTGTTCCACATTCACACTGTGGATTCCCCGGCAGTGCTCACTAAAGTCGATCACGACCGCCTGATTCACGCATTGGCCGTTAAGGCTGGTGCCGCCACCGCGAGGAAGCACTGCGATGCCCCGTTCCGCACAGTACCGCACCACCATGGCGGCCTGACCGGGGGTGCGCGGCACCACGACACCAATCGGTTCAACCTGATACATGCTGGCATCCGTGGAGTACAGCATGCGTTCCGACCGTTCAAAACGCACATCAGGGATGTCCAGCGCAAACAAGTCCTCCGCCATCTGCCGCCGGGCGCGCTCACTCACAACCGCCGCAGGCTGGATGACGGGTAGGTGAGTCAATGCTGATTCGCGGTGTGCATCAGTTGGACGTGGCAGCATCGGCAGGAGCAGCGGCCAGAGCCTTGGCCACTTCCGCCCGCAGGGTTTGAAGCATGTTGGGGCTGAACCCGGTGTGCGAACTCACCAACTTGCCATCGGAACCAATGATGATGGTGGCCGGAATGCCCTCGAAGCCATATTGCTCGAAGAGTGATGACTTCACATCCACGAGCGTTGTCATGGTGAACTTACTCTTCTCCCAGAAAGCGCTCACTTTGGAAAGCAATCCCGTTCGGTATGACTCGGGAGGGTCCTTCATGCCTGGCGGAAGCGGCTGCTCGATCGAGTTCACCGCGTAGACGGCCACTGCTGGATTGCTCTTCATTTCGTCTGCAAATGACTGCAGCACCGGCAGTCCGCGGATGCATGGCCCGCACCACGTGGCCCACAAGTCCAGCACCACCACCTTGCCCTTCAGGCTGGCCAGATCAAAAGTCTTGCCATCCAATGTTTCGAGCACCGCCAATGGAGCGACCGCGCCGATGGCCACAGATTTCTTGGCGGTCGCAGGCGTTTGCTTGCCTGCGTCGGCCTCCTGCTTTTCAACTGCAAGCGCCTTGGAGAGTTCCGCGCCGCTAAAGAACGCCACACGATCCCCAGGATCGAACGCAATGGCTGGAGGTTCGGGAAGCAACTTGGGATCCATGATCATTTCGATGGGCAACTTCAGCTCCGGGTTGCTGGGATCTCGCGGCACCAGAATGAAACTGCGCGTGAACAGATGCGTGGTGGGATCCGCTTCGGCGAGCACTTCTCCGGTACCACCTTTCAGCAGAATCTCTTGTTTGCCCTTGTCGTTCAGCCGAGATCCTGCGATCTTGAGGTCCTGCAATGTGGGCGCGCCCAGACCAAACACTTTGGCTCCGTAATCCGGCCCGGGTTCCATTCTTCGCAGCGCCACGGTTGGCGCACCCAGAGAGAACTCGCCCACCAGTTCACTGGCCGTGGCGTCCACACTGCCCTTCACGGTCGAGGTGAGGTACTTGCCCGGCACCCTGCTGAGCACCATGTAGAGCTTGTCGCCCTTCACAATCATTTCAAGATCGCGTGTTACAGCGTGCAGATCGTCCCCCGCGCCAAGTGCCAACTTGAGCGTGGTGCCATCCTTTCCATTGCTCATGATGAGGCTGATGGTGGACTCGTCCCGAATGCCGGGGGCCGCGGAATAGACCTTGTGCGCAGCGTGCAAGAACTCCTCCGCCTTCTTGATGGCCTCCGGCGACAAGTCAGCTGCACCCCAACCGTGCGAAGGGGCATGCATGCCCGGGGGCATGGGCGGATCCATCGGCGCGTTGGGGGGCGGGGCATCGGACGCGGCCTGAGGGCTTACGCCGTGCGCAAACGGCGAGAGGGCGAGACAGCACACAGCCACAAGGGGCAGGATTCGCATGGAAACTCCTGAAAGTCTGGTGAACGTCACGCCATTAGTGTAGGGCCTTGGCTCGCAAGGCGGCTGCCGCGCCGGGTGCGATCTGTGCCAACGGCTGCATGACAAACTGGCGTTCGCACATACGCGGGTGTGGCACGTGCAACCCCGGTTCGTTGATGCACCAATCTGAGTAGAGCAGTAAGTCAAGGTCCAGAGTTCGCGGCCCCAGCTTGACTTCCACCGATCGATTGCGGCCCCGTTCACGTTCGATGCGCAACAGGTGCTCAAGCAGCACGGCGGGGGCCAATGAAGTGCGCAACTGCACCACCGCGTTGAGATACTTTCCCTGTTCGGGGGGGCCATGCGGCTCGGTCTCAATGACGTCGCTCTTCTTGATCACCCGCGAACTGGGCAGCGTGTCAAGGGCACTGAGCGCAAACTGAACATGCGACTGGCGATCACCCATGTTGGTGCCGATGGCCACAAACGCGTCGACGTCTCCAGGGGGCGTGTCAGACCCGTCCCTCATGACACCTCCCACAGCATGGGAGCATCGACCTTGAGAAGTTGCCAACGCGCCATCTGCAACGCCGCTTTGGCGGCTCGATCGCGAACGGTTTCCCGATCACCGGGAAAATGGAATCGGCGAACGGCACTTGTGGGTTTTGGTCCTGCGCAGTGCACAGCGATGCACACGGTACCAACCGGCTTGGTTGGAGTGCCACCACCGGGGCCGGCGATTCCGGTCACCGAGATCCCCAGGATCGCATGGGCTCGGGTGGAGGCACCCAGCGCCATCGCTCGCGCACATGCAACACTCACGGCGCCGTGCTCATGGATGATGGAGGAATCAACCCCCAACTCGCTGGCTTTGAGGTCGTTGGAGTATGCAATCCAGCCTCCCAGAAAGTTCGCGCTGGCTCCGGGCACGCTGGCGAGGGCCGCGCCAACCAATCCGGCGGTGCAGCTTTCTGCCACAGCGATGGTCACCCCCTGCGCCGCAGCCACTGTCAACAAGGCGCTGGCTAGCGTTTCACCCGTTCCGCCGAATGCATAGGGTGTTAACAGGCGCTGGCACTCCTCTGCTTCGGCTTGCGCGCGCTCGTCGGAAAGCTCACCCTGCGCCACCACTTGCACCGTCACCACGGATTGGCTAGCCGTCGTGCCCACGGCAGGTTGCCGCCCTCTGTCCATCCGCGCACCAAGCCGTTCCGCCACCTGCGACTCACCCAGACCAAACGTCTGCACCGACATGCGCACCACCGGCACATGCCCCGCTCGCGAGAGTTCGGGCAGCACTGAGGCGTAAAGCATGGGTTCCATTTCGCGCGGTGGGCCGGGTAGGCAGTAGATCTGAGTGCCACCACTCATCGCGCGCAATCCCGGAGCAGTGCCATGTGGATTGTGAATGGTTAAGGCGGACTTTGGCCGCATTGCTTGCCGCTCATTGATCACCGGCATCACCCTTCCCCGGTCTTCAAACCATCTCTGCAGATCGCGGCGCCTATCGGGGTCTTGCACCATCTCTGCCGAAGAGTCCAAGAGCGCGTTGAGAGCATCTCGGGTGAGGTCATCAGCGGTGGGGCCCAATCCTCCGGTGACGATGAGAACGTGAGCCGCCGCACACAGTTGGCGCATGGCCGCGGTGATCGATGGCAGGTCATCGGGCACCGTTCGATGCTCCACCGTTGTAAAGCCCACGTCAAGCAAGGCCCGCGACACCATGCGGCTGTTGGTGTCCAGCGTGGTGCCGATCACCAGTTCGTCCCCAACGCTGAGGACAGCCGCTCTCACTCCACTCCCTTGCTCAGACGAATGACCAAGGAAAACTGCTCGCGGAAGAAATCGGCAAACCGTTGTCTGAGCACCTCTGCCGGAGCGTCATCCACGTCCCAGAGTCCAGCATCCTTCCACCCCCCCTTCAGCCAGCCCGCGCGCACACTCGCCAACTGGGAATCATCATTCAAGTCAAACGTGGCTCCCCCAGGACCGGGCACCGTGGGTAGTGCGTCAAATGCCTGCAACATGGCTCGAAGCGTGGGATCGGTGGCTTGATTTGCAGTGAGAATCGTTCCATTCGTTGGATACTCAGGGTGGTCTGCGATGGCGGCCCATGCCTTTCGAAGGAGCGCTCGGTTGTCCAGAGCCATGGCCACAAAGAGTGGGGACACAAAGTCTCGAACGTTGGGATTTGGATTCTCAATGCGTTGCGCCAAGGTCCACGGATCAACTTGATCAATGAAGCGATCGCCGTGCGTGGCGTAGACCTGACGGTTGGCGGGAAGTCGGCGCAACTCAAACTGTTCGGGTCCACCCTCAGAGCCGGCAGGCAGTTGCCACAGCTTCTGCGCCTCTGGGCTCAGCACATACTGAATGAACCGCTCTGCGGTGATGCGATGGGGTGCTCCACGCAAAAGCGCGATGGGATCGGGGTCCACCGCTGTGCGACCTACGGGATCGATGTACCCGACACGACCGGGTGATCCACCATCGCTCACCGCCTGCTGCTGAAAGCGTCCGTAGAAGTCAATGGCGAGCGCCTCCGCAGCTTCGCCCTGTGAAACTTCGATGGGAGCCCTAGGCGCACTGGCACTAATCGACCGCGCATTGGCTGCCGCGCGGCGCACGATCTGCCAGCCCTCAGTCCACCCTTCCCGCAACAAAATGGTCTCAAACGCCGTGGCCACGCTTCCGCTCTGTGCAGGATTCACAAGCGCGGTCCACCCCTGCAGGCGCGCATCGGCGAGGGCTCGCCATTCAGTCGGCGCGGGCACGCCCAGCCGCTGAAGCACGTCGTTGTTGTAAACGATGCCGAACGAACTTAGCGCGGCGCAGAACCAGTACCCCTCCGGGTGGTACAGCGGCCGCCCCGCAATCTCCGGGCCGCCAAAAGTTGCATGCAGCCATTCCTCAGGCATCGTGAGCGGTTCGAGCACCGTGGTGGATCTGCGTTCATTGCCCACCTTGAGCACCAGGGGCTGGGAGAGCGCTCCAAACTCATAACTTCCGCCACCAAACAACACATCCGCCCCACCCCCCGGTGCCACGTCGTCGCGGAGCGCTGCCGTGTAACTGGCCACCAGCATTTTGCGAATCTCGCTTGTGCCGCCCGGCGTGTTCCAAATCACCGTGGCGGGCTCGCCGTACTTGTCCTGATGCCACGCGGCAAATCCCCTGCTGAACTCCTGTCTGATCTGTTCGTTATGTGGCGACATCACCACTACGACGGCAGCGTTTTCGGGCACAAGGGGTTCACCTCGGCGCGCTGCTACTGGTACCGCCACCAGTACCGCGATGGCGCCCAGGAGCAGTCCCGCAGTCAAAGCCGGCTTCATGCCCCCGGGCCTCTGCCGTCTGCCGGAAACTCATCGGGTGCTTCGGGAGTTTTGCCTCCCAGCCCATTCAAGATCTCCATATGCAAGTCCCGTGCCGCTCTCCCCACGGCTGCCGCCCATTCAACATCATGTGCTTGAAAGGCATAAATGACACTGCGACTCGCCGTGATGAGTGCCCCGCGGCCATCCGCATTGAAGCACGGCAACACATCGTCCACACCACCGCCCTGAGCACCATAGCCCGGAACAAGCAGGATTTGCTTTGGCATTCGCGCGCGAAGTTCTGCTGCGTCTCGCCGCTTCGTGGCACCCACCACCGCTCCTAACTCGCTGTACCCACCACGCCCGACATGCGTGGCCCCAGCTGCTGCCACAAGGTCAGCAACCGCAAGGCTTACGGTTCGGCCATCGGCCAGGCGAAGAGCCTGCACTGAATCGCCGGATGGATTGGACGTCCGCACCAAGGCGAAGGCGCCGTGTCCCCTTCCCTTGGGGTCGCTGGCCACGAATGGCGCAAACCCCTCCTCACCCAGGTAGGTGTTGACGGTGGTCCAGTCGGCTGCAAAACCCGTTCGCGCACCGTGTGCATAGTGCTCTGCCGAGACACCGATGTCCCCGCGCTTAAAATCAAGGATCGTCTCAAAGTGCGTGGCGGCGGCCGCCAGCACCTGTGCAAGCGCCTTCACCCCTGCCGGCCCGTGCCGCTCAAAGCACGCAGCCTGAATCTTGACCGCCGGCACGATGTCCCGCAAGGCATCAAGCGCCTCAACGCAGAATTGCTGAAGCAGAGTGGCGGCCAATGCATCATCATTCAGGTCATCAATGCGCTTTCGCAGTGCATGAGGCAGTTTTTCAACCACCGGATCCAACCCAACGCACACCGGCGAGCCCACCTTGGCAATGCGAGAGAGTAGGCGGTCAGAGGCGTAGATGGCAGGCGCGCCACTGCGGGCAGAAGGAACCGCCAGAGGGGAGTGAGGGTTCACGCGTCAAAGTATATGACCCCGCCTCCCACCACAGTCGCTCACAACAGCCTCTCGTTTGATAGTGTGCAAACATGTTCACCGCGTCGATGCTGGCAAGCGTCATCTTGGCGCAAGGCTCGGAGGCCGCCGCGCCCCCTTTGATGGCGTGGGAGTGGTTCCCCGCGCAGGAACCCACTCTGGCCCCCTACCTTTCTAACCTGAACATGTACGGGACGAACTGCTTGAATCCCGGGGCGCTGATCGAGAGTGACCCAATGAGCCAGGCCGCGCAGTGGGTGAAGACTGAATTGGCCAAAGCTGGCATCAACTACCGATTGGATCAGTCGTACACATTTGCAGCGATGAGTGATGTGACGCGCGGCAATAATGTTCTGAACTTTTACAGCATGCAGCTCATCGGCAACTGGGTGCTGTTCAACTCAACCGATCTCGGCGGCACATCGGGCTGGATCGCCTTTGAAGCCAACGCAGGTGCGGGTCTGGGGTTTGACCTGCGCGACCAAAGCCCTCACCAGAACACAGGTTCTGTGACATGGCCCAACTACGGATGGCTCACCAGCAGCGCATACATCAGTCAGTTGCAATGGTCGCAGAGTTTCTTGAGCGGCTCGCTCATCGTTCAAGCGGGAATGATCGACCCCACGCTTTACATCGACGCCAATTCCTACGCAAACAATCAGTACTCCCAGCTCATGAATTGGGCGTTTGTCAACAGCCAGGTTCTGCCCTTTAGCTTCGGCTCACTAGGCGCGGTGATTCAATGGCAGCCCTGCCACTGGTTCTATCTCATGTTTGCGACGGGAGCCAACAATCTTCCTTCGGGCCGACCGCCGTGGTACCAGGTTGGCACAGAGAACTGGTCGTACATCTGGGAGCTCGGTCTGGTGAGTGAGGACACGTTTGGTCTCGGGCCGGGCACATACCGAGCGCAGCCATTCTTTGGCACATATCGGGGTGAGTCCGGCGCAGGAATCGCATTCAACATTGAGCAGTCCCTAGGCAAGGAATCAAATCTTGGGTACTTCGGACGGTTTGGTGTGGGCGGCGAGAACATTACGCTAGTGAATGGCGCCGCCGCACAGATCGCGACCGGTTTGGCCCTCGTGGGGCCCAACTTTGGCGGAAAGGAGAAGGACGCATCCGATTACCTCGCCCTTGGATTTGTGTGGAGCCAAGCGCCCAACGCGCCAGCGGTCCATCAAAACGAGTACGGCATCGAAATCACCTACTCCTGCCCGATCACACCCACGCTCACACTTCAGCCCGATCTTCAGGTGATCTGGAATCCCATGTACGGCACCGCTGACACCAGCGTGGTGTTTCAGTTTCAAGTTGTGCTCACGTGGTAGCACTTGACTACGCTCCACCCTTCATGAACAAAGCGATCAAGCAGTTCCAGCGATTCTTTGGCATCGACGCTGACCCAAAGCCACCGGTGCTCAAGCCCAGCAAGGTTCGCCGAGTTCCCCCGGTCCACCCCAACACCGATCCGCTTCGAGCACGCAGCCAGCGCTACTTAACTCTGCTCATCGCACGCGATGTGGAGGGCTTGGTGGAGTGCATTGTGAACGACTTGGACAAGGAGGAGATCCTGCGAGAGATCGCCGCGCTCCGCAAGAAGCACCCGCGCATGTCTGACGCGAGGCTGAGCGAGCTGCTCATTAAGGATGCGTCCAATGCCATGAGTGTGGCCGCGGTGGCCAGCGGTTTGGCGTGGGCTGTACCCGGGCTGGGAATCGCCGCCGGCAGCGTGGCAACGGCTGCGGAGATGGTGGCCATGATCGTCTATCAGAGCCGTTTGGTGGTTGCAGTGGCCGCAGTCCACGGCCACGACATTCGATCCCGTGAGCGCGCGCGCGACGTCTTGATCTGCGTGGCCAGCACCGGCGCTGGTACGGCGGTGCAGTTGGGAGTCCGCGCCGCAATTCGTACGCTCACTGAGCGCATCGCCGCAGCACTTGCACGGCGCACGGCCACCGCCATGGTGAAGAGCATTCCCGTGGCGGGCACGGTTGCGGGCTTGGCGGGTGGCGCCGCGGGAGCGATTTTCAATCGATTGGTGGTGCGCGCCGTGGGGCGCTACGCCGTGCGCTACTACGGAAACAGAAAGCCCCCGCGGGTAGGTCGCGTCGCCACACCAGGGCGTGCAAAGTAGCGCAGCACGTACCATCGAAGTCATGAGCGCCCAAAGCGTTCCCCCGCCCAAGCACGTGGATCTAGACAAGGCGCGCGGACTCACCGTGGAGTGGTCCGATGGTTCAATCAGTTTCTACCCTGTGGCGCTGCTGCGCCGCTTGTCACCCTCTGCGGATGCGCGCGAGTTGCGCCAGGAAATGGCCCGCAATCCGCTCACGGTGCTGCCCAGTTCGAGTGGCGGCCTGGAGCAACTCTCTGCATTCGGCGCAGATCTGGTAGGCAACTACGCCATTCGAATCAGGTTCAGCGACGGACACCAAACCGGCATCTACAGTTGGACCTATCTCAAATCGATCGACCCCCAGGCTCAGCCAGGAAACACTCACACGGCTGGTGAGCCATGACCACCACACGGTCTACGGGCACGCCAGACGAACACCAGTGGACCCCTCGTGCGGATCTCACTCTGCCGGGCGCCGCGCACTCACACCCATTCGCGTTGTTACTCCTACCGGGCAGCCGCGGAGTGAGCCGCCAGGTGCCGCACATCAACAACGTTGAGTATGTGCGCTGGCTTGATTGTGCCGCGGAGTTGCATGCAGATTCCCTTGGCTTCACGCGGGCAACGATGGTTGCAAGTGGCCACATGTGGTTCGTGGCGCGTCATGAGGTGGACTATCGCGGCGAAGCTTTTCCGGGCCAACCGTTGCATGTGTTTACCTGGGTGAGGACCATGGGCCGATCCACCAGTTGGCGCGATACGCACATCGTGCGCGCGGCGGACAACGCACCGGTTTGCACCGCCTCCACCCTTTGGGCCTGGGTGGACTTAGCCACGCGCCGCCCCGTGAGAATCCCCAGACTCATGGCGGAAGCTTTTCAGCCGTTGGAGGGCGTGCGATGCACATCGCCCTCGTCATAGATCCTGAACGGATGACCTTTGATGGTGCTGCGCTTGAACGCCTGGCCGTGGCCATGGCGGCGGAAGGAGCAAAGATCACGCGGATTGTGCCCCCCACCGGGGTGGTGACGCCCACCGCACGATTGATCCCCGTTCAGACGCTGGACTTTGACGGCTCGCCGCTCTTCCGTCGGGCCAGATTGGGCGCTCTCTCATCTGCCATGGAGGAGCAGCGCCCAGATGCATTTGTGGCGTTTGGCGCGCGAGCCCTCTCCGCTGCTGCCGACCTTGCCGAGGATCTCGAGGCGGTCCTGGTGTCGATGGTGGCCACTGAAGATGAGTTAGTGCGCACGCCGCTGCGAAAACATGTGCGGCTCATCGATGCCGTGGGTGTATCCACAGCGCCCTTGGTGGCACGCGCCTCGCGATGGATCCCAGAAGAATTAGTGCGAATGATGCCGCTGGGAGTTGCCATACCCAGCGCACCCACTCCGGCGGCGGCCCAATCCGTGGCCATCGCTGGTAGCGCACGCGATGTCGGCGCCTACCGTGCGGTCTTTGCAGCATTGGCCGATGTTGCCCCGGCGCTCCCCGACCTGCAAGTGGCGATTGAGTTTCCCCCCGGGCATGACGCCAAGCTTTGGGCTCTGGCGCGCGAGTACAAAATTCAGCACGTGCTCAATGGTGTTCAGCGCCTAGAGCAGATACGACCGATCGCACTGGCGTGCAGCGTGATGGTGGTTCCTGAACCCGTCCGCGGAACCAGAAGCTTGCTGCTTGAGTCCATGGCAGCGGGCCGAACCGTGGTGGCCATGGAAGATGCCCAGTCTCACTACTTAATTGACGGGGTCACTGCATTCGTGGCCCAGGACCGGAATCCGGCCGAGTGGACTCGCCTGCTCACCAAGGCTCTGCTGGACCCTTCTGCGTCCAGTGCGGTAGGGGCAGAGGGGGCGCTGCGAATGGCCGCGCAGTACGGATCATCCCGGTGCGCCGCGCAAGTGCTTGAGGCATGCACAGTTGCAGTTCATGGGCCAGTGCTGCCCTTTCAGGCTTCATAGTCTCCCTAAAGTTGAGGTTGCCTTTGCACCGATAACAGGTGCGCGCAGGTGGGTTTCTCCCGGCTCAGGCATCTTTCTCCCCTCCGCTCCGCCAGACCCTAAACCGATCTGGCGGAGTTGTTCTCTTGACGCGGTCGAACCTTGCACGGACACTGCGCGTAACGGTTTCCAGCAGCCTGAGTAGGGACTGCTCATCGCACGACTTTCCAGAGGACTCTATGAAGAAGCAACTGATCGCCGGCGCATGCATCGCCATCGCTGGCTCCCTCCTGACCGCTTGCAGCGACAGCGGCACGAGCGTCACCAAGGTTCAGCCAAAGCCACCGGAAGACCGCGTGGTTGGCAAAGTGGCTCCGCCCGAGTCAGCCGTTTCCGAGGGCTTGAAGGCGTCCAAGGAAGCCCCGCCAGACATGCCCAAGAAGAAGGTTTCTGGCAACTAAGACTTCGTCTCATGAAAGAAGGAACTGCGGGCTCCATCTCAATGGTGGAGCCCGCGGTGCTTTTGGCTCGGTGCGGTCGGCAGTTGGCGCCGCTGATATCAGCGAGTCATCAGGCCGCGAAGAATCTGCAAGCCTTCGGCCAAGCGCTCTGGCGGCGCTGAAAAACTCAGGCGGAAGTGAGTGTCGCGACGGCTGAAGACATTGCCGGGTATCACCAGAACGCGTTTGGAAATGGCAAGCTCCACAAACTGGCAGGCAGTCATCCGGAGTGCGGGCGGTACTTCAATGAACGCGTAGAACGCACCTCCAGGTCGGGGCACGCTGGTGATGCCCTGAAAGGTGTCAACAACCATCTGCCTTCGAGCGGCATAATCCCTCACGAACGGGGAAAGATCCTGCTGAAACGCGGGCACCGCCCCCCACTGCGCGGCACTGGGTGCGCACACAAAGGTGTACTGCTGAATCTTGGCCATCTCTTGCACGAGGCAACTGGGCCCGGCCGCAAAACCCAACCGCCAGCCGGTGCAGCCATAAGTCTTGCCAAATCCTCGAATCAGCAGACAGTCATTTGTGTAGCGCGCGGGGCTTGGGCAGAGACCCTCTTCCGTGCAGTCGCTGTAACAGAATGAGTCGTAGATCTCATCAGAAATCAAGAAGATGTTTCGCGCGCGGCAGAGCGCAACGATGTCTCGCATCTCAGCACCCGTGAGCACAACTCCGCAGGGATTGCTGGGGCTGTTCACAATGACCAACTTGGTTCGTGGAGTGATGCAACGTTCGATTCGCTCCGCGGTCATGCGAAAGTCGGGGTAGGTGTCGCATGCCACCATGGTGCCACCCGTGAGCTTGCCCAACTGGGGATACATCACAAAATAGGGATCAGGCATGATGGCTTCATCACCGGCATCCATCAGCGCCATGCACGCCAGCAAAAGCCCACCGCTTGTTCCGCTGGTCACGATGGCCGAGTGCGAGGCGCTGGGCAGCGTCCAACCCACATCTGCCTGGAGGTGCGCGCGAATGGCGCCAAGCAAATCGGGAATCCCTTGCGTGACCGTGTATCCATTGCGATCCTCAGCCACCGCGCGGATCATCGCTTCCTTCATGGCCGCAGGAACAGGAAAGTCCGGCTGGCCAATGGAGAGATTGATGGGGTCCTTGAGGCCGGCGGCCAGATCAAAGACCTTGCGGATACCCGACGCATCCATGCTGCGGACGCGCTGAGAAATAAGTGCGCTGAGCGACGACTGAGCAACGCGGCCATCACGGCCGCCTGCTGGAGAAACTGCGGTCATGCGGCAATCCTACGCCGCGTTCAACAGTTCAACGTGCGTTACTTCTTGGCGGCAGGCTTGGCTGCCGGCTTTGCCGCACCGGCAGCGGCCTTGGCGCCTGGAGCGGCAGCCTTGGCTCCACCCGCAGGAGCTGCAGCACCTTCGGCTCCCTCTTCGGCCTTCTTGGGCTTCTTGCCTGCAGATGCCTTGATGGACCGAACCTTCACAATTCCAAGCGCTGTGTTCTTGGTGACATCAAAGCGTTCTTCCGCCGTGAGCCTAGCAATACGCTCCGCGCGGGTCAGCACGTTGCGGTGCTGGTTAAGGGCGCCGGACTTGGTCTTAAGGCTGCGGTGGAGGCTCATGGTGTTCCTTGAACTGCGGTTGAATGAATGCTGCAAAGACGCTGACCAGTGTCAGCGAAACATCTCGGGATAGGCGTCACTGAAATCCTTGTTGCCGCGAGCAGCGTTTTTCCACTTCTCGCCAACGCGACGGATCTCTGCCTCAAGCTTGCGGATGGGCTCGGAACTTTTTTCCGACGAGTCCCTGTAGCCAGGCAGGACGACGATCTTTCGAAGCATGGCATTATCGTCGGGAACGAGGTACGCATCAAGTCCATTGGTCCTGCAGAACTCCACCATGGCGGGGGCTCGCTCGGTGGAAGGGTGGGCCAACACGAAGTATTTGAACCCCTTTTGCCGAGGATCGCCGGTGTTATCGGTTGCGGCGAGCGGAGGGACCGTGGTTGGTCTCCCGCCACTTCCTTGGTTTCCTTGAGCACCCGAAGCTGCTTGGTTGCCGCCGGTGGCTGGCACCACCGGCTTGGGGGCCACATCTCCGCTTGGCCCAATCGCTGCCGGGTCACCGTTTCCGCGGAGCCCGACGTTGTAGGCGATGACAATGGCCACCACAATCGCAACCACAGCCACCACCATCCAAAGGACGGGAATCTCCAGCTTGGTGGCGCTCGAACTCGCGGATGTACTCAGATTGAGTGGCGCCCGCCCAACCTTGGGGGATGGTGGACCGCCGGTCTGAACTGGCGTACCGGAACCGACGGGATTGCCAGCAGGACCCGTGGGCGCAGAACCCCCCGAGAGCGTGGTTCGCTTGAGCAATTCGTAGATTGACGGGGCTCCGCGCCGGGCCATGGCGCCAAGTGTACGCGTTCACCTGAGACTGGGGAACACGCCCCTCCATGCTGCCAGAGTCTGCAGCACCCCCGGGCGCGGGTCATTCCAATGGCGCGCGTCGATGACTGGAAGTCCGGGGCAACCCGCGGACTCAAGTGCAACTCGATACTCAGTGACATCCAGTTGACCATCTTCATGGTTGAGCGGCCCCCGCTGCCCCGTGCGAAGAAGATCGACGATGCGTGCCGCCGCGATGGAGCCAGCCGCACCGGTGATCACTGGAAAGGGTCGCCGGCCACTTGCCAGAATTGCCGCAGGATCGATGCACGCGCCCATGGGTGGGAAAGGCGCCTTGCATCGTTCATCTCCCGTGCTCCATGCAAGATTGGCAAGTTGCACGCCATGCACATTGGCGGTCTGAACCATGGTGGCCACCACTTCTGCGCACCGCGCTTGCCTGCCGCTTTCCTTCTGTGGACCGGGCACCAGCACGCTGAGCGGCGCGCGATGCAATTCCTCCGCCATGCGGCACGCGTTCCTGAACGCATCCACGGCCCGCTCCATGGTGGCCCCCTCCAACCAGTCCTCTACAGGAATCCACAAGTCGATACCTGAGCAGTGCAGCTCAAGTTGTCGAAGGGTGGCGCGTAGATCGCGACGTGCGCTGGCATCCAGATCGCGCGGACGCATGCCCGCCTGGGTGGCGCTTAACTGCACTCCTCGAATGCCGGATGCACTCACCCACTCCAAACTCTCTTGCACCAAGCCCAGAGGCGCGAGCGTGACTGCCACTTGTTCCTGTGTCTTCACCACCCAAGCGTAGTAGCCGCACGCCTGCGCGGGGAGCACCCTCTAGAATCATTGCATGCGCATCACTGCAGCATTTCTTCTCATCGGTCTCATGCTGTGGTTCGCCGCAGCCGTGGCGCCGGGTGCCGCCGCGGCATCCGTGTTCATGACTGTGCCGCGCATGGAGATCACTCTTCCGGCGCTTCAGCCCTATTTTGCGCAGGATTCCGCAGAAGCGGGCCGTTTCGTGGCGGGGCGAGCCTTGCAGCCTCTCTTTGAGATCACGGACTGGATTCAGATGGTGGCGGCCGCCATGGTGGTTTCAAGCGGGTTCAGGCTATGGAGGCTAAAGGGCATGGCTGGCCCACCGTGGAGCTCAACCGTCATGGTGGCGTTGATCGCCGTGGCCGCGCTGCTCCTAGGAGCGCGGCTTGTGCAATCCAACGGAATGCGCGCCGACCTTGCTCAGTATTGGCAGGCCGTGGTTGATCTGGACCGCGCGGCCGCCCTGCCCGCCAAGGCAAGGTTTGACGACGCCCATCGAGTTGCAGAACGTTTGTCCAGCATGCAAGTGGCAACGCTGCTGGCTGCGATGGCGATGGCTGGCGTGGCTTCGGTTCCCCCCGCGTCGCGCAACATCCTCCCAGCATGAGGGCGCTTCCGGCCAAGACTGCCGCCCAGCGCGCGCGCGCACTCCGAATCTTGAGGGAGCTACGGCTGGCGTATCCCAACGCCCAGTGCAGACTGAACTGGTCGCAACCGCATGAACTCTTGGTGGCCACCATCCTTAGCGCTCAGGCCACCGACGAAAGCGTGAACGCAGCAACACCAGCACTCTTTGCTCGCTTTCCAACCCCTGCAGCGTACGCAGCCGCCAGCGCTGAAGAGATCCAGCCGTTCATTCGCACCATCGGACTCTGGCGAATGAAAGCGCGCGCCGTCTTTGAAGCCATGCGAGCGGTGGCCTCCATTCACGCGGGGCAGGTTCCTCGCACAATGGCCGAACTCACCGCGCTCCGCGGCGTTGCACGCAAGACGGCCAACGTGGTACTGGGCAACTGCTTTCACATCAATGAGGGAGTGGTCGTGGACACGCACGTGTCACGATTGGCGGGGCGAATGAGTTTGAGCAAACACCGCGATCCGCAAAAGATCGAGCGGGATCTGATGGCGTTGTTTCCCCAGGATGCGTGGTGTGAACTCTCGCACCTGCTGATCTTTCACGGGCGAGCGGTCTGCCGCGCCCGGGGAAACATCTGCGGCAGCAATGCGCTCTGCCGAGAGTTTTGTTCTGAGGCCAAGAGATTGAAGACTGCCAAGGCGGCCCGAACGCCCCGGACGCCCCGGACGCTCCGAAAGGCAAACTCACAATCTCGCTCCGCTACTTGATGGTGCCACGCCCTTCAAACACTGGCGCATCGCCGATGGGCTTTGGCCGAATGAGCAGAAAGCCGCCGTGCAAGCTCACCACGGAAGCGCCGCCATTCACTGGGTCAGGGAAGATGAAGAGAACCGGTCCCTCAAAGCGAAACTGGTGCAGGGGTCTGAACTCCGCTCCCACAATCTCCCCTACCGGTGCGGCGGTTCCTGGCGGAGCTCCCGGAATCTGCCTGCGCAGCACATCCAAGCCGCGCTCATGGCCGATCCACAAGTCGCCGGCCACCAACGAAAGAATTGAGATTCGCGGGGCACCATCAGGCGTGTAGATGGAGGTGACACCATCGTGTTTGATGGCCACTGACGTACCGGTTTGGCCTCCGGGAATGCTCTTGTCGATGACAACTGACGCCGAACCCCACGCGGCGTCCACCGAGCGGTCCATCATGGACGTGATATCCGTGGTGCGATCGGTCAACTCAGCTTCGCGCCCCAATCGCCAGAGCCAGAATCCTTCGCGCCCGCCTGCCACAATGCGCGTTCTGGTGGCGACAGCTTGTTCAAGCAGTCCGGGCTCACGCTGTACGTTAAAGAAGGTGTCCCCTTCCTTGTTGCCCTGGCGCTCAAGTCGATACATGGCGCGCCCAAACGTGCCTGCCACCGCGTAAATGTTTGGCGAAATCAGGTCGACATCTCGTGCCCCCTTAAGTTTGATGATGCTGGGCTTGACTAGCTTGCCCGCTTCGAGCGACCAGTGCTCCAACTCTGTTTCATTCAACAGAAAGAGCTTGTCCCCCAGAATCCGCGCTCGCCGTATCTGTCCGGGAATGGCGATGGAGGTGGTTTCTGCAAAGGAGGGTGTCATCAGCCCCACTTGTGCGCTAGTGGCCCCCTGCAGAACAAACATGTACCCGCCATCGGGGCCAAACCCCGGAGGCAAGGCATGGAGTTCAGTCGCCGCGCCCAGGTATCGGCCATCTTCGATCATGACGATTCGACGGCGCACGCTGGCGGCCGGGCCCGCGGCCGTTTGCACCACGGTGCCCACAGCCTCACCGGTCAGGAAGCGCTTGCCGTCACGCAAGCGCACCACTCCGCCCTCGCCGCTCACCCACACTTCGCCCCCAGCCAACGAGACTCGCCGGGGTTCGATACCCAATTGCTTGGCGGTGATGGCCTCCCCCAATGTGGGACGGCTGGGAACTGAAACATCAATCGGCACAACCAGCGTCTGATTTGAAACCGCCCATACGGTGCTGCCATCCACGGCGATGTCTGAAACAAAGCCGCCCTCACCAAAGGGGACAACATCCACGCTTCCCAACGTCGTTCCATTGGCGGGATCGATGATCAGCAGTTGATTGCTAAACGACTGGTACCAACGACCGTCCGCCACCATGGTTCTGTGGTGCGACCCACCCACGTGCTCTTGAATGCGCAGCACGCGTTCCCGCCGATCGGTGCGGTCTTCAGCCTTGTATTGGGGCATACACGCGCTGGTGCAGAGCGCTGCCAGTAGCAGAATGGCGGAGAAAGCTCCTCTCATGCCACCGAGCGTAGCACCTGGGGATACCCTCAAGGCGAATGAGCGCCCCTGATCCTGCCCCTGCCGCGACCAACCGTTTGCAAAAACTTTTGGCATTGGTGGAACAGGATCCCCTAGATGCTTTCTGCCTGTACGGCGTGGCCCTAGAGCACGCCAAATTGTCGGACCATCGGGCGGCTGTGGATTGGTTTGATCGCGCACTCGCCGCGGACCCGGATAGTGCCTACGCGTATTTTCACAAGGCGCGTTCCTTGGTGGAACTCGGGCGGCGAGAGCAAGCGGTGATGACGCTGCGATCGGGTCTGGCGGCGGCCACGCGCCGGTCGGATAGCCACGGTCACGCCGAGATTGAAGGGTTCTTAGACGAACTGGGAGCTGACCTTTAGCCATGGCAAGCACTCGTCAACTCAAGATCAACGCTCTTGAACCCGCTCCCAACAATCCCATGATTGTTCGGGTTTTGGTGAACGGAAAGACGGTGGCCACGCTGAGTCGGCCCCGCTGTGATGAGTTCAAACTCCAAGTAGGGCAATCATGGTCCGCCGCTCTGCAGCGAAAAGTGCAAGCTCGGGCAGACCAAGATGCCGCACGCGACCACGCGCTGAAGCGATTGGGTAGGAGCGCGCTTTCAACCGCTGCTCTGGGAGCCCACCTGACGTCCAAGGGTCACCCTGCCTCAGCAGTTCGCGCGGCCATCGCCGAATTGGTGGAATCGGGCTGGGTAGACGATCGCACCTTTGCGGCGCACCGCGCTGAGCGCTTGGCCGCAGGCAAACCGCTGGCAAGGGACGCCATCGCCGCCGTGTTGCAAGAAGAGGGGGTATCGCAGGCAGAGTCTGAGCGCGCCGCCGCAAAGGCGGCGCCCAGCGTTCCCGCCAGGGTGCTGGCCGCTGAAGCCGCAGCCGCGCGACGCGCGGGCGTACGCATGCACACGCTGGCAGCACGCCTGGCTCGGCGCGGCTTTGACCAAGACGCCATCTTCACCGCCCTGCGCGCTGCGGGTTACGCTGTGGAGGAAGAATGAGTAACCGGATCACAGCTTGGGTTCGTTGCCCCGCCGCTGCACACGCAGCGCGGGCTGGCTGGCGGCCGCTTCTTGTGGCAAGCGCGGTGCTCTTGAGCGGTTGCCTCAATTCTTCCACCACGATCGTCCATGCTGGTGACGACCCCATCCCGGACCTTGCACCTGTCACCGTACATGACAACCCAGAGGTTGGCACCTCCACTCTGGACAGAAGCACCTGGCCGTTAATCACCGTGAACCAACCCCGCGGCCAAGTACAGAGCTCTGTCTTTGGCGGCCCCAACCCCGCGTTCGCACTTCAATGTGGCCCTGCGGCAAACCCGGAGCCACAGCCGGTGAACTTTCGTTAACCCATGCAAACACTCGACCCCAATGGCCTTCCTCCGGGCTACCCGTTCAACCCAGATTGGGAGATCACTCCGCGTGAGTTTGTCCGGCGCCGCGCAGAAGGTGAAGATCTAGTGCTTATCGATTGCCGGACGGTGCCCGAGCGCGAGATCGCGCGCATTGAGGATTCGATCCATGTGCCGCTCCACGAATTGAGCACTCGTTTGCCAGAACTGCGCAAGCATGAGGGGCAACCCATCATCGTTCATTGCCATCACGGTTCGCGCAGCCTGCAAGTGACTGCCGCGTTACGCGAAGCTGGCTTTGAGGACGTGCGATCGATGGCAGGTGGCATTCACTTGTGGTCTTTGGACATCGATCCACAGGTTGCGGTCTACTAAACTGTGCTTCGCGAACGACTGATGACGGGTTTCCTGCTCATTGTGGGCCTGCTGGGCCTGCTGTGGGTGGATGAGCGCGTGAGTGTCTTTTTGGGGAGCACTCAGGGTCCGCTGCCTTGGTTCACGGGCGGAGCTCGCGGCTTGGTGCTGTCTGCAGTGGTGATTCTGGGAGTGGCCCCCATTCTGGGTGCGGAGTTGGCGAACATGCTCCGGCGCATTGGTATCACCGCGCCAGCATGGTTGACCATCGCGGCGGCCATGACTGGCGCGTACCTGTTGCGCTTGGTGCCAGGAGCTTCCAGCCCGCAGCAGGCCGGGGCTTTGATGGCCACTGCGGTGTGGGCCCTGATCTTTGTTTCAATCATCGTTCATGCACGCCATCGGAAGGTAGAGGGCGTGGTGGCCGCCGCGGGGGGAACTCTCTACAGCTTTGCGTACCTGGGATTGCTGCTGGGAATGTGGCTCATGGTGCGCGACCATGTGGGGGTGTGGGTGCTTCTAGGCGCCATGCTCACCGTGAAGTCAAGCGATAGCGGTGCGTACTTCACAGGCATGGCAATCGGACGACACAAACTCATCCCCTGGCTCAGCCCCGGCAAGACGTGGGAGGGGCTTGTTGGAGGCGTGGTGGCTGCCGCGGTCGTCGGCGCACTGCTGAGTCATTGGAGTTACTCCTTGGCGGATGAACGCGATCACGTTCCCGTCATGCTGGGAGCGATCGGGGGTGCGGTGCTGGGACTGGTGAGCCCCTGCGGGGATCTCATTGAAAGTCTGCTCAAACGAGCTGCGGGAATGAAGGATTCGGGATCCGTCCTACCCGGCATGGGCGGCGCGTTGGATGTGCTGGACAGCCCCCTGCTGGCGGGCCCCGTGGTCTATTGGCTACTCCAGTGGCGGTAGAAATCGCGGCAGATGCGGCCTTTTTTGTCAATGCAGGCGGAAGGGAGCTGATTCCGGATACTCTGGTGTGCCCTTCACACCCGGAGCCGATGCCTGATGAGTCTGATTGAATGCCTTCGTGCGCTTCATCTTGTGGATGCCCAAGTCCGAGGCATTCGTACGCGACTGGAGAATGCCGAACAGGACCTCAGACGCCAGCAGTCGCAACTGGATATGTTGACTGCACAGCGCCAAGAGCAGGAGAGCCAGCTCAGGCAATTGCTTGCCACCACCGCCAATCTGGACCTCGAGGACAAGTCCTTTCAAGTTCGGATCGAGCAATTGCGCGGTGAATTGAACACCACCAGCAATACCAAGCAATACAACGCAATCCGTGACGCACTGAAACATATCGAAGAACAGCGGGACGCCGTAGCCGAGCGAAGCCTTGGCCAATTGGAACACGTGGACAAGGTGAGAGCTCAGTTGGCCGCGGGCGAAAAGCCACTTGCGGATCGCACCAAACTGCGCGACTTGGCAGCCGCCACGCTCGCTGAAGCCAAGGCTGCTGTGGGAGACCGCCTAAGCGAACTTGAGATTGAGCGCGCTCGCGCGGCCAAGGCGCTTACTGAGCCCGCGCTCGCAGCATTTGACGATGCCGCTGAGCACAACAACGGCGAGGCGCTCGCTGAGGTGACGGTGGTGAGCCTGCGGCACCGCGAGTTTGCCTGCGGTGGCTGCAATGCTGAACTTCCGCGCGACGCATTCAGCAGAGTTTCTGCGCGCAAAGACGATGTAGTCACGTGCATTTCGTGCGGCCGAATCTTGTACATGGACACACTCCCAGAAGAGCCGGCAAAGAAGGGCAAGAAGGCCAAGGAACAGGCCCAAGGACAGGTCGAGTAGACGCGATAGGACCAAGGAAGGTTGTTATGACGCCGAAGGTTGTTCAATCCATGAGACCCGGGGATGCCACAAACGAACAATTGGACCGATTGGGAACCGCGTGGGCGCATGCGCGTTCGGAGGCGGACCGCACTCATACCACTGGGCCAGAGTGCGCACGCCTGGCGGAACTGGCCGTCGCCACTGCTGCAGTGGCGCGGCGGCTGAAGCGCGAACGCATTTGCGAACAGGTCATGGGGCAAACGCTGAGCACACTCCGCGCGGCATGCGCGCGATCGCCACGGGACTTGCCGAGGCATCTCGCCTTTGCCCGCGTTCTTGAATCCGCCGCGTGGCACGAGAACACGAACTCCCGCGCAGCCTTTGATGCGTTGCGCGCCTCTGCGGCAGTGCTTGGCAGCTTCGCGGCCGCCGCGGGCGACTCCAAGACTGAGCCCCTAGCCCGGCTTGCGGTCACAACCGGCTTGCTGCGTCCGCTGATGCACGCCGCGCGAATGTTGGACGATGCCCCGCTTCGCCGCCAGACTTGGCAGCGCTGCTGGGAGGCCGCCATGCGTTGGGCCAGAGCCTCGCAAGGCGGGCCAGATCATGCGCAAGCTGTGGAGTGGGTGGTGCTCTTGGCCTTTGAACTGGCAGCCGACGAATTGGACAGTTCCGCAGCGGCCTGTTTGGAACGATGCGAGGATCTCCGCACACACCTGAATGCGCTGGACGAAGCACGCCATGGAGACACCGTGTGCCTGCTTCATCGCAGCGCGTTTCTGCGGCTGTGGAGCGACGCGTGGTTCCGTCTTGGCGACCTGGACGAAAGTCGCGCCGCGCTTGACGAGTGCGAACGCGTGCTCAAGCAATTGGAGGGCGCGCGCGATGGTGACGCAACGGCGATCGCCGCGCAGCGCACCGCCCTTGCGCGCGACCGAAACAAACTGGCGGCGCATCACGCCCAAGCAACGGCGGCCGGCGCGTAAAGCCCCCCGTACACTTGCCCGGCATGTCACGCCTGCAGACTCATCTTGCTGGCATTTCAATGGCCACTCCCATCGTGGCAGCTTCCGGAACGTGCGGCTATGTGCTGGAGCTGGCGGATGCCCTTTCGCTGGACCGCCTGGGAGCTGTGACCACCAAGAGCATCACGCGCGAGCCGCGTGAGGGCAACGACCCTTGGCGCATCGTTGGAGTGACTGGCGGAATGATGAACGCCATCGGGCTGGCCAATGTGGGGCTGGAGCAGTTTCTGGCTGAGAAGGCTCCTCTGGTGGCTTCCGCCCCCTGCAAGGTGTTCGGCAGCGTGGCGGGGCACAGTGTGGAAGACTTTGTGGCGGTAGCCGCAGCCTTTGATACACGCACTCAACTGCCGCTCATTGAACTTAACGTCAGCTGCCCCAACACCCATACCGGCATGCAGTTTGGCGACGACCCCAAAGCCCTGCGCGCGCTTCTGAAGGAGGTTCGCGCCGTGGTCTCGCGAGCCAAGCTCTTCGTCAAGATGACTCCTAACGCCGGTGTGGTTGCGCTTTGCGGCGCGGCGGTTGATTCCGGCGTTGACGGACTGACTATCTCCAACACCTTTCAGGCGCTATCGCTAGACGTCGAAACGCGAAAGTCCCGTCTTTCGCGCGGCATCGGCGGGCTGAGCGGACCGGGGATTCACCCCATCGTGACACGCATGGTGTGGCAGGTGAGCCAAGCGGTGGCGGCACCCTCCAAGATCCCCATCATCGCGCTCGGCGGTGTCCTCAGTTGGCAGGACGCCGCGGAGTTCATCCTGGTGGGGGCCAGCGCAGTGGGCGTGGGCACAGCGCTCTTTGTTGACCCGCGGACGCCGCAAAAACTTGCGCAGGGTCTGGAGCGCTGGATGGAGCGTCAGGGTGCAGCAACAGTGCAACAGTTGGTGGGCACGGCGTCTGTGTGAGGCACCTATGAAACGCTCTGACCGCGATCGATTCGATCAACTGCTTGAACAAGTGATTGCTGATCTGCCGCAGGAACTCAGGGCCATGATCGAGGAAGTGCCCGTGGTGGTTGAAGATCACCCCAGCCCTGCCCTTCTGCGCGAACTGGGAATTGACCCGGAGGAGGATGGCCTGTGCGGACTTCACAGCGGTGTTCCGCTCACCGACCGCAGCGTCAGTCAGCCCTCGTTGCCTGACGTTGTGACACTCTTTCGCGAAGGGATTGTTGAGGAGGCCGGCGGCTGGACACCTTGGATTGATGATGAGGGGGTGGCACAAGGGGGCCAAGATGCCGTGGTGCATGAGATCCGCATCACCCTCTTGCACGAAGTGGGTCACCACTTTGGGCTGGACGAAGATGACCTCTCACGGCTGGGTTACGGCTGAGCTGGAGGGGGGGATGCGCGAAATCTAGGCAAGTTTGCTCTGACTTCGGGCCCTCCAAGGTATGGTGAGGACACCCTTTGGCTGCGTGCCCGAGCCTCGCTCGTGGTGGATTCGCGCTCGCGCCCCGACTGGAGGTTCCCTATGAAACTGCTGACATCACGCCTCGCTGCGACAGCGATCACTTGCATCTGCGCGGGCACGGCCTCAGGCGCCGTGCTGACATCGTTCACGGACGGCTCCATCGCACCTGGAACCAGTTCCTACTTTGTAAGTCCGACGATGTTTGAAGCGGGTTCATACAACATTGTTTCGTTCGACACGCTGCACCCTTCATGGTTTGATTTCTACGACCACACCAGCGGGAACGCGGATGGGCGATACATGGTGGTGAATGGCGGCGCAGGAAGCGGCGGAGGCATGGCTTGGTCCGCCACCGTGTCGGTCACCGCCGGAACCGACTACGAGTTGGGAGCTTGGTTTGCCAGCGTGTATGCCTTTGCTACCGCCACGCTTAAGTTTGTGGTGATTGGCGATACCACCCTCGCCAGCGGCAACTTTGGCGCGCCCGATTCCACCGGAGTCTGGGAGCACACCACATTCGGGTTCAACACAGGCTCCGCCACAGCTGTCACCATTCAGATCTGGGATGTCTCAGGCATTTCTGATGGCAATGACTACGCCATCGATGACATTACGCTGAGCGTGGTGCCTGCACCGGCCGGCGCCCTGATCTTTGCCATGGGCGCGATGGTCGGTCGCCGACGCGCACGCAAGCAGTAACGGCCCGCGTCACTTCACCTGTGCATCAATCCCCAGAAACTCTCGCATGTGTTGGTCGTAGGTGGCTTGATCACGGTCGTTGCTGAAGTCCAAGCGCAATTCGTTGATGACCTTGGTGCCCTGCCCGATCCAATCGCGCCATGTTTCGGCACTGATGTTTTCATAGATCCACTCGCCCACCGGCCCCTTCATGGGCGGCTTGGCCAGCTTTGACCCGGGGCGGCCCGTGCGCTGGCAGATGAAAGCTCCGCTTGATTTCAGCCGCTCAGCGGCCTCGTCCACTTCCTTGGCTAGCCGTGGAGGTTCGCGCCCGATGCTGCGCAACACATCGGCGATGGCATTCTTGGGCATCAGGTCACCCTTGCGCGCGGCAGTTTCATAACCCTTGTTGAGCACTTCAACGGCCTTGTCCGACCAACCGGCACCCACCATGGCCTGCCCGCAGAGTTGGAACGCCTTGCTCATATCTGGCGCCAGCTCAATGCATCGCTCCAGGCTGCGCGCAGCTTCTGCGTGACGCCCCGCATCCAGATAGGCCTTGCCCAAACTGAAGTGCGCCATCTCGTTGGTGGGGTCCGCCGACGCCATCTTCTCAAACTGTGCGATGCGATCCGTGGTCAATGAATTCTCCTTAGGCGCGAATGATAGGAGCCGCCTTCACCGGCGCGGCCGTTCGGCGCAGCCAATGCTTGCGGTGATACACCCACCATTCCAAAGCCAAGAGCGCGATGGCCGCAGCCAGCGCGTAGGGCCAAAGGTCGCTCAGGATGTTGCCTGTACCCTTTTGGCCGGTCACCTTTTGGGTTCCCAGCGAGATGCTCTCCGCGGCGGCAATGTAGCCCTCCCCGGGGGCTGGATTCACGGCAAATGAACGCCTGCCTTCTCCCTGCGCGTCCTTCCAAGTGAGCGTGTAAATGCCCGCGCGCTCCACCGGCCCAAAACTCACCACCCCGTCGCGAGGCGCAATCTCCACCTCTGCGCCCGTGGGCGGTCGCATACGGATCTCTCGCGCCGTGGGTGGCAACCGCGCCACCAGCGCTTGGCCGGGGCGGTGCTCCTCCTGAACCGCGGCTTGATCGATAGAACCCAACCACTCCACCGAATTGGCCACGAAGGTGACGAATCCTCGCTGGAAGGGCCAGTTGGAGTCCAGTGGATCAAAGCCCACAATGACGGCCTGCGTCTGACCCCTGCGCACGAGCGCTACGAGCGGTGTGCCAAGAGCCTCCACGAGCGCTTCAACATCAGACGCAGGCGCAAATGCTTGCGCCTTGGCGATGTAAAGCTCGTTGAGGTTTACCGCGCGAAGCACAGGATGCTCGCCGCGCATACTCAACACGTCCAATCGTTCTTTCACGCCGAAAGGATTGAGTCCTTCAACACCGGCGGGGAGCCCAAAGATCAGGTAGCGCCCTTGCGGCAAAGGATCGGGCAGCGATGCGGCCTGCGCCACCACGACATCGAACTCTGTAGCTCCCTTGGCCTTGGTTTGCTCTGCGAACTCTTCAGGTGTCAACTGGTCAACGCGCTCGGCGGGCAGCACTTGCACAACGTTGCGCACGGCAAAGTCCAGCGGACCCACCATGGCTACTTTCAGCCTTCGCGGTGCAGCCACCGCAATGTCTGCCAAGTTGTCCACCATGAGCGAGTCGACTCGCAGAAGTTCCACCGTCACCGCACCTGCACGCGGCTGAACGATTGGGGGGAACGTCACGCGCTCCGTGCCCGGCTTCCACTTCTGAGTCTGCGGATCCTTGCTGCCCGGCTTCACCACAATGGGTTTAGGAGTGAGCGTGCGAACGGTGCCGTCCACCGCCAACTGCAAGTCTGTTTCAACTGGATCGGGGCCGTCATTGCGCAGCGTGACAAAGACTTGCATCAATCCCGGCTCGGTAGTCGAGCGCTCCGCTGCGATGCCTTCAATGCCAAGATTGGTGGCGTCGGCGCGACCGATGACATGAAAGGAGAGTTCTTCTCCGGGGCGAAGCGCTTCAGCCCCTAGGTCTTCAATGCGCCCATCGGAATACAGCACAAACGTGGCTGGAGCGGCCATCGTGGCGTTGGGGTCATCGGGGTTGGTGATGGTGGTATAGGCACGCGAGAGTGCCAATGCGTCCGCGATCCGGCTGCCACCATCAGAGAGTTCAATGCGATCAATGGCGCGCAGCACGTCTGCTTTGCTTCGCGTAAAGGGCTGCACCACATCCGCGCCATCACTAAAGGAGACCACCATGACTTCGCCGGGAGTGGACGAAAACAGCCCTCCGGCAAACTGGTCCTCCACCCTCTTTACCGCCTGTTCCTTGGCGATGTCTAGGCGTGACTTGCCCTTCTCAAGGTCGGTGGAACCCATCGATGCGGAGCGGTCAATGAGCAACACCGTCCGACCACCGGCGCTTGCACCGATGTCCATGCGCGGCTGCGCCAGCGCAAAGGCCACAAATGCCAGCAGCAGCAACTGAAGCAGCAGCAACAGATTGGGGCGCAGCCGTTGAAACGGTGCATTGGCTCGCAGGTCTTCAACGCTGCGCTTCCACAAAAGGGTGCTGGGAACGGCGGCAGCCTTGCGGCGCAGCTTTAAGATGTAGAGCGCCACCAGCAACGGCACCAGGGCGCTTGCCAGCACGATGCCCGTGAGCGGTGTGAGCCACGTGATGCCCATGAGCGCCAGCGTCAACGCAAGAGCCCTCGCTTGCGCAAGTACTCCAATACCAACACATCAACTTCGGTTGAAGTCTCAACCACAAGATGCATGATCGAGCGCCGCACGCAGAAGTCGCGCAGATTGGCGCACCACGCGCCGAGGTTGGCGCGATACTGCTCAATTAGCGCGGGACTGGCAGTGACCTCCGCCTCGTCGCGGTCCTCGCTGTCCACCAGGCGATAGTCCCCAGCCAGACCGTGCGCGGCGGGATCAGTTTCTTGCGGCGCAAGAGTCTGAATGCACCAGACGTCGTATCCGCGGCCGGTGATGTACCGCAGCCCCTTCTCGTAGCCATCCTTAAAGAGAAAATCGCTCACCAGAATCATGACCCCACGCCCCTGCCGAGACAAGGCCAGCGCCTTCATGCTCTCCTCAAAGGTGCCCGCGCCACCTGGCTGCAAGTTAAGCATCCATTTGCCCATCTCGCTGGTGCGCCGGCGCCCGCGCAGGTTGGAGAGTTTTTGCAAGCCGGTGTTTTCGCCAAACGCCGCGAGCGACACTCGATTGTGATTCACCAGCCCGATGTACCCCAGCGCCATGGCGAGTTTCTGCGCAAAGAGAAACTTGCTGGGAGTGCCCCAGTCCATGCTGGCGCTGGTGTCGACCACCAGCATCAGAGAGAGGTCCTCCTCCTCAAGAAAGATCTTGAGAAACAGGCGATCAAGACGCCCGTAGATGTTCCAGTCAACAAAGCGCAGATCATCGCCATGCACATACTGGCGAAAGTCTGCAAACTCCACGCTTTGCCCCCGCCGCTTGCTGCGCCGCTCCCCCTGGATCTTGCCCGCAAAGATCTTGCGGCTCACCAAGTCAAGTTGACCAATGCGCGCCATGAGATTGGCGTCCAACAGTTCATCCACTTTCTGCGGACGTTTGGCTTTGGGCTGCTGCAGAAAGAACTGGCTCATGGCGCGGGCACCTCAAGGGCAACTTCGGGAGCGCCTTCGCGGGCCAAGCGCTTGAGCAGACCTGCGATCACCTTGTCCACGGTCAAGCCATCCGCCTCAGCTTCGAAGCTCGGAAGCACTCGATGCCGCAGGGCTGGCAAGGCCACCGCTGCAACGTCCCCCATGGACACATGGAATCGGCCATCCAAAAGCGCACGCACTTTGGCAGTACTAATGATCGCCTGCGCCGCACGAGGGCTGGCACCGATGCTGATCTGGCGTTCAGCGTGCTGATCTGCGTATGCACCCCCCGGATGCGTGGCCAGCACCAATCGAATGATGTAATCCTGCACGGAGTCCGCCACCACAATCCGACGCGCCAGCTTCTGCGCCTGAAGAATCCGTGGACCATCGAGCACCGGCGACACGTCTGGCTCTCGCTGAATGGTCGTGCGGCGCAGGATTTCATTCAACTCTTCGCGCTTCACTGAAGGCACTTCAACCTTCAGCAGAAAGCGATCCAACTGAGCCTCAGGGAGTGGATAGGTCCCCTCCTGCTCGATGGGATTCTGCGTGGCCAGCACCAAGAAAGGCGCTTCGAGTTTGTGCGTCGAACCACCCACCGTGACCGCGCGCTCCTGCATGGCTTCAAGCAGCGCGCTTTGACTCTTGGGGGTGGCACGGTTGATCTCGTCGGCAAGCAAGATCTGCGTAAAGACCGGCCCGGGCCGGAACTGCATGGTGCGATGTCCATGCTGATCTTCCAACAGAATCTGCGTGCCCACGATGTCTGCGGGCATGAGGTCGGGGGTGAATTGAATGCGCGCGAACTTCAGGTGCAGAGCATCGCCAAGAGTTCTCACGAGCAGGGTCTTACCTAGGCCGGGCACTCCCTCCAGCAGCACGTGGCCACCGGCAAAGAGGCTGTACAACGTCTCTTCAACCACCTGCGACTGCCCCACCAGTCGATTGGCAATCTCTCCGCGCAACGCAACAGCAACCTCGCGAAACGCAGCGCAACGATCCCGAGCCACGGATGCATCTTCGATCCCCTGATCAAAGGGCGGAAGCGCCGCGATGTCGGCGGGCAGAGCGCCACTGGGCGAGCGCGTCATGATGCCGCTCCGCCTGGTTTGTCACCGTCGGTCCGTTCTTGGGCTCGGCGACGGGCCGCCCGAAGGCGAGAGAGCCCGTCTTGTTGTTCTGCCGTTGGATCCGTGGGGGCGGAACCCTGAGACTCTGCGCTGGCGCTCCCCTGCACACCTAAGTCGCGCACGGCATCCACCCCTGAACTGGTCACCTCAAACTTGCGGGTGGCCACCGCAGGGTCCGTGGTGCGAGTGGTTCCAGCTCCCGAGCGCGCACGCCGTAGGGCGTCCACTCCACCCGTGCCAACAGAAGCCGCGCCTCCCGTGACGCGCGCGGCAAGTTCGCGTGCATCGCGTGCGTCAAAGGCGATGCGTCGCCAGGCCACATCGATAAGCATGAGCACCGCCGCAAGCACCGCCGCCCAACCCCAGAGTTCCTTAGCGCTCATGGCGAATCCCAATCCGGTGCGGTCGAACAACTGCCAGGTGTCTGCGTCTTGCAGGCGCAGCACGCGGCCACCGGTGCGTTCGGCCACCGCACGGAGAATCGCTGCATTGTCGCGCGTGGCGCGGTACTCAGCCGGATAGGGCACGCTGACGGCCGCCTGCACCGAGCCCGCGCGCGCGCTGCCGTCATCAGTCGCGCGCACGAATGCCACGTTGGCCAAGTACGCACCTGCCTGAGTTGCGGGGAATTCTGCCGTGAAACGCCCAGGGCCCGTCTGCCGTAGCGCCAGATCCGCAGAGGCGCCATCGGGCCCGATGAGCGTGGCCGAGGCCTGCGTGGGTGCGGCAAAGCCCTGTTGCTGCGCCTGCCGCGTCTCGATGTCCAGAAATGCGCGATCTCCATCCACGCGTGTGGAGACACTGACATCCTGCGGCGTCGCAGGACGCATGGCCCATCGCACGGACTGCTCCCAGAATGACTGAAACTGCCCCCACCCTTGCCATGCGGCGCCCCAGCGGCCGGTGATGTCGCTGGTGTAGGCCACGCTTCGGCCCAAGCCGTAGTTCCAGTAGGCGTAAAGGGGGTCGTTCCCTTTTTCATTGTGAACAGTGACCGGGTTCTGTGCCAGCCCCTCGCGCGGAATCGTGAGCACGTATCCGCGAACCATGGGGAGCGCCGAGTACCCCTTGATGGGCCCACTGCTTTGCGGCACCACCGAGGGAGTGAAGTCCCCTTCAACGATGAGACTCCGGCTCACCATGGTGGCTTCTTGAATGAAGATCTGCGGCAACTTGTTGGGCTTGTCGACTTTCCAGAAGCGCCCCCCGGTTTTGTCCGCAATCGCTTGCATCTTTCGGTTGTCTTCCGCGCTGCCGTGGCCAAGGTTGCCCGTGATGAGAACGGTGGTCACCGTAACTTTGCCCTGCCTGAAATCGTTGAGCAACTCAACGCTTGGAGCGCTGGGGTCGCCATCGCTGATGATGATGGCATGCTTCTGCCCGGCGCGCACTTTGGACATGGAGTCAAGGATCATTTCCATGGGCGGGGCGAAACTTGGCATGTCCCCCACCGTCATGGTCTTGGCCACATCCAGAGCTTTGGACTTGTCTCCCACCTTTTGCAGCGGGTAGGACCAGGTGTAGCCCTCATTGCCACCTGCGCCCCACGTTCCCGTGAAACTAATGAGCCCCAGATAGTCCTCGCTACTCAGAGCCTTGATTGAACTCTCGGCCACGACTTTGCCCCAGTAGTTACCCTCGGGCATCTCGCACGCGTGCAGCAGAATGGCAAGAGCGCCGCGTGCGATCTGCCTGGTCTGCGGTGGGTCCAACCGAACCGGCAGGGTCTTGGCCGCCTCAGAACCCAACCAGCCTCCAGCGCCGAAACTCTCCGGCCCGCCGAGCATGATGAGTCCGCCACCAAGATCGTGCACATATGCATGCATGGCGCGATCAAACTCATTGTCAAAGGACCAGCGAGGCACGTTGGCCAAGATCAGCGCGTCATATCCCGCCAATTCGCTCAGCCCTTTGACTGATGCGGTCTCGGGATCGGTACGAACCACTTTGATCTTGCCATCATTCAGCGCGGCTTCGAGCGCCACCGTTTCTTGCCCCCCTGCGGGCTCAATGATCATCACCTGCCCCGTGCCGCCCACGTACACAACGGCGGCGCCCACGTTGTTCTGCGGCACGGCATCAAGCGCCGGATCGTCAGGTTGAAACGTGACTCTGAACCGCTGCGGACCCGTTCCGTCGGCCACGACTGGAATCGTGACCACATTGGGCCCGCTCTCTAAGTCAACGTGCAGCCCCTGAATGGTTTCTTCTGGATCCAAGTCAACGGGCTCGTCATTCTGCCACACCAGCACAGTGCCGGAGAGTGGCTTTTGTGTGCGAATGCCGATGCGAAGATCGAGTGATTGCCCCTCGCGCGCACGCGTGGGCGCGTGAACGCCTTCAACCACTACCTCATTCTCGTGGGTGTACTCAAGCGGCACCACATCGATAGGTATGCCACTGGCCTTGGCTTGGTCCGCGGCGTCAAGCAAGCTGCCGGCGGTTTCGTTGCCATCGCTGGCCAAGAGCAGGCGCGCCACCGTGTCGGCCGGCCGAGTGGCAATGGCAATTCGCACCCCCGCGGCGGGATCACTTGCCTGCAAGTCACCGGCGTGGCTCAGAGTGCTCACCTCACCGATGTTGTTGGGCAGCGCACCGATCACAGCCGTGCGCGCAACAGTCACCACCCCCACTCGATCTTCAGGATTGTCCTTGCGCTTGGCGGCCTGTGCCACGGCGGTGTCAAACTGCTTGCGCAGAGCCAATGGAACACTGTCGCTTGAGTCCGCCACCACCAGCACGCTCATGGCGTCGCTCTGCCGCACCAGACTGGGCTGCGCCAGCGCAAACGTCAGCAGCAGCAAGACCAAAACACGGAGCGTCAGGCCACCCCATGCTTTCACGGGCCCCAGTACTGCGGAACTCCGCCACGCCATGAGCGCAAACGGAACCGTCAACAGAAGAATCAGGAGCGCCCAAGGATGTTCAAATGCCACTGACATGATTGGCTCTATGGGTCAAAGGTACCCCAAATGCATCGGTGCGCCGCTAGGGCGAAGCCCTCAACGGCACGGGTGTCACCAACACTCTGGCGTGTCCCGAGTCCAAGACGAACATCTCACCATTCCGCCACGCCACAGCCCATGGAATCCGCAGGACATTTCCCGCCGCCTTAATGGGGAGCACCCGGTCACCGTCGATGACGAACGCCGCAGCGGGCGGTGGGGCCCCGGAGACATCATGCCAAGAGTCCAATGGCTCCCCGGTGGTGGCGTCCAGGCGCTGAATCCTGTTGCCGCCAAACTCGGCCACCAGCAGCGTGCCATCCGGCAATAGTTCCAATCCATAGGGGTAGACAAGTTGACCGGGTTCCCGGCCCACGCGACCCAGGATTCGCTTGACACTCCCCGAAGAATCCAGCACTTGGATCCGGTGGTTGCATGCGTCCGCCACAAACAATTCTCCGGCTGCGCTGAACTTCAGGCTCTGTGGACGATCAAACTCGCCGGGTTCCCGCCCGTGCTTGCCGATCTGGCGAACAAACGTTCCGTCCGCAGTAAAGACTTGAATTCGATCATTGGATCCAAACTCCGCCACATAGACCAATCCGTCTGGCCCAATCGCCATATCGCATGGAAAGATGAACTCACCGGGGCCGGTGCCGTACACCCCCCACCGTCGCAGTTCGCGGCCGTCCGGTGAATAGACCAGCACCCGGTGGTAGTGCGTGTCTGCAATGAAAAGCGTGCCGTCATTGGTCACCGCCAGACCGGTGGGCTTGCCTCGAGCGAATTCAGGCAACTGCCAGCCGGCGACAAAGCGCCCATCCGGTGAGAAGCGATGAACCCGTGCTTGACGATCGATGACAACCACGCTTCCGTCCGTAGGGTCAATCTCCAGCACACGCGGGTACTGAAAGAGTCCGGGTCCGGCGCCGCTTGCACCGAACCAACGCACCACCCGAAGCGTGTGACCCGACTCAGATTCCTGGCGGCAGCCACCACTCACTAGCAGCGCGAGCATTCCGCAGGTGGCAACCAACGCCAGCATAGGTAGGCGGCCACCCATGGCACCGATGCGCCGCAATCCCAGTGCCAAGACGAGGGCGGCCGCGGCCGCCAATACGCCTAATGCAAGAAGCGTTCCCAACACGGCATCTGGTTGCTGGTAATGGATGGCATTCAAGAGTGATCCCGCTGCCCAGTCCCAGCCCGGCGGCTCGATGCGCGCAGTGACCACCACTTCTCCTGCACCAAGCGCAGCCACCGAAAGACCTGCAGCCAGCGCGGCACCAGCCGCGTGCGGTGCCATGGCTGAGAGCATGCCATTCCATGCGCCTCCCTCGCTCAGGCGAAGAAGTTGCCGCTCCCGAGGCTCGCGCGCGGCGCACACGCGCCCGATGATGGCTGCGACTGCCCCGTACCTACCAACCTCCGCCAGTACCACGATGGCGGGCGTGTCGTAAATGACTTTCGCCGTCCACGACACGTTGAATGCCAGCGTGAGTGCCAAGGCATACACAGTGCCCGGCACCAATGCAGCGAGGAGCCACCCGCCAAGAAGCACGCGTTCGATGGTTCGCCAGACTCGAGCGCCCAGATCGGGGGCCTTTCCACGAGCGGCCATCACGAGGTGCCCCACCGCAACAGCAGCACACACAGCGCCTGCACCACCAGCCGTCAGAAGCGTTCCCACCGCACCGCGTAGCGCCACTGTGGCATACGTGGCCATTGCTCCCTGATTGACAAGCGCCCACGTGAGCACGACAGCCGGTAGCACCAACGAAACAGCCACCACAAGGGCCGCACCCCACCAGCGCCCGGGCCGCCGTGTGGCGGGCATGTCCGTTGGGCGGCGCATGGGCCACGTTGCCATCAGAATGGCTCCGAGGGCCGCAAGCGCGATGGCGGGCCATGCAGCACGCATCACCGCGCCCGCCGGGGTGGCTTGTACGTCAAGGGTGCGCAGCTCGAATCCAAAGGTGGACACCTGGGCTAGGTCAAACGCAATGGTTGAGCCTGCAATGACAAATGCGGTCACCGCTGACCCCAGCATGAGTCCTGGCCAATCGCTACGCCACGCCCGGCCTAGCGCATGAATGGGCCCTGCTCGATCAAGTTGGTGTTGCTCACCAACCGCATGCTCTTCTTGATTGTCTTGAGCAGCCACACACCATGCGGTGAGGGGCCAAACCCAACTGGCGAGACCCATTCCCAACAGACAAACTCTCAACCACTCTGCTCGACCCCCCTGTGCTGCCCAGTCCCCGACCAGCGTGCCCGGGCCCATCGCTTGCCACCAAGTCCAAAACACTGCGTACGTGGGCAATGCGGCAGCCATCACGCTGGCGGCAAGAATCCACACCCCTGCGCGCGAGTCACGGATGGCTCGCCCGGTCACCCAACCAAGCGGCAGTGCGATGAGAGCGATCACCAACGACCACAACAGCGTGACACCCAACACGCTCGCACCTCGAAAGGTCTGCGGAATCTCACCGCCACCGGCCAACGTGAGTGCTGCGGCACATGGCCACGCCACCGCCGCGCACCACAACAGCACCGTTGCCGTGATGACACTTCCTTCCCCCAGCGCCGCTCTCAATTGGCCTCCTCTGGGGACACTCGTTCCGCGGGCTTGCGTTCAGGGCGCGCCCTTAACTGCATGAGATGGTTCACCGCACCTTCCGCCGCAGCCGCCGCGGCACCCGCGTCCACGGCCAGTGGATCGGGCACCGCAAAGTCTCCCGGCAGCGCCGTGCTTGCAACGGGCGCATGCTTGGCAGTCATCTGAGCCAGTTGCCGCTCAGTTTGATCGGTAAGCATAAAGGCCACAAATCGAGCGGCTAACTGCGGGTGAGGCGCTCCGGCCACGACACCAACAGTGTTGGCTATAAAAAAAGTTCCGCCACCAGATCGCTTGGGGTCGCGCGCATGACGCGGCAACACCATTTCTACGGCCAGCCCGCGCGCTTGTGCGGCAAGCACATCGTCAGAGTCGGTGAGGCCGATGTCTGCTTCACCGCGCGCCACGGCGTCCACCACTCCCGCGTTGCCGCTGGTGAGCAACAGCGGATGGTTGTCCATCAATCCCTCGGCCCATGCCTCAAAGTAACCGGGCATGGCGTTGGCATCCCAATACACCTTCATGGCACCAAGATGTCCGCGAGTGGTTCCAAATCGCGGATCCGCCATGGCGATTCGTTTGTTCCATTGTGGATCGATCAAATCTGTCCATAGTTCCGGAGGCTGGCTGACACGGCTGGGCGAATACACGATGACTCGCGCTCGACCCGCGAGCGCACACCACCGACCATCCTGGGCACGCCACGCGGAAGGCCACGCCTCAACTGCTGGATCCGTGCAGGGAGCCAGCAGCCCCTCGAGAGCGAGCGCCACGACGGCCATCTGCTCGTTGCTCCAGAACACATCGGCTCGCGGGCGCGCAGACTCGCTGCGCAGCAAAGAAGCCAAACCCGTGGTCTTGGTGGCTTCGCTGTCGTACTTGGCGGAGACGTGAATCCCAGTCTCCCGCTCAAACCGCTCAAAGATGGGACGCGCCACGTGCTCGTCAGCACTGGTGTAGACGACAATCTCCGAACCGCCGCCACATCCGGCCAGCAGCAATGCGGCAGTCAGCAGACCCCAAGTTCGTCTCATGTCACTGGCCTTGGGCTGGCTTCGGCGGGGCTGGCTTGGCTGGGGCGGGCTTGTCCGCCGGGCTGGCCGGCGCTGTTGTTGCAGGCGCAGGTTTCACGCCGCGTTCCTGCATCACCTTGTTCATTTTGCCAAAGTACGCCTTGGAGACCTCTTGCAAATGCGGAGGAATAGGATCGTCTTCAGAGCCCCGCTCTGCGCTCGTGGCGATCTTGGAAGCCACTTGCTCAAGCTTCACTAGGCTTTCGCCCACCGGGCTTTCCCCTTCAACCAACTGGCGCGCAATGATGTCGCCTTCGCCGCGCGCACCCTTTTGGTGCTGGTTTTTCAGCCCATAGGCCGTCTGCTTGATGTCGCGATTACCACCGCCCGCCACACCTCGGCCACCTTCATTATTGTCTTTGAGCTTGTTGGAACTGCCTTGGCCGTCGCCGCGGCAACTTGAACGGAGCGCACTGTCGGCTTCTGACTCACTCATCGCGGATCCGCCGTTGCATTGCGAGGCCGCGTTCTGACACGCCTGCGCCATCATCTGGTCAGACTCTGCCTGACTCAGCATTTGGCTCATGCCTTGGCTCTGCTCCTGTCCGGCTTGCTGGCTCTGTGGTGAACCCGACTGCCCTTGTTGACCACCATTCTCTCCGGGATTCTGTCCCGGGTTCTTGCATTGGCTGGCCATCTTGTTCATCTGCTGACTCATCTGCCCAAGTTGCTGCTGGCTCTTTTGAATGGCGTCCGCCAGCTTTTGCAAACTCTCCTTCTGAGTCTGGTTCAACTGCTGGCTCTGCTTCAGCGCCTGCTCAAGCGCCGCGGGGTTCTGAGCAAGCGCGGGATCCATGCCCGCGCTCTTCAGGGCATCCGCCAGCTTTTGCGGATCCTTGGAGAGTTGCTCCAACTGCTTGGCGGTCTTGTCCAGCGCATCGGCCAACGCGTCCCGCTGTTCTTTGGAGAGATTGCCATCCTTGGCGGCCTTCTGCAATTCTTCAACCGCCTTCTTGGCCTCAGCAAAATCGCCGCGCTTGAGCGCGTTGGCAAGATCAGCTGCGGCGTTCTGCTCTTTGGGCATTTCCAACTGTGAAAGTGCATCTTGCAGCGCCTTGGTGGCCTGCGATTCCTTGCTGCCCTTCATCTCTTCAAGGCGAGCTTGTAGTTCGGCGACACGTCGCAGCGCATCGCGCGCTTGCTCTTCGGGCTTGCGCTCGTCGGCGTTGGCGTCCAATGTTTGTTTGGCGTTCTCCAGTTCAGCCTTCAACTTTTCTGAAAGCTCCGGAGACTCCTGAATGGCCTTTACCAACGCATCAAGGCGCTGCTCCTCTGGCGAGGGCAACTTGGGCACATCGGGATCAGCCTGCGCCGCCTTGGTCTCATCGATGCCAAAGAGCGAAAGTTGTGGCAGCACCAGCCACATGACGAGTGCCACCGTCAGGATGGATGGCGTCAGCCACCAGCGCTCAGGGGGCTTGATGGAAAACCTGTCGTGCACCGCTTGCGCCACGGCAGGCGTGGTGGCGTATCGCACAGCATCGGCCACTGCCGCTTGGGCGAATGGGTCAGCATCCCCCTCGAGTTCCAGCGCAGTGGTGAAGCGTTCGCCGGTGGCCAAGCGTGCGTCTAACTCAAGCGCCGCGCTGGTCTCATTGCGCACCGCGCGCCGGGCACGCCATGCGCCATAGCCAGCCGCTGCCGCCAGCAGAGCAAGGCATACCGCAACCCACGTGGCCACCCCTTCCCAACCACTGGGCAAACCCAGCCAACGGCTGCCTCCGGTCACTCGCCGTTCCAAAACGAGCACCAGCAGCACAAGCGCAACGAACACGCTCGCTTGAAGAGTTGACGAAAGCCACGCTTCCATGAGAAGCCTGCGGCGAGCGGTTGCGATGAGCGAACGAATGTGGTCCATGGCCAACAAACCCTCAACAGCGGAAAGTGCGGCGGTTCAGGCGCACCTCAAGTGTAGTCCTATCGGCTTATCATCCGCGCCAGCATGTCCAACACTTCCTTGTACGCCCTCGCCTTCTCGGCTGTTCTCACCGTTTTGAACTCGGCGCCCGTACAGGCCGCCCCAGTCCATGCGCTCGCACCGCAGAGTTCTGAGAGTCAGAATGACCTGCGGCAGGAGAATGACCGGCTGGCCCAGCAGGTTCGCAGCTTGCAAGGCGACCTGGATGCCGCCCAGAAGCGGATTAAGGAACTCGAAGAGCGTTTGGCCACACTGGAACGGGGAAGCGGTCTTGCGGCGCCCGATGCCAAGCCGCCAGAGCCCGTGGCGCCGGATCCCGCATTGGGACCCGGTGGCCTGCTCAGCAAGTTGCGCAACGATTACTTGGATGCCTTCCAGAGCAAGGACATTCCCACAACTGGTCCGGGCGCTGACCCTGCATCACAGCAGGCATGGACACTGCATCAGCGAGCGCTGGAATCGTGGATTGCCCGCGCGCAAAAGGGTGTGATTGACGTGCAATGGGTGGGCACCATCGATCCCGCTTCCGTGGAACAGCGAGGGCGCGACGTCGCGTTGGTACTGGTCTTTAACAATGGCGGCAGAGAGTTCCGCAGTCCCGTGGTGATCGACCAGGGAATGATGGCGCGCCTGCGCGGACCAGATGGCTCGCCGACGCGCGGCCAGGTTGCGGTGAATGCCATCGTCACACCCAAGCTCGCAGTGAACTCCGCAAAGTTTGAGGCCGGACCATTTGAGCGACCACCCCTGGTGGGCCCATACCTTGAGTTTGGATATGAGCTTCGGCCCAAGGTGATCCTGCCTGCGGAGCGCGCGCGACCCACACCTGCAAAGACTTCCGACAAGCCCGCGTCCCCCACTTCTTAACGATTCCAGAAGGCAGAGGCCGCCACGCATGGATCCCGATGATGAGGTGTGCCTGTGCTTCCACGTGAGCCTGCGCAAGTTGGTGCACTTTATGGAGCGGGAACAGCCAACGGTGCCCAGCCAGCTCTCCGAGTGCCTCGGTGCGGGTACCGGTTGTCATTGGTGTGTTCCGTTCTTAAAGGACTTGCACTCTCAATGGCGCCAGGGGAGCGCACCACACATTCCGCTCCCAAAGGCTGAGTACTCCAGCCGCAGAGCCGTCTACCGGCAAGCCAAGGGCGACGACTCTCCTTGAAGTTGAGACTGAGTCGCAATACCATTGGCTGCCCCGCGTAACCCCGGTGCCTGCAATGACTCACTCAACGTCCAGTTCTAGCAATCCGTCCAGCCAAGATCCGCTGCGGGTGCCTCTCACACAACTCAAGCGGGGGCAGCGGGCCAAAGTTGATTGTTCAGAACTGACCGGCCTGCCTGAAGGGGATCGTTGCCTGCTCCACGCGATGGGAATGCACCACGAATGCACTGTGGAAGTTTGCCGCTCGGGCGCCCCTTGCATCGTGCAGATTGAAAGCACGCGGCTCGGACTCGCCGGAAGTGTGGCGAGCAAGATCATGGTGACCATCATTCCAGACTCTTCGCCGCCACCACGCACATGAGCGAAACTGCCGCTAGCGCACTGCCGCGCGTTGCAGTGCTGGGCAACCCCAACACGGGTAAGACCACGCTCTTTAACAAACTCTGCGGGCTCCGGGCGCGCACCGCCAATTTTCCGGGGTCCACCGTGGAGGGCCGGGTGGGTATTCATCGCTCCGGAACGCGCGAAGAACTCGAATTGGTTGACCTGCCAGGGGTTTATTCGCTGACCTTGGATTTGCCTGAAAGCCGAATCTGCCGCGATGCTTTGGATGGGCACATGGACGGATTTCAACCCGATGCCATGCTGTTGGTCTTGGACGCCACCAATCTTCGCCGTCATCTGCAGTTTGCGGCGCAGGTGCTGGCTCGTCCAATGCCCGCCGTGGTGGCCGTGAACATGATTGACCGGGCGCAGCGCCAAGGTCTTTCATTGAACACCGACTCCCTAAGCAAACACCTGGGATGCCCCGTGGTGGCCGTCAGCGCTCGCACGGGCGCAGGGCTCAACGCGCTAGACGTCGCCCTGGACACCGTGGCAGGTGTGCCATTGAACCCCGATGCGCTCACGGCGCGCCACCGCAAGTTGCCCGCAGCCACTGCCAGCCCCGCCGAACTGGCCACGTGGGCCGACGGAGTGATGGACGATGCCGCAGGAGGGCGTCTTGTGCGCGGTTCTGCAACCGACACCTTTGGCGATCGCATGGACATTGCGTTCACACACCCAGTCCTTGGACTCCTTTTGTTTGCCTTGATGATGGGCGCGGTGTTCGCCTCCATCTTTTTGGTGGCGCAAGTGCCCATGGATTTGATTGACCTGCTCTTCGGCAGCGCGGCGGAGATGGTTCGACATTGGCTGGGAGAAGGCACGCTGACCGACCTGCTGGCCAACGGGGTGATTCCTGGGGTGGGCATGGTGATGGTCTTTCTGCCGCAGATCTGCCTGCTTTTCTTCCTGCTCACGCTTCTTGAAGATTCTGGGTACCTGGCGCGCGCGGCTTTTGCAGTAGATCGCGTGATGTCCAAGTTTGGGCTCAGCGGCCTCTCATTCGTGCCGCTGCTTTCAAGTCATGCCTGTGCCCTGCCGGGCATTCTTTCCACCAGACTCATTCCGGATCATCGCGATCGCCTAGCCACCATTCTGGTCGCGCCGTTCATGACGTGCAGTGCGCGCCTGCCGGTGTATGTGCTCTTGATTGGCATTCTTACGCTGGGCAAGCCCGCGTGGATGGCGGGCCTGGCGTTTGTGGCTTGCTACGCGCTGGGCGCGCTGGCCGGTTTGCTGACCGCGTTGTTGGCCAGGCACACCATTCTGAGGGGTGCAGCACGCCCCATGGTGCTGGAACTGCCCAGCTACAAGTGGCCCAGCGTGGCGACGGCCACACTCACCACCTGGGACCGCGCCTGGGTCTTTATGAAGAACGCAGGTACCACCATTCTGGCGATATCAGTAGTCATGTGGTGGCTCAGCGCTTACCCCAAGGCGGCTGAGTTGCCGCAGGCCACAGAAATGCTCAGCCAAGCAGCGGCGGCGGAAGCCGCGGGCGACGCCCCCCGCGCGCAGGAATTGACTGCCAACGCTGAACGCTTGCAAGAAGTTGCGCAACAGCGGCAGAGTTTTGCTGGGCGCATCGGTGCCGCCACGCAGCCTGTTTTTTCACCATTGGGCTTTGATAGTCAGCTCACCGTGGGGGTACTCACCAGCTTTCTTGCGCGCGAGGTGTTTGTAACCACCATGGCCGTGCTCGAAGGTGAGGGCAGCGCCGCGGATCTTGATGACAATTCCGTGCTCGATCGCGTGCGTTCCATGCAGCGCAGCGACATGCGGCCAGTGTTCACACCAGCCACGGCGGCTTCCACACTCGTCTTCTTTGTGCTCGCCATGCAGTGTCTTCCAACGCTGGCAGTCACCCGGCGCGAAACCGGAAGTTGGAAGTGGCCCGCCATTCAGTTTGGCTGGATGACCATCGTGGCGTACACGGGCGCGTTGATAGCGTTCCACCTCATGGGGGGCGCGTGATGCCTTGGAACGATTGGCAGTTTTGGGTGGTCAGCGCGCTGGCAGCGATTGCACTGGTAGTGGTGGTGCGCCCGTTTATTCCCAGCAAGAGCAAGTCCGGCCCCGGGTGCCCAGGGTGCGCCGCCGGAGAGGCCGCCGCCAAACCCAAGAGAACGTCACTCACGGTGAAGGGGCGCCGGCCCAGTTAGCGCTCACTTGCGCAAGAGTGCGCGCACCATGGCCAAGTCCCCCGGCGTGGTCACCTTGATATTGCGCGGATCGCCTGCCACCACCACCACGGATTCACCCAAGCGCTCCACTAAACCGGCATCGTCTGTCGCACCACTCAAGTCCGCTTGTGCATAGGCGCGTCGCAACAGGTTCGCCTGAAACACCTGTGGTGTCTGAACGGAAACCAGGTCGTGGCGCGGAACAGTTTCCACCACGTACCGCCCCTTGATCTTGGTGGCATCCGCAAACTCGCCAAGAATGGCGTCAGCCACGGCGTCCTCGGTTTCTGCATCGATCTGCTCGGCGCTCACGCGCTTCAGCGTGGCGGTCACTGGGTCTCCAGGGATCACCGCGGCATGCACGCGCGCAGCCTCAAACACGCGCGCGATCATTTCTTCGGGTGCGGCGGGTCGGGCGGCATCGTGCACAGCGATGTGCGTGCAATCGTCAGGCACCGCACTCAGCGCGTTGCGTACGGTTTCCCAGCGTTCAACAACACCTCCAGCCACCAGTTTGGCGCCGTGAAAGCCCAGCTGCGCGCCAAAGCGAGTGCGGAACTCCTCCAGTTCATTAGGAGGCGCCGCCACCACAATGCTCACCACGTCGTCGCGCCGAGTGAACAGTTCCACGGTGCGAAGAATCATGGGGCGCCCGCCCAGATCTTGCGCAAGCT
>CAZXGD010000003.1:0-20569 GCA_964640485.1 uncultured Isosphaeraceae bacterium | reverse complement strand
AAACGACGGCTCTTGCCCGCCGCAGGAATGATGACCGCTACGCGAAAATCGCTCATGGGGCGACATCCTCTTGCGCCACTGGCGCAGGCATGTAAAGGTGAACGTGCATGTCGCCGTAGGAGCGCACTTCTGGACCCGTAAAGCCAGCAAGCGCCGACTCGGTTTCCGAGAGCACGTACGGCAAGCGAATCACCAGCCAGCCCTTGTCTGCAAACAGGCTGCGAAGGGCAGCGGCTTGATCGAGAATCCTGCGTCTGCCGCTGGTTTGCTGGGCAATGTCGTAGGGTGGATCCATGAAAGCCACGTCCACCGGCCGGGCCACGCGCATGAGCACCGCACCGCTCAGCGCATCGGCTTGAATGGCGGTGCACACTGAACCGCAACCGAGCGCTGCGATGTTGCGCTCTAAACACTCAAGCACATGGCGATCGCGCTCAACCAAAAACACGCGCGCGGCTCCCCGGCTCACGGCCTCCAAACCCATGGTGCCCACGCCGGCAAACAGGTCCAAGACCGTGGCCCCCTCAAACCAACCACGCAGAATGCTAAAGATGCTCTCCTTCACTCGCCCCGTCATGGGTCGAGTGATGTCAAAGCCGTGAGGAGTTTCCAGATACCTGGATCGATGCTCTCCACCAACGATGCGTACGCGTGAGTCCACGTGGTGAGCATAGGTGCTACTCACGCGGGGCAGCCCCGCTACGCTCTGCCCTTCCATGCCCCAGCCGCTGGACCAACTTCCCAAGTCAATACTTGAGCGCGGCCGCTCCATGAGATTGGTCAAGGGCAAGGTGCCCGCACTGCTGGTGCACCCCCATTGGGACGCCGCACACCAGCACGCCACACGTGCTGCGCCCGTCCTGATCTGGATGCACGGACGCACCGTCACTAAGGAACTCGATCCGGGTAGATACCTTTCGCTGGCACGGGCGGGCATTGCCTCCTGCGCGGTTGACCTGCCCGGCCACGGCGAACGCGCTGACGCCCCCCGCACTGCGGCTGAACACACCATGGATGTCGTGGCAGAAATGGCGGCAGAGATTGATGCCATCGTGGAGGACCTGCAAGCCACGGGGTACTTTCAGGACCAACCACTTGCACTCGGCGGCATGAGCGCAGGGGGAATGGCCGCCTTGGTGCGCTTGACCCGTCCCCACCGGTTTAGCGCCGCGTTGGTGGAGAGCACCACCGGAAGCTGGAAGTGGCATCCCAACCGCCAGATCTTTCGCGGCGAATTGGCCGATGCGTTGGACCCCATTCAACATCTGGATCGCTGGCAGCACATTCCCATGTTGGGCCTTCACAGTCAGCTTGACCAATGGGTGCCCATTGCAGGGCAACGCGAGTTCTTTGAGGCTGTGCGGCTGCGGTCAGCCCACCCTGAGGAGATTGAACTTCACGAGTTTCCCCAGACCGGTGCCCCTTTTGAGCACAGCGGATTTGGCCGCCATGGGCGAACGGCCAAGGAACTGGGAACCGCCTTTCTGGCCCGCTATCTGCTGCCCGCCACGGCAGAATGACCGATTCCTGAAACCGTTCCTATAAACATTGGAAAAGTTGTCGTATCTTGTGGAGGAGCCCCAATGACTGAGCGCCAATCAACACGTTCTGGTTTCACCATCGTTGAGCTTCTGGTGGTGCTCGCGGTCATCGCAATTCTTGCCGGATTGATCATGGCCGGGTTGCGTTCCGCGGTGGGCACCAGCCGCAAGACGGTTGAAAACAACAACATCCGCCAGATCTACTTGGCATGGGTTTCATACGCAAACAATTCCAATGAATGGCTGCTGCCGGGGTTCTTGGATCAGGCCACTCAAACGGCGTGGAATGTCACCTACAAGAATAAGGATGACGACGCTCTGAACTCAGGTCTCACCCAAACCTACCCCTGGCGGTTGCTGCCTTGGATGGATCACGACTACTCCACCTTCTTGGGATATCGCGACGCGACGACTGAAGATGTGGATCAGGATGTGTCCGAAGATTGGGTGCCCCACCCCACGTCACTCCCCGGATGGATGTCTTCGGTCTTTGGAACACCAGGCAGCGGCGTTGCGCTGCAGCCTGCGTTTGGATACAACGCCTACTACATCGGTGGTTGGTACACCAACGTGGGTGGCGTTTCAGTGCCTGAGTTCTTGGATGCCTCGTGGACGAACGCAGCTGGAAACGCCAACACAGGCCGCGTGGTGGCCACATCGCTCGCTCAGATTGATCGGCCTTCAGAAACGGTGATCTTTGCCTCTTCCACATACCGGCCTCCGGGCTCATACAAGGCTGCCGCAGCCACTGAAGATCGTGCGCCAGGGTGCGCGTGGATCGTGCCGTCATTCTTAGGACCTACTGAGATCTGGTCCATCGGAATGGGCACCCCCAAGGGTGTGGTGGCAGCGGATGTCTCGCCGGCTGCTGAAATGTCTTTGAGTTCGCGCATGGCATCCATGCTCGCGCCCAGCCCAGCGCCCATGCAGGCTGATGCGGGAACCCTGGTGGTCTATCAAGACCAGGGTGTGCCGCTACGCAGATTCAATCGCCAGGCTTCGACGGTCCGTGCTGACGGCAGCGTTGAAAACGCCGGCGCAGGCAACCTGCTCAACATGCAATACTGGATGCGGCCTGCGTGGAAGCCTGACTTCCGCCATGGTCCGTGATCTTGGCTTCGGCGGGTGGGAGCTTCAGGCCCAATTGTGCCATTGAGATAAGCGTCTCCAGCCGACCCACGCTGGTTTCGCGCTGTGCACCAAAGGCCATGTAAGGAAAGAGCGCCAGCAGCGCCACGATCAGCCCGCTGGCAGTGGCCACGAGCGCTTCGCTGATTCCGCCGGACACGGCCTTCGGGTCAACCATGGCGCTGCCATCGGAGAGCACCTCAAAGCTGGTAATGATTCCGGTCACCGTTCCCAAGATTCCCAGCATGGGCCCCGCGGTGATGATGGTGCTTAGTGTGGCCATGAATCGATCCATGCGAATGCGTTCATGCTCCACGCTGCCCACGGCCACGGCGTCCGTCGTACCGTCCGCAATCAGAGCCCGTGCCACTCGTGAGTAGACGGTGTTACCCATGTCCGCCAGCGCCCGCGCTTGCGCGCGATCGCCCTTGCGTAAAGCGTCCATCAACGCGAGAAAGTTGCGGCGTCCGCCGGGACCATTTTGCACCATCCAGTACCACGTGCGCTCAAACGAAAGGGCAATGGCAGCCACGCTCAGCAGAAGCAAGGGCCACATGACGAATCCGCCCTTGTGCATGATGTGGAAGAAATGATCAATCATTGGGTAGAGGCTGGGGAATCCCAGCAGAGCGCAGAATGATAACCAGCGATCGCCACCGCTACACTACGCGATCCATGACGGCCGTTCAGGAGATGACCACAGATACCCAATTACTCGCAGAGTTTGAGCATGCCCTTCAGCGCGCACTGGCCACTCATGAGTTGGCGCCCAAACTTCGGCAGGCCATGCAATACTCGGCGCTCGGCGCAGGTAAACGCGTGCGTCCGCTGCTCGTGCTTCAGTGCGTAAGCGCAGCGGGTGGAAACTGGCGGCACGGGCTGAACGCCGCCATGGCGCTGGAGATGGTGCACTGCTTTAGCTTGGTGCATGACGATCTGCCGGCGCTGGACAATGACGACCTGCGCCGGGGCCGCCCCACCACTCATCGTGCGCACGGTGAAGCACTGGCCATTCTGGCGGGTGACGCATTGCTCTCGGTGTCCATGGAACTGGCGTTGGACTCACCCACGAACGCCGCAGCAATCACGCGCGAATTGGCCGTGGCCACCACTGCCATGATTACGGGGCAGGTGTACGACACTTTGGGCGGTTTCCACGATGATCCACCCCCGCAGGAACGCTTGCGGCTCATTCACAGAAACAAGACCGGTGCGCTCATCCGCTGCGCATGCCGCATGGGCGCACTCTGCGCGGAAGCCCCCCCACCCCAGTTGGCCGGCCTCACCGCCTACGGCGAGGCGATGGGTCTGATGTTTCAGGTGGTCGACGACATTTTGGATGAAACGCAATCAACTGAACATTTAGGCAAGGCCGCAGGTAAGGATCGGGTGGCAGGCAAAATGACCTACCCCGCAGTCCACGGGCTGGAAGAGAGTCGTGCCGTGGTGGCAGAATTGCTCCACAACGCCCTGGCATCGCTGGCCGCGTTGGGTCCCACGGCGGATCCCCTTCGCAACATGGCCGACTCGCTGGCGGTGCGGACTCGATAACTTTTGGCCTACACTCAGTTCGGCGGCCAGTTGGCCCCACCCGCATTTGGATCCCACATGAAGATTCTTCCCACCATTGGCACCCCCGCAGACCTTAAGAAACTGAGCGTTGATCAGTTAACCGACTTGGCGGCAGAGGTGCGTCAGGCGATCTGCGATCAAGTGGCCAAGAGCGGTGGGCACTTAGCCCCCAATCTGGGTGTGGTTGAGCTCACTATCGCGCTTCATTACGTCTTTGATTTCGGCCACGATCGGCTGCTTTGGGACGTCGGTCACCAGTGCTACACGCACAAGCTGTTGACGGGGCGCCAGCACCTGCTGGGCAAGTTGCGCCAGCGCGGTGGCATGGCTGGGTTTCCGGAGCCGCGTGAAAGCGGCTTTGACCTCTTTAGCGTGGGACATGCCGGTACAGGAATCAGCACCGCTGTTGGAGTGGCGCGTGGAGACGCGTTGAATGGCGAAGGCTGGTCGACCGAGAATCAGAAAGGCAGGCGGGTGGCCACCATCATCGGCGATGCAAGCATCGTGAACGGCGTGGCCATGGAAGGTTTGAACAACGCCGGAACACTCAAGCGCCAGTTCTTGGTGGTGCTGAATGACAATGGAATGTCCATCGCCAAACCACAAGGGGCGGTGGCGGCCTACTTTGACAAGGTGCGCCTGAGCCACGGCTATGCCGAGTTCCGCAAGACCGCCAAGGAGTGGTCCAAACACATTTGGGGGGGAAGCACGCTGCGCGATCTCTATCACCGAATGGGTGAGATCTCCAAGAGCATGGCGCATGAGAACGGCTGGTTTGAACATTTTGGCATCGTGACTGTGGGCCCGGTGGATGGTCATGATGTGCGCACCTTGGTTGACGTGCTCACAGAGGCCAAGGAGTTCGATCGCCCTATGGTGCTGCACGTCAAGACGGTCAAGGGCAAGGGGTTTGCGTTTGCTGAAAACGACAGTTGCACCTTTCACTCGCCAGCGGCATTTACGTTGGAGACGCTCGAGAATGAAGGCTGCCGCGTCGAGATCAAGAAGGGTGGCCGGAGCTTTACCAGCGCGTTCGGCGAGATCATGTGCGACCTCATGGACCGCGACCCACGTGTGGTGGCCTGCACCGCCGCCATGCCTGATGGCACTGGCATCTCAAAGGTCCTGCCAAAGTTCCCCGATCGAACGTGGGACACCGGCATCTGTGAGAGCCACGCCACGGACATGCTCGCCGGCCTGGCCAAAACTGGTTGGAAGCCCTTCTTTGCGGTCTACAGCACATTCTTGCAGCGCGCCTTTGACCAATGCTTTCAGGAGGTGGCGCTGCAAGGGTTGGCCATTCGGCTTTGTCTGGATCGCGCCGGCTTGGTGGGTGGCGACGGCGCCGTGCACCACGGCTTCTGCGATGTGAGTTTGCTTGCCACCTTGCCCAACGCGGCCATCATGGCGGCGATGGATGAACCCAGCTTGAAGGCTGCGGTGGAGTTCATGGCTGGCTACGAACAGGGTCTGAGCAGCGTGCGTTACCCGCGCGATTCGGTGAGCACGGCTTTCGCGCATCTACCCTGCCCCGCCTTTGAGTTGGGCCGCGCCCGCGCACTGGTGGTGCATGATGAACCCGACGTCGCCGTGCTGGGCTTTGGCGTGATGGCGATTGAAGCCATGGATGCCATCTCTCACCTGGGTGAGTACAAGGCCAATCTTTACGACGCGCGGTTTGCCAAGCCTGTGGACGTGGCGTTGCTGAAGGACCTGCTGGGCAGGGGCGTGCCCATCATTACCGTGGAGGATCACTCCATTCGCGGCGGATTCGGCAGTTGCGTGCTTGAAGCCTGCAACGAGCACGGGTTGGACACTCGCTTGGTGACGCGCATGGCGCTGCCCGATCAGTGGGTCCACCATGGCGAACGCCGGGAACAGTTGGTTGAAACGGGGTTGGATTCCGCCAGCATCGCGCGAGCGGTGCGAGCGGCCATCGATGGTTGCAAGAACGCAACGGCAACCCGCAGTGGTCGAGCGTCTGCCGTGAGCGCGCTCTAACTCCGCGAGCATCCTCCGCCTGGGACCACGAGCACTCTTCAATGGCCATACTCATCATTCAGCACGCCGAATCCTGCGCACCCGGGCTCCTTGGGGACGCGCTCAGCCGCTTTGGGCAGCGCACGGTCATCGTGCGCACCGATCGCGGCCAATCGTTGCCGGCCGACCTTGGTGACGTGCACGGCGTTGTGAGTCTGGGCGGACCGCAAAGCGCAAACGATGCTGAACCTTGGGTTGCGCAAGAAACCGCGCTGCTGAAGCTGGCGCACCAGACCGGTGTACCGATCCTTGGGCTGTGCTTGGGTGCTCAACTGCTGGCGAGGGCTTTGGGCGGAACGGTCGCCCGCATGCCTAAGCCTGAATTGGGCTGGGCGCAGATGAGCAACGTTTCCGTCGACAAGGAAGACGCCCTGTTCACGGGGCTCCCCTGGAAGCAGACGTACTTTTGCTGGCACGAAGAGTTTGTTTCAAAACTGCCAGAGGGTGCCACCGTGCTCCAGCGCAACGAGGCGTGCCCGGTTCAGGCGTATCGCGTGGGCCCGTGGAGCTACGGCATTCAGTACCACCCTGAATGGAACCGCCAAACCATTCTGAAAGAGATTGGCCAAGCCACCGAACAGGAACTGGCCGCGGCCGGAACCACCGCTGAACTCTTGCGTCAGGGCACACACGATCACTACGAAAGCGCAGAGCGCATGGCGCGAAAGATCTTTGAGCTTTGCAATCTCATGCTCTTTCCAGCCAGCCGGCTTCAACCCGGCTTGGTGGCCCGAAGCCCGCTGCACCACTAACGCGGGGCTGAAGCGCGTGCGCCGCTCGATGCGCTAGCGCAACTGAATGGCAATCGATCCCAGCAAGAGCACGCCAAAGTAGACGGTGGGAAACACCCACCGGCACTTTTTGTCAATCTTGTCCCCCAGCGTGTGCTTGCCACGCTTGTCCACCGCACCCACCACCAGATTGATGACCACCGTGGCGCACATGGTGAGAAAACTGAAGGACAAAAAGAAGTGCATGTGCGTGGGGTAGTCCACCGCAGGCAGACTTCCACTCACCGCCATCTGATAGGCCACGGCCGTGAGGATTCCAATGAAGGAAACGCTGATGCGGTCCCCCAGCGAGGAGCGCTCCATCCAAAACACGGCGAACGACAGCAGCACGATCATGCCCAGCGGAATGATGACCAAACGCAGCATGAAGAAGGGATTGCGTATCGCATTCACCGCAACCACAAATGTTGAAGCTTGAAGTCGGCTCTGCGTGCCCGAGGCCGAACGGCTCTCAACGAAGGATCGCGCATCGTGAAGGTTCCATGCCGGAATTGCGGCGGCACCCAAGATGGCGGCGGGGGTTGTCTCGGCAGCCCGAAGCACAACCTCATCTTGGCCGAAGCCCAGAACCTGAAACTCCAGTTGCAACTGGTGCTTGTCAAACGGAAACCGGGTCAAATCAAGTTGCACTTCCGCGCACCCATTGATGGTCTCCAGGAGCGTGCTGGTGCCGTCCGGCAGCACCCGCAGCACCACTCCATTGCGATCATTCAAACCCGACTCATTCACCAGAACCACTTGCGGGTACCAGCCGGTTGACACCTCATTGAATTGGTAGCCGCCTTGAAAGACCTTTTCGTTCACGCCAGCCGTGGCAGGGTCATACGCTTGTCGGGAGTCTTTCCACGTCAGAGTCAGCACGCCTTGAAACTGAAATGTTTCTGCGCCGTCATTGAGCTCTTGGATATCTCCAAACTCAAAGCGAGCCAGCACTGTGATCGGATGCTCATCAGGAGGCGGCGCCAGAAGCGCCACCTGACTGTGGCCTGCACTGGGCGCCGTGGCTTGCGCCACAAGATTTGGTGCAAACCACAGAAGTGCCGCTGCAAACACGATCATGCGAATCACGCCGTTTACGGTACCAAATCAAATGGTGGCCAGTGCGATACCTCGATGACACAAGCGTGCCTCGTATAGTGCCACCCGTATCGTGCTCCACTTCACATGGCCACATTGCCACCTTGCCTAGTCGTTCGTCTCTCATGAACAATTCACCACACGCTTCTGGCAGTTCCTTCGCAGGTTTCATTGGAGCTGCCTTCATGGTGACCCTTGTGTGCGCCACCTGGGGTTGCCACGAGTCGATGATCGAGACCCCCCATGTCATGCGTGGCGAGGCCGGACGCGCGGCCTTTGCTCAGACTCCGCCTGCGCAGCGCACACCAGAAATGAAGGTGATGTACGTCACAGATCGGGCCGCGGAGACGCCCGACGGACCAAATCCAAACTACGGCTACAAGCGCAGCCCCATCCTTGAGTACGGTGTGGCCACCTGCACCTTTGGTGCCAACGTCACGTGGGATGAACTTGTGGCGGACAGCACCACGGACAAGCGAGCCCACGAGTATGTGCCCAAAGTGACCAATGTTGAATGGACAGGCAGCATGCTCCCCCTCATCTCTCGGGGCCAGGTGTTGGAAGGCAGAGTGGTGCACGATCACAAGGCGCGCCAGGAGATACGAGCGGAGCAGGTGGCGTTGAACCAAACCGTCGACCGCTGGCTGGACCACTCTGAGCGCAAAGAAGCTGTGATCTTTATTCACGGCTACAACAACACGTTTGACGATGCGGTTTTGCGGTTGGCGCAGGCCTGGCACTTTGCGGGCCGCGCGGGCGTGCCCATCGTGTTCTCCTGGCCGGCGGGCAGTCCCGGACTGCTTGGCGGCTATCAGCACGACCGCGAGTCCGGTGAATACGCCAACCTGCACCTGAAGTTGCTTCTGGTGACGTTGGCATCAAACCCAAAGATCCACAAGATTCACATCATTGCCCACAGCCGTGGCACTGACGTGGCCACCACTGCGGTGCGCGAACTTCACGCTGAGATTCGCGCTGGAATGGGCAAGAGCCTTGTGTGCGACACGCTTGGCATTCAGCGCGCCGCCGAGCGCGGTGCGGACGCTCCGCCGGATCCGCGCCTTCCTTGGATGGCGCTCAAGCTTGAGACGCTGGTGCTGGCGGCCCCCGATCTTGACCTTGAAGTGTTTTCTCAACGCTATCTGGGCGAAAACGTGTTGAACTGCGCCAAGCGCACCGTGATTTACTTCTCCAGTGCGGATCAGGCGTTGGGACTCTCTGACTGGCTCTTTAACAGCCGCAGCCGCGTCGGCAACTTCAGCCGTTCCGACCTTTCCCCCCAGGCCATTCATATGGCGGAACAATTGACTGAACTGGAACTGGTGAACTGTACGGTCTCGGGTGGCTCGTCGCACAGTTACGTCATGCAGCATCCGGCGGCACTTTCAGATCTGATCCTGCTGCTGCGCGATGGTCGCAAGCCGGGTGCTGACCATGGACGCCCGCTCAAGGAACCCCACAAAGCGTTCTGGGAATTGGACAACGACTACATGCGGCCGCCATCAAACCCCTAATCACGTGCGGCGTTAGTTCCAGTATTCAGTGATGCCTGACATCTGCGCCTAGGGTGCGCGGATGCCCCCACCCCAAGACCCGTCGTCTGACCCCACACCACTGGGTGCATCCGCGGGGCGGCGCGCCGCAGCCCTTCGGCGACGTCATGCGCAGGCGGGTGAAGCTGCCGCCGCGGCGCACTTGACGGCTGCGGGGTACACCGTCATCCACCGCAACCTTCGTGTGGGGCACGATGAAGCTGACATCGTGGCCATCGCCCCTTCCGGAAGCCTCGTCATCGTTGAAGTGAAGGCCCGCGCTGGCGATTGGAATGGCGAAGACCGCATCGACGCCAACAAGCGTCGAAATCTGCTGCGCCTTGCGGCTGCGCTGACCACGGAGCCGCGCTTTCGCCGCCGGCTGCTGCAGTTTGACGTGGTGGCGGTACGCATGCGCGAGGACGCAGTGCCACTTGAGGTGCGCCACTTTCCTCATGCCTTTGATGCCTCCGGTACAGACTGGTAGCACGCTGGCGCTAGCCGCGAATGAAGTACCGATCTTGTGCCATAATCCACAAGCGATCTCGCATCTTTTGAATGTCATCTGAGAGCCAACGGCTTCGCAGCTTGGCAATGTATCGCTCGCGCTCAAAGTAATTGCGTTGCTCCATCAGTTGGTTGCGGAGCGCCAACTGCAACGTGGGATCAAAGATCGACACGGCCCGTTCGGGCTGCTCCTCTCCCAACACCGCCACCCAGATCAGCGTGGTGCGCTGCTCAATGGGACCGGCGAATTGTCCAGGCTTGAGAGGTGCCAAGGCAGCCGCCACGTCGGGGGCCAGATCCCCCAACTCCATGCCATTGGGGCCGATCTTCACCTTCATCCACTCACCGTTGTCGCGCGCCTTCACCGCCGCAACCAGATCTGCAAACGACTTGCCATCGGCAGCCATCGACTTGGCCAACTCAATCTGCTCCGCCTGAAGCGACTTGTTCAGAATGATCCGCCCGAGAAGCGCCATGGGTTCTGGTTCAAACTGAGCTTTGTGCTTCTCATAGAGCTGTTCAACATCTCGCCAACTCACGATGACGCGCGGCTGAACCTTCCGTCGCAGCAGGTCCATGGAGAGCTCAAAGTCTTTGCGCTGTTCGATCCATCCCTTGATGTCCTGCCCGGTTTCTTCCATCAGCTGTTTTTCAGCCTCGCTTCTGCTGCCTCCGCGCTGCGCGATGGTGCGCTCCTGCATGTCCCGCAGCCACGCCAGCACACCCTGCTGCATTTCTGGGCTCAACCGGCTTTGCGCCTCAGCGATGATCAACTCCGAGTTCACCAAGGCGCGGAAACGATCGGCCACCAGCTCGCGCGCCGCAAGCTTGGCCTGATTCTGATTGGCATCCGATGCGATCTGAATGAGGCGGGCCTCGATGGGTCGAAAGAAATCATCGGCGTAGATGGGGCGACCGTTGATTTGCCCCACCAAACTCTCCACGGGCCAGCGCTGACCAACGCGCATGGATCCGCGCATGGATCGGTCAGTGACGTGCACATCGGGACGCTGCGTGGATGGATTGAGAGCACCCTCAGCGGTGGTGGTGCGAGTGATGGTCTCGCCGTCGGCGAGTTCAACTTTTGTGGTGGCGACCGCTGTGCCGGGCGCTGAGAACTCCGCGTTGGGCACGGAGACCACTTCCGGTCCAGTTGCGGCGCGCTCAGCGTTGGCAGGCAGATCGGCGAACGCCGCAAGATCAACGGTGCGCGCATCGGTGGGTATTGGCACCGGGTCATCGGAACATCCCGCGGGTGCCAAGATTGCCAGAAGCACAACGCCGCCCGCGACTGCCAATCGGCCGCACGCGCGTCGGTACGGAGAGTCAGCACCGCTCCATGGATTGCTGAACACGATCACGCCGGGAATGGTACGAAAAACAAGGGTGCCGCACCCTCCGCTCCTATACTTGTACTCTTGCACACGCAGGAACCCTCAATGGAACCACAGGAATCAAACACCCCCGCCAATCCTTCCGCACCTTCCCTCCAGGTCGACTCGGATTGGAAGGCGCAAGCGCAAGCCGAACGGGAACGGCTTGCCAAGCAAGAGTCAACACGCTCTGCCAAACCCGGCGAGCGCGAACCAGAGGGATACCCACCCGCCGAGTTCCGAAGCTTGGTGGGAATGCTGGCCTCGCAGGCGCTCATGGGGCTGGGCACCATGGGTGATGAACAGGGCCGCTTGGTTGTTGATTTGGCAGGATCCAAGTTTGCGATTGATCTGCTGGAAGTTCTTCAGACCAAGTCCAAAGGCAATCTCACGCCGGAGGAAAGCAAAGAACTTGAAGATCTGCTCAGGGAGCTGAAGGGAAGGTTCATGCAGGTGGCGAGATTGGTCACTGAACAGATGGCGCGCGGCCAGGCGGTACCAGCACTGGCGCCCGAGGCCAAGCCCGCCACTGCGTCTGCCAGCAAGCTCATCATTCCGTAACGCTGGCCTCCGAGGTCGAACCATCACGTCCACGCACCCCGCGGTGACGTACCCCTCATATTGCCTACAAAAACTTGTCGGAAACTTCCGGACCTTGAATGTTCACATCGGCGCTTCCCGTGACCTTGACTTGAATCGCCGCGCTCTGATCTGAACCATTCACCACAGCAAACGTCCCGCCACCTAGCGCCTTCATCTTTCCCTACGGCGTGTCCTTGAAGATTGCCGCCACCAAGTCGCCGGCGGGTGGCCAGTACAAAAACGCCACTACTCCCAGCACGTAGAGCACGGCCGCGACTGCGGCGCCGCGATCTTCGCGCAACACGGTCACTGGGTTTTCACTCAACCCACTGTTGGCGCGCCAGTACATGCGGTGAATGATCACCAATACAAACGGTGTGAGAAGCGCAAACCCCAGGGCGCGCGAGCCAAAGATCTGCCGGGTATGCGCGCTCAGCGTGTACATGAGATAGGTGAGCAACGTGCTGGTGCCGGTCACGGTGAGCAACCAATTCAGGTCTTCCGAACTGGTGTAACCGGCCCGCGGTTTCCATTCCGTGCCCTCGCCACGCGCACGTGCGTGTTCAGCCACTCGCAAGTCAGAGAGACGCTTGACGAACCCCAGGAACAACGTAAGCACAAACACCACCACCACGAGCCAGATCGAAACGGGAATGCCAATGGCCGCCGCCCCCGCCACCGCGCGAAGCACAAATCCGGTGGCTACTGTGGCAACATCGACGAGGCGCACCCGCTTGAGCCGGATGTTGTAGGCCATTTGCAATGCGACGTACAGAATGACAACGGCCATCACTCGGTCATTAGCCGCATAGGACACAAACACTCCACCCACGATGAGCCCTGCCCCTAAAAGCATCGCGGTGCGAACGGAGACTGCACCCGAAGCCACTGGCCGCTTGCGCTTCACTGGGTGCAAGCGATCCTCCGGCGCATCAAATGCATCGTTCAGTGCGTAGAAACCGCTGCCCGCCATGCTGAACGCCACGACCGCCAAGACCACAGCGACAAGGGCGGCGTGCATTTCTGCTGACGAGGCGTCGCGCCCCTCACCCGCCATCCAAAAAAGGGGAGGAACCAAGACAAAGAGATTCTTTACCCAATCGCCGGGGCGCATCAGGCGGAGGACGGCTGGAGTCATCTGTACCTATGTATCGGGCGGACCCTAGGGGTGTTCAATGAAAGTTCGCAATGGCTCATGGCTCCCCAAGCGCCTGAGCGGCTAGACCAACGCGGAAAGTACTGAATCTGCCAGCAATTGACCTTGGGGTGTGAACCGCAGCGCCCTTCCGGGCACGGCGGGATCGGCAGTGAACTCCAGCAACCCGCCCATCAGCGCGGTGGAAATCACCTGCCGCCTTTCGGCGCCCTTTTCACCCATGTGCAGCAAGCGGGTCAACTCTGCTTCAGGCACGCCTTCCGTCAAGCGCAACCCCATCATCAGCCGTTCGCCCACTTGGGAGTCTGGGCCAACGCGCTCGACGTCCACCACGGGGCTCCACGGACTCTGCGCCAGCCAGTCGCCCAGCCGGGGGACATTCTTCCACCGCAACCCCTGCGCGTGCCCACTGGCGCTGGGGCCAAATGCCATCCAGTCCTCGTTGCGCCAATAGAGCAGATTGTGCCGGCACTCTTCGCCCCCATGCGCCCAATTGCTGATTTCGTACTGCTGCATGCCTGCTTGCCCCAGGCGATCTCGAGCGGTTTGGTACATGGCGGCCTCAACATCCTCTGCACAGCGCGCGAATTCTCCCTTGGCCAACCGCCTGGTCATGGCCGTGTTGGATTCATACGTCAAGCCATAACAACTGATGTGACTGGGCGAGAGTGCAAGCGCCGCCGCAAGGTCACTCTGCCAATCCTGAAGGCTGGCACCGGGAATGCCAAAAATCAGGTCGATGTTGACGCGGTGAATTCCCGCGGCGCGAATGCATGACATGGCGCGCGCCACACTCGCCGGCTCATGCCATCGTTCAAGCGCCTTCAGCAGATGCGGGTGAAAGCTCTGTGCGCCCATGGACACCCGATTCACACCTGATTCCACCAAAACCTGGGCGACTTCAGGTGTCACCGTCTCCGGGTTGGCCTCGACGCTCCACTCAACATCGGTTGCCAACGGAAGGTATTGCCGAATGGCCGAGAGGGCCCGGCCCAGCAATCGAGGTTCCAAGAGCGTGGGTGTACCGCCCCCGACAAACACGGTGCGCAGCGGCTGATGCACGAATGGAGCGGCAGCGGCCAGTTCCTGCTCTAAACGATTCACGTACTCCGGCTGCCGGTTTCCCTGATCCACAAAGCTGTAAAAGTCACAGTAGTGGCACTTATGAAAGCAAAACGGCACATGGATGTAGGCACCCTGGAATCTGGGCGCTACCTCGTGCAACAGAGAAGCCACGCTCTGGATTGACGCGTTCGCCCCCGTGCTCCCCGCCGTGTGTTGACCTACTTGTGGAAGCGAGTGCACCATGAAGCCGCATCGTAGGCGCGGGTAGCATGGCGCCCTTCTCATGAGCCACACCAGCCACCGTCTTGCCGTGCCCGCGCGCACGCCGCACACTGCCGTCGTAGGCCTCCAGTGGGGGGACGAGGGCAAGGGCAAGATCGTGGACTTGCTCACGGGCCAGCACGACTGCATCGTCCGTTACAACGGCGGCGCCAATGCGGGGCACACGGTTCAGGTGGGCGACCAACGGTACGCCCTGCACCTGATTCCGTCAGGCATTTTGTATCCCGACAAGCAGTGCATCATTGGCAATGGCGTGGTGGTTGACCCTGAGAAACTGCTGCAGGAAGTTGAACAATTGCGCGCGCGCGGGGTGAAGGTGGAGAGCAACCTTCAAGTGAGCGACAGAGCCCACGTGGTGATGCCCTATCACAAAGAACAAGATGCGGCGCTTGAGGAATACCTTTCAAGCAAAACCGAGCACGACCAGGGGAATCTTTCCATTGGCACAACTCGAAGAGGCATCGGCCCCGCCTACGCGGACAAGGTGCGCAGATCCACGGCCATTCGAATGGGCGACTTGTTGGATCCCGCGTACCTACGCAGCCGGCTGCATGTGATCTGCAAGATGCGTTCTGCCGAATTGGTTGCGCTGGGAGTGAAGACCACACCATTGGATGCCCAGGAACTGGCCGCGCGGTACGCGGCTTTTGGCGAGCAGCTTCGTCCGCACATCACCGACACCGTGTACGCGCTGCACGACTCCATGACACAGGGCCAACGGCTGCTGTTTGAGGGGGCCAACGCCAGTCTGCTGGATATTGATCACGGAACCTTCCCTTTTGTGACGAGCAGCAACTGCTCCACGCTGGGCATCCCTGCCGGCACGGGCATTCCCGGGCACGCCATTGGCCGCGTGCTTGGAATCATGAAGGCGTACAGCACTCGCGTCGGGGCCGGACCCTTTCCCACGGAGTTGGACAACGAACTGGGTCAGCGGATCCGAGAGCGCGGCCGCGAATATGGCACCACCACGGGTCGCCCGCGCCGCTGCGGTTGGTTGGATCTCGTCGCCGTACGCTACAGCGCCATGGTCTGCGGAGCCACCGGCATCGCGTGCACTCTCTTTGACGTGTTGAGCGAACTTGACGAAGTGAAACTTTGCGTCAGGTATCGACTGCCCAACGGCACAGAAACTGATCGCTTTATTCCTGATGCGCACCGATTGGAAGGCGTTCAGCCGATCTACGAAACACTGCCCGGATGGCGCGATGAAGTGCATGACGCACGCTCGCGAGATGAACTTCCGACCAACGCGCAACGATATCTGGCTCGCGTGGAAGAGGTGGTGGGTGTGCCGATCCAAGTGGTGAGCTTGGGGCCTGAGCGAACGCAAACGCTGGTGAACGGTCAACGAGCCGCGGCGCTCGTGCGTTCGTAGGTTCTCTCACTTTTCTTCCCCTGCATCGAACTACGCGCCGCGCACCTTCGTAGGTCGAGCCGTGTCACATTCGTCCGGCAGCACCCTTAGACTTGGCACCATGGAGCAGGACGCTTCTTCCGCACCACACGCGCCGGCGCGCATACCTCAGCACATCGCCATCATCATGGATGGCAATGGCCGCTGGGCCGAATCTCGTGGACTCTCCAGAATCTTTGGCCATCGCGAGGGCGCTCGCCGAGTGCGCGGAATTGTGGAGCACTGCTCCGATGCTGGAGTCAAGGCGCTCACGCTCTATTCATTTAGCAGCGAGAACTGGAAGCGCCCTCCAGATGAAGTGACCGCGCTGCTGGAGTTGGCTCGACACCACCTGCAGCTTGAACGCCAGATGATGCTGGCCAACAATGTGCGATTCCGCCGTGTCGGACGGCGCGAGGGGCTCCCCGAGCCAGTGCTCGCGGAGCTGGACCGAACTGAGAACGAAACATCAGCAGCCACCGGGCTCACACTCTGCCTGGCCATGAACTACGGCTCACGCACCGAGATCATTGACGCCGTTCGAGCACTTGCCGTGCGCGTGCGCCGGGGCGAACTTGATCCGTCGCAGATCGACGAGCGGCTCATGTCTGACTCGCTATGCACGCACGGGCTACCCGACCCGGATCTGTTGATTCGTACCGCTGGAGAGCGCAGAGTCTCAAACTTCCTGCTCTGGCAGATCAGTTACGCCGAACTCTGGGTAACCGAGGTGCTTTGGCCCGATTTCAAGGTCCCGGAACTGCAGAAGGCGCTGGAGGATTTTGCTCGTCGGAGGCGCACCTACGGGGGTCTGGCATCCAAGTCCGAATAGATTCCGTACGTAACTTGCGTATAGCCTTCTAGGTGCTCGATTTGAGGTGGGTATGGACGCCCTCCGCCGAGCGCCCCGCCGGCCCCGACGTGAGGGGCTTTCCGTCCACGGGCCCGTGCCATAGTCGTAGGACAATCTGCCCTCCATGCGCTTCCTCTTCTCCGCGCTCATTACCGCCGCTCGCCAACTCACGGGCGGCTCAGCGGCTGCTCTCGCACTCTGCCTCGCCGCAGGGGGCGTGCTGCCAGTCACACCCGCAAGCGCGCAGTGCCCACCCGACACCTGCGCCACGGCCTGCGCGGGACTTTGGCTCGGCGACCTGAACAACGACAATGCGGTCAACGCCAACGATGTGGCGCTCATGCAGCAATGTTTCATGCCGGGCCCCTTCGGCAATTCGCTGGCCGGCTACTGCGAATGCGCGGACTTCAACTTTGACGGCCAGATCGACGCCACCGACCTGAACTACCTGAACCGCATTGTGCAGATGGCCAACAAGCCCGCCATCAAGAAGCTTCCGCGGGTGCAGTTGAGCGAAGTTCGTGTGCGCAAACCATTTTCGCAAACCGCTCCGGCAATTCCGCAGTCCCGATTCGTGGAGATCAGAACCCCGCTCGGCGCGGCTTCGCTCAACACGCTCGAGCCGCCTGCCAACATTCAGGCGCCCACCGTCAACGGCGTGATCCCCGGCAATGAAGACGTGCGCCTCTTTCAAGATGGCTGGTACTACCTCAAGATTGTTCGTGCAGTTCAAACGGCTCAGCCCACCGTGAGCGCAGCCGGCACCATCGCGGTGGTTGTGCCCCTGAATGGAATGGTGTGGCTCGCCAATCCGCTCTCCACCGCCTCGCGCGGATTGGGTGTGATCATCGATGACAGTTGGACGGGAAGCCCACTCGAACCCACCGTTCCCGTGGGAATGCAGCCGTACCTGTTCGACATCAGTCCATCGTCTCTTGCCGTACCTGCGATGGCTGCGGGGATGACCTTTAACTCCGAGCACAGCACCAACGTTTCTCACCTGATTGTGTTTCGAGACCCCTTTGGCGTCCGTGCGGTTCCCGCCGTAGGCCAACGCATCAACGTTTCAGCGCTCACGGATCCGAATGCTGTGTGCGACATCGCGTATCAGGTGCCCGGTGGGCCCCTCAACTTGCCGCCATTTGATGCCGTGGTGGAGTGCCTCACCATCGTTCGCGGGAATGACACCACCACTTGGGGGTGCGTCTTCGGCGGCAGCACCGGGTTCCGCATCGGACCGGTGGGGACCGTGGGAAACCTGTACGCACCTCCTCACGTCTATCGGTGCCGAAACGCTGGAACCTGGACGCGCGGCGCCGATGCCATCACCAGTTCCAGCGATACGCCCTTTGTGCGCAATCTCACCTGCACGGCAATCGTGCAAGGGTGCGGTGAACTCTCTTCCGGCGGAACCGAGCGCGATTGTTTCGTCGCTCAATCGGGCCCGGGATGCACCGACAGCGACTGCTGCTTGGCGGTGTGCCAGATCGACCCAAGTTGCTGCAGTGTGGTTTGGGATGCCAGTTGCGCAAGCCAAGCTGCGTCCACGTGCACAACCTGCGGCTTGAGCCCAGCCAGTTGCTTCGTGACGCACGCCACGCCATCCTGCAATCTGCCCACCTGCTGCCAGGCGGTGTGCGACATCGATCCAAGTTGCTGCGACGTCACATGGTCTGCCCCGTGCGTTCATATCGCGTCAAAGATCTGCCTCTCTTGCGGCCCTGAGTCCACCGACAGCTGCTTTGCCGCGCACGATTTGCCCTATTGCGACAATACCGCTTGCTGCACCGCAGTGTGCAACAACGACCCGTATTGCTGCGCGGTTTCATGGGACCAGTTCTGTGTCGAGTTAGCGCAAGTGGCCTGTACTGGGTGCGGAGCCCAGCAGACCGGCGACTGCTGCATCGTGCACGCCACACCCTATTGCAAAGATGGCAATTGCTGCGAAACCGTCTGCGGCGTGGACACCTACTGCTGCACCGTGAGTTGGGACTTGGGGTGCACCCAATTGGCCTTGGTGTATTGCAGTTCATTGAATTGCGCGTGCGGGATGGGCGCAGATTGCTTTACCGCTCAGGTCACTCCAGGCTGTCAGGACGAGTTCTGCTGCCAGTCGGTATGCCTTCGAGATCCCTTCTGCTGCTTGGTCCAGTGGGATCGCGCGTGCATGAACATCGCCTTTGACGTGTGTTCAACAAATGCCAATTGCCTAGATCCGGTCTCTGGATTGCCGGTGCTGGGCAGTTGCTACGTTCCACACACCACGGCGGGGTGCGATCAACCCGGGTGCTGCAGCCAAGTGTGCGCCACTCCCGGATACGACTATTGCTGCCTCACGGTCTGGGACTCCGCCTGCGCTGTGCAGGCGTCCATCATCTGCGATCAGTGCGGAGAGGTGCTCTCTGGAAGCTGCTTCTCTGAACATGGAACACCCAACTGCAGCAACGCCTCCTGCTGCAACACGGTGTGTGGTGTCGACGTCTTCTGCTGCGAAAACGTCTGGGACACGCTGTGCGTCTCAACCGCATATGCCAATTGCCCGCTGCCCATTACGGCGTGCGGAAGCACCAACGTGCGCAGTTGCTGGATACCGAACTACACACCAGGCTGCTCCAACGCCACCTGCTGCAAGGACATTTGCACCGCCATCGATCCGTTCTGCTGCGACACACGCTGGGATGCGGTGTGCGCGAAACAGGCCACGTTCTTCTGCGTGCCCACCTTCCCGTCATCGGTGGGGCTGGGCGGCTGTCTCACTCCGCACCCCACGCGCGGGTGCTCCAATGCTGACTGCTCGCGAGCCGTCTGCAGCGTTGACTCTTCGTGCTGCAGCACGGGCTGGGATGAGCGTTGTGTAGACATCGCAGCCGCCGTATGCACCGCACCCGGCGCGTGCCCAGCGGATGGGGACTGTCAGACCATTCATATCACCCCCGGTTGCAACGATGCGGCATGCTGCTCGGGTGTCTGCGCGGCCGATCCCACTTGTTGCGACGGATCATGGGACGCAGCGTGCGTGGCCGTGGCCCGCTACTTGTGCAAGATTCCCACAGGCGCCGGCTGGCCCTGCCCCTGTGTGGGCGAATGTACGCAGACTCATGACAATCCAGGATGCGCCGACAAGAGCTGCTGCATCATCGTCTGCCATGTTGATCCCAGCTGCTGCGATGTGACTTGGGACGTGCCCTGCGTCGAAACCGCTCGCACGTTCTGCTGCGGAGCCGCCGGCTGCGGTTCAGGATGCAACAAGCCCTGCCTCGAACCTCACGACGAACCCTACTGCTCAGATCCCTACTGCTGCGATGCCGTCTGCCGAGCTGATCCGCTCTGCTGCTCCAACAGTTGGGACGCACTCTGCGTTGCTGGCGCGCTTGAGCGCTGCGGGGCCGCGTGCGGTCTAGCCACAGCCGGCAACTGCTTCATTCCACACGACCTGCCAAGCTGTCGAACGGGCAAGTGCTGTGCCGCGGTGTGCAAGATCGATCCGCTCTGCTGTTCAGAGTCTTGGGACGACGTGTGCGTGCAGTTGGCCAGCGCTCCTGCACAGGCCGCCTTGTGCAAGAAGACCGTGTGTGGTTCACCGCTGGCGGGCAACTGCTGCACGCCACATGACACTCAGGCCTGCAACAATCTGCCCTGCTGCACTGCGGTGTGTGCCATCGACTCCTACTGCT
>CAZXGD010000002.1:0-223379 GCA_964640485.1 uncultured Isosphaeraceae bacterium | reverse complement strand
AATGCCCAGAAGAGGACTCGAACCTCCAAGGGATTGCTCCCACCAGCACCTCAAGCTGGCGCGTCTGCCAATTCCGCCATCTGGGCGATGGACTTCCGAAGAGTGCTCCGGAGGAAGCGAGAAAGTATAGCAAGAAAAAGGGCTCCGCCTTTGTTGGCGGAGCCCCTGATTGTGGCTGAGGGTTTCTCTTAGCTCCACTGGCCCAGCAAGATTCCAAGATCGGCGCCGTCGGTGGTGCCGTCGTTGTTCAAGTCGCTCGGCCCAGGCTGACCCCATCCTCCCAGCAGGATTCCAAGGTCTGCGCCGTCCACGATGCCGTCGTTGTTCAGGTCGCCCAGAACGCTGGACGTGCATGTGGTGGCGATGATCTTAAAGTCGTCGATGGCAGCTTCCACCAGCGACCCTGTACCCAGGTCCTGTGCGCGGAAACGGAATCGAACTTGCGCCGTGGGAGTGATGAAGCTGTTCACATTGAACTGCTTGTACACCCATTCACCGGCATTCTCTGAGACAGTTTCCAGAGTGGTCCACGTGGCACCGTTGTTGGCACTGATTTCAATGGGCATGACGTCGGCATTGGGAGCGCCGCCCTGATCATTGGAGTACCAGCGCCAGTAGCTGACGTACACGCCATCCATACCCAGCAGGTTGAATGCCGGTGACAGCAGCGTGGTGTACCCACCGTCCACGTCGTTGCTGCCCGCGGCGGCGCCGGCTGCGGCATTGCCGGTGACCCAGCAGTTGACGCCGGGAGTGGGAGTGTGATCGTCCTCAGGCTGCGCCGTGGTTCCCACGGGGTCAGTTCGCACCCACACGCCAGTGGAGGCGGTGTCGCCTGCCACGCCGCCAGTCCAGCCGCTGTTCACCTCAAAGGTGTCCTCGTTCACCGTGTTGAGGGTGGCGGCCATGATGGTGGAAAACACGCTGGTTGGGAAGTTGCCAGGGCTGGTGACCGTTGCCCCACCTGTGCTCATGGCTGAGAAGTAGTACGTGGCTTCGCCACCACAGGTGCCAGCGGGGAAGCTAAAGCTGTACGCATTGGTTCCGGTGGAGGCCACCGGGTACTCCACGTACACGGCAGAGCCAGGGAGCTTGACGAATCCGCGCGCAGATCCAGGTGCAGGGAAGCCTGAGAGCGGCTCCACCTTGAATGCAATCTGCGTACCACCTGCGGGCAGTACGGAGTCCGGGCGCCCATTGGGATAGGTGAACTTCACCGCAGCAAGCGCAGGAGCGGGCATGCTGTGTGCGCCAAAGGCGCTGGCAATCTGCGAGTAATGCGGAGTGCCGTCATTGATGTCACCGTTGTCATCATCCAGCGTCAGATAGTCCACAACGATGTCCGGCTCAATGGTGCTTGAACCAACGTGGAGCAGAATCGCGTTGATCGCCAGATCATTCAGAATCTGGCGGTACGTCGCAGGATGGGTGGCCAGAAGCTCATTGCGCAGGCTCCACACGCAGCCGCTCATGAGCTGACCGCAGGAGTGGATGGCGCTGCCGCACGTGGAGCAGCCCGAGGTCAGGTACTGGCAAGAGTTGTTGGCGTTGCGCAAGCCGGAGGCGCAGCTTTGAAATCCAACGCCAAGAAGCGGCTGATCAGTCATCAGCACGCCGAGCACGTCACCGGTGCCTTCGCCATATGCCCCTTGGCCGCTGCCGGCCTTGTCCACAACATTGTGCCCGTACTCATGGTGCACCACTGTGCCAAAGGCCGTGTTGTTGCAACCGCCTCCGGAGTGGAAGAAGTTGATGGTGCTGTTGGAATAGTTGGCGTTGCAGGTATTGGCGATGTTGACCGTGATGAGGAACCCAGGTCCTTGCGTAGACACGCTCGGAAAAGTGGGGCTGGAGTCAAGCACCATGTCCCGCACCAGGTTGGCATGAAGGTATGCATTCACCTGTGCGCGATCCTCTTCCGCGGTGTTGTCGGCGTTGAACACGGGAGACCAGTTGCCGCCATTGGGCACAGCGTTGCTGAGGCTGAGCGGGGCAGCACCGTTATTGCTCACGGTAAAGAACTGTCCTGCCACACGCGTGGTGTAGGTCAGTGTGCCGGAAGCAGGAATCGTAAAGAAGCCATCCACGTCGGCGTAGTAGGTGTTGGAGCCTTCCTTGATTTCGGCGTACGGCATGCCCACGGCCATCTCAGCAGCGCATGCATCGGCAGAGGAGCCCGATGTGGCGTTCACCTGCACCTGACCACCCACGGCGTCGTACACGCGGTTCTCTTGATAGAGGATGTCGCCATTCGCGGCGTCCACCACAAACTGAATTCGCTGAAACGAGGCGGGGATCAGGGGGTTTCCTCCCTGAGCCTCAAACATCACAGCAAGGCGCGGCGTTTGGGCCACTCGATCCACACCTGCCCAGATCACGTATTGCGCGGGGTCCATTTCGACGTCTGAACCGAAGTACTTGAATGCTTGGCGGGTGTAGATGGAAGCGGGGGGAAGTTCTGTGCTATTCACACCGGCAACCAACTGATCCATGCCCGTAGAAGGCCACAGCGTGCTCGCAGCCATCACTGCGGGGAATCCCTCGGTGTTGCGAACGAGCACCACCAGATGGCTTCGAAACACCGGAATGCCCTGCACGGTTTGCGTGTAGTACACGCCCGTAAACTTAAAGGCCCCCATTTCCCGGTCTGGCATGAGTTGAACCAGGTGCTCACCGCTCTCAAAGGGGCCCACTGGTGCAAAGTCCGAGGCTGGAACGCCAAAGATCCCTGAGTGCTGTTCAATGAATGCATCCGCGCTGGCTGCGGGAGACACACCCGTGCTAAACGGAGCGCCGAACACGCGATTGATCTGGTCGCCGCTGCGCATGATGTCCACGCCGCGATGTGCGGAGAGGAAAGTGTTCAAAGCATTCAGTTCAGCGGGCACGCCCGAAGGAGCGGAAGGTGCGGCCACCGGCGCACCCTGTTTGGTGGAGGGCGCGACCTGAGCGGGGGCGGTGAACGCAAGGAGCCCGGTGGCCAAACCAGCGGCCAGGGCTACGGCAGTGAATGATCGTGGCATCGTGTATGGAGTCCGTCTTGTGAATAAATGCAGACCGCCGCCTCGGCAGACGGTCCCCTGTGGACCGCACCGCCGTGGTGGCAATGACATCTTCGATTGTTCAGCCCAAAGTGTCTCGGCGCAACGTCCAGATCCATACATTTCGGGACTTTGATTTGGTGCAACCCCCCTTCAGACGCTCTCCGGGCGGGTTGGGGGGGGTCCTATACTCGGCTCCCTTGGCATCCAAGCCCCAAGAGAACCGTCCCAACGAGCCTCTGATCGAGAATCGGCAGGCCCGGCATGACTACGCCATCACTGAGACTCTCGAGTGTGGGATCGAGCTTCGGGGGACGGAGATCAAGAGTGTCCGTGCCGGAAAGGTGAGCCTGGGCGAAGGGTATGTGAGCGCGCGCGAGATTCCCTTGGAGTTGTTGCTGCACTCCGTGCACATTGCGGAGTACCCGCCCGCGGGCAAGGCCGTTCAGCACCAGCCCGTGCGCGTGCGCAAACTGCTCGCGCACAAGAAGGAGATTCGCAGGCTGGCCGTTGAGATGCAGAAGAAGGGCATGACCATCGTGCCACTCAAGATTTACTTCAAGAATGGTCGGGCCAAGCTGCTCGTTGGCTTGGGTACGGGTCGAAAGGCCGCCGACAAGCGGCACGCCATTGCCAAGCGCGAGATGGACCGGGACATCGATCGTGCCATGCACAAGCGCCGTTAGCGAGGTCCGCTCGGCCGTTGCTCATGCTCCCCTAACTGCGCGCGATGTGGATGGTGTGCCCGCGTTCGTGGTCACGCTCGCCGTTGATGCACTCCACCGCAAGCGATGCCACGTCATCGGGATCCAGCACCTTTTCGGGGGGGAGCGTTTCATGCGAGAACAATCCCCGTAGGAGTGGAGTCTCCACTGCGCCGGGGTTAATGCTGAACGCCCGAATGCCCAAAGGCGCACCTTCAACGTGGCAGCTGCGCGTCATGCTGTCCAGCGCCGCCTTGGATGCCGCGTAGGCAAAGAACCCCGGGAATGGGTCGCGCGTGCCCGTGGTGCTGATGTTGACGATGCATCCTTTGCGCTGTGCCACAAAGTGAGGCCATGCTGCGGAAATGAGAGCCGCGGGGCCAAAGGTGTTGGCCGCAAAGGTCATCTCCAACATTCCCGCACTCGTGGTGGGAATGGGTTCCAAGGGGGCAAGTCCTGCGCAATTCACCAGCACATGGATGGCACCCATCGCCGCCACAGTGACGGGCACCGCGCGCTGCACCTGAAGCGGGTCTGACACGTCGCACACCTGAAGTGCGCAGCGGTGTGCTCCGCCATCCGCCGCGCACAATCGCGCCGTTTCTGCAAGCTTTGATTCGGTTCGCCCCAGCAGCATCAGGGCATGGCCATGCGCCGACAACTTCACAGCGAGCGCTCGCCCGATTCCGCTCCCTGCACCGGTGATCAGCGTGACGATGTCTGTGCTCATCCAGTCACCAACCGCATCACGTCCTGATAGAAGGTGAACAGGAAGATGCCACCTATCAAACAGAGCCCAACCGCAATTGCCCCGCTTTGAAATGCCTGCGAGGGCGGCTTGCCAGTCACACGTTCGTACACCAGATACAAGAACAACCCGCCATCAACGATTGGAAGCGGTAGGAAGTTGATCACCGCCAGATTGACACTGATGGCTGCCAGAAAGAAAAGCAGATACATAAAACCTCGGTCCGCCACGCGCGACCCAAGGTGAACAATTCCCACCGGGCCCCGCAACTGCTCCACACCCACGCTGCCTCGCGCCAAGCGATCAAGCGTGAGGTAAGTCATGGTGATCATTTTGCCCGTCTGGCGAAACCCCATGGCCGCCGCGGTAATGGGGTTGCCATTCGCCTGCAGCGTGACGTTCAGCGGCTCAAAGAGCATGTCATTGATGGGCGACGCCCAGGAGAGCTTTTGGAGCGCCTCTGCATCTTGCGCTTGAACCACGATGGTGCCTGATGCGGGATCCTTGCCCTGCGTAGGCATAAGCCACTCCAGAGTGATGGATGTGGGCTCTCCTGTGCGCGCGCCTTGAGCGGTGGCCAACTGAAGCGCAGATCGCATATCAAGCCAGTTGGTAACCGGTGTGCCAGCCACGCTGGTGATTCGCGAAAGGGGCAACAGATCCAATGCGGCCACCGCGCTTGGGCGAGCGGCCCCCTTTTGATTGGCTGGTGGACCCAATTCGTTGACAGGCTTGCCAATCAATGGCTCGTTCCAAGCGTCACCAAGCGTGATGCCCAGTTTGCCGCCCTGGTCACGGCGGGCCACCACTTCGTGGGGTGCGCCCGACCGCAACACGTGGAGTGTGATTGATTGGCCCCCCGGATGATTCTTGATGGCCTCTTGCACAGCCGAGGGAGTGGGAGCCACCAAGTCTTGAACGCGCGTGATGATGTCGCCTGCGTGCAGCAGCGCGGCATTGGGGGAGTCTGGACTCACTCCCGTGATCTGTGCGAGCGGAGTGAGCCCCACCAGCCCCCAGGTCACCGTTCGCAGCGATTGATTCGCGCCTTGGGCTGCGGACCCATTTGCGGAGTAGAGCGCTTGATACTCAGCATTGGGGTGCAGCTGAGTGGTTGCGGTGCTGCCGTTGGGAAGTCTCCACTCCGCGTTCATGGGTGAGCCGCCGCTCTGCTCCGCCGCCCGGTTCAATTGGAATGAAGCGTGAACCGGCGCTCCATTCAGCGCCACAAGCGTGCTGCCCGGAGGCACCACCTTGGGCGAGACTCCCGCGCCCTCCAGCAACATTTCGATGGCCACCAGCTCGCTCGGTCGTCCCACCATGATGGTGGTGGTGCGGCAGGGCACGATGCCAATCTCTTGCAGCCCAAGCTTGGGTTCAAACTTGGGTTCAAGGTTGAACGTGAGCGGTGTGGGCACGCCGGGCCGTGAAACCACAACGTCTAGGCTTGAACCGCTGCGGTTCATCGCTCCAGCGATCTGGATGTCTGCAAATGTCAAGGTTGGACTGCCATCGATGGACACGATGGTGTCCCCCGGCTGGATGCCTGGCGTTGTCACTGAGGCCTGCTCGGCGTTGGTGGCTTGCGCGGTTGCGGCTGGTGAACCTGTGATCGTGGCCCCAACGACCGGGGCATCAAACTCAACGCCCGCCATGAACGCCACCACAAAGAGTGCTACGGCGCACAGCGCGTTGGATACGACACCCGCACTCACCACGATCATGCGCTTCCAAATCGGCGTTTGCTGATAGCTGCCCGCTTGGGTGCTCGTCTCACCCGGGTTCATGTCGTCTTGACCCAACATGCGCACGAATCCACCCAACGGGAGCGCGCGCAAGCTGTACTCGGTTTCGCCTACGCCGTTGGCCTGCAATTCTGCCTTGGACATCTCAAGCGCAGACTTGCCGAATTTCGCGCGACACGCAGCGTCTGTTGAGCCTAGAAGGCAGCCCACTCCAGCTCGGTACGCCAACACCACGGGTCCCATGCCGATGGCGAAGCTTTCGCAACGGATGCGCGCCCATCGTGCTGCCACAAAGTGCCCCAGCTCGTGCACAAAGATCAGGAGCCCAAAGCCGAGGACGATGAGAAAAATGTTCCAGCCGTTTGAGAGCAGTTCCATAGGTGTGGTGAGTCGCGCCGAGCGAACTGTAAGAGCATAGGCGCACCGTGGTCGCGCCATGCACTGAGTTCAGGCGCTGCCAACGCCCAAGTGCTCAAGGACAAACGCGCGGGAGGCAGCGTCGGCACGCATGACGCACTTCAGGTCTAACACAGGAGTCGATGGAAGGGCATCCAAAGCCGCGGCCACCAACACCGGTATCTGGCCAAACGGAATCTGACCCGCCACAAACGCGCCGACCGCCGCTTCATTGGCGGCGTTGAAGATCGCCCCAGAAGTTCCCCCGGCCCGGATGACCCGGCGGGCCAGTTCAATGGCGGGAAACTTCTGCGCATCAATAGCCTGAAACTCCAGTTGTTGGAGCATGCTCCAGTCCAGCGGTGGGCTGCAGCCGGGCGAGCGCTCTTCAAGGTCCAGCGCGTACTGAATGGGCAGCTTCATGCTCGGGGGGCTGAGCTGCGCCATCACGCTGCCGTCGGTGAACTCCACAAAACTGTGCACCACGCTCTGTGGGTGCATGATGGCGTCGATGCGGTCTGCCGGAAGGTCAAACAACCAGTGCGCCTCAATCACCTCGAGCGCCTTGTTCATGAGGCTGGCACTATCAATGGTCACCTTCTGCCCCATCACCCACGTGGGGTGTTTGAGCGCTTCTTGAAGGGTGGCACCGGCGATGCGTTCGGCGCTCCAGGTTCTGAATGGGCCGCCGCTGGCAGTCAGCACAACGCGGCGGACCTGACGGGGTGTTCCCGCACGCATGCACTGCAGCACGGCACTGTGTTCGCTGTCCACGGGAATGAGCCTTGTGCCCGCGCGCCGAACAGCGGGCATCACCAACTGGCCAGCTGCAACAAGCGTCTCCTTGTTGGCGAGGGCGATGTCACATCCCCGCTCGATGGCCGCCAACGTTGGCGCCAACCCAGCAGAGCCCACGATGGCACCCATCACCATGTCTCCCGGTTGTGCCACGGCATGAATCAGTTCCAGCGCCGCATCCGGGCCCGTGAATGCGCGAACGCCCTGCGGAAGCACAGCCGCGTCTTTGGCATGGCTCAGCGCAACGTGCGCCACCCCGTATTGGCGCGCCTGACTGGCCACGAGTGCGCCATTGCTTCCTGCGGCAAGCCCCACAACGTCGTAGTGCCTGCCCTTGATCGCACGCAGATGATCCACCACTTGAAGAGTGGCGGTTCCAATCGAGCCAGTGGAACCCAAGAGGATGAGGCGCGGATTGCGGGACATGCAGTGGTGGGCTTGAGCGGTGCGTAGACCTCTGGATTAACGATCGTCTCGACCGCCAGCGACCGGACCTTTGAGGCGCCGCATCCAACCTGTCACGCTGCGAATGGTTTTTTTGGCGGCGCTTTCGGGCGCGGTCTGCTTGGGTTCGCCATGCGTTGGCGGCGGTGCGGAGGGAGGCGGCGCGAATGGTTGCGCGGGTTGATTGCCCGTGCTCGGTGCGCCCTCAAACCCACCGTCAGCGCGGTTGGCTCCGCCGCTGCCGCCACGACCACGGCCTCCGCGTCTTCCGCGTCGGCTACCGCGCGAACGGCCGCCTTCTCGTGGGCCTTCGCGAGCATCGGCATTTCCAGCACTGGGTGCTCCATTGACGTCTGCCCTGGGTGAACCACCAAAGTCTGCCGCCGCAGGTTCGCCGCCTTCGGTGGCGCCCGCCTCAGTGGCTCCTCCACGATCATCGCTGCCGCCGCGACCACCGCGGCCGCGTCGTCGTCGACGGCGACGTCTCGGTCCACCGTCACCGGTTCCCTCGGCGCCTTCGATGGGGGTCACGGGCGACTCTGCGGCGCCATCACCTGAGGTCGAGCCTTCGCTGATCTCCGCGCTTGGTGCCGCTGCTGAGTCCATGGAGTCGCCGCGTCCACGACCGCGCCCTCTGCGGCGACGGCGCCTTCGGCCGCCATCGGTTCCCTCGAGGTCGCCGCCGGTGGGGGGAGCACCTGCGTCAGCCGCAGCTTCGCTCGACTCTCCCGCGGCAATCCGCGCGGCAGCTTCCTGCGCCTTGGCTGCAAGATCTGCCGCCTTGCGCGCCTGACGTTCGGCATCGGAACGCCGAATGAGCTCGCTCAGGCTGGGTTCGTCTGCCGTGGGAGTGGGCAGGTCATCAAAGTTTCCAGCCAGCGCCATGGCGGTGGCATCGGCGGGCTGCGGCTTGCGACGGCGACGGCGCCGTCCCCGACCGCGCCCGTATTCAGCGTCATCGCCGCCATCGTCATCATCCCCATCGTCTGCGGCGGGGAGTTCCAACAACAGATCCGCGATGCGCGGTGTGGGTACTCGCTGCAGTCGATCGGTTTCAATGTCGGCGCCTCGATCGTCGTAGGCGTAGATATCAACGCGATCAATGCCAAAGGTCTCGCTGATGCGAATGTCCACGCGCTTGCCCGCGCGCTCTTCGAGTTCGTACAGGGCGCCACGTCGTGAGCTCAAGAGCACGCTCGCCACGCGCACGCTGCACACGATCTCCACGCGGTGCACGCGCTCGTAGCAGAAGAGCAGGGCAGCCTTTCGCATGCAATCTGCAGCCACCGCGTCGGGCACGCGCACCTCGCCCATACCGTGGCAGTGGGGGCAGTCCATGAAATTGGTCTTGTGCAACCCCGGACGCATTCGCTGGCGCGTCATCTCAATGATGCCAAAGTCGCTGATATCCAAGGTTGTGGTCTTGGCGCGATCGCGACGTAGCGCTTCTTGCAGGCGCTCTTCGATCTCGCGACGATGGCGCGAGCTTCGCATGTCAATCAAGTCGTTGACGATGATTCCGCCAAGGTCACGCAGCCGCAACTGGCGCGCGATCTCATCCACGGCTTCTTTGTTGGTGTTAAAGGCATTGGTTTCGCTATCGCGCGCACTTCGGCTCTTGCCGCTGTTCACGTCGATGGTCACCATGGCTTCAGTCTGGTCGATCACCAGCGCTCCGCCCGATGGCAGCGGCACCTTGTGGTTGTGAATCAGTTCGATCTGCTGTTCCACGCTAAAGGCGTAGAAGATGGGGGCCTGTTTGTCGTAGAAGCACAGGCGGGGCGAATTGAGCGGCGCCACCACCTGAATGAATGTCTTGGCACGTTGAAACGCGCTTTCACTGTCAACAACGATGGCTTCCACGCTGTCATCCACCACATCGCGGATGGTGCGAACCAAGAGGTCGCTCTCGGTGTACAGCGTGCAGGGAGCGCCGGTGCTCTTCATCCGTCGTTCCATGGCCTCCCAGAGGCGCTGCAAGTACAGAGCATCGCGCTGAAGCTCACTCTTGGTGCGGTCAAAGCCCGCCGTTCGCAGGATGAACCCGCATCCCTCTGGCAACTCCAGACTGTCCAGGATCCGGCGCATCTCTCGGCGTTGATCTTCATCTTCAACCTTGCGGCTCACTCCCACGCGATCCATGTGAGGCATCATCACCAGAAGTCGGCCGGGGATGCTGATGTAACTCGTGAGCGTGGGACCCTTGGTGCCAAGGCCTTCCTTCAGCACCTGCACGATTACTTCTTGTCCGCGCTTGAGTGCTTCTTGAATGGGCGGGCGGTCACGGCGCGGAATCTTGCGGCCAACCGTTTCGGTGCGTTCTTGCCCCGGGAAGTACTGCGGGTGAAGATCGCTAATGTGCAGGAAGCCATTCTGCCCCTCGCCAAAGTCGATGAACGCAGCTTGGATGGCCGCCTCAACGTTGATGACCTTGCCCTTGTAGATGTTGCCCACATTGGTGGCGGTGGACACGCGTTCAGCAAAGATCTGCTCGAGGCGTCCATTCTCCAGGATGGCAATGCGGCACTCCTCGCCGGGAGTGTCGTTCACCACCATCAATTGGCTGCGCTTGGCAAGGTCCGGTGCGGTTTGCACCGTCTCCTTCTTACGACCGCGGCCACCGCGTCGGCGGCGCGGCCTGCGTGGGTCCGCTGCAGCGCCGTCAACGCCATCCACTCCCTCGGCACCCGCATCGGAAGCTTCAGCCGCCAGCAGCGCGTCTTCGCCTTGCTCTCCGTCGAATTCTTCGGCATCGGCCTCCGAATCCTGTGACTCGTCAGCGTCCTCTTCGGAGGCCGCCTCCAAGTCACGCGCCTCATCGGTGTCATCGTCATCGATGGGGCGAACGGGCAGAATCTGCTCGTCCTCTTCCCCTTCCAGCGCTTCAAAGGAGGCGATGGCGGCGGGTTCCAGCGCGGAGTCCCCTTCAGACACGGGATCCGACGTCTGCGGAAACTCGGGCTCACTGCCGTCCTGGTTCAGTCCGTCCGCGTCAAGGCGGCGGGATGGAAGTTCTTCTTGGTTGTCTGCCACGATCAATCCTCTGCCGCACCATGGCGGCGGTTCGTGGCGGACGACTGGCTAGCTCAGCGGTCGCCCCCGCAACTCTGGCGGGTGTGCACGACGCACACCCGGCGGAAGCATTGCTCCACCGGTGCGCACATGGCACCTTGCCAAAGAGAGGTTGGTTCGACACATCTGGGTCATTGCCAGAGTCCGCCTGGAGCGCCCGCTTCTGTGTGCCGCCTCGCCGCAGTGCGGATCGGTGATTGACCGCCGCGCTGTGGGGCTGGCCAGGAGGTCAGTGCGCCCATGTTCCTTGTGTATGGCTGGACCGCGCCCAGCCTTGGTGACTTTGAATGCCGAGCGTGAACTCAGCGTTGAATTGCCTTTTCTATTCGGCCACCCATTGGCCAAACACATCGGGGTCGAGTTTCCGGAGTTCGTCGCGCAGAGCAGTTTCAATCTGCCGCTCCGAGTCGAACGACCCGACCTTGCGGGCGAGGCGTTCGCATTGATCCATGGTCACCGACCGAACCACCCGTTTCACGACGGGAATCTGGTCAGGAACCATGGAAAGTGTACGCAAGCCGAGTCCTAGAAGCAACATGGTGAAAATGGGCTCTCCGGCCATCTCGCCGCAGCAGCTGCAGTCGGTATCGGTGTGCCTGGCAGACCTAGTGACCTGCTTGATCAGGTGTACCACTGCGGGGTGAGCAGGGGTGTACAGGTGCGCCACGCGTTCATTGCCCCGGTCCACGGCCAGCGTGTACTGCACCAGATCGTTGGTGCCGATGCTAAAGAAACTGGCCTCGCTGCCAAAGACGCGGCTCATGAGCGCGGCCGAGGGAACCTCAATCATCACCCCCGTGGGCAGCGCGCGATTGAAGGGGATTCCTTCCTCGGCAAGTTCTTCGCTGATGTCGGCAAGCATCATCTTGGAGAGGCGCAACTCCATCACATTGCTGATGAGCGGAAACATCACCTTCACAGGCCCCAGCGCGCTGGCTCGCAAAATGGCGCGCAACTGAGTCTTGAACTCGTCGGGGTGGGCCAGCGAGTGACGGATGGAGCGCAACCCCAAGAATGGATTTCGTTCAGGCTCATCCAACTGAGCCTGTGTGTACTTGTCCGCGCCCAAGTCGCACGTGCGGATGATGAGCGGCTTGCCCTTCAGCAGATTGATGGCGCAGGTGTACGCATCCAGATGGTCGTCTTCAGTGGGCGGATGTTTGCGGGTCAGCCACAAGAACTCCGTGCGATAGAGCCCCACGCCATCGCCGCCATTGGCAAGCACCGCCTCCACCTCAAGCGGGAACTCGATGTTGCCCATGAGTTGAATGCGAGTACCGCACGCGGTGACTGACTCCGCACCGCTCAATTCGCGGAACTGTTCGCGGCTTCGCAGCGATCGAACCCGTCGGCCGGAATAGTCCAGCAATGTGGCTGCATCGGGGCGAACTATCACCACTCCCTCGTTGCCATCCACGATGAGGGTGTCACCCTCTTCCACAAGTGTGGACATTCGCTGGCACCCCACCACCGCAGGCAATCCCAGCGCTCGCGCCACGATGCTGGTGTGGCTGGTTCGGCCACCCAGATCCATGGCTAACGCAATGACCTTGGAGCGGTCCATGGCCGCGGTTTGGCTGGGGGTCAACTCATGCGCCACGATGATGGCGGGTTCGGCAAGCTGAGCCAGTCGGCTGGTTTGCTCACCCATCAAATGCCCCAACACCCGGCGCTCAAGGTCAACGATGTCATTGGCCTTTTGCTCGAAGACCTCGTTGCCCATGCGACGAAACTGCTCGATGAGCAATCGAAACTGATCCGCCACCGCTTGTTCCGCGGTGATCATTCCCTGTTCGATGCGCTTCTCAATGGCTGACACCAGCGAACGATCCTTAAGCAGTCCGGCGTGGAACTCAAAGATCTTGGCGGGCTCAACGCCCAGTTCGCGCAGTGTGCGGTCGCGGAGCTCGCCGATTTCGGTGGAGGCGCCGGTCAGGCCTTGCAGCAACCGCTCCTTCTGAGAGGGCACTTCCCCGATCTCAATCGTTCGGTGTGGAACCAACTGCTCCGCATGCCCCACCAGAAAGGCCTTCCCAACGATGATGCCGGGACTAACCGCGATGCCCTTGATGCGTTCCATGAGATACGTTCCGAGCGCCTGGGTTGGCGTGTGCAGCACCGTGCTGCACCGGCCAAGCGTGGCGGTGGATCGCGGGTGATCCTACAACGGTGGATCAGGTCTTGGAGCGCTTTAGGACTTGGCCTTCTCGTCGGTTACTTCGTACTCCGCGTCGATCACGTCGTCCTTGCGACCGCCCGCGGCCTTGGGCTCTGCGCCTGATGAGGAGTCTGCACCCCCGGATTGCCCGTCTCCCTGAGGGATGGACCCCAGTTCGCCCGCAGCATTTGTGAGTGCGGTGAGTGCGGCCTCAATGGCGGCCTTGTCATCGCCCTTGAGCTTGTCTTCCACGTTGCTGGTGGCGCTCTCAAGCTTCACGCGCGACTCTTGCGGAACCTTGCTGCCGAGCTCCTCCAACTGCTTCTTCACTTGATAGACAACCTGCTCAGCGCGATTCTTGGTGTCAATGAGTTCTCGCCTCTCCTTGTCGCTGCTGGCATGCTCTTCAGCATCGCGCTTCATGCGCTCAATCTCTTCCTTGCTCATGCCGCTGCTGCCGGTGATCTTGATCTCCTGCTTCTTGCTTGTGGCCTTGTCTGTAGCGGAGACTTCAAGAATTCCGTTGGCGTCAATCTTGAAAGCAACTTCAACCTGCGGCACGCCGCGCGGAGCGGGTGCGATGCCGGTAAGGTCAAAGCGCCCCAGCACGCGATTGTCCGAGGCCATCGGGCGCTCGCCCTGCAGCACCACAATGGTCACCGCGTTCTGATTGTCAGTCGCGGTGGAGAACACTTCCTTCTTTTCAGTGGGGATGGTGGTATTGCGCTGAATGAGCGGGGTCATCACGCCGCCAAGGGTTTCAACGCCCAGAGACAGAGGGGTGACGTCCAGCAGCACCACGTTCTTCACTTCACCCTGCAACACGCCGCCTTGGATGGCGGCACCGACAGCCACCACCTCATCAGGATTGATGGACTTGTCCAGGTTCTGCGTTTGAAAGATCTGCTTGGCGATCTCTTGGACCTTGGGAATACGAATGGATCCGCCCACCAGCACCACCTCCTGAACGTCGGAGGGTTTGAGCTTGGCATCGGCCAGCGCCTTTTCGCAGGGTCCGCGCAGGCGATCAAAGAGATCCTTGGTGAGTTCCTCAAACTTGGCGCGTGTCAACGTGAGTTGTAGGTGCTTGGGGCCATTGTGGTCCGCGGTGATGAATGGCAGATTCACCGCCGTCTCGAGCTGATTGCTCAGTTCGATCTTGGCCTTCTCAGCGGCTTCCTTCAACCGCTGCAGCGCCATGGCATCCTTGCGAACGTCAATGCCCTCCTTCTTGCGGAACTCCTCCGCCAAGAAATCGATCAGCCGTTGGTCAAAGTCGTCGCCACCCAGGTGCGTGTCGCCGTTGGTGCTGAGCACTTCAAAGACGCCATCGCTGATGTCTAGGATTGAAATGTCAAAGGTGCCGCCGCCCAAGTCAAAGACGGCGATCTTGGCGTTCTTCTTTTTCTCAAGGCCGTACGCCAACGCTGCGGCGGTGGGCTCGTTGATGATGCGGTCAACCTTAAAGCCGGCGATCTCGCCAGCATCCTTGGTGGCCTGTCGCTGAGCGTCATTGAAGTATGCGGGCACGGTGATCACCGCGCTCTCAACCTTTTCACCCAGGTATTCCTCAGCCTGGCGCTTGAGTTCCGCCAGAATCATGGCGCTCACTTCCGCCGGGGTGTAATCCTTGCCGCGAATCTTGACGCGCACCAACTCGTCGGGAGCGCCCACGATTTCGTAGGGCACCATCTTCTCTTCGCCCGCCACTTCAGCGTGGCGGCGGCCCACGAACCGCTTGATGCTGAACACGGTGTTCTTGGGATTGGTGATCTGCTGGTTCTTGGCCATCTTGCCAACCAGCCGTTCATTCTTTTCGGTAAAGCCCACCACCGAAGGGGTGGTGCGGTCGCCCGTGCTGTTGATGATGACTTTGGGCGTGCCGCCCTCCATGACCGCGACCACGCTGTTGGTGGTGCCGAGGTCAATGCCGATGGTCTTTCCCTTGCTTGCCATAGTGGAATAGTGATAGCAAGTGTCGTGCCAACTGGTGGTAGAGGGGGAATGGAGTTTGGCGGCTGCCGGGGCGCTGCGGGCGGTTCTCGGCGCTGCCGTTCTGGCAGGACCGGTGTGGGCCCCTAGGATCCTGCGCTCCAATGCACACTGAACCACAAGAACAGCCCGGAAGCTCCATTCGTGCCTTGGGTGACCTACTCCAAGACTTGAGCCCGCTCGCGCTTGAACTGTGGAATGACTTGCGCACTGTTCCGCCAATCGTCAAGGGCGACGGCTCACCAGTCACCATGGCGGACTTTGCCATTCAGGCGGTCGTCGTTTCTAGGCTGAGGGATTGGGACCCCTCCGCCAGTTTCATTTGTGAAGAGAGCATGGAAGGTTTGACGGGTGCCCAGCGCGCAGACGTGGCCGCGCTCTTCTTAAAGACTGTGAAGCGAATGCTGGGGCCGATGTCCGACCACTCTGCGCTGGAACTTCTGCGCACGCCTCCTGTGAAAGGGGACAACTGGTGGGTGATAGATCCCATTGACGGCACCGCTGGCTTTGTGGCGGGGTCGCACTTCAGCATTTGCGTGGCGCGCGTGGAGCATGATCGCGCGACGATGAGCGCCGTTGCGTGTCCGCGGCTTCCACCAGGCGGCGGATCGGCGCCCAGCCTCAACGGGCCAGGAAGCACCGTCATCGCGGAGCGCGGCAAAGGTGCTTGGGTCTCCCGCGGCAATGAGTGGCATCGGCTCAACATTCGAAGTGCTTGGCAGCAGCCGCTGCGTTGGGCTCGCTCCATGAACCGCCGCAAACAGCCCATGAAGGCACAACCCATTGTGGACTCGCTTGGCGTTCCCGTGGAGTCAATCCCCATTGACAGCCAGTGCAAGTATGCGCTGCTGGCTCTTGATCGCGCGGACTTGACCTTGCGCCTTCCCCGTCAAGGGCTGCCGGAACACGCGTGGGACCACTTGGCGGGAGCGCTTGCAGCACAAGAAGCAGGAGCCACGGTGACGGACATCTGCGGCACCCCCTTGAATGCCAGCCATGGTGCGTTGCTGCAAGGAAATCAGGGCATTCTGTGCGCGGCCCCGGAACTGCATGGTCGGCTGCTTGAATTGTTGGCGCCCTTTGTGTTGGAGTCGCCCTAGACATGAGCCCAAGGGTTTCTCCAACCCGCCGAGTGTGGGCGGGGCCACTGTGCAAAGTTGTTGCGGCACTGTTGGTGGCACTGCTAGCGTGCTGGTGCGTGGGGCAATACACGCGCGACCAATGGCAGTGGAGTCAGTACCTGTATTGGATTCCTTCACCGGTAGCGGCGCTGGCGGGTATGGCGGGCGCGCTGCTGATGTGGCGCGGCAAGAGCGGGCGTTGGCGAGGCACGCTGCGGGTGGGCGCTGTTGCGGTTGGCGTGGCAAGCCTCGCAGCCATTGCGGTGACACTGACCACTTGCATTGGGTGGAACTCCGCCGGCGCCCGCGCGACCTCCGGGCACGCAGATAAGGACCGCGTGACCGTTCTCCATTGGAACCCCCGCGTTCCTGGAACCCGAAGCCTGGAGTTTGGCCGCGCTCTGAGTCGTGTTGAAGCCGATGTGATCTTGATCTCCAACCCCGGGCGGATGACTCGACCCTCCATCGCTGAACAGTGGCTGCCCAAAGGGTGGACCATTCAGGACTGCGGCCCGATGGGGTTGGCCACAAACCTGCCCATCGAGTCAGTCCAAGTGCTCACGTTTGTGGTGCATCCGTTTGAGATTGGGCATTGGATGGTTCGTGTGCATTTGCGAACCGAGGGGGGAAAACCTCTGGAAATACTCTGCGTGGATTTGCCATCGGGGCTGCATCTGTCTCGCCCTGGAATTGCCCAGATGGTTCGCGATGCGCTTGCAAAGCACCCGGATCTACCCGCGCCGGATCTCATCGTGGGAGACTTCAACAACGAGCCTGGCAGTTTGGTGTTTGAAGCGTTTCCCGCGAGTTCGCCGCCCTCCAGCAATGAAAGTTGCGGGTGGTTGTGCTCGTTCCCCAGGCTTCTACCCCTGTGGAGAATTGATGGAATGCGCACCGGAAAGGAGTGGAGATTCCAGGAGTACCGAACCATCGACCTTGGCGTGGGGCTGCACCGCGCGCAATTGGGAGTGGTGGCCCCCAGAGGTTAGCAGCGGAACTCTGCTACTTGCTTGGTGACGCCAGTTCGCCCCATGCGTCGTCATAGAACGCCAATTGATCTGCAGGGGCGATGGCGTTGGTGGGCAGCGAGTCACGAAGTAGGTTGCCCGCGTCAAACCACCAGTCGGTGCTGATGTCTGCAAAGAGACGATTGCAGACGCTGCGGTGATTAAAGTCCGACTGCGTGCGCAAGCCGTCAGTGAGCAACAGCAGGTCGTGCCCATCGGTGAGGTCTAAGTGCCGACCTTGTGCGTTCACGTGACCCGCGTAGTGGTAGTTGGTGTACACGCGCACATCGCCAGGGGTGGAGTACGCGTCCACATATCGTTCATATTGATGTTCGCCGTGGTGACTCGGGCAATAGAGGCACTCGCAATGCCCCAGATAGCCGCCCTGAATCAGCCAGCCCAGACCGTCCCACAAGGGTGCAGATGTAAGGCTTGAAACCGCAGGGCCCCGGGTGGCCACCATCAGTTCTTGCGGCTCTCGTGGAGTGGACGCAGCATGGACACTCGGTGGAAGGCGGTCGCGGTTGAGCGCTGCGTAGCTGGTGAGTGCCGCGCCAATCTGATGCATGTTGCTTGCGCAACGCAGGCGCTGCGAGGCCTCACGCACATGGCGCAGCGCAGGCATCAGCAGCGCCGTCAAAATCACCACCACCACGAGACAAACGATTAACTCCACGAGCGTGAACGCGGCGTTCTTGCCGCGAGGCGTGTCATGGGAGAATGCGGACGAGTCTGGACGACGGTTGCAGCGCATCGTGCCGAACTTCTGAATGAATTTCTAGCCAACGTCTACGACTAAGAAACCCGCTACAGGAAATACTAGCCAAATCGGGTCCGCAGAACAATCTGGAACCAACCAATAAGGATGCCACGGTTTTCTGACTCCCAAAGGGAATTCGGTGCGAATTCATCCGCGAGAGGCCATTGGAGAGGGGTAGGCTGGACAACAGCGACAGGGCTCCACATGCCCGCACAGGGCTGAAAGGCCGGATTGGCCATGGACTTACAAGATCAGCAAGATTGGGCGTTCATGCAGCGCATCTCACGTGGAGACGAATCCGCGATGGGTGAGTTGTATGACCGCTTTGGCGGGCTGGTCTATAAGGCTTCCCGTCAGGTCATGCCTAACCGTGCGGAGGCGGAGGATGCGGTTCAAGAGACCTTTATCCGCCTCTGGCAGACCGCCGATCGCTTTGATCCCAATCGGGCCAAATTGGTCACCTGGGTCATGCTCATCGCCCGCCGCCACTTGATTGACAGGCTGCGGAGGAAGAGCGCCCGTCCGGAGCAGCTGGGTTTCGATTCGTCCAATGAAGTTCTCGGACCGATCCACGAGCCAGCAGAGCCCGGGGGCAATCATGACTTGGAGACCTTGAAGCGCAGGGTGGCTGAGCTTCCCGACCTTCAGCGGCTGGTGATAGAGCGAACGTATCTACAGGGATTCACCCTTCGCGAAGTTAGTGAACAGTTGGGCTCCCCCATCGGAACGGTCAAAAGTGCCCTCAGCCGCGGTTTGGCCCGCCTGCGCGAGCGCATTCGCGCGGATCGTGTGGAAGGCGCATGAGGCATCAAGTGACGGTTTTTGCGCAAATCAGTGCAGCCCTCCGGGCCCTTAGGGCGAATACCCACACGACTCTCCGGCGGCCCACTTGTGCAGCAGTTGCCGAAGGAGAGACGTTGAGATGTGTATGACTTTTCCTGATCACAAGTCCTTGGATGAACTGAAGCAGCAAGCGCTTTTTGAAGTGGTTGGCGCGTTGGACGAGTCCGAAGTGGCTCAGTTCGAGCGGGACTTCAAGGAAGTCACCGCGTCGGTTCAGGCAGACCTGAAGAAAATCCAAGCCAGCGCGGCTGAGGATTTTGCCCGGCTGGGAACGGAAGAACCCACAGCGTCCCTGAAGGCGCGTTCCATGGCTGCCATGATGACCGCGATGGACGCTCACGAATCAGGGTTGGCCCCCATCGCCCACATCGGCAGCGCTCCTGCTCGAAGGCTTGGCCGCACGCCGGTGCGTTCCATTGATGCCACTGAACTTATGGAGCAAGCCATGGCCACCGCCACGGCCCGCTCTGACGCGGCTCGCTTTGCACGCACCGCGTATTGGTGGCGCGCCGCGGCCATCGGCTTGGTTGCCGCGTTGGTGGTCACCATTTACTTTGAACGCCAGGCCAATTGGTGGGGGCAGCGCGTCGGTGAGGGCGCCATGCAGCGTCTGGCCCGCGAAGACATGCTGCGAATGCTGAATCAGCCGGGCCTTACTGAAATGCTCGAGCGTGCTGATGTCGTTCGCGGCCTGCGTGCGGTGGCCTCAGATGGCAAGGGGAGCGCGACCGTTCTCGTGGATAGTCAAACCGCGCGGGCCACGCTTCTCACACTTGGGTTGACACCTGGTGAAACCTACACACTGCGCGTAACCCGCGAAGATGGCCGCAAAGAAGCCATCGGAACCATCACTCCCATGGAGTCGCTGGCCGCTGTTGCGGTGCTGGCGGATGACGCCATGAGCGCTCTGGCCATGAACCAGATTGAACTTGTGGATTCTCGTGGCCGCGTGGTGCTTAGCACCTAGTGGGCGCTATTCGGAGCGTCGGCTCCACTCGAATTCAAGCGGCTCCAGCTCCTGCTGGAGCCGTTCTCGTTCTTGGGACAGCGTGCTCGCCTTTTTGGAGTCGGAATAGATTCGGGGTTCCATCAAGTCTTGGTCAATCGCGCGCATTCGCGTTTCGAGGGTGGTGATCTTGGCCTCGAGATCTTGTGTGCTCATGGCTGAAAGCGCGCTCTTGGTTGGTCGCTTGGTGGCAGGTGGAGCGGGTTGGCGGACGCCACGGGTGCTGCTCTCTTTGGCGCGCAGTTTGTCCGCCTGAATCTTGTCAGCGGCATCGCGGGCGGCGGATTCTTCAGCTTCCTTGGTCTCCCAATCGCTCCATGAGCCTTCAAAGATGCGTGCGCCCCCCACGCCGTCAAGAATGACCAGCTTGGTGCAACACGCATCCAGCAATGCTCGGTCGTGGCTGATGAGGATGAGCGAACCTTCGTAGGCTCCGCCGCCTTCTTGCGATGCAAGTGCTGCTTCCATGCGTTCGGCGCTGGGTATGTCCAAGTGATTGGTGGGCTCGTCTAACACGATGAGATTGTGTGCCGCGCTCATGAGCCCCGCGATGACCATGCGTGCGCGTTCGCCGCCGGAGAGGTCGCCCACGCACTTCTCCTGCTCCGAACCGCTAAAGAGAAAGGCGCCTGCCAAGTTGCGCGCTTGTTGCTCACTGGCGCGGAGAGCGCCTTCATTGCTGGCGATGACTCGCTGCAGGTACTCCCACACGGTAATGGTGCGATCGATGTGATCCTGCGTTTGGCGAAAGTAGCCCACACTCAGTTGCGGGCTCACCTTGAGTTCGCCCGCATCGGGCTCCAGATCGCCCAGAAGTGCGCGCACAAGTGTGGTTTTGCCGGCACCGTTGGGTCCCACGATTCCAACGCGGTCCCCGGGAGCGATGGCCAGATCCAGGTCCTGAAAGAGCACCTTGCTGTCGTATGCCTTGCTCAGACCTGCCGCTCGCAGCACATGATCGCCCACGCGCGGAGCTTTGGGCAACTCCAGATTCATGGCGTCGAGTTCCACGGGTCGCTCGCGAACCTCGTCGCGTTGGAACCGCTCGAGACGCGTCTGGCGGCCCCGGGCCTGCTTGGCGCGCTGGCCCGCCTTGTACTTCAGAATGTACTGCTGCTCTGAACGAATCTTGTCCTGTTGCTTGTCAAAGACTCGCTGGCTGTTGAGCAATCGCTCGCGACGCAAGGACAGGAAGTCTGCGTAGTTGCCCGGATACTCCAAGACGCGGCCCTGGTCCACCTCAACGATGCGATGCACGACGTAGTCAAGCAAGCGGCGATCGTGGCTCACTACCAACACGGCACCGGGATACTCGTCCGCCAGAAAGTGCTCCAACCACTTGCGCCCCACGATGTCCAAGTGATTGGTGGGCTCGTCCAGCAGCAAGAGGTCAGGCTGCTCCAACAAGAGGCGGGCCAAGCCAACGCGTGCGCGCTGCCCGCCGCTCAATGACGTGACGGGAATGCCAAACTGATCATCGGTGAAGCCCAATCCGTGCAGGGTCTCGTCAATACGATGGTCAATGGCGTATCCACCCGCGCGCTCCATCTCTTCTTCAAGGCGCGCCTGCCGCTTGAGCATCTGCTCAAGTTCCGCACCCTCTGCCGTGGCCATGCGTTCGTAGAGTTGCTCCATCTCTCGATGCAGGCGATCCAATTCTGCAAAGGCGCGCGCTGCGGCGTGGCGCAACGTGTCGGAGGGGTCCAACTGCGGATCTTGTGACAGGTACCCGATGCGCGCGCCGCGTTGCAATTGCACCGAGCCAGCGTCGGCATTCAGAATGCCCGCGATGATCTTCATGAGCGTGGACTTGCCACCGCCGTTGCGGCCAACGAGGCCCACCTTTTCGCCAGCCTCGATGCCCACGGTGGCACCGTCGAGCACAATCTTTGTGCCGTAGCCGTGGCGGACGTTGCTGAGTGCTGCGATAGGCACAGGGGTGAAAAGGGTACGCTCGATGCGTGACCTTCTGGAAGCGCCCGCGAACTCTTCTGATTTCCGCCCTGATTTTGGTGGCGGGGTGGATGATCTGGGTGCAAAGCAAGAATCAGGCGGCTGCGGGTGCCCAACATGTTGAAAAGTGGGTTCAGGGGGCGGTTCGGGCCGCTGCCGAGGAGCGAGAGTTGCCCCCGTTCATGGGCCAAACCGATCCATTGGTGCGGGATGCGCTCGCCTCCTGGGTTCGGGAGTGCGTTCCCGAACATGTGGCGCTTGAGGTTCGTGCCCACACGACGCCCCTGAGGGATGAAATGCTCAAAGACCAAGGGGAGGCCACTCACCAAGTGCGCGTCACGCTGCAGGATTGCGCGCTTGATGTTCTGGTGGTGTGGGACGGAACGGACGCCCGCGCGGTGAAGGTAGAGCGGGTGCGCTAGGGGCCCGGTGCTCGAACGCGCACATTGTCGCGTTCAGGTTCCGCATGCGGCACCCTGGACGCCTGCACGCGCAGTGTTCGCCGAAGAAGCGCCAACACGATGAGCACCGGAATGGCGATCACGGCACACGCAAGCCCCAGCACCACCAGCGGAATAGCCACCAGCAGCACCAGAATCACCACCAGCGCGGCGCCCAAGGAACGGCCGCCTCTGGCGCTGCCGACACCGCTGCCGACCTCAGCGGTGGGTGCTCCCACGCCAATCTCCTTGACCACAACGGTGGTACGCGACTGTTCCACGGAATTGGATGATAGAAGGCAGTGCGCTTTCAGGGAACTCTGCGTAGTGTCAGGCGAGCCGGTGGCATGGCAGCAGACCACCCGGCCTCAACATGCAATTTGAGTGTTCGAGGGGCTTTGATGGCTCACCAGACAGAACTACCATTGACCCTCGCACGGATCGCACCCACATGAGTACGGCTGCTCCCACTTTTGTCCACCTTCACTTGCACAGCGAGTACAGCTTGCTGGACGGTGGCAATCGATTGCAACGGCTGTGCGCGCGTGTCAAGGAGCTTGGCATGGATGCCGTGGCGGTCACGGATCATGGCAACCTCTTCGGCGCCTATGAGTTCTATGCCACCGCACACGAGCATGACATCAAGCCCATCTTGGGCATCGAGGCGTACGTGGCACCGGGGGATCGCCAGGATCGCACACACACTGGGGTGGCGGACGGAGGATTTCACCTGGTGTTGCTGGCGCAGAACATGGATGGGTGGAAGAACTTGCTGCGCCTTTCAAGCGATGCGTTCTTGAAGGGGTTCTATTACAAGCCCCGCATGGACAAGAGCACGCTCGCGGAGTGGAATCAAGGCATCATCGCCATCAATGGCCACTTGGGTTCCAGCATCGCGCATCACTTGGAGGAGTTTGCCAAGAGCGGTCAGCAGCGGCATTGGGACGCTGCCGTGGCTGAGGCCGAGTGGCACGCGGCCACGTTTGGCCCCGACGAGCAAGGCGAACCCCGTTTCTACATTGAACTTCAGAGGCACATCGAAGAGCAGGAGCGGATTAACCCGCTGCTGAAGAAGCTGGCGCGCAAGCTGGGCCTGCCTGTGGTGTGCGACAACGACGCACACTTCTTGCGTCAAGAGGATCACGATGTGCATGACACGCTCATCTGCATCTCGATGGGCAAGAACAAGGACGTGCCTGACAGGATCAGGTATCCGGCAGATGTGTATGTGAAGAGCCCGGAACAGATGCACCAGCTCTTTGATCGCGATGAGCAGGAGCGAGAAGCGCTCGCCAACACGGTGCGCATTGCACAGCGATGCAACGTAACGCTGCCCAAAGGGGAGAGCCATGCACCCGTGGTGCGTGTCGCGCACCCCGGCACGCGGCCGGTGTACCAACCCCAACGTGACGGCGATGTCACCGAGTGGTTCAAGGAATACTGTCGCGGTTTTGAATTGCTGCCCTTCGACCAATTGCGCGACGCTCACGTCAAAGTTCAGGACCTGCGCACCGAGTGTGACCGTGCGCTTCGAGACTTAAGCGAAGCTGGCCTCATCTGGCGCTATGGCGCCAACGGCGTCACCGATGAAGTACGCACGCGCTTGGAGCGCGAGCTCAGTGTGCTGAGCGACAAGGCCATCAGCGCGTATTTCTTGATAGTGTGGGACTTCGTGAACTGGGCTCGGCAGCAGGGCATTCCTGCCAACGCGCGCGGCTCCGGCGTGGGCACCATGGTGGGATATGTGCTTGGGCTCTCCAATGCCTGTCCGGTGCGATATGGGCTTCTGTTTGAGAGATTCACAGACCCCGACCGCGCGGAGTACCCCGATATTGACGTTGATATCTGTCAAGAGGGGCGCGCGGCGGTCATCAACTATGTGCGGCAAAAGTATGGGCATGTGGCACAAATCGCCACCTTTGGAAGGCTCAAAGCCAAGGCTGCACTGAAGGATGTGGCACGCGCATTTGGTCTGACCCCAACGGAGGGTCAGCGTCTGGCCAACTTGGTGCCGGATGAACTTCACATCACGCTTGATGATGCGCTGCACAAGAACCCCGAGTTCAAGGCCGAGTATGACAAGGATGCCACGCTGCGCCGGGTGGTCGACACCGCGCGCGCACTTGAGGACCATGCGCGCACGCAGGGAATCCACGCCGCCGGCGTTGTGATCGCCACGCGTCCGTTGGACACGATTGTGCCGTTGTGCCGCCCCACAGGCGGTGGTGACGAAGTGGTGACCCAATGGGATGGCCCCACGTGTGAAAAGGTGGGTCTGCTCAAGATGGACTTTCTTGGGCTGCGCACACACACCACCATTGAGCTGTGTAAGAGCAAAATTCGCAAGTCCATGTCTGAAGAGGCCATCGCCGCGGCCGTTGGGCGAAAGGCCAATGATGGTGGCGCACACCCGTTGGACTTGGACCGAATTGCGATGGATGATCAGCAGGTGCTGGATTTGTTCCGGCGCGGCGACACCGGCGGCATCTTTCAGTTTGAATCGGGGGGTATGCGCCGGCTTCTGATTGACATGAAGCCGGACCGCTTGGAGGACCTCATCGCCGCCAACGCGCTCTTCAGGCCGGGGCCGATGGACTTGATTCCTACGTACAACGCACGAAAGCACCATCGCCAACCGGTACCAGCAACCCATGAGATCGTGGAGCGGCACACTCGCGAAACCTATGGAATCATGGTCTATCAGGAGCAGGTGATGCAGGTGCTCCACGGCTTGGGGGGCATTCCCCTGCGTGCGGCCTACACCGTCATCAAGGCCATCAGCAAGAAGAAGCAAGATGTCATCAACGCCACGCGCGGAGACTTCATTCGCGGCGCGGCGCAACGCGGAGTGGGGGAAGGCGCAGCCACGGAGCTCTTTGACCTGATTCTCAAGTTTGCGGGGTACGGGTTTAACAAGAGTCATTCCACGGGCTACGCGATCATTGCCTATCAGACGGCCTACCTCAAGACCTACTTTCCCAATCAATTCATGGCGGCGGTGCTTAGTTTGGAAAGCCAGGCCCAGAAGATTGAGGACTGGTCCAAGTACTTAGAGGAGTGCCGCAGGATTCAGTTTGCGGATTCCACCACCGACAAACCGCATGTGGGCGTGCAGGTGAAACCGCCGGATGTGAATCTTTCTGATGCGGACTTCAGCGTGGTGCACTTGCCGGGCGAGCCACGAGACAGCGTGAATGGGCACGTGCGGTTCGGCTTGAAGGCCATCAAGGGTGCTGGCGATGCCGCGATCCGCGCCATCGTGGCGGAGCGCGAGCGCGGCGGCATGTATCGCGACATCTTTGAGTTCTGCGAGCGCGTGGACTTGCGAAGCGTGAATCGCGCCACCATCGAAGCGCTGGTGAAGGCGGGGGCCTTCGACACCCTTCACGGCGTGCCAGCCCGTGCCGCGTTGGCAGCCACCATCGACGACGCTGTCCGCACCGGTCAGTCCCGAAGCGAAGATCGGCGCATGGGGCAAATGACCTTCTTTGGCAACTTTTCAGCTGGAGCGCCTGCGGCCACGGCCGCACCCGCTACCCCCGCCGCACATACGGGTGTCCTACGAAACACACCTCCATGGGAACGCCTTCAGGCCTTGGGGTATGAGAAAGAAGCACTGGGCTTTCATGTGAGCGGGCATCCGCTGGACGAGTATCGCAACGAATTGACGACCTTCTGCTCCACGGATAGCCAAGGATTGGCGCAGATGGCGGCGGACATGCCCGCGGTGGTGGGTGGCATTTTGATGCGCGTTCGTCCGGTGGTGAGCCAGCGCGGCCGCGACCCTGGGAGGCGCATGGCCATGTTTAGTCTGGCGGATGCAGCAGGAACCATTGACGGCGTTCTCTTTCCTGACACATTCGCAAAGTACGGAGAGATGCTGCAGCAGGATCGCATCGTCTTGCTGGTTGGCAAAGTTGACGCCAGTCGCGCCGAGCCCGGGTTAAAGGTCGACCAAGTGATCGACATCAAAGACGCGTCGCAATACTTGGCCACTCGCATCGAGATCACCGTGGACGGCGAGAGCAATGGCCGCGCAGAGCCCGCGTTGCAAATGGCCAGTGGTGTGTTGCGGCAGGCGTGCAGCAGTGTGGCCAGTTTGCGCGGGCGACCTGTGGACGTTCATGTCAACGTTCGCGTTGACGGTAAGACGGTTCACTTCAAGTCGCGCGGATTGCGAGTGGTTCCCGACCGCGAACTGCTTGGCAAGCTGAGCGGCGTGTTGCAGGGAGTGGCGCGTGTCTCCGTACACGGCGGCTACATTCCCGAACGCGAGCAGCCCCGCTGGCAGAAGCGATTCCGGCCTCGCGACGACGAGTAGACGTCCAGCGCACGTTATTCCCGGACGCTGAAGAACGCCTCAAGGAGCCCCGGGGAGGAGCCGATGAAGGGCGGGCATGGCCTCCCAGAGTCCACGGCTCGAACGATTTCTTTGGAGCTTGGCGCTGGTGATGGCCGCGTCAGCCGCGGCGGTCTTTACATGGAAAACTGTTCCGAGCTTTCGCAGCGGAACCACGCAGTTTGCACAGCGTGTGGGTGCACTTGGGGCGAGCTCGCCGGTGGGGCACTTTGCAGAAGGGGAGGGTGATCCACCCTCAAGCGGTCCCGTACCTCTGCAAACTCACCGTGGCGATGCTGAGGGCGAAGATCCTTGGATGAGCCCGGGAGCACACGGCCCTGAGCTTTCCGCTCTGGCTGGCGTGAAGCCCAATGCAGAAGCCCGCCGCTGGACGTGGGAGGACGTGAACAGCGTGCCGATCGTTCGGTGGGATGGGGACTCTCGCGTGGTGAAACCGGGCGCCAAAGGGCGTCAGTACGCCGTGCGAACGCTGGTGGATGTGAATCGCGCGCGGGCGTACGAAAGCGCGTTTGGGTACGAGATTGACCGCGCCGTGATTCACTATCGAACGGATGACGAATTGCTGACCAAGCGCAACAGTCTTGATGCCATGTTGGCCAAGCATGGCGTGGTACGCCAGAAGACGCCAGATGGCGATGTGCTTGCGCCCGACTATGACTGGATGATCAATGCCAGCTTGAACGATGTGCGCCCTATCGCGCAAGCAGTGCTCACAGAAGCTCGCCGCCGAGGTGCTGAAGGCATTCGACAAGAGTTTGGCGCACTGGCCAGCTTTGTGCAGCAATTGGAGTACGGCGAAGCGCCTTCGCCCGGGGACAACAAGCACCGATTTGGTCTCAGCATGCCTTTGTGGGCGCTGGCCACCAATCGTGGTGATTGCGACACTCGTGCGGTGCTGTTGGTGGCGTTGGCACGAAGCGTTGGGCTGTGCGACGTTGAACTTGTTCGCGATGCGGCGCACCAGCACATGCTGGCTGCGGCTGCCATTCCGGTGAAGAAGGGCGATCACTTGGTGCGCCCCAATGGCTACGCGCTCGTGCTGGTTGAGACCACGGACAATTGGCCGGTCGGGCGGGTCTCCAAGCGCACCAATCAAGAGACGCTGCAAACACTCTTCCTAGCCAGCGGCAGCAACGGGCGCGCAGGCGCCGTGCGTCCACCAGCGGTTCAGCCTGCGGTGGTCAAACGCAACAGGCCAGCATCAGCGCGCTGAAGACCACCGCGGCTAGGCCCCCACAAAGCAGCCAGACCCACGCACGCCCTCGAGGTGCAAGTGCCCAGGGGACCACCCAGGCAGCGCAACAAGCATGGAGCAGCAGTCCACGAATGACCAGGTCCTGAGAGGGCACGGCAATGTTGTGGGACATGGCGAGCGCGGAGTCGGTGAATTCGCCAACAGGTCGAAGCCACAGCAAGATCGCTGCCGCAGCCGGAAGTGTCACAAGCAGCGCCGCAGGCAGATGCCGCAGCGGGTGGGTGCTTGCTCGTGATGGGTGGGCTGCACGAACACCACCAGGCCTACTGGGGAAGGGTGCAAACTCCGAAGCCATTCTCCTCACCTGAACGGCCAACATGCACAGAAGCACGATGGTGATCAGGCCGCACACCATTCGCATGGCACTTGCCAGCGAGAATCCAGCCCCCATGTCCGCGTGGGGCAGCACCAACGCCGCCAAGGCACCATTGAACACAATGATGTGGATCACCGCGACTGCCCAAGCACAGCGAATGAGCATGGCTCGCCGGCGCAGCGGCAGCGGCAACACTGTGGCAGGGATCAACAGCAGGGGTATCAAGGAGAAGGGCAGATAGGTCAGGAACCACAATGAGAATTGCAAGGCACGACTTCCTTGAATCTGCCATGACAAGTCGTTAAAGACATCAGTGACGCTGCTGTTTTGCAGTATGTAGGACCCCAAGCCGATACACATCATCACCGTCAACGTGAACGTGCATGCCGCCACGCCGAGAGCGAGCACCGCCGCCCGTGACTGTGGGCGTGGACGGATCGACAAGGCTCGCGCAAGTTGAATGGCAGCCACCGTGGCGACCGTAACGAAGGCCAACGTGAACAGCGTGAGCTGCGACTGCCAGAGCGCTCCCCGAATGGCTTTGAACAGATCCATTGAATTGTCGCTCAGGCGAGCAATCGCGGGCGAACCCAGCAGCGTGGTTACTTCGGCCACCATCGCCAGCCCTTCCACCGCCAACGCCAGCGACAACCAGCGCATCGCACTCCATTCGCGGGCACGCCACTCAGGATCTGTCACTACATCACCGAGGCGCGAGGAGCTGCCCACTTCCATGCCGCATTCTGAGCAGCGCTGCGCCAAGCCCTGATGACTTGCCGCGTTCACATGGAGCGGCTGCCTGCAAAAGGGGCAAATGCCATGAATGTGTGCTGCACCCTTAGGCATCAAATGCTTGTTGCTCCAATCGAGGATTGGGGTGGGCCCATTGTCGCCAGAACTCGCGAAGCGAGGCGTCATGTTTGGGCTTCAGCGAGAAGTGGAAACGCGTCGCTCCAGCAGGACCGACCACAGAGACTGAAACAGTTTTGCCCACTCGCTTTTGGATGACCACCACAGAGTCAAGAACGGTCCAACGCGCGCGGCCATGTTGCACCCAGCCTTGGCCGGCCACCACCGGAACAAAGAGCGCACCCCGCAGTGCAAGCCGTGTTCCCATCACCGCGGCCATCATGAACCACACGATTCCAGGAATCCAACTGCCGATGGCAAGCTGATACGCGCCCATGATGGCAGCCATGCACCCGAAGTTGGTTTCAAACTGCTGGAACGCAGTTGCGATACGTTCCGGTTCGATGGGCCGATCCGTGCGGGGCAACGCCAGCACTTGCTCAGCCACGCGCTCATCGAGCCAGGTGATGACACCGGTGGAACGGGCAAGTTCTGTCCACTGGACCCGCGTGGCTCTCGTCAGCAGCACCGAGCGCCCAAACTGCATTTGCTTTGCGCGGATGAACGCTTCTGCCCGGGATTGTGGAGGCAATTGCGCACACAGCCGATTCATGAAGTAGCGCCAATACAAGCGCCAAACCCAGATCACGCCGCCAGCCACGATCGCAACGACACCCAGAACACCGGCCACGATCGCCACGCGGTTTGGCGTGAACGATCGAACAAAAAACCCTACAGCAAATGCACCGCCAACACCCGCCACAATCACTGCGATCGCTCCTAGCCAAGTGATCCACCAGCGCCACAAGCGCCAATGCCCCCGCCAGCGCATGGTGACGACCTGCACAGTTGCATCTGGTGTGTTCATGCGTCAAAGGCCTGTTGTTGGTTGTTGGGGTAGGGGTGCGCCCATCGTTGCCAAAACTCCTGCAGCCCTCCATCAGGGCCTTTCTCCATCGTGCACTGCAACGTGCCGCATGGACCGATGAAGTTCATTCGTATTGAGCTCAAGCCATGGCGCATGACCAGCAATGTTGAGTCGCTGCTGTTCCATCGCTTTCTTCCGCGTTCGACCCATCCCTGCCCAACAACGGCGGGCGCACGAAACGCCGGCGCTACGCCTGGCCAGAGCGGCACCACCAGCAACATGGCCAGCATGGCAAGTCCCCCCACCATGAGCGTGGTGGTGTAACTGCGGCCCGTGAAGCTGGCGATGCCCGTGACCACGATGGCTGTGAATCCCGCCGCCATGCAGTATTGAATGAGTGATTTCCACTGCGGGCGATTGAGAGACTCAGGTTCCAGCGGCTGCGCCACCGTCACTAAGTTCTGAAAGGACTTCCGTAAGCGATGATCGACAAACGCCGCAGGAGAGGGCGGGTGCTTGGTTTCTGCCACCCACGCCACTCTCCACTTGCGTGACCCGCGGCCGATGGGCCCCCGTCCAGTAGCCGCGCAGGCCCTGAAATACAAGCGAGCGGGATCGTCCGCCTGAAGACCTGCTTCTGATCGCTGCGCCACGATCTTGGTGTACTTCAGTTGCATGGCGTTCAGCGCCGCCAGGAGCGGTATGCACAGCAGACCCACGGCAAACCCCACACCCGGCGCGCCGTTGATAAACCAGTCGCCGTCAATGAACAAGGCAACGCCTTCGCGAACGCCAACATACCCGGCCAGAAGTACCAGCAGCATCGTGGGAATACAGGCCACCACCAGTACCAACGGCATGCCAAACGAGTAGGCAATTGAATCAAGAATCTTGGGCTCGAACGCAACGTACGCAATCGTCGGCTCGTGGTGTTGCAGCACCGCGCCTTCCACCGGTGGGTGCAACGGATGCTGGCTCACGGGCAAAGTCGTGTGACGCCGTATGCGCCATCGGCCCTTCGTTCATAGAGAATGCGATCGTGCAAGCGATGGCGATGGCCTTGCCAGAACTCCACGCGATCGAGAGCCACTCGATAGCCACCCCAATGCTCAGGGCGGGGAACTTCTGAGTCTCGGTACTTTGCTTCCAAATCGCGGACGGCCTGCTCCAATGCCTTTCGGTCAGCCACCGGGCGACTCTGTTGGCTGGCTGCAGAGTTGATACGGTTCTCTCGCGGCCGACTAAGCCAGTATGCGTTGCTCTCTGCTTCACTTGTGTGAGTCACCACCCCGTCGATGCGCACTTGACGGTCTAACTGATCCCAATGAAAGTTGCAGCAGGCCACTGGGTGTGCGCCGAGTGCCAAACCCTTTCGGCTCTGCCGATTTGTAAAGAACACCACTCCGTGCTCATCCAACTGCCGGCAGAGCACAATTCGCACACTGGGGGTTCCGGCTGGATCAACCGTGGCCACGCTCATGGCGTTGGGATTGGGCACCGTAAGTACGCGGTGCGCCGCGTCCCACCAGAGCTGCAGCGCCGCAAGGGGATGCGCCGGCGGATGCGCAAAGTCCAGCGCGCTTGGAGTGTGCTCGTGTGGAGGGTGTTTCATGTCAATCAGGAGTCCACTCCAAAGTATCGCAACCATGCGTCAACTTGGGCGGGCGACAGGGGGCCCGGGTCTCTTCGCACGTGGTTGCGGCCTTTAGCGGGCGCTCGCCCATGATCCATGGCCAACTGGTGCAGCCACTTGTCTGCCGAGAGCACAGCGGCACGACGTCGTGTGGCAGAGCGCTGTACGGCCCGGTCATTGCTCACGATCGTCATCCTCCGAGGGTGTGAACTCTCTTCCACCATGCGAGAGATGAGGGCGTCGGCGCTGGCGCCCGGGCCCGCATAGTGCACTCCGATTCCGCTCGGCAGGCGTTCTGGGCTCGGGGGCTTCCGCTGCTCCACCCCGCCTCGCGCCGTCACGGGCTTCGGGCGGACGCCATCGCACACCAGAGCCACCTGATGCCGACCCCAACGGCTGCCCGCCACCAAATCGGCCAATTCGTGAACTTCCAAGCCAGCCAATTCCGGCGGAAGAACGCCGGTGACATGCAGGACGTTGTATGCGTCGACCACCAACATGCACTTATTGGCCCCATTGTAGGTTCTGCGTTGCGTTTGGCGGGGGGTTCGGGTCTAATGCGCCGTTCCCCCTGCTGAATGGGGTTACGAGTCACATCCGAAAGGCAAGTCTGAAATGGCGATCAAGGTGAAGGCACGCGGCGGAGAGTCAGTTGAACAGATGGTCCGTCGCTTTAAAAAGCTGTGCGAGAAGGAAGGCTTGACCAAGGAGGTCAAGCGCCGTCAGTACTACGAGAAGCCTTCGGAAACCAAACGCCGTAACTCACGCCGTGGACCCCGCCCCTTGCTCACTGGCGGTCGCACCGGAACTCGCCCCACCAGCGGCGCTGCTGCTCCCCGCTCGGGTAGCGCGCGCGCAGGCAGCGCGGGTGGTCGCACCGGTGGTGGCCCACGTGGTGCAGGTGGTCGCTCGGGTGGCGGTCGACCCGCTGGCCGCGGTCCATCACGTGGCTAATTCAGCCACTGCATGTTCGGCGCTAGGTATTGAGCCATGATTCGAACTCGCTCCAAGAGCGACGCCGCAACCGTTGAGGCGTTCGCCATTGACTTGGCACGCCTTGCCGCCGATGACAAGTGCGAGCAGGTTGTCATTCTTGACGTCCGAGGCATCAGCCAAATCTGCGACTACTTGGTGGTGGCCAGCGGCACGAGCGATCGCCAGATGAAGGCCGTAGCTCAGCACATGGAAGATTTGGGCAAAGAAATGGGCTCGGCGCCATTCCGCACGAATCGCGATGATGCCACAACCTGGGTGGTGGTGGATTTTGTCAACATCGTGGTGCACCTGTTTGAGCCCACTCAGCGCGAGTACTACGACATTGAGGGACTGTGGTCCGACGGCAAGCCCGTGGAGTGGAAGCGCACCACGCGCGCGGCGTCCTAAGCAAGGAGCAGACATGAAATCGTTCGCGCGGATCGTCACACGAATCGCCTGCTTGGTTCCGATCTTGATGTGTGCGATGGTTGCGCACGCGCAAGGGGGCAGCGAGTGGAACGGCATGTGGATGGGGCGCACCACGGGCGCGAGAGAGATGGATGTGATCGTGGATGTGGTGGGGGGAGCCGCGCCTGCGGTCAAGGTCTCAGTGCCAGCGGCGGGATTCATCGATGAAGCATTTCAGGGCGTCACCTTGGATGCCACACAGTTGAAGGGCTCCTGGAACCCAGGCGTGGGGCGCTTTGTGCTCACGCTCACCCGCGCTCCCGCCCCCCCAGATACCGCTGAAGGCACGGTGGTGCTCGAAGCACCCGGACTCGCCGAACCGATGACTCTGCCTGTGACTCTGGAACGCAGACTGCGCGCGGAAAGCGTGCCCGGTGCGGAGTCCTGGGTGGCGACGCTGGAGTTGCCCGGAGCGGAATTGCAGCTGGGCCTGGTGTTGGCAGAGGTGCCCGGCAAGGGCACTGTGGGCGCGCTGAGCGTTCCCGCGCAGCGATTGCACAACCTGCCGGTCTACGTGCAGAACTCCAATGGCGCGCTGGACATTCGCGTGCCGGTGGGTGAGTCCGCGCGCATGTTGCTGGCTCGCGCCCAGGACCGGCTTGAAGGCCGCTTTCAACAGGGCGGGGCAGATATCGCCGTGGTCTTTACCAAGGGCAACAGCGCTCCTCGCGGCAAGCGTCCGCAGACGCCCACGGGTCCCCTTCCATACTCCAGCACTGAAGTGTCGATTCCGCATCCGTCGGGGCACATTCTGGCGGGAACTCTCACGCTGCCTGCCGGGGCCTCGGCCACTGCTCGCGTGCCCGGCGTTGTGTTGGCCACGGGGAGCGGCGCGCAGGATCGAAACGAGTCCCTTGCAGAAATCGATCATCAGCCATTCCTGGTTCTGGCGGACGCCCTGACGCGCGCCGGCATCGCGGTGTTGCGATTTGATGATCGCGGAGTGGGGCAGAGCACCGGCACCTTTACCACTGCCACCACCGAAGACTTTGCCACTGATTTGGACGCCGCTTTTGAGACCATGAAACTCCAGCCAGCCGTGAATGCAGCCAAGGTGGGCCTGCTTGGTCACAGCGAGGGCGGCATACTGGCATCACTCGCTGCAGCAAAAGCTGCCGAAGAAGGTCGCAAGGATCCGCCCGCGTTTGTGGTGCTGATGGCTGGCCCTGGCGTGGCCGGGCACGCAGTGCTGCGAGCGCAAAATGAAGCCATCCTTCGGGCCAACAAGGTGCCTGAGGCCAAGATTCAGGAATTGTGCAAGGCGCAGCAAGAGTTGCTTGATGGGGTTCTCGCGGGGCTGGACGACGCTGCGCTCCTGCCCCTCGCCACTCGGCTGGTGAACCTGCAATTGCAGGAGCAGCGCGATATGGGCGTCGTGATATCGCCGGCTCAGGAAGCTGCCATTGCCCAAGGCGCGGCGGCATCGTTGAATGCGCCATGGATGAAGACTTTCCTTCGGCTTGACCCCGCGGTCTCATTGCGCAAGGTGAAGGTACCGGTGCTGGTGCTCAATGGTGCATTGGATACACAGGTGCTGGCATCGCAGAACTTGCCCCCCATTCGCGCGGCGCTGGCAGAAAGCGGATCCAAGGCAACCATTCGTGAGTATCCGGGCCTGAACCATCTCTTTCAGCCGGCCAAGACTGGCGGAATTGCGGAGTACGGAACCATTGAAGTCACCATGGATCCCATGGTGATGAATGACATCGCCACGTGGATTCGCCAACAGACCGGCATCAGCACGCCTTGGACGCCAATGGCGGTCAGCGCGGGCGAATCGGCGCCTGCGCCCACTCCACCTGCTGCCCGTTAAGGGGTTCCGTCGTCGCCATGTCATTTGGACTCGGACACGGCCGCCCTTTTGACACTGGATCGGTAGGCATCACGCAGCGCGATCTTCCATCGGCGGAGCTCGGTCGTCTCTCGCCGGAGTACTTCTTTCCGCAGAGGCCTCACGCGCCGTTTGAAATCGAGATCGGAAGCGGCAAGGGGACGTTTTTGCTTCAACAGGCGCCCCTGTTTCCAGAAGCCAATTTTTTGGGCATTGAATACGCGGGGGAGTTCTATCGATATGCCGCGGATCGCGTGCGCAGATCAAGCGTGCCCAATGTGCGAGTGATGTACGCCGATGGCGTGGAATTCATCACCCACTGGCTGGCCGACGGCTGTTGCCGAGTGATCCACCTGTACTTTAGCGATCCGTGGCCCAAGACCCGGCATCACAAACGACGAGTGGTGCAAGACGCCACATTGGCGCACTTTCATCGGGTGTTAGCCCCTGCAGGGGAACTGCGTTTGGTGACCGACCACGATGAGCTATGGCAGTGGTACCTCGAGCATGCACAGCGCAATGCTCACCTCTTTGCCATGCAGCCCTTTGAACGCCCCGCTTCGGCCAACGAAGATGAAGTGGTGGGCACCAATTTTGAGCGAAAGTACCGGCGCGAAGGGCGCCCCTTTCACGCCATGACTTTGGTGCGCCGCTAGATCACTTGGCGGGGCGGAATGAAAGCCGCGCCTGCGCCACATCGGGATACATTTCAAACACCTTATCCAGGCGTGTCAGCGAAAGAATCTGCGCCACGAACCCCTGAACGCCGGCAAGTTTCACTTCTCCGCCCATCTCTCGCATGCGCTTGTGCAGCAGGAGCAGCTTGGCGAGCCCTGTGCTGGTGACAATGTCCAATTTGGAGCAATCAACAATCACGCACTTCAGGCCGCACTCAATTGATTTTTGCACCACCTCATAAATCTGTGCGGCGGTGCCGTGGTTCAGACCGCCGTCGGCGGTAATGACCACCACAAGATTGTCAGCTTCGGAAAGGTAGGTTTCCATGTCCGTGTCCTTAGCGTAGCGGCAGAGGCTCTTCTGGGGGTTTCCGCCAACCGGAATCTGAGTCCTTCTGAAGCACTGCCGCGCTCTGCCGAACGCACCTCTTGCACGCATAATGCTCGGCGGACTGTGGCCCCTGCCACAGGGGTTCTTCGCGGTTTTCTAGGCAAAGAATGCATTTTTGCCCCGCTCGGTCTGCCCCGGTGGCAAGGCTTATGAGTTGCCGATATGCCTCTGAAAGGCAGGCGCCACAGATGCAGCTTCCCTGATGCCCTTCCACCATCGGGCATTGATCCGTCCATTCGTGGCCGCAAAAATCGCACAGCACATCGGACATCTCAAGGTGGTCGGGGTTGCAGCCGGGCTTACGCACAGACTCTGAGATTATCATTTGACCCATGGCACGCAAGGCGGGTTCCCTTGCAGCGCGGGCAATCGCACTCTTTGGCACTGGCCTCGCACTTATCTTGGCGTTGGTTGCCGCCGGGGCCTGGTGGCTCGCCGACCGCATGCTGGCGGATGCACGCATTGAGATTGCCCAGACCTCACCGGGCGAACTGCCTTCCATCGAGGCTGCCGCGGGAGACGCCGAACTCTTGAAGTGGGTGCTGATTTTGGGATCGCTGCTTGTGTTCTGCGCAGCATTGGCATTCTTTTGGGTGATTCTGCGAAGGCAAGTGCTGGCTCCTTTGCGCCACTTGTGCGACCTTGCTGACCGGGTGGGTCGCGGCGAGTCTGACGCCCGCTCCACGCTGCGCACGGGTGACGAGTTGGAAGACTTTGCGCAGGCCTTTAACAGCATGCTCGACCACGGGCAGCGAGCGCAACGGCAGCTCACGGCGATGAATCAAGCGCTGGACCTGAAGGTGGGAGAGCTCTCGGAAGCCAACGTGGGCCTCGGGGAATCCAATCGCTTGAAGAGCGAGTTTTTGGCCAACGTGAGCCATGAGCTTCGCACACCGCTCAATTCGATCATCGGGTTCGCGGATTTGCTGGCGGAGATCGCAAGTGCGGAGCCCAACGCAGATCCCAAGCGGGTGCGGTACATCCAAAACATTCAGCGGAGCGGCCGCAGCCTTTTGGACATGATTAATGAGCTGCTGGACATGGCCAAGATCGAAGCGGGGCGGATGGAAGTGGCCATCGCCCCCGCCAGCGTGGCGGACTTGTGCGAAGGTTTGCAGGCCATCATGCGGCCCATGGCGCAACAAAAGCGCGTGGATGTTCAGGTGCGCATTCAGGCTGACCTGCCGCGAGTTGAAACCGATGCCGGAAAGCTTCAGCAGATTCTGTACAACTTTCTCTCCAACGCCATTAAGTTCTCGCCGGAGGATGGCGTCATTATCGTGAGCGCGGCGGCATCGGAGCGGGAGGGAGCTCTGCATGTTGTGCGCGTGAGCGTGACCGATCATGGCCCCGGTATTCCGCCGGACATGCAGGACACCATCTTTGAGAAGTTCCGTCAGGTGGATGCCAGTCACACGCGTCGCGCGGGGGGCACCGGACTTGGATTGGCAATCTGCCGCGAGCTTGCCGATTTGCTGGGTGCCACCGTGGGGCTGGTGAGTGAACCCGGGCGCGGGAGTACGTTCTGGGTGGAGGTTCCGCAGGTTCATGAACCCAAGCAATTGCGGCCTCTCATGGCCGACTAGGAAGAATGATGAGCGAATCCATCGCACCCCCCACCCATCCCACCTTGCTGCAGGCCAAGAACATTGCGGTGGCTGAAGCCGCGCGCCCCATTGCACCGCTGACTGGTGGGCAGCGCCTGGTAGAGATTGACTTCCTGCGCGGAATGGCGCTGTTGGGCATCATTCTGGTGAATGCCGCATTCTTCTTTGGCCCGGTGGGCCGCGCGATGGACCAGTCTTGGCTGGTGTCCGAGCCGACCGTGGACCAGGTGGCGTGGAGCGCGGTAGATGCGCTTTGCTCCTTCAAGTTCATCTCCCTCTTTAGCATGATGTTTGGATTTGGAATCGCGTTGCAGATGCACCGGGTGGACCAGGCCCATGGCAGCGCGTGGGGATTTGCGCGGCGCCGGTTTGGTCTCTTACTGGTGATCGGCTTGTTGCACGGGCTTTTCATTTGGTTTGGCGACATCTTGTTCATCTACGGGGCCATGGGGTTTGTGCTGACCCTCATGCGCAAACTCTCCCCCAAGACGCTCTTGATTGTGGCCGGATGCATCGCGGGTGTGATCGCCTTGCTTGCCGCAGCGGGAATGTTGTTGGGCCTTGTGGGTGCGCACTACATGGGAGAGTTTGCGGAGCAGAGCTCTCCAGAGACTGTGGCCACCGGCGCCCGTGGATTTGACGCAATCCTGAGTTCAGAGTGGTCCATCATGTCTCCCATCTGGATGGACGCTGAGATTGCGGCCTACTCCCAGGGGCCTTTGGGGGACGTGTTGCTCTTTCGCGCGTTGACGTGGGCGTTCTTTGCAGCGCTCTCGATCGTGAGTTATGGATGGCACGTGCTGTGCATGATGCTTCTGGGGATGTGGGCGTACAAGGTGAACTTCTGGAGCCCCGAACTGTCACTGCTGCGCAGGCGCGTGGCGCTGGTCTCACTGAGCGTGGGCCTCCCCATTTCGTTGGCGGGAGTGCTACTCGTGTGGGTGGGCGGCTTCGATCAATCGTGGACTTGGGCAGTGCACGGCCTGACCTTGCAATTGGGTGCGCTGATATTGCCCGCCGGCTACGCGGTGGCCATCGCAGCGTGTGCCAGCATGCTTCCACAGTTCATCACCAAGGCCGTGGCCGCAGCAGGGCGAATGGCGCTCACCACCTACTTGCTTGAGTCAGTCTGCGCCACGACGCTTAGTTACTGGTGGGGCTTTGCTTGGTTCGGCAGGGTGGGGCCCGCACAACAGATCGTTGCCGTAGTGCTGATCTGGGTCGTGCTGGTGGTGGCGGCGCGGATCTGGCTGCGGGTGTACCCCATGGGTCCGGTGGAGTGGGTGTGGCGCGCCTTCACCTATCTCACGCTTCACCCAACCCGCGCTACATCGCGTTGAGATCAACGTGTTGCGTCACGCGCTGGTCGGCCTGATGGTCGCGGCGGCGGAGGGCGGCGGCATCGAGTTTGCGCGGCAGCCCCTCTGTCCAAAGCTCCCACGCCACCAGTGCCACCGCCTTGGCCACCGTTTGCGGCGGCACCGCGCCGTCTGGGCAGTACAGGTCATAATCTTGCCACGAAAGAGAGAGAAGCAGCGGCACCAGCTCCCCAGATTGCCCAATGAACTGCACTTGAAACTCCCAGCCGCGGGCGCGTTCAGTTTCGGTGACGATCTCAACGGCGGCGGGCATGCGGCGGGCATACTATCGGTTCCCACATGAAGTTCTTGCTTGAGACCATACGATTGGGACTTAGCAACTTGCGCCGGCATAAGTTGCGAAGCACGCTGACCAGCTTGGGCATCATTCTTGGTGTGGCTGCGGTCATCGTGGTGGTTGCCATCGGCGAAGGCAACAAGACCGCCGCACTGCGGGACATTCAAGCATTAGGCGCCACCAACATCATTCTGCGTAGCGTGAAGCCGCCGGAAGCAAGCAATAACAACAGCCAGGCACGCAGCTTCATTGCGGCCTATGGATTGCGGTTTCAAGATCATCGCCGCGTTGAGAATGCCTTGGGCGATGCCAGTTACATCGTTCCGCTGAAGGCCGTCGGTAGCGAGGTGAGTTTTGCGCAGACACGCACCCTCAGTCAGGCCTTTGGCACCACGCCGGACCTGCAGGACGCGGCGCGACTGCGTGTGGAGCGGGGGCGGTATCTGGTGCCAAGCGATGTGGACGGACATGAACCCGTGTGCGTGCTCGGCAATGAGATCTCCAGACAGCTCTTTAAGCTTGTGGATCCCATCGGGCAATCCATTCGCATTGACCAACAGGTCTTTCGCGTGGTGGGGGTCATGTCGCCGGTGGGCTTGGCGGGAGGTGCAGGCAGCGCCTTGGTGGGCCGCGATCTGAACAAAGACATTCACCTGCCCATTACGACTGCGGAACGCACCTTTGGCAATGTGCTCGTGCGCAGGCAAAGCGGCAGTTTCAGCGGCGAGGAAGTGGAGTTGAGTGAGCTCTATGTCACGATGCCGGCCACCGACGCGGTGGAGGGGGGCGCTGCGCGATTGGTGCGGCTGCTAGAAGTTGGTCACCCCAAACTCACCGATGTGCAGGTGATTGTGCCGTGGGAGCTCTTGGAAAATGCCAAGAAGGCCATGCTGGTGTGGAACATCATGCTGGTCTCCATTGCTGCCATCAGTCTGCTGGTGGGGGGAATTGGCATTATGAACATCATGCTTGCGTCGGTGACTGAGCGCACGCGCGAGATTGGAATCCGCCGAGCGCTCGGGGCCACTCGCAAGCACATTGTGATGCAGTTTCTGGTGGAGACGGGTTCGCTGAGCGCGGTGGGAGGATTGGTGGGGATCGGCGTAGGTATCTCCGTGGCTCTTGGGCTGGAGCGCATCGTGCCGCTGTTGCAGGACCTGCCTTTCTTGCGGGGAGCCTTTCAGGGAAAACTGCAAATGAACCCCGAAATCACCCTGTGGTCCATTGCGGTGAGCTTCTGCGTGGCGGCAGGAGTGGGATTGGTGTTCGGCATCTATCCCGCCATGGTGGCCAGCCGCAAAGATCCCATCGAAGCGCTGCGCCACGACTAGCGAGTTTGGGCATCCCGCTCGTACACCGTCACTTCGCCATCGCCGTGGTCAATCCAACCGGGAAAGCGGGCGACAGGGCGATAGTGTTCAGCGCGAAGTCGCTCATGCACACGGGGCTGCATAGCACGCGGATACAGCAACAGCACCCATCGCGGGTGCGCGGTGTCCAGGGCTTGGTCCAAGTGCGCCCCGTAGGGTCCGGTGCCTGGAATCGAGAAACCGTTTCCAATGGCATAAAACTGCTGCACGTCATCGGGTAGACCCACGGCGATCGCTTGATCGTGTGGCTGGCGGTGTGCCGCGATGTATTCCACCCCCTCGCGCAATGGTTGGCGAGGGGGCAACAGCACCACGCTCGTCACCCAAGCAGCGCCGGCCAACAGCACAAGAGCGGCGCCCGTTCGGGGTCGCTTTGCACACAAGAACGCCCCTCCCGCGCCAACGGCAAGCGCCACCGCCGGAACCAAAAAGGTCAGGAACCTGGCGTACAGCCAGCTGTTGAGAGCAGGCGCAAGGAGCGCGATACACGCGCCACCGACCGTCAGGGACAGAGCCAGCGCAAGGGTCCGATTGGTCCGAGCCGCCCAGAGTCCTGCCACAACCAGCGGCAACGCGGCCAGAGACGCCCATGTTGTCCATGTTCCGCCAATCATCATGAGCATCATGGCTCCTTGGGCACTCCACAGCGTTGGTTCGTTGCCATCGGCGGCCTTGAATTCGCCGCCAATAGCCAGCATGTCCCCAAGCACGGGTGCATAGAGCGCCAGAGTGAGCAATGCAGCCACCGCCAGTGCCGCCAAGGCACGCCGCGCATTCTGCCGAGTCTTGGGGTCGCGCCCACAACAAGCGTTCCACAGGCTCCAAACTCCATGCGACGCTGGAACGCAGATCGTCACCAAATGGCTCCACCCGCCAAGCGCACAGATCACTGCGTACTCGGCCCACGCCGCGCTGCTGCCGGTTCGTCGCGCCCAGAGCAAAGCCGCCGTTGCCAGTGTTGAGTAGTACGCCATGAATGCGTAGCCACGTGCCTCAGTGCTCTCCAACACTGCCACCGGCATGAGGGCCATGGCGAAGGCCGCACCTCGAGCGACGTGGAGCGATCCGGTCTCTCGCCCCAGCCACCAAGCGCCCGGCACGGCTGCGATCCCCACAAGCAGCGAAGGCAACCGCAATGACACTTCGTTGACGCCAAAGAGCCACGCGCTTATCGCCGTGAGCACAGACTGCAACACATGGTTGGCCTGTGTGTAGTAGTTGCCCAGCGCCACACCTGGTCCGTGCACGCTGTAGCCCATGAACGCTGCAATCTCGTCATACCAGAGACTTTGAGCCAGCAGCGGCGCGCGCACGGCCACGGCCACCGCCATGGCCACCAGCAGAAGTTGCACATCAAGGCGACTGACGGATGACAGAACCGCAGCAGGCGCGGGCGGCTCTGGCTTCCTCCACGGTCGCCTTCCCCAGAGCGCGAGCGCGGTTAGTGCGATGCCTGCCAAGGGCGCCAGCACGCGCACCAGCTCTGCGCCCCAAAGCGTGGTCTCTGGAAATGGCGCTCCCCCTTGGCCCGCTCGAGCGGGGTGTGCAAAGAAGTGTGCCAGAGTGTGTGAAGGCACAAGCGAAACACACATCAACGCAGCGCCCGCGCATGCGTACAACCAACGAAGGCCGCACAACAGTGGCGACTCGTGTGTTGTGTTCATCGTTGTGCATCATCCCCGATGGAGCGCGATTCGTGCTGAAGCGAGGCGGGTTCGGGAAACTCAATGCTGCCAGCTGAGGGGCGCAGCGCCATGGGTTGTGTGCTCATGGGCTCGGCGGCCAGGACATCGGTGCGTACTCCCTTTACCGGAAAGAAGGCCAGCAGTCGGCAGAGTGCGCTGAGGCCAAACATAGCCATGTAGGCCGCCATGGGTGCGGCGAACAACAGGAACATTGAGTTGCCAATCACGCTGCCTGCGGCCGCCGCAAAACTGTTGAGCATGATGTACGTGGCCAACATGCTTGTGCGCTCATCTTCGCGGATGGCTTCTAACGAGAGAAAGAAGAAGCCCAATTCAAATGCGCCGAAGACCGCACCGGTGACCCCTTGCAGTGCCAACAAGTACCAAAAATTGCCACTCACCATCCACAAGAGCGAGATGGGAACGGTGCCAAGCGCGCCCATGACAAACAGTCTGCGTGCGCCATTCTTGTGTGCAAACCTTCCCCAGAACGGGGCCGCGGCGCTCTTGGCGGCAAAGCTCGCGGCGATGATGGCCAGCACCTCGCTGTCGCTGAACTTCAACTGCATGCTCATGTATGGCAAGAAGAATGGTTGCGCAATCTGAACACTGATGGTCATAAGCGCCATCGCCATCAGCACTCGACCATCGGGGCTGCGCCGTACGCGGCCTAGAAACTCCCACCAGTCCACTCGCTTGTGCTGCCGAACATTCAATGAGGCCACTTCGCTGTGTCCCTTCAGAAACCAGACGCTCCAAAGGCGGCTGAGTCCGGCCAGAGAGAACACGATGGCAAAACTGCCCATCACGTGCGCGGTGTCGGCACTGAGTGTGGCGCCAAAAATCCGCTCGGCGCGAGCAGGGTCTCCTAAGGCCAGAATCAGCCCTCCCAGCAACAGTGCCCCCAGCGTGCAAAGTTGGTACAGCCGGCTGCGGAAGCCAAAGTAGGGGGCGCGAATGCGCTTGGGAATCAGTGCGCCCATCCATGTGTTCCACGCGGGAGCCGCGCCTAAGTTGACCGCCCAATAGAGACTGGCCACCGCAAAGAGGAGCCATGTGGGCATGGCTCCCACGTATGCCGCGGCAACCATGGGCACAAAGCTCAAGCACTGGATGATGGCGCACCACATGATCCACCGTTTGGGGCTACCGGCCTGCCGCAACCCCCACGGTGCGCAGAGTTGCATGGTTGCGCCGATGAGTTGTGGCACCGTGGCCAGCAATCCGGCCACTCCTTCGGACTTGACAAGTGCAAGCGCAAAGAGCGGAAAATTGGTCTCACCCAGGCCCACCATGAACGCGTGCGTGGCCCCATCACCGCTGCAATTCCTAAGGTCCGTACGCAGCCTGCTTCCGAGGACGCGCGAAGGGTGCGAAAGTAAGGGCGCGGGTGCGGCAGTCATAGCGGGTGGAGCTAAAGAGAAACGGTAGAGAATAGAAAGACCGTGCGCGGCACTGGGGAGCGCCGCGCACGGTTGATGGATCAGTTTCAGAAAGTGGAGGACGTGTTACGGCTTACTGCCGGAAGTTGACTTGCCTTTGGTGTCTGTGCCCTCAGCCTTGCCGTTGGAGTCCTTGCCGCCGGTGGTGCCATCGGTGGGCTTGCTTTCCTTGGGCTTGGAGTCCTTGGGGTCAGACTTCTTTTCTTGCTCTGGAGTCTTGGTGGTGACTGTGCCACTTCCGCCACCTGCGGCGCCGGTGACCTTGACGGAGGTGAACTTGACGTTCTGATTCATCCCCATGGGTGCGGTCATGGTCACGTAACGGCCGCTTGGCTGCGAGGTCTCTTGGGCAAAGACCATGCCATATCCGCCCAATTGACGCTGAATGTAATCGGGGGCGCGCACGATGAGCATGCCGTCGTAGTACTTGATGGTGGCGATGGAATCGTCAAGCCACGCATCAGGTTCAATACTGGTGGTAATGAGGTCAATCAGTTCCTGTGCGCGTTCTTCGGCAGGCCTGCGCGGGGGTGCTTCGCCGGGAGTGCCGAAGATGTTGCCACCTCCGCCGCCACCGCCGCTACCACCTCCACCGAAACCGCCTCCGCCGCCGCCACCACCGAATCCACCGCCGCCTCCGCCCTGACCGCCTCCGCCGCCACCACCTTGCTGGCCTCCCTGGCTAATGGCCTGTTGCAGGTTGAACTCGGGAGCGTTGTCAAACATCGGCGGCTCAAAAAGCAAGTCGCGGATGGGATAGATGCGGGTCTCTTGACCGTTGCGGGCATTCAATCGAGTCTTGGGGCCGATCTCAACGTATCCCGAACGCAACTGCCATGTCGCCGGTTCAGTGGTGGCCTGTTCGAGCATGCGCTCAAGCACCACCAACGCGGGGGCTCCATTGGCAGAGATTGTGATGGGCGCTTCTGGGTCCAACCCGGACACCGCGCCAGGATCGGTGGACCAGCGGTAGACGATGTCCATGCCCAGAACCTGACGCACGTAGTCGAATGCTTCCTTCGCGGGGCGCGCTTCAAAGTTCACGGTGATGCCCGTGGTGAGCAGCGTGCGAATCATGGATGCCTTTGACGAGTACCGCGCCTGCTGCTGCGCGGCCTTCTGCTCCATCACACCCTGAATTCGCGTGGAGAGACTTTGCCCGTGTGCGGTGACTGCCAGTAGTGCGGGAACACCCAAGATTGCAAGGTGCGCGATCATCCGAGGCATGGAAGGCTCCTCAAGCTGAGGCTGCGGCACGGTTTCAAGCCACGTGGCTACAGAAGAACCGGCAACTGTCTAAGAATACGGTTCCCCGGGGGGCCAACGTTGCTAGAAACCCGGCACTTTGGCGGGATTCAGGGCTTCCACCAGCGCCAGAAGCGCCATTCCCTGCGCCACCGGCAGTATCTGCGGGTCGTAGGGGGCGGTCATGATTCCGCCGTTGGCCCGATCAGGTGTGCGCATGGCGTACTCCATGGCAGGTCCAGCCTGAAGTTGCGCCAGAAACCGGGCAGAACTCATGAGCGATTGGTCCGCCGCCGAGCGACTTGAGTTGGTGGTGCTGACGAACTCTCGCAAGAGCGCCACCATGTGCATGGCACGCGTGCTTTGTGCGGTGGTGCGTTGCACCTTTCCCTCAAGCATGGGATACGCCCCCCAGATATCGGGAGGGCTGGACGAATCGGTTTGTGCCACCACCTGGGTGCCGATCATGGCCGCGAGGGCAGTCTCAAGCAGCTTTCGATGCGGAGCAATGCGCAACTCACTCGCAGGAATACTGCTCGGATCAGCAAGGCGCAGCTCCCGCTCCGCTGTGAGAAGCCAGGGCGCAGATGTCATGAGCGAGTTTTGATCAACGCGGCTCCACGCATCACCAAGCGCACCCTCAAGTTCGGCGAGTGGCACCAGCGCGCGGCCCGAGCGCTGTCGCGCGGCGGCTGCGGCAATTGAGAGGGGGCGGGCCGCCGCACTGTGCGGATCGCTCCTGGTGAGAGCCGCGGTGACTTGGTTTCTCAATCGCTCTTCAAACTGAGTGGGAACATCCGGCTTGTCAGCGGGCGCTGCGGCGTTCTCGGTGCGCAGGGCTTCCAACGCCAAGAGCGCTACGGCCGCTGCATTGGCCGAGCGGATTGGGTCAAACTCGCCTTCCTCCACGACTGCAAGATCCTGCAGGATTCTTACGGCGCTCCTGCGAGCTTTGGCGCGCTCATCCGCAGGCCACTCGGTGTCGCGCGCCGCCCGCGCCAGTGCATATGCGCAGAGTGCCTGATCCGCTGGAGGGGCGGTGACTTCTCGTGATTCGTCGGCCAGCGGGTCGTACGCGCCGGGCAACCCCAACTTGAGCTTTGCAAATGCCGCAGCGCCCGCGTTGGAAGGGTTCTCAGGGGTGGAGTCCGGATTGGTGACTGCCACCAACTGTCGGCTGAGTCGGTCGGCGATTTGCTCTGCAAGTTCATTCGCTTGCGTGGTGGTGAGAGGTTCGCTTGCCAAGACTGGGTTCAGACGTAGAAGGGCCCTTGGCGAGGAATCCGCTTGCGCCTGACAGAGCCTCACTGCGGGCACTGAATAGACCGCTGTGGAACCTGCAGCGCGCAAGTCTGGCAGGTCGCGCGGAGGCAGGCGAAGTTCAGTCATCAACGCAAGCAAACTGCGAGAGAGCGGGGCTGCCATGCCCCTCGCCAGAACGATGCTGGCAGGCAGATACGCCCACGATTCTCCGGAACGAAGCGCCAACCCTTGCGCGGCAGGGTGGAGAGGCGCCAGAACTTGTTCGAATGTCCCGCCGATCAAGGGCTGCGGTTCTCCGGCGACTTCTAGCTCCAGAGTCAGGCGCGCCAATCCACCGGGGCCAATGGCTTTCACCGCCGCATCTTGCTTGGCGCTCGCCACGGCTTGTTCTGCGGCGCTGGCCAACACGCTTGATTTGGTTTGCGCTGTCTGCCCCGCGATCGCGCGTCCCATACCCACCACTCGGCCGCGAAGGCGCAAGACCACGCCCGCACCCTGCACGCTGGGTGGGTCGGTGGCCTCCGCGGACGAAGGCACTTTCTCCGCGTCGAGCCAGCCGCGAACCTGCGAAAACGCCTGCACAGCGGTGGTGATGTCAGGTGCAGCGCTCCGTGTGGGATCTGTTTGGCTCACGATTGCTTGGCTGGCGCTGGCTGCAGGTACGGGGGCCGCAGCGCCCAAAAATGTCAGGCCGATAAAGCACAGGCCCACGCAGGTGTTCCGGTGGCTCCGGGGTATCTTCAAAGAAACCGCTGGAAAGACTTCAGTGGAACTGGACATCGCACTTGTTGGGAACACCATGAGATCGTAGCGCGGGGGGTTCGGCAGGGTTCCTGCCGCCCCGCGCCGCAAGTCACGCGACATCAAAGAGCTGAGCCATGCGAGCCGTTGCCATAGTTGCATCACGCGTCGTCTCCGTTGAGGAGAGCAGCCGTCGCATTCTGCTGCTCGCTCTGTTGTCGTATCTGGCGCTCTGCTGATTCAGAAGCGCGAGAAGCCAACCCGCCGACTGCGATCTTCGGATTGCATTCGCGGACTGCAGGGCGCGGCCGAAGAGCCGCGCCTGCGCTGTTTTTGGCGGAATGGATTCAACTTGAACGGCGGTTAGGCGGCGGACTCAAAGACGTTTTTTTGATGAAACTTCAGGAAGTCGTCGCGCGGGCGCATTGACACTGAGTCAGGCAGGAGCAGCGGCATCCCCGTTTCTAACCGGATGCACGTCCCCCGTTCGCGATTAATGAGCATTCCGTCATCGAGCGAGCGTGAGCGCCGGATTGTGACTTGATCGCCTTTCGTGCGCAACGTGAAGAACCCTGCGTCAAAGAGCCTATGAAGCGTGGGGGTTAGCACGAGCCCGTTCCCCAGTTCGTCCGGACCTGATTCTGCCACGGGACGAATGTGTGCAACCTCCAAAGCTCCTGCCAGCCGCGATGCCGGCAATCGACCGCCCGTCAGGCCCGTGATCGCACATCGGTAGCGGTACGCGGTGAGCACCGTATCCCTGAACCCAGCGCTGCGTGCGAGGACCGAGATGGTTCGTCGTGCCCGCTGTTGGGGAGAATCACTCGTCGGGAGCGAAAGTAGGCGCACGCGGGTAAAGGACGCAGCTCCCATCTGAAGCACTTCCATTGCATTGACCGCATGAATGGGGCGTACCGACTTGCCTTGGAGGCGTGAGCCATGCTGCTTGGTGGGAACATCTCGCAGCCAATGTTCGGTGGGGACGCCGTCGATCCTTCTAGGTACGGGTTGGTCAAATGAGCGGATGCCGCCTTCAAATGACACATGCCAGCGGTTGGTAGAGCGATGCTCCGGAGGTGCAGAGATCTGAGCCCAACCCACGAATGCTTGTCGTCCACCTGCCCTCCGAGGTTCGTAGATCAAGGCGAGTACTGGGTTGTCCGCACTTAGTCCCGAGAAGTATTTCAAGTATTGCTTTGGAAACTCGTAGCCCACATCTGAATCGCCATATCCGGTCTCTTCGCGACGCTCCAGAATGAGGTACCGCATCGCCGCAGTATCCGTACCAGTTTGCAGTTTGGCAAGCTCGGTTACAGCAAATGAAAGGCGCCCCGCGATTGCGGGGCGCCAGAATTCGTACTCATGATTCAACGGCGCTCGTGCGCCGCAGGTGGACTACTGCTCGTCCGCGTCGCCTTCGCTGCCGGCATCGCCGCCGCCCTTGAAGCGAATCTTGGAGGTGCCCAGCGAGCCGTGGTCGTCCATGCCGCCTCGGGTGGGGCGAATGCCTCCGGGGGCGCCACGCCGTGCCGCTGGATCTACCTCTTCGGGGGTCGCACCCCATTGGGCGCGCTTCAGGCTCAGGCCGATCTTGCGATCTTCGGTGTCCACGCGCAGGATCTTCACTTCCACTTCCTGTCCGGCCTTCACCACGTCCTGCGGGTTCTCCACCTTCTGGTCGGAGAGTTCGCTGATGTGCAAGAGACCTTCGAGGCCGTCTTCCAGTTCCACAAAGACGCCAAAGTTGGCGATCTTGGTGACCTTGCCCTTCACGATCATGCCCGGGCGGTAGGCGCTGGGGATGGCCTCCACCCATGGATCTTCCGCCAGCTGCTTGACGCCGAGGCCAATGCGCTGCTTCTCTTGATCCACTTCCAGCACGACGCACTTCACCGAATCGCCCTTCTTGAAGAGCTCGTTGGGGTGCGCCACCTTCTTGGTCCAGCTGATGTCGCTGACGTGCAGCAGGCCGTCGATGCCAGGCTCGATCTCCACGAACGCGCCGTAGTTGGACAGGTTTCGCACCTTGCCCTCGATGACGCTTCCGGTGGGGTACTTGTCGGCCACCAATTCCCATGGATTCACTTCGGTCTGCTTCATGCCCAAGGAGATCTCTAACTTCTCCTTGTTGATGTCCAGCACAACCACATCCACTTCGTCGGCCACCTGCACCAACTCGCTGGGGTGATTCACGCGGCGTGTCCAGCTCATTTCGCTGTCGTGCACCAGACCCTCGATGCCCTCCTCCAGCTCGACGAAGGCGCCGTAGGACATCAGGCTGACCACCTTGCCCTTGACGCGGCTGTTCACGGGGTACTTCTTTTCGATCTCTTCCCAGGGCGAAGTTTCCTTCTGCTTCAACCCCAGGGCGATCTTCTCGCGCTCGCGGTCGATGTTCAGGATCTTGACTTCAACTTCGTCGCCGATGCGCACCACTTCGGTGGGGTGATTCACTCGGCCCCAGCTCATGTCGGTGATGTGCAGCAGGCCATCTAGGCCGCCCAGGTCAATGAATGCGCCGAAGTCGGCGATGTTGGTGACGGTACCGCGAACGATGTCGCCTTCCTTCACCTGGCCCAGCAGTTTGGCCTTGGCGGTTTCGCGCTCTTCTTCAATGAGCTTGCGCCGACTGATGACGATGTTCTTGCGTTCTTCGTCGATCTTAAGAACCATGGCACGCACATTGCGGCCCACGTAGTCGCCGATGTCGCCGGGGCGGCGCACGTCAACCTGAGAGGCGGGCAAGAACACCGGCACGCCGATGTCCACAAGAAGGCCACCCTTGATCTTGCGGAGGCACTTGCCTTCCACCACATCGCCTTCCTTGCGAGTGAGAAGGATCTGCTCCCATCCGCGAATGCGATCGGCCTTGCGCTTGCTGAGCACCACGGCGCCATCGTCGTCTTCCATCTGCTCAAGCAACACTTCGACTTCGTCGCCAACGTTGACGCCGGCATCGTCAAACTCGCTCTTCTCGACCTGGCCCTCGCTCTTGAGGCCCACGTCAACAATGACGAAGTCACCGCTGATGCTCACCACGCGGCCCTTGAGGATGGCGCCCGGGGAGAATGCCTTAATGTCGTCGGAGAGGCCAGTGGCGCCTTCGCCACCAATTTCGTTCAGGTATGAGGCCAGCTCGTCTGCTTCGAGCTGCAGGTCCTCGATCAAGTTGTAGTCAACCATTGAGTCTTTCTGGGGGTGCGAGTTGCCCGTGACAGCACGCGCTGTCATGCGGTAGGAGGAAAGCCCGGGCACGGCGCCCAAGGCGGAACGGGGCAGGGTATCGGAATGCGCAGTTTGGATGAAGCGCTGCGGTGTCGCGATCCACAGTTCACGACAGAATCAGGGTTATATGAGACTCTTGGGGCCCGTTTTTTGTCGTTGGCCGACCGAGCGCTGCCGTCGGCCGCGCAGGAGCGCAAGCGCGATCAGCACCATCGCGGAGCCGGGGGCGGGTACGGTGGAGAAGTAGAAATTGTCTACATACACCTTGATGGGCGGGAAGGGCGGCGGCTCGGGGGGCCCGTACATGCGGACGCGATCGAACTGAACATCTGTGGTGAACCCCGTAAAGTGATTCGGCCCACCACTTCCGACGAACGGGGAATGGTGGAGTAGGGTTTCCCCGGAGTAGAAGTCAAATGCCATTTTTCCGGTGTAGTGGGCCGCGAAAGCGAGGGTGGGAGAATCGAATGCAATCTCCACCAGCACACCACCCCTCAGACCCCACCCGTCCTGTGGGTAGTTGATCGTCGTGTAGTCGTCCACCCAGTTCTGTTCACCGTCGGTAAAGTGGACACCTAGCGGTGCGTACTGGTTCACGATCTGCGTGCCGGGGGCGAACCCCTTGAATGTGAGGGGGGTCCAACTCTGAACGGCCTGAAACCACGCGCTGCCGTCACCGGCGAGTTCCGGGAGTCCCCAGTACATGGTGAACCCGCCGAGCGCTCGCGGTCCGGAGATAGCGAATGCCGCGAGACATGCAATAGGAAACGATTTCATGTATTTCCCTCCTCTTCTCTCACTGTGGCACCTAACTCTCATGGGTCAAGAAGAGCAAGAGCCATTCCTGCGCGGATTGCGCATCCTGCTCTGACGCGCTCAATCTCCAGGCGTTGAAGTCCTGCACCGAGCCAAAGCCAAGCAACGAGAGGCCTTGCAGGAGCGCACTCTCGGCGTCACTTTGGTTCTGAGACGACTGCATCTCTGACGCCTCGCCGGGACAGGCGAATTGTTCGCACTCGGCGCCCCACTTTCCGAGCAGGATTCCAAGGTCAGCGCCGTCGATCATGGCATCCAAGTTCAGATCGGCTCGGCACATCGCGCACGGGGCAAGAGTACAGCCCCACGCGCCAAGAAGCAGGCCAAGGTCAGCGCCGTCAACCAAGCCGCTGTGGTCAAGGTCGCCAGAGCAGACCACCGGGCGCAAAAGGAACCCGTGCGTCTCAAGTCCGACGCCGCCTTCACCCACGATCCAGCCGTCATCGCTGATGTCGCGGGCGACATTCAGCACCCAACCGCAAAGGGGCGAAATGAGTAAGTTCAGATTTATGCCAGTCCCGCCAACGCTCCAGTCACCGCTCGAGTCGCGATGCCAGCGCCACGCTCTCAGAGTTGACTCATTCCGTCCAACGACTGTGACTTCGCGATCGGGACTCACATTGTTCAACTTGAACGCGACCGACTCGTCCGTTGCCGCAATTCCGATCAATCCCAGATCCACCGGCACTGCGGTGCTGCTTTCCCAGAACGCGGCGTGAACCCTGCAGGGGATATCAGTGGTTAAGAACGAGCCGACAGTTTGGCTGGCATCGTTGATTCCCCATGCCAACGCTCCCTGGGCACCGCCGCTGTCGAAGAGATCTGTAAGGGCAGGCGGAGTACTGAGCGTCCAATTCACGGCGTCACTGTTCTGGTGGCAACTACCCACTTTCAGGCACGGTGTTTCGGAGACCCCAGCCGCCTCCGATGGCGTGGCGTCATTTATCCCGCTGGCCCTGGAACCGGAATCGCCGGAAGAAGTGCCCAAGTTGTCGATGGCAGATCCGGCATTGCCTTCGATGTAGAGGAAAGCCCGACTTTCGCCGCCGCAAAGGCCGGGGAACTGCGCTTGCCCCACCACAAGCGCCGGCGATGCGTTGTTCACAGCCCATGCGTTTCCTGTGCCGTAGATAGAATTGCCGGGGTCATCGTAGAACGTGGAGAGTTCCAGAGAATTGGCGGGAGTTACAAGATCCCAGACGTACGGCCGGTTCAACGATCCGTGAGCGTGAATCACCTGTCCTCCCGCCAAAAGGCCAGCCTCGTTGATGCTCAGTGCCCACCCCGAATACGCCGTCTCCGCAGAGGGGCTCAAGTCGTGCCATTGTTGCGCAGTTAATCCGTAGTTGGCGCAGAAGAGCCAGACCGCAGCGTGCGGTTTGCCATTGGATGCGTACGCCTGCCCGGCGATCTCATGCAAGTTGCTAATTGCAAAGGCGCGCGACTCGGATGGCGATGCGCTCGGTAACACGCCCAAGTCAATCAGCTCATATGCGGTCACCTGCCCCAGCGCGGCCTTGACCGCCACGAGTGCAAAGATCGCCGCCGTCGAGCCCAAAATTGAAGTTTTCATTTCCCTGCCTCCCTAGGAAGTGCTCTGGTCGCTGCGGCGAGGGCCGGAGGCCTTTGCGAGCAATGATGCCTCGAAACAGGGGGGGGCAACCTCAAAGTTGCGAATCTGTTCGAATTCCTCACCGGCTCGGTGTTCCGCTCACGTTCGCAGCACTCCGCTCAGCCTTCCGCCTCATGGACCGCCAGTGCGCCTCAAACCCCAGCACGCCGATGACGTTGATGATGAAGCAAATGAAGAAGATCCACGCTCCCAGTTGCTGTGCCACCAGCGCTTGGTAGAGCACCACGGCAAGGAAGGGAGCGATCACCCCGCGCAGCCCGTTCAACGTGACATGCACGCTCATGTAGAGCGCGTCACTCTCAGGCCCCGAAAAGTCCTGGTGCCCCAAGTTCCACGCCAGCGCACCTCCGCCGAACCCCACACCCATGGCTGCGCCGGCCACATAGAAGAGCCAGAGTTGCTGCGTGAGCGAAGCCGCAAAGAGCAGCGCGGACGCGGCCACGAATGCCCACCCATGCATTCGCCTGAACTCCACAATGTGCATTCGCCCCAAGAGTTTGGCCCACATGGGTATCGCCAAGGGCATGACGATGAGCGGAATGATGGTGGTGGCCAGAATGCCGCGCAAGTAGCTCACTTGCAAGTCATCGTTCAGCACGATGGCCAATGGAGGCATGATCATCAGGTTGCCCATTCCAAAGATGAACATCCACAGCATGAAACGGCGGTACTCCTTGTCATCGCGTAAGACGTCAATGTTCTGAGAGAGTGCGTCGCGCGTCATCACCGCTGTGGTCATCGGGTTGGCGCTCACGCGGGTCATGGCCCCTTGCGCGCGTTCGGCGCGAATGAGCCGCCCCGAACCTCGGATCTTTACTTTGCGAAAGATGGCGTTGCCAAAGAGCCCCACGATGGCCAGCAGCGGAAAGACCACGTGAAAACTCCAGGCGCTGAAGTCCATCGCGGCGCCCACCACCCAGCCCGCAAGCGCCAGCATTACGCTTTGCATGGTGGCCATCTTGCCCGCGATGCTGGCTCGGTTCACCTTGGGGTAGTTCTGTCGCCACACCGCCGCGCGCACGGTGATCACACCCGTCCACGAGGTACGAGCAATCAGCACCAACAAGCAGGTTCCTGCCAAGCCCCAGGCAGACACCGGCATCACAGCCACCAGTGCCACGCACACGCAGGTGGCGATCTGAATGGTGCTGATAAAGCGCACCTTGTCCCTACCTCGGCTCAGGCTGCCCCAGACGAAGCTGGTGAGATTGGCAAAGTTGGGGGCGGCCATGACAAACGCCACGGCGTAATCCAGCACCTGCGGGCTGACGCCGGGTGCGTTCTCCCACGCCTTCTTCACCAGAATGCTCAGTGTTCCCCCTTCGATGGCTCCCAGCATGATCGGCAGCAGCGCCCACGAGAGCATCTCGCGCGTGTAGCTGGCGCGCTGCATGGTTGGAATGCTCCTCGGGTGGAAGCTCCACAACCAATCGGAAATGATTTGCGCCAGCGTGCGCGGGGTGTCAAACGGATTCATCGGTGCCTTCGGAGGCCGACCCCTTCGGGCTACGGCTCGCGGGAAGCTCGAACCCCAAGAATACGTGGGCTCGCCTGCCATCGTTCCCGGCCTTCCACTCGAGGGAGGCATGGCCTTCGTCGCGGCACTTGATAAGGCGATCCCTTGGGGCTCTTATCGGTTCGAGCAATTGTCGTGAGCAGTCTCCCGAGGGGGTCGGACCCCGTCGGCGTTCAGAGTGTACGCGCAAGCACCTCAGGAAGCACGGCGCGATAGCGCTGGTACGACTGATCAAGAGCGTCGGGAATCACACGAACATTACCCAACACGCTCATCATGTTGCAATCGCCGGCCCATCTGGGCACCACATGGCCGTGAATGTGTTGTGGCAATCCCGCCCCTGCAGCACGCCCAATGTTCAGGCCCACGTTCATGCCTTGCGGCTGGCACGTGGCTTGGCAGAGCGCCATGGCAAGATCCATCAAGCGCCAGAAATGTGCGCGATCGTGGCTTGAGTACTCCACAAGTGTGGCACGAGGTTCGCCCAATGCCACCAGTAGGTGACCATTTGCGTACGGAAATCGGTTCAACAAAATCATGCCCAATTCATCGCGAAAAATCACTCCCTGGGCCTGGTCCTGCTGCGGCTCGCCCCAATACTGCGCAAGAAAATTGCTCTCTGAGGGCTTGACCGCGGCCGCATCTGCGGCGCGTGCGGTGGCTGCTTGCGCGTCCAGATGTTGGATGTAGGCCATGCGCCAGGGCGCCCACAGACTGCGATTCATGCGCACGAGTGTAAGGCCGACGCCCGCGCGACGGTCGCTAGCGAACTTCGGTGCGCATGCGCGGTTCCATTCGCCAGATTCGATCGGGGGAAGGGTCGGTGGAGCGGGAGACGTCTGCCGGGCGTTCGGACTGACCCACCCATGTGCGCCATTCGGTGGGGGTCTTGCGCTGCGGTTGAGCAGGGTCGGACTCCACGTCCACGTGATCGGCCGTGGGCAACGCTCTCAATGCCGTCGCCACATCGCCTGTCACGCGGACGGTCCACCCGTCGCTGCTTTCGCGCAGTCTTCGCAGCGCTTCAACGTTTTCCATTTCAATGGCCCATCCAAATCCGCCGCGTGCGTTGCGCTGCTCTCCGCCGCGCCACCAGAAGCGCGTGCGGCGATGCACGGTTCCGCCTTCGAGCAATTCCACGACCACTCCCACCAGCACATCGTCGTACTCCGCTGCGGAAAGTGCCGCGGGGTTGTAGCGCAGTCCCACCGGGCGCATGTCGTCAGCCCATGACGTGATGGGGAACCCAAACGCCGCGAGCACGGCATCCTGAAGAAGCGTTCCCTCCACAGGCTTCACGTGCGGCGGGGTGATGAAATCCACCACTCGTGAAACACGCACCGGCGGCGCATCCGTCCAAGGGCCCCAAGTGCCCTCGAGCCAATTCCATCTGCGCGACTGCAGCGCCAATGTAGCCCTCACCAGATGTTTGCCACTGGCTGGGGACTCAACCTGCAGCACGCCCGTCAGAGGCCCATTGCTTCTGAGTCTTCCACCTGAGCTCCAAATGAGCCACTCGCTGCGAACGGCCGCCAAGGGAACCTGCACGTCAGAAGGGAGGCCGGGCTCCGCAACCGCGTGCGCGCTCTCCACAGCCGCCCGCCACTCCACTCGTTGGCCCCACTGCATGCCAATCACTGAGATTGCAAGCGGCACCCCGGCCGTCCACTGCGGTGGCAGAAGACCACTGACGGTGAGTGGAATGGTTGAGAGAGCGGCGTCCAACTGCGACTTGTATTCCATGAGAGCCGCTGTTCGCGATTCGTTCTCTTCGGGTGTCAGCGATGGATCCGCCAGAAGCTCCGCTGGATCCCGGCGCAGCACGTCCACCAAGAGATCCGCAGGGGCGTCCCTGAGTTCCTCATCGGAGCGCATTTCACCCAACCGCTGCGCAAGCGCGACCTGCGTGCTTGGAGAGAGTTCGCGCCTCCACACGCGCCGCGACAAATCAGTCCAGCCTTCCTGCAGCAAGCCTGGTGGCTCCATGAACTTGACGAATCCCACGAGCACTGGAGTTGGCATGAGCGATGACCAGCCAGCCGAGGTTGCTTCCAATCTGATCCATGCCGTGACCGTAAGCAAGATGCCCAGCGCGGTGCCACCCACCAGCCACCGGCGGCGCGTTCGAAACAACTCACGCTCATGCGCGATGACGCGCCCGCACTCGCCGCAGACCGTTCCGGGTGTGCGGCTTAGATCATGCCAGCAACGCGGACATCGGCGACGCCCCCGGGACTTGTCGGCAAACATGGCCCACCAGATCACCAGCACACCACTGGCGGCGAAGCCCAGCCCAAGAATCACGAATCCGTAGGTTGAAACAATGGTCCACACTGGCGCTTTGTATTCGGCCCCCTATGCCATTCTGATCCAACGCAACAACTCTCTGGGGGTGGGCGGCTTGCCCTGCATGAGCACACCCACCCTGAAGATCTTGGCTCCCGACCAGAGAAAGATAAAGACCCACAAGAAGCCCCAACCCATGCTGAGCAGAATCTGCCAGAGCGGGATCTGCTCAGCGCTGGCGGTGGTGCGCAGGATCATGACAAAAGGAATGGCCGGCGGGACAAAACTAAAGATCGTGGCCAGCCAACCAGTGGGGTCATCGCTGATGGGCATCCACAGGATGAGTGGAATGGTGAGAACGATCATTGCTGGGCCCACCAGGCTCTGAGCCTCGCGTAGGTCACTCACGGCACTGCCCACGCTCACCATGATGGTGGCCACGAACAGGTAGGCCATGATGAAGTAGATCACCAGATACACCAACATGTGTGGCTGCACCAGACCGCCCATGGACGCAAAGAACAGTCCTGCGATGGCCAGCGCTCCGTAACTCACCAGCATCACGATGCTGACAAGGCTGTACCCCAAGATCTTGCCCAAGAGCAATTGCATGGGGCTCACCGCGCTCAGAAGCACCTCCATCACCTTGGAAGACTTTTCCTCAATGGTGCTGGTGAGCAGGTAGTTGCCGCTGGTGAATGTGGCGATCCACAAGAGGAACATGAATCCCGCAGGCGCAATCATGCGCCCCACGATGCTCTCCTTGCTCTCGGTGCCCTCCGCGCTGAGCGAGCGCAAGTCTGCACTGGGTCTGGCCATGAGGGTGGTGAGCGAGGAATAGTCCTTGCCCGCAGCATTCACACGCGCCTCAACGATGGCGTTGGCCACCGCGCGCTCCAGCCGCTGCGTGGTGCGCGGTGGTGAGTTACCAGGAAGGATCATGCTGAAGCTGGCCGTCGTTCCATCAGCCCGCTTGGGATCCGCCTTCAAAACATCCGCGGGAACGATCGCCAATGCCAGCAACTTTCCCGAACTCACTTGTTCGCGGAGCTCGCTTTCTTGAGCGGTGTCTGTGAACGCCTCCACCTTCACGTTGATCCGCAGGTTCATGGCCGAGTGCGCGGCAGCCTGCATCGATGGATGACCCAGTTGGCCGCTCACATCATTGATGGCCTTTCCGACTTCTTCTTTGGATTCATCATCGTCATTCTGTGAAGCCAGCACTTTGTCTGCAAGCGGGGCCACCGTGCCACTCGGGTCCAAGATCGCCATGCTGCCAGTCACGGTGCGGTCCTTGTCATTCATCAGCAGCCCGATGGCGCTGATGGCCACCACCATCATCACCGGCACGGCCACGGCACCGATGATGAAACCCTTGGTGAGCGCTGTATGGCGAAACTCTCGCCACGCCACCGCAACGACCTTAGGAAAATCCCCCGTGCGAATTCGCGGCGCATCAGCCATTGCCCGACTCCTGGCCAGTGGTTTCAAGAGCATCGCCACCCACCAGTTCAACGAACACGTCGTCGAGCGTGGTGCGCTGCAACTCAACGCTGCGCATAGGTGCGAGCGCCATGAGTTGGGCCATCACGTGTTGGCCATCGCTGCCGCGAGCCATGGTTGCTTGCACGGTGCGGTGCTTTGGAAGCCAGGTGGCCTGCTCTACACCCACAATGCGCGCAGCCCGTTCCGCGAGCGCGGGTTCAGCGTGCAGAGGTTCAGCCGCCACCGTGCGCGGATCAAAGCGGGCGCGGATTTCATCCATGGTGGCATCCAACAACTTGTCTCCCTTGTTAATGAGCACGATGCGGTCACAGAGTTGTTCCGCTTGATGCATGACGTGCGTACTAAAGAGAATGGTTCGTCCTTCCGCGTGCAATTCTTGGATGAGTTGGTTGAGCATGCGGCTGTTCACCGGGTCGAGGCCGCTGAAAGGCTCGTCCAAAATGATGAGCTCTGGCTCATGCAGAATGCTGGCCACAAACTGCACCTTTTGCGACATGCCTTTGCTCAACTCTTCGCACTTGAGCTTTGCAGTATCGGGCAGTCCAACTCGGTCCAGCCACGCCCGCGCACGGGCATCCAGCCCGCCCGAGGGCATTCCCTTCAACGTGGCGATGTACTTCAGGAACTCCAGCACGCGCATCTTGCGATACACGCCACGCTCCTCTGGCAGGTAGCCAATGCGATCCTTGGCATCTAACGCCGTCGCGCCCAGCACCTCCACGCTGCCCTCGTCGGGCATGATGATGCTCATGATCATTCGAATGGTGGTGGACTTGCCAGCACCATTGGGACCAATGAACCCGCACAACGTGCCGCGGGGCACGTGCAGGTCAACATTGCGAACGGCTTCCTTGCGTCCGAATCGTTTCCAGACGCCTGTGAGTGCAATGGCCTGTTGGGTCATTACTTCCCTTGCGGCGGAGCGGCGGGGGTGACGGGCTTGGCCTTTTCAGCCACCAACGCTGCGATCTCCGGCGGAGCAGCAAAGTCCTTGGCCGTCATGGTGTTCCACGTGCACGTGTCAGTGGTGATCTCCTGCGCGCCAACAGGGCTCCACGCGGTGATGTTGGTGGAGACCTTGACATCTCCAAAGTCCTTGTACTGCCCGATGACGCTCGTGACAGGCAACTCACCCATCTGCGTGGCCACCTTCATGATGGAGCCACAGAGCAGGCCGCCATCCTTCTCGTACAGGTTGATGTACTCGCGGCCGTTTCCTTCGCGCACCTGAACAGACCAGACGGTCTTGGGCCCAAAAGTGGCCAGGCCGATCACTTCAGACTTGCCCGGCTCCATGGCCAAGCGCAGATCGCGATGCATGTCAGCTTGACGACGGAAGTCCTCGAGCGCGGAACCCTCGATGATGGTGGGACCGGCCATGGGATTGGTGGCCCAACCCGTCGTGCCGTCGAATCCGCCCTTGATCGCGCCCACACCGGGAATCTCCATGTTCATGTACATCAGGTTGGGGGACATGGCCTTGATGTCCATCTTGCCTTCGAGGCCCGCAGCGGGCATGCGCATAGCCCCCGTGGAGTGCATGGAGGTCTTGGCCTTCCATGCCGCTTCGCCGCCTGACGCGGCAAGGTGCTTCTTAAAGAGATCGACCGCGGCGGGAAGTTCGCCCTTGTGTTCAATCGGAGCGAGCGTGGGGGCCGAAGCTGCGGGCGCTGGTGCCGATGGTGCCGCAGGAGCCGCAGGTGCAACTGGAGCCGCGGGTGCTACGGGAGCAGCAGGAGTGGTGGTCGGGGTCTTGGAGGGCGGGGCAGGCGGAGCCTTGGTGGCCGGAGTCTGCGCCAGTGCGGACGAGACAGCGACCCCCAGCAGCAGCGATGTGGCTGTTGAAAGGCGAAGGGCGGACGAAAGGCGGGCGTACTTCACGGGGTCTTCTCCTGGGTGCGTAGTGAGGTGCTGGTTGCAGCGTCCGCGCGCTTGGCGCGTTCGGCTGCAATCCAGCGAATCGCGTCGGCGAGCACCGGGTCGCCGTCGCGTGCGTAGTCCACGCTGGTGTACATGCGTTCCAGATCGGGGCGAACCCCTGCGGCCTCCAGAGCCTGGCCGTTTGGTAGTCGGTAGTCAGCGATGGCGTGCAAGAATACATCGCCGTTGGGGAGTTCATCAAAGACAGCAGGTAGCGCAGCGCCCGCGGTTCGGCTGCCAAAGATGCGTGCACGGCCCAGGTGTTGCATACCCCCGGCAAAAATCTCGCTGGTGCTGGCTGTGCCCACATCCACAAGAATGGCGACCGGGCGCTCAAACACTTTTACGGGCTTGCCTTCTGAAGAGACCCTTCGCGGATTCGTTACGAAGTTCAGTGTTGAGCCGCGCATGTACATGGTGCCCAGCGTCTCTGATGTGGGCGTGAAGTGGCCGGCGATGCCCATGGCCATTCCGCCGAATCCCCCTGGATTTCCGCGCAAGTCAATCACCAGCGCGTCGGACTCTCGAAGCGCGTCGATCGCTTGATCAAAAGGTTTGGCGATGGGAACGAACCACGCATCAAAGGCGATGGAGCCGATTTTTGCGCTGCCACCTTGAAAGTTGGCCACGAGAACCGGGTCCAGCAGGCTCCATTGCAGCGACACGGGCATCGTGGGCAGATTGCCAAACTTGGTTGTGGGGCGAGTGTCGGCGGCAAAGGCGAGTTTGATATCGCGCTCGCTGCCGTCAGGCGCACGCACTCGCCACGTGGTGGTGGCACCCGGCTCGCCGGTGGTTCGGGCGTCTGCAATGGCCTCTGCTTCGTATCGCTCCAATCCTTCGCCCGACGGAAGATCCTGAACAACGGACTTTCCATCAATCGAAAGGAGCACCATTCCCGGAACGATTCCCGCGTTGGCTGCCGGAGTGCCGGGATCTACGCGAGTGACCACCGCTTCCCGCACCGGCGCGGCGGACGAGCGTGTGGTGTCGATCTGGGGTGTGGCGCTGGGGGCAGCCTGCAAGAGCGTGATGGTGGCACCGGTGATGCCGTCGTGGCGGTGACGCTTGGGCACGCGCACAGGCTCAGTGGCAGCGGGAGCAGCGGTGTCGCCTTTGCCTTCGTTGCCTTGGGGTGTCGAAGCAACTGGCGCCTGCTCCATCAATTCTTCGCCTGGCAGGATGGCGAAATGGCTCTGGCCCAGTTTGCCGAGCATCTGGTGAAGCACCGCACGCAACTCTTCTGGGGTCTTGGCAGCGGCGGCTGCAGGAAGCAGCTCCACTCGCACCTTCTCCCAGTCCAGACCTCCCAAAGTGGGGTCCCAGTGCTTGTCTCGAATGATCACCCACACGGCGTCGAAGGTTGCCACGTTGCGGGCTTCAGCAGAGGAATCGCGTGCCGCGGGTGGCTCCCCGGGTGTGGCGTGCAGGGGGGCCAAACCCATGAAGGGTCCAGTCAGCGCAATGGCAAGCATGAACATGGAACGCCGCAAATGCATTGACCTGCAAACGCTACCCGCCCTCAGAGAGTTCCCTTGAATAACGATGATTCGGACATTCGTTCCATCCATTCATCCGGATGAACGGTTGAAAGAGGGCGGGAACGGTGCTACCGTTTCACAATGCGCAGCAGCTTTCTGCAGGCCCTCGAACGCAGGGTCCTGCTCTTTGACGGAGCGATGGGGACCAGTATTCACTCGTGTGCGGATTGCACGCCAGAGGATTACTTGGGTCGTGACAACTGCACCGACATTTTGGTGCGCAGCCGTCCGGATCTGATCCAGCGCATTCACGAGAGTTTTTTGGCAGTAGGTGCAGACGTGGTGGAGACAGACACGTTTGGCACCAACAAGTTGGTGGCGGCAGAGTTTGATGAAGAAATGGTGGGGTGGGTTTATGACCTCAACGTGCGCGCGGCACAGATCGCACGTGCTGCATGCGCCAAGTACAGCACGCGTGAGCAGCCACGGTTTGTGGCGGGCTCCCTAGGGCCGGGCACCAAGCTGGTGACTTTGGGCAACACCACGTGGGATCTCATGCTTGAGAGCTACCGAGAGCAGGTGCGCGGACTGATCGATGGGGGCGTGGACTGCCTAATCGTGGAGACCTGCCAAGACCTGCTTCAGGTGAAGTGTGCCGTCAACGCGTGCCTGGACGCCTTGCACAACGCAGGCAAGACGCACGAAGACATTCCGATTTTGGTGAGCGTCACCATGGAAACGACGGGCACCATGCTCCTGGGCAGCGACATTGCCGCCGTGGTGAATGCGCTGCGCCCGTTTCCCATCGCCAGCCTGGGGTTGAACTGCGCCACCGGTCCGACAGAGATGGCGGAGCACATCGCGTATCTGTCAAAGCATTGGGAGAGACCATTCAGTGTGATTCCAAACGCGGGGCTTCCGGTGCTTGTGGAAGGGCGCACGGAGTATCCGCTTCGGCCTGAGGCTTTTGCCACAGCCATGCGTCGCTATCTGGACGAGTTTGGCGCTGGAATCGTGGGAGGTTGCTGCGGCACCACCGTGGAGCACATTGGTGCCTTGCGTCGCGCGATGGGGGAACGCGCGCAGCCCACTCGCGCTGCTACTCGCCCCGCACCGGGGTGCAGCAGTCTGTACGGGTACACCGAGTTCCGCCAGGACAAGAGCTTTCTCATCGTGGCGGAGCGCACCAATGCCAACGGCAGCCGCAAGTTCAAACGGCTACTCGACGCGGAAGATTGGGATGGCCTGACCAGCATGGCCAAAGAGGAAGTCAAGGACGGCAGTCACCTGCTGGATGTATGCGTTGACTTTGTGGGGCGCGACGGCGTTCGAGACATGGGCGAACTCATCTCGCGCTACGTGCGTCAAGTGAATGCTCCGTTGATGGTGGACAGCACGCAAGCGGATGTTCTGGAGGCTGCACTCAAACGCTCAGGGGGGCGATGCGTCGTCAACTCCATCAATCTTGAGGATGGCGAGAAGCGGCTGGACGAAGTGTGTCCGTTGCTCAAGCGGTACGGCGCGGCGTGCGTTGCGCTCACCATTGATGAGGATCCGCAGGCGGGCATGGCCAAGACTGCGGAGCGCAAGTTGCAAATCGCTGAGCGCATCCACGATCTCTACACGCGAAAGTGGGGGCTGGACGAGAACGATCTGTTCTTTGACCCACTCACCTTTACGATTGCGACCGGCAACGCAGACGACCGCAAACTTGGTGTCGAAACGCTGGAGGGCATCCGCCTCATTTCGAAGCGCTTTCCCAACTGTCACATTCTGCTCGGGCTTTCCAATATCAGCTTTGGTCTCAAGGCTTCGGCGCGCATGGTGCTCAACAGCGCATTCCTTCACCTCGCACGTGAACGCGGCTTGACGGCGGCCATCGTGCATGCCAGCAAGATCATGCCGGAAAACCGCATTCCTGCAGAGCAATGGGAGGCGGCCCACTGGCTGATCTTTGACAAGCGCGGAGAGGATCGCCCGCCCGGCAAGCCCCCTGAGTTTGACCCGCTCCTGCACTTCATTGGACTCTTTCCAGATGGCGACGAAGCCGCAGTGGAGCGCAAGAGCATTGCAGACCTGCCCGTTGAAGAAGCGCTGCGCGCGCACATCATCGACGGAGAAGATGGCGGTCTAGACCAGACACTGACGCGCGCCATGCAGACCTACACGCCCCTGCAGATCATCAATGATCACCTGCTCGCGGGCATGAAGACCGTGGGTGACCTCTTTGGTGCCGGCACCATGCAGTTGCCATTTGTGCTGCAGAGCGCAAGCGTCATGAAGAAATCGGTGGCATGGCTGCAGCCGCACATGGAACGCACCGGCGCCACCGGCAAGGCCAAAGCCAAGATCGTGTTGGCAACCGTCGCTGGCGATGTGCATGACATCGGCAAGAACCTCGTGGACATCATTCTGAGCAACAACGGATATGAGGTTCACAACATCGGCATCAAGCAGCCGCTGTCAGCCATGCTTGAGGCGGTAGAGCGAACCGGTGCGGACGCGCTAGGGATGAGTGGCTTGTTGGTCAAGAGCGTGACAGTCATGGAGCAGAACCTGCATGAGTTGAATTCGCGGGGGCTGCAGCTTCCAATCTTGCTCGGGGGCGCAGCGCTCACGCGCACCTATGCAGAAGCGCACTTGCGCTCGATCTATCAGGGGTCGCTGTACTACGGCAAGGATGCCTTTGAAGGGCTGGCCGTCTGCGATGCCATGGCCGCGGGTGCGCTGGGGCGCGTGGATGCACAGATCGAACAGCGCGTGCGCAGGCGCGCCGCATCAGAGCAGCGAGCAGCAAGCCGCACCGCCGTGAACGATGCCTCCGACACTGGAACCGCCGTCCTTGAGGGCACTGGCATCGGTGAGGGTGGCGTGGACACCACAGGCCTGAGCAACGGCTCGGGGGGCGGATCTGCAGTGGTGCCATTGGAAACTCTTCCGACCCCCCCGTTTCTGGGCACCCGAGTCATTGAACACATTGATCTCAATGAGATCTATCCGTTCTTGAATGCCAACGCGCTCTTTCGCGGCCAGTGGGGATTCAAACAGGGGGGCATGAGCGCCGCCGAGCATCAGCGCATGGTGCAAGAGAAGGCTGAGCCCGTGCTCAAGCGGCTCCAGGCCGAAGCTCGCGAGACTGGGTTCCTTCAGCCCAAGGTGGTGTATGGATGGTTTCCGTGTGCTAGTCAGGGGGATGAGCTGGTGCTCTTTGATCCCACGCACCCCGATCGCGAACTGGAGCGGTTTTCCTTTCCCCGCCAGGAAGGATCGCGCCGGCTGTGCATCAGCGATTACTTTTGCACCGTACAGAGCGGGCGGCGCGATGTCATCGGAATGAGCTGCGTGACCATGGGCCCCATGGCCAGCGAACGTGCACGCAAGCTCTTTGAAGAGAACTCCTACACCGAGTACTTGTACGTTCACGGCTTTGGTGTGGAGTGTGCGGAAGCTCTCGCCGAACTCTGGCACAAACGCATGCGCGCGGAGTTGGGAATCGGCCACCTAGACAGCCCCAAGGTGCGCGAACTCTTTCAGCAGAAGTACTGCGGCAGCCGGTACAGTTTTGGATACCCAGCATGTCCGGAGATGGCCGATCAAGAGAAGCTCTTTCGCCTTCTTCAACCGGAGCGAATCGGCTGCCACCTCACCGAAAACTGGCAGATCGATCCGGAGCAGTCCACGAGCGCGATCGTGGTGCACCACCCCGCGGCCAAGTACTTCACGGTGTGAGCGAGTGCTCGGTTCGTTCGTACCATGACCCTGTGACCTTGCAGCAGAATGGCGTGGAAGCATGGGAGCCGTTTCATGCGGCCCCCTCGGACACCCGTGCGCAAGTGTTGGCATCGGGGCGTGCAGCGTGTCGCCGAGCCTTCGTGCGCGCGGCCGGGGAATGGTCGCAACGCTTTGGAGCAGCACCCTGGTGTGACGCCCCCTTTGATCACGAAGAGGCAGGTGCCCCGACGATTGCGTTCCCCAACGCACCGCGCATTTCGCTCTGCCATTGCCGAGGGATGGCAGGATGCGCCATCGCCGCCCCCGGCCATGAGTGGGTGGGAATTGATGCAGAACATGTGGAGGCTTCCGCTCTGGCGGCAGTCCGGCAAGACGCCATTCGCTCACGTGAGGAGGAATTGCCGTGGCCCCACGCCGACTGGCCTGCGCGACTGTGGTGCGCGAAGGAGAGCGTGGTCAAGGCCGAACGTATTGGCGCGGACCTGCTGGGGCGCACACTCAAAGTTGTTCAGGTGTTGCCGTGCAGCTCAGAGCCACACTCCGTGGCACCACGCACAGACCTCGTTCAGCTTCTGGTTGAATCCCACAGGGGCAACACCTTCCGCGTGAGCACTGGCAGAATCGGGTTGTTTGTCACTGCGTGCGTGCGGGAGCGCGTTGTGTCTGACGCCAACGCTTAAATCCGGCGACGCCTTCGGCCGAAGGCCATTCCTGCGATCGCCGGAATCAGCGCCAAGGCGCCTGGCGCCGGAATGGTGAGGAAGGAGAATCTCGAGCCATACCCAGCCGCGATGTTTCCATCCGCATAGGCCAAGCCGTCCAGGCGCGCTTCTCCACCAAAGTTCAGCGTGCCACGGCTGTACACCGCCGCTTCAATGTTCGCCTGATACCCGAACGAGGCATTGCCGCCGGTGATCAGGTAAAGCGTGCCGGGACCGGTGGCCTGAAAGCGGGTGGCGTCTCCCGCGCTCAGTGCGCCGTTCACGTAAATGTAGACATCGCCGGAGGTGGTGTCCGCATTCACCTGTCCCGCCCAGCCCAGTTGAAAGCTGCTAAAGGTGTAGGTGCCGGGCCCCAAGTTCAGTGTGGTGGAACTGTTGCTTGTGAGAGCGCCGTATGAGCCGGCGGTCAAACTTCTGGTCTGCGACCAGTCCAAACTAATGTTGCTGCCGCCGGGGGAAGACCAGGGATCGATGACAGGCGTGAGCCATGTCCGCGAGACACCTGACTCAGTAGGGCCATCCACAAAGGAGCCCCACCCCAGCGACACGTTGCCCAACGCTCCCACGCCGGCGTCCGCCAGCACATTGCCCTGAATCGCAATGTTTCCCCCGCTTCGAAGCACGAAGCCATTTGGGTTGTCAATGATGGAGCCCTGCGAGGCCGAGGCGATTGTGGCTGCGGCGGTGACCGCCATCAGGCCGAAGGTGATGTGTGTGGTGGACATAGTGAGATCCTTTGATTCAACTACCCGGAATCCACACCTGCTGTGTGAGGTTGGCATTTTGAATGGCCCTCCAGACTTCCCAGATGGAATTCGATGGGTTATGCGGACAGGCGAGCAAGCGCCACGCTACGCTTCTCTTCGGCGCTGATTTTCACGGCACCATTGCCCCCGTAGCTCAGCTGGATAGAGCATCGGATTTCTAATCCGGCGGTCGCAGGTTCGAGTCCTGCCGGGGGCGTTGTCTTTTGTGGTCCACCGCCGACAGCGCAAACCGCCGTGCGGACTTCCCTACAATCCAACTTCACCCCGCACTGAGTGAATTCACCCACATGACGAGCTCCCCCAAGACCAAGTCCACTGGGCCCGCCACCCATGGCGGAAAGCCAGCCGTTGATCCGGAAACTGTCACCATCTCCGGGTATGCCGTGGATCAACTCTATGGACCGGGAACAGTGCGAACGCAGGATCCCAAGGATCCCACCAAGCCGGACCCCCGAATTGGCGAGCCTGGGCAGTTCCCCTTCACGCGCGGAGTTCACCAGAGCATGTATCGCAGCCGGCTCTGGACCATGCGCCAGTTCGCGGGCTTTGGAAGTGCAGACGACACCAATCGCCGATTCAAATACCTGCTTGAGAATGCCAAAGGCACCAAAGCGAACACTGGTCTTAGCACTGCGTTTGATTTGCCCACGCTCATGGGGCGCGATTCAGACGATCCACTCAGCGCGGGTGAAGTCGGTCGCTGCGGGGTGGCCATCAGCACGATTGAAGACATGCATCGTCTCTACGCGGACATTCCCGTGGGTGAGGTGACGGTCAGTCAAACGATCAATGGTCCGGCAGCAGTGATTTGGGCCATGTATCTGGCCATGGCGCGCGAGCGCGGCATTGGGTGGCAGACTCTCGGCGGCACACTTCAAAATGACATTCTGAAGGAGTTCCACGCGCAGAATGAATTCATCTATCCACCCGAGCCCAGCGTGAAGTTGGTGGTGGACACCATTGAATTTGCGGCGCAGCATCTTCCTCGCTGGAACAGCGTGAGCGTGAGCGGGTACCACATTCGTGAAGCCGGTTCCACGGCCACTCAAGAGTTGGCGTTCACACTTCGCGATGGCATGGAGTATGTCGAAGCGTGCATGAAGCGGGGCATGGACGTTGACGTCTTTGCACCACGGCTGAGTTTCTTCTTTAACGCGCACAATGAGTTCTTTGAAGAAATCTGCAAGCTGCGAGCAGCGCGAAGAATCTGGGCCAATGCCATGCGCACCCGGTACAAGGCCAAGAATGAGCGCAGCATGCTCATGCGCACGCACGTGCAGACGGCTGGCTGCAGCCTGACGGAGCAGCAGCCCATGAATAATGTGGTGCGCGTGGCGTATCAAGCGATGGCAGGAGTCTTGGGGGGCTGCCAGAGTCTTCACACCGACAGCATGGATGAAACGCTGGGGCTTCCCACGGAGACCGCCGTGCGCGTCGCCTTGCGCACACAGCAGATCTTGGCCCATGAGACTGGGGTGCATCGCACCGTCGACCCGTTGGGCGGAAGCTGGTACGTGGAAGCGCTCACCGACCAGATGGAAGCAGACGCCAACAAGTACATCGGCGAGATTGATGACATCGGCGGCGTGGTGGCAGGGGTGAACAAGGGATATTTCCGTCGCGCCATCGCTGAAGCCAGCTATCGGTTTGGGCAGGAAATGGAAGCGGGCGACCGAATCGTGGTGGGTATGAACGCCTACACCGATGGCAATGAAGAGCACCAGGTGGAGATCCTGCAGATCCCTCACTCGGTGGAGACAGAGCAGAATGACCGTCTGGCCAAGTTTCGCCGGGAGCGCAACGCCGACCAAGCTGCCCGCGCGCTGGATGACATCCGTTCCACGGCACGTGCGGGCACAAACGTCATGGGAGCCCTAGTTGAAGCGGCGCACCTGAAGTGCACTCTCGGAGAAATGGTTCAGGCCATGGCCGATGTGTACGGGCGCTATTCCGGCGGCCCGGAGTGGTAACCGCGACAGGTGGCCGCTGCCCAACGGCGGCGGTACGCTTGCGATCATGAAACTGCGCATCCTGATCGGCACCATCGTCGGAACGGTTGTTGCATTCACGTACGGCTTCGTCACCTGGGCAGTGCTGGATCTGTGGGCCGACAAGATTCAGAGCATGCCTCCCTCCGTGGATATGGGTGCGTTGGTGAGCAAACTGCCCGCCGATGGCGCGTACCACTTTCCCGGCTTCGACAAGGAAGCAGCCAAAGGCGACGCCGCTCAACCGCTGTGGGATGCCTACGAAGTCGAGCACCGGAAGGGGCCGATCGGATTGCTGCTGGTGAGCAAAGAAGGCAAGCCATCCATGGGCGCTTCCACGTTCATTTCTAGTTTGGGCATGGACGCCGTGTGCGCGCTGTTGATGGCCTTCTTTGTGGCGGGCACGGCGTGTCCCAGTTGGCCGGGGCGCTGGACGTACGGAGTGTTGGTGGCGCTGTTTGCGGCGGTGGCTTCCAACTCCTCGGATCTGGCGTGGTTTGACTTCCCCCCCAAGTACGTGCTGTACGACATCGCCGACCTCTTCTTGAAGTGGACGGTGGCATCGGCTGCGGTGGCGGCTGTGGTGGGAGGCAGCAAGGACTGTCCCTTCCGCGCCAGTGTTCCCAAGCCAGCCTAAGCCTTCGCTCATGTCTACGCCAAAGTTTCAACCCCCCAAGGGCACGCGTGACTTTTATCCCGCCGACATGGCGGTGCGTCGTCACATCGAACGTGCTTGGCGCGAAGCCAGCATCGCCTTTGGGTACGAAGAGATTGACGGCCCCACCTTTGAGCATCTTGAGCTCTACACCGTCAAAAGCGGACCGGGGATCATTAGTGAACTTTTCAGTTTCCGCCGTCAGGGGGGAGAGAGCGATTATGCGCTGCGCCCCGAGTTCACCCCCACCCTCGCGCGCATGGCTGCCGCCCGCATGGTGCAGTTGCCGGTGCCGGTGAAGTGGTTTGCTATGCCCGCGTTCTTTCGGGCAGAGCGCCCTCAGCGCGGTCGGCTGCGCGAGTTCATGCAATGGAATGTTGACCTGTTGGGCACATCGGGTGCGGCGGTGGACGCAGAAGTCATCGGCGTGGCGGTTGCCGCGCTGGAGCGGCTGGGACTCACCCCAACCGATGTGCGCGTGCGTGTCAGCCATCGTGTGGTGGCGAGTCGCTTTGTGCAATCGCTGGGCGTCGCTGAGAGCAAAGTGGCAGAAGCGTTCGACCTGCTCGACCGGCGAGACAAGATTGACGCGGTGGAGTTCAAAAAGCGTGCTGGTGCACTGGGGCTGGACGCAACCAGACTTCAGGAGTTTGACGCGGCCGTGAGCGTTGCTGTGCCTTTCATGCACCAGGGTGAGGTGGTGTCGTTGGAATCCGCGCCATGGATTGCGCGCATCGCCCACGATGTTGAACTCCTGGCCACGCTGCAACAGTTACAGAGTTCGCTTGTGGCAGCGGGTCTGGGCCCTTGGTGCGCGTTTGACTTGGGCGTCGTGCGCGGTTTGGCCTACTACACCGGTACTGTCTTTGAGATTCACGAGGCGACCGGCGCAGAACGCGCCATTGCCGGAGGCGGCCGCTACGACGGATTGGTGGAACTCTTTGGCGGCCCTTCAACACCCGCCATGGGGTTTGGCATGGGCGATGTGGTGCTTGGGCTGGTGCTTGCTGATCGCGGATTGCTGCCCAAGGATGGCACAGAACTGCTTCCCCCACCCGATGCGTTTGTCATCAGCGCAGGCGGTGAGGCCGCCGAGCGCCAATTGCCACAACTGGTGGCAGAACTTCGCAAGGCTGGGCTGCATGTTCGTCACTCGTATAAAGCAACGCGTCATGTGGGCAAGCTCCTGGGCGATGCCAGCAAACAGCGCGCACGCTGCGCGGTGATTCTGGGGGATGAGTTTGCGGCAGGCCAGGTCAAGATCAAAGACTTGGCCACGGGGGAGCAACAGGTGATTGGCACAGACCAAATCGCCAAGGCCGTGAGAGCGCTGCGCGCAGGCGGGGTCCAGGGCGTGGAGCGTGGCCAGTGAGGCCGCGCGCCGTGCTGGTGGCGGCGTTGGTGATTGCGCTCAACGGTTGTCAGCGCATGCAGGCACCGCAGGCAAGTGCGCCCCCCTCGATCGCTTCCACGCCACCCACGCCTGCCCCCACTCCACCGACACTCACGGCACCACCCGTTGGGGCCGGCGAGTTTCGCGTTTCAAACGCTGAGCCTCGCACCTACACGGCTCGTGTGCAATCCATGACTGATGGTGCATTCCCTGCCGGAATGGATGGCAAGGGTTTCTTGCTTTTCAGCCCGGGTTGGCGCGCCCGTTGGGTCAATGCTGACGGGCAGCCGGTGGCCCTGAATGTCGATCAGGCGGGAGTGTTTGTGCTTGAACAGCGCGTGGCCACAGAGCAGGTCTACCGAGATCTGCAAGTGCACGTGGAGTTTCGGGTTCCTCCTCCCTCCAGCGAGGAAACCGTTGCCGTGGCTGAAGTGTTGCTGCACGGTGCATTTGGCATCGTGCTCACAGACAGTATGAACCGGCCACAGCGCGACAACGGGTGTGGTGCCATTTCGGGGCGATACGCGCCCGATGCAGCAGCGTGCTTTCCACCGGGAGCGTGGCAAACGCTTGACATCGCCTTTCGTGCGCCGCGAACGACCACGCAAGCCACCGCGGCTCAGCCTGCTCGCCTCACCGTACTGCACAACGGTGTGCTCATTCACAACGCAGTGGACGTTGACGCTCCCACGGAGCCGGACGCTCCCGCGCAACTCGCTGAGCGCGCGCCGTTGGCGCTGGTTCCACGAGCAGGCGCCATGGAACTTCGCAACTTGTGGGTGCGCACATTGGACGCAGGTTTGCTTCCCCCCATCAAGCCATGAACTCATACGGGCGCATCCTGATTGTCGTTGCGGTTGAGGCTGAACGGCAAGCGTTGGGAAACGCCTGCTTGGCGTGCCCTGAACTTTGCGTTGAGGTGAGCGGCATCGGCCGTACCAATGCGGCGGCAGCGGTGGCAGAAGCACTCACGGGGGAGGAGTTTGCGGCCGTCTTCAGCGTGGGGATCGCAGGGCTGTTGCCCGGAAGCCCGCTACGCATCGGTCAGCGGGTTGTGGCCACCGAGTGTGTGTACGCGGAAGAGGGAGTGCAGACCCCCGAAGGTTTTAAAGACATGGCGGGCCTTGGTTTCCCGCTGGGAGATTTTCAAGGCAATCGTGTTCCAGTTTGCCCATTGCTGTTGGCGCACATGGCACCTTTAGGGGTCTGCGCGCCAGTGGCTACGGTGGCCACGTGCAGTGGAACCCATTCGCTGGCCGCTCAGATCGCGTTGCGCACGGGAGCGGTGGCAGAAGCGATGGAGGGGGCTGCCGTGGTTCACGCGGCGCGCAGGTTTGCAGTTCCTGCCATTGAATTGCGCTGCATCAGCAACACCACCGGCGACCGGGCCACGCAAGTGTGGGACATGAAAGCAGGTCTGGCGGGCTTGCGAGAGATCGGCGCGGCCATCATGGCGCTTACACAAACGCGTCAATCACCAACATGAGCCACATGATCGAGGCCACCAGAATCTTCACGGCGACTCCTGCAATCCGACCGATGGCTGCTCCGAGCGCAGGAGTGGTGGCCTGTCCTGCGCTTCGATCTCCGTAGCTCACCTCGCCGATGAAGGCGCCCAATCCCGCGCCCAGAAGTGCGCCGATGAGAGGGCCCAAGAGGGGGATGAACGCGAAGGCAAAGATTCCCACCACAGCGCCGATCACAGACCCCACCAGCGCACCACCCGCTCCTCGACCTCGCGCGCCACCTGCGGCTGCGCCCACTGCGCACGTTGCGAACTCAACGAGTTCAGCAATCAGCGCCAACGCCACCGCCGCGCCCAACACCCACCAATTGAAGGGCTGCGCCACTCCAGCCAGCATGGCTGTGCCTTGGTACAGCACCGCCACAACCACAATGATCCACGTGCCGGGCAGGGTAAGGAGTTGCAACAGCACCCCCAGCCCTGCCATGAGGGCAAAGATGATGGCGGCCAGGATGGTCAAAAAGATGGACATGGGGTGGTGGTGCGCCGTAGGCACAGTACGCACAAATGTTCCGGCATGCGCGCAAATTCATAGATTGCGGTCTGACCATCATTCCACCGCACATGAAAACTCCAGGGCTCCCCGGCGGTCACCGCCATCTCAGGGGGCGCTGCGGTCATGAGAGTTCCGGCGGCCACCGGTGTCACTCGCCCCCGATTTCCGGTGAGTTCCGCGCCGCCGCGCAGGGCCAGGTAGAGCGCCCGATGCGTGGGCAGCGGTTCGGCTGCTTGTTGGGTGCCCGCATCCATGTGGTCGGGTCGTTCCAAAACTCGGCAGCCGATGGCGCACCGTTGGTCAGCCTGCACCGGCGGTTGGCAGGCCAGCAAAAAGTCAAAGTGGAACGAACCATCCGCGCACTCATGGCGCAGGACGCGGGCCGTGGGCCATGGGTGCGGCAACAAGTCCATCGTGGCCGTATCATCCCACACGTTGCCAGGAGGGCACATGATGACCATTCGCAGGATCGCGCTACTTTCGCTCATCGTTCCCGCTGTGCTGTGGGGCTGCAAGTCCCCGGCCGCGGAGTCCAACATCGCACGAGCAGACGAGTACCTCAAGCACGAGCAGTACGCGCTTGCCGCCAAGGCCGTGGAGCCCGTCGTCCGCGATCAGCCTGGCAATTGGAAGGCGCAGTTGGCGCTTGGCAAGGCGCAGATGGGCGAAGGCAATCTTGACGCAGCTCGCCGGTCGCTGGATCGTGCGCACTCGCTGCAGCCCACCAATCCCGATGCCGTGTTCTCACTCGCGACGTGCATGGCGCGGCAGGGGGACACCGGCAACGCGTATCAAATGCTTCGCGGATTCGGCAGAGAGTTCCGAAGTTGGCGCGCGTACATGACCTTGAGTTCGCTGGCCGAGTCTGTGGGTGATTCGGACACCGCCATGCAGGCCGCTGATGACGCCATCAAGGTCAATGAGCCGGTCCCCGGTGAACGCCTCTCCACCGAACCCTATCTACGTGCAGCGGACGTGTGCTTTAAGTTCGGTCGTGAAGAAGAGGGCGTTCGACGCCTTCGTCAGGCGTACGGCATTAATCCCGATGATCCTCGCGTGGCGCAACAGCTGCGCGAGCACGGCGTGCAGCCCAGCAAGGCCATCGTGTTGCCGCCGGGTGTGTAACTCTTAAGCGCAGACAGCAATGGCAGCTTCAAATCCCACGCCTCGCGAGCAATGGCTGAGCTGGCTGGGCACGCTGGGCGACTTGGCTCGACTTCGCTTGTTGCGACTTCTTCAAAAGGAAGAGCTGGGCGTTGGTGAACTGGCGCGCGCTCTGCAACTGCCGCAGTCAACGGTGAGCAGGCATCTGAAACCATTGCACGCGCAGGGCTGGGTGGTCAAGCGCACCGAGGGCACGCAGAGCCTATTTCGCTTAGTTCCCGAACAATTGCCCCAGGACATGCGTGAACTGTGGAAGCTCTCGCTGGAACATTTGGGCAAGAGTCCAACGTATGAAGAGGACGATGCGCGGCTGGTTGAGGTTCTCACGACGCGCAAAGTTGATAGCCGCACATTCTTCGGTCGCCTAGGTGGCGATTGGGATGAACTCCGCCGGGGGCTCTTTGGAGAAGCCTTCAGTGCTGACGCGCTGCTTGCGCTCCTACCCGCAGACTCCGTGGTGGCTGACTTGGGCTGTGGAACGGGTGACGCGGCCGAACGACTTGCCCCCTATGTGAAGCGTGTCATCGCCATTGACCGGGAGCCGGCCATGCTCACCGCCGCCAAGCGAAGGCTCGAGCAATTCAGAAATATTGATTTTCGGCAGGGGGACATTGGAAAGCTGCCGCTGACGCCGGGCGAGGCAACTCTGGTGGTCATGATGCTTGTGCTCCATCACCTTGAAGATCCCGGGGCCGCGCTCAGGAGCGTGGCCAAGACGCTTGGCCCTTCTGGGCGCGCGTTGGTGGTGGATATGGTTCGCCACGATCGCACCAGCTATCAGCACACCATGGGTCACCGGCATCTTGGCTTTTCGGAGAGCCAACTGCGGGACTTGGCCGCCGGGGCGGCACTGCGCTTGAGCCGATACACGCGGCTGCGCCCGGACACAGGTGGCAAGGGCCCGGGGCTCTTTGCAGCGTTGCTGGAGCGGGGGGACAAGAAGGCACCTACAGGGCGAAAATAGAGTGGTTTTCACGGGCCGCTGGGGATGGCCATGACCCCAATCGGGTGCTATCATCATGCTTTCATCCGGATGAACGGATGGAACTTATTAGGACTTCAAGGAGCACTCCTGTGACCGCCACTGCTGCCACTTCAACCGCCACCGCATCTTCTGCTGCAAATCCGTTTCTCTCGAAGAACGAACTCAATCTCACCGCCACTCCGCCCTTCAAGGTGCGTGACCTCAGCGCGGAGACGGTTCGCTTTGGCCGCAAGGAGATCGAGCTGGCTGAACATGAGATGCCAGGACTCATGAGCACTCGCGCCGAGTACAAGGGGAAGTTTCCGCTGAAGGGCGCGCGCATCACCGGAAGCTTGCACATGACCGTGCAGACCGCGGTGCTCATTGAGACGTTGGTTGACCTTGGTGCGGAGGTCCGTTGGTGCAGTTGCAACATCTTCAGCACGCAAGATCACGCGGCCGCAGCCGTGGCCGTCGGACCGAAGGGCACGCCTGAGAACCCAAAGGGAGTTCCTGTCTTTGCGTGGAAGGGCGAGACGCTGGATGAATACTGGTGGTGCACCTGGCAGGCGTTGAACTGGGGCGCGGGCAATGGCCCCAACCTCATTTTGGACGACGGCGGAGACGCCACGCTCCTCGTTCACAAGGGGTTGCTCTTTGAGCAGCAGGGCTCCGTTCCGGGCCCTGAGACGGCTGACAGCGAAGAGTATGCCTTCATCCTTCAACTTCTGGCTGCGCTCAAGAAGACCCACCCGGGACACTGGGCAAAGACCGCCCCGCAGATCACGGGAGTGACTGAGGAAACCACGACGGGCGTGCATCGCTTGTACCAGATGCAGGAGCAGGGACAACTGCTGTTTCCCGCAATCAACGTGAATGATGCCGTCACCAAGAGCAAGTTTGACAATCTGTATGGCTGCCGGCACTCACTGGTGGACGGAATCATGCGCGCCACCGACGTCATGCTGGCCGGCAAGGTGGCCTTGATTTTTGGTTATGGCGATGTGGGTAAGGGCTGTGCCCAGAGCTTGCGCGGTCAGGGCTGCCGAGTGAAGATCGCGGAGATTGATCCCATTTGTGCGCTTCAGGCCGCCATGGAAGGGTACGAAGTTGTCACTCTTGAAGACGTGATCGGCGACGTGGACGTGTTCGTGACTGCCACAGGCAACAAGGACATCATCCGCGCCGAAGACATGGTGCGCATGAAGGACAAGGCCATCGTGGGCAACATCGGCCATTTTGACAATGAGATTGACATCGCTGGGCTCAAGAAGCTGAAGGGCGCCACCTGCACCAACATCAAGCCACAGGTGGACGAGTGGAAGTTCTCGAACGGCCGCTCCATCATCATGCTGGCCGAAGGTCGGTTGCTGAATCTCGGGTGCGCCACGGGACATCCCAGTTTCGTGATGAGCTCCAGCTTCACCAATCAGGTGATGGCACAGGTGGAGCTGCACCAGAACCACTCCAAGTATCAAAAGAAGGTGTACACCCTTCCCAAGGTGCTGGATGAAAAGGTGGCGCGTCTGCATCTAGGCAAGTTGGGTGTTCGCCTCACCACGCTTCGCAAGGATCAGGCGGACTACATCGGCGTGCCTGTGGACGGGCCGTATAAGCCCGATCACTATCGCTATTGATCAGCGCTCCAGCAGCCACCAACGTCGCTTGGGTGTTGGGCCACGTTTGAGCCCGAAGGATTCTCTCGCCTTGCGGCTGATGAACTCGGCGGCCTCTACGGGGTCGTCGGTGGCCATCACTAACTTGCGATCGTCGGCACTGATGGTGCCGTCGGGAATCATTCGCTCCCGCACAAACTCGTCAAGTTCATCCCAATAGCGTTTGCCCATGAACACCACCGGAAAGTTGGCAATCTTGCCGGTCTGGATGAGCGTGAGCATTTCAAAGGCCTCGTCCAACGTGCCCACACCGCCGGGCATCACCACAAAGCCGTATGAGTATTTGGCCAGCATGACCTTGCGCACAAAGAAGTAGCGAAAGCTCACGACACGATCGCAGTACGGATTTGCCGCTTGCTCATGCGGCAGCACGATGTTGCAACCGACGCTGGGAGCGTTGACGTCCCGTGCACCTTGGTTGGCCGCCTGCATGATGCCGGGTCCGCCTCCGGTCATGATCGTAAAACCATGCTTGCCCAATTCCTGCGCCGTGGTGCGGGCCATGCGATACCACTCGTTCTCTGGCGGAAACCGTGCGCTGCCAAAAACGGTGACGCATGGCCCCACAAAGTGCAGCGCACGAAAGCCACGGATGAACTCCATGCAGATACGCACAAGCCGCCACAACTCCTCAAGGCGCGGCCGGGGGCCCGCAAGCAGCAGGCGTTCAGACTCAGCGGCGGGGGGCGGCTGGTCGCGTGGCTGGAATTGGGGCTCAGTCAATTGGCTGAACCCGAAGTCACAGGAGAGAGCGCAGGGGCGTCCTGCCCTGCGGCGTAGGCCTTGAGCAGTTGCGCCTCGCGTTCAAGCGTGAGACCCGTGCGGCTGGGGGCTCGCTGCGGCCGACCCGCCGTTGGCTTGGTGCCCCACTCGTAGGGCCCGGGGTTTTTCTCGCGCCACCACATCAACGTGTCGCGCGCTGTCTCGGCCAGCGGGCGGAACGCACAGCCCGCCGCCACCGCTTTGGCGCGACTGATTGTGCCCATACTTTCGCCATCCATTCCAGCGGGAATCCAAAGGGGCAGACCCATCCACGGCTGAACTCCCTGCTTGAGCAACCACTCCTCGTTGACCGGCACAAACTCCACCGGGGTACTCACCACCGCCTTGCATCCGGCCACCATCTCGTCAAAGGTAAGGAGCCCCTCAGGACCGGTGCAGTTGTACGTTCCCCCATGGCCGTCATTGGCGCAACGAATGGCAAACTCAGCGCAGTCGCGCACATCCACGAAACTCACGTACGACTTGAAGGGATCCTTAGGACCTGGGATCAGCACCTTGCCACCATGTCCGACGCGAACAGGCCAATACGTGAAGCGGTCGGTGGGGTCGCCGGGGCCCACAATGAGCCCAGGCCGGATGTTGGTGGTGCGGTCGCCAAATGCTTCGGTGGCTGCCTTTTCACAGAGTGCCTTGAGCGCGCCGTAGAGTTCGCCGACCTTGTCTGAATCGGGTGTATCGGTGGTTTCCAGAGCGGATGACTCATCACCTCCGGCGGCCATCGGTTGCTTGTAGACGCTGATCGTGCTGATGAAGATGTACTGTCGGGCGGCCTTCTTCAGGAGCTCCGCGCTGGCCTGAACATGTGGTCGCACGTACCCCGAAGTGTCGATCACCGCGTCCCAACGGCGGCCTTGAGCAATAGCCTTCTCAAGATTCTTGAGGCCATCGTCCTTCGCGGGGTTGCGATCGCCCTTGATGGTCTCCAAGTCGGGAAACCGTCCCGGATTGGTGCGCCCCCGATTAAAGAGCGTCACCTTCCACTTGCGCGCCAGGGCCGCGTCAACCAACTCAGGTCCAAGGAACGAAGTGCCGCCGAGGATCAGAATGTCCATGGCACAAGCGTACTCACCAAGCGTGAACCACGGAAATGCCTCGCGGTCAAGGCGCCGTCCTACATCGTTTCAATGAGCATGGTGACGGCGTTACCACCGCCCAAGCAAAGCGAGCAGATACCGCGCTTTCCGCCGGTGCGGCGCAATTGATGCACCAGCGTCACCAACACACGCGCGCCGCTTGCACCGATGGGGTGGCCCAAAGCCACGCCTCCGCCACAAATGTTCAGCTTGTCCATGGGAATGCCTAGCGGCTTGGTGTCCGCCAACACCTGTGCGGCAAAAGCCTCGTTGACTTCAAAGAGGTCGATGTCTTTGACTGCGAGGCCGGCCTTCTTGAGCACCCGCTCAATGCCAAACTTGGGGGCGATGAAGATGTCCTTGGGGGCGACTCCTACGGTGTCATAGGCAAGAATGCGCGCTAAGGGGGCGGCCTTCAGGCGGGCGGCGGCATCAGCACTCGCCACCATCAAGGCCGCAGCTCCATCGCTGATCTGGCTGGCATTCCCCGCGGTCACCGTGCCTTCCTTGCCAAAGACGGCGCGCAGTTTGGCCAGACTCTCAGCGGTGCTGTCGGCGCGGAAGCCCTCATCCTTATCCAGTCCGACTTTGGCCATGCACTGCTCAGCACTCAACGGCACGATCTCTGCACTAAACCAACCATTGGCCGTTGCCGCCGCCGCGCGTTGATGGCTGATTGCGCTGAAGGCGTCTTGGTCGGCGCGGGACACGCCATGCGCCTGCGCGATGTGATCTGCAGCGCAACCCATCGCCCAATTCTCAAAAGGGCAGGTGAGTCCGTCTGCCTGCATGTGGTCGATCAGTGCGCCATTGCCAAACTTGATTCCAGCGCGCACGTGTGCAAAGTGGGGAGCCAAGTCCATGTTTTCCATTCCGCCTGCAACCACTACAGACGCATCGCCCGCCTTGATGGCGGTGGCTGCTTGCATCACGGCCTGCAGTCCGCTGCCGCACACCTTGTTCACGGTGACCGCGTTCAGCGTGTCAGGCAAGCCGGCTTTGAGCCCCGCTTGGCGCGCCGGGTTCTGCCCTAGGCCGGCCTGAAGCACGCATCCCATGATGCACTCGTCAACCTGCGTGGCAGCGCCGGGAACCGCGTCCAGAACCGCCTTGATGGCGTAACTGCCCAACGCCGTGGCGGGCACTCGGGCCAGGGATCCTTGAAACTTGCCGATGGGTGTGCGACGCGCGGCCAGAATGACGGGCTGTGACATGAGCTCTCCAGGTTCGAGGTAGGGGTGAGAATGATATCTTTGCTCCACGCATGAGCACAGCCAACACTGGAATTGGGCACGGATCGCATGAACCCAAGCAGTCCGCCCGCAATGTGGTCACAGACAACTTGGTGAGCCTGCAGAGCTTCATATTGGATGAGGAAGCCAGATATCCCGGTGCCTCTGGTGAGTTCAGCTGGATCATCAGCGCGATCAGTCTGGCGGCCAAGATCATTTCGCACAAGGTGAGGCACGTTCGCCTGCAAGGCGTCCTGGGGGAGCAGGGGGACACCAACGTGCAGGGGGAGAGTCAACTGCGCATGGACGTCATTGCCAATGAAGTCATCATGCGAGTGCTGGGTGGGCGCAGCTCCATTGCGGTGCTGGGCAGCGAAGAAGATGAGAACCCCACCATACTTCGCCGAGGAACTGACGGAGGAAAGTACTGCGTGCTCTTTGATCCGTTGGACGGCAGCAGCAATCTGGACACGGCGGTGGGCGTGGGCACCATCTTTACCGTGTTGCGCAACGACCCCAACATTTCTGGAGCGGTGGAAACTGTTTGTCAGCCTGGGGTGAATCAGGTGGCGGCTGGCTATGTGCTTTACGGCAGCAGCACCGTCTTTATGATCACCACCGGCCGTGGACTTCACATGTTTGAACTTGATGCGGCGGTGGGCAGCTTTATGCTGGTCAAGCGCGATCTCAAGCTCCCCGCGGCCAACAAGATCTACAGCGTCAATGAGGCGTACTTTGATGGCTTCCCCGTGGGGTACCAGCGATACTTGCGCTGGGCACATCAAAATGGATACAGCGCCAGATACATCGGCAGCATGGTGGCAGACATGCATCGCACGCTCATCAACGGCGGAGTGTTCCTTTACCCGCCTACGCGTAAGCATCCCAGCGGAAAACTGCGGTTGCTCTACGAGGCCAATCCCATGAGCTTTTTGGTTGAGCAAGCAGGTGGAGTGAGCCTCACAGGCACCACTCGGACCCTCGAAGTGCAACCCCGGCAACTTCACGAACGCACCCCGTTGGTCTTGGGTTCTCGTGATGAGGTCGCCAACGTCACAGCGCACTTCAAGACAGCCGCTGACGCGCTGCCATAGCCCGTCAGCCCTGAGTACGCTTTCTGGAATGAGAACGCGTTTCTTCCTCTGCGGCGCTGTGTGCCTGTGTGCTTTTCCTTCGATCGGTGAGGGCGCGCCACTCGCGCAGAGCTCGGAACAGCTCGGCTACTACGCGCAGCCCGCCCTTCATGGCAACACGTTGGTCTTTCAATCCGCAGGGGATCTGTGGATCGCACAGCTTCCGACCGCGGACGAGCTTGTGCGTGCACAACGCCTTACCAGTGCCCCCGGCGCCGAGTCGCGCCCTGTCATCAGCCCGGACGGCTCCCAGGTGGCATACGTGGGCTCCTTTGACGGAAACGCGGAGGTGTTCGTACTGCCCGTGAGTGGCGGCACCCCTACGCGACTGACGGTGCATCCGGGCCGCGATATGCCCGTGGCGTGGTCACCGGACGGAGCGTCAGTGCTGATTCGCAGTGATCGAGCACACCCGCATGGAGAGTATGAGTTCTTCACAGTGCCGGCAGGCGGTGGCCAAGTCACGCCGCTTCCGTGCGGAGAGGGCATGCTGGGTTCGTTCAATCGTGCGACAGGCGAACTTGCGTTTAACCCCTTTTCGAACGAGACCTGGTATTGGAAGGGCTATCGCGGGGGTACTGCGCCTGACATCTGGGTGGCAGATGCCGCGCACAAGAGTTTCCAGCGCGTGACCAGCACTCCTGAAAATGAGCTCTTTCCCATGTGGATCGGAGACCGGATCTGGTTTCTGTCAGACACCACTGGACGCATGAACATCTGGAGTTGCAAGAAGGATGGCAGCGATCGCACACAGCACACCAAAGCTGGCGCCAACGATTTTGACTTGCGCTGGCCAGCTGCCGATGCCTCAGGTGCGGGTCGCGTGGCCTATGCACAGGGGGGTGACTTGTACGTCTTAGATACCGCCAGCAATGCCACGCGCAAACTCAACATTCAATTGCAAGGTGATCGGCTCGACAGTCGCGAACGCATGGAAAAGGTGGGAGCCACACTCACGCAACTGGCGCTCAGCCCGGACGCTCGCCGCATCGCCGTGGTGTCGCGCGGCGAAGTGCTGATCGGACCGGTGGGCAAGCCCCAGTCGGGCGTGCCTCAGGCGTGGATGCAACTTCCGGGGCTGAGCGGCTCGCGTGAGGGTGGAGTGGCCTGGACCGGTGCGGGTGATTTGGTTCTGGTGAGTGATCAAGGGGGCGAGGCATCGATCGTGTCCTGGGCAGGAGTTGCTGCGGGGTCAGGGGTTGCTCCAACCATGCAATCACTCGTTCAGGGCGATCGCTGGCTCTTTGCGCCGCAAGCCAGTCCCGATGGATCCTTGATTGCCTTTGGTGACAAGAGCTTGCGATTGCGTGTGTTCGATGTCAAGAACAAGCAAGAACGCATCGTGGGTACCAGTCCAGCTGGCGAAATCACGGACTATCGCTTCTCGCCTGATGGCAGATGGCTGGCCTGGGTGGCCACGATGCCCAACGGGTTTGGGCGCATTCACATCTACGACACCAAGGAGGCCAAAGATGTTGCTGTTGGCCCCGGACTCACCGATGATCGCTTGCCCAGATGGGACCCGAAAGGGCTGTTTCTATATCTAGCCTCCGCCCGCGCCATAAACCCAGAACTCGACCAGTTTGACCTGGCATTCGTCACCCGTGATTCTTGGCAGTTCCTTGCTGTTCCGCTGCGCGCCTCGCAGGCTCCGCCCATCCAACCCGCCGCCGCCATGGCCAAGTTTGATGTGGCCAAGTGGGCGGCCTTTCCGCCTTCGAAGGAAGACGACGAGCACTCCGCTGAGGAAGTGAAGCCGGCGAAGGAGGCGCGCTCGGACGCCAAGCCCGCGGCGCCTTCAGCCGAGAAGGCGGCACAAGTACCGGCACCGCTCACCGTGCAGATTGACTTTGACGGCTTCATGTCGCGCGCCGTGGAACTACCTATTGAAGCGGGAACATTCCGCGATGTGCACGCAACCTATGGCGGTCTGGTCTTTCTACGCGTGCCTCAGACGGGCGTTGTTGACGAAGAATGGCCGCCCCCAGTGCTGGGAGCGGGTGGCGCCAAGCTCGAACGTATGGATTTGAGCATGGGTGAAACCAAGCCGATCTTGGAAGACCCGGTGAACTACGCGTCTGTTTCCGGCGATGCGCGTTCAGTCGTGGTGGCCACCACTGGTGGCGCGTCCATCAAGGTGATGGCGCTTGCAGAACCCGGAGAACCCACCGTGCTTGATCTTGGCACGGTGGATCTCCTTGTGGATGTGGCCGCGGAGTGGCGGCAGATCTACGACGAAGCCTGGCGCCTGCAGCGAGACTTCTTCTGGAAGCCCGACTTGGGTGGCGTGGACTGGACCGCAGTTCGCGCCAAGTACGCGACATTGCTTCCGCGTATCGGCACTCGCGCCGAACTCAACGATCTTGTGGGTGAAATGTCTTCAGAATTGGGTACGAGCCACACATACATCAGTGGCGGAGACTCCTATGACGATGCGCCGCCGGCCACGATCGGGCTACTGGGCATTGACGTGTCCAAGGTCTCTGATGGTTTCCGCATCGACGCCATTTTGCCCAGCGGCACCGCTAGCGGAGGCCCAGAGAGTCCGCTGGCCGCACCGCACACCGGCGTGACGGTGGGCGATGTGATCGTCGCCATCGACGGGCGAAGTGCAGTCAATGCGCACGAATTGGGGGCGTTGCTTCGGGGTCGCGCAGGCAAGCCTGTCTCACTCTCCTTGCGAGATTCAACGGGATCGGTGCGAGCCGTGGAAGTGACTGCTGTTGAAGATGAAACCGCACTCCGCTACGCCCGATGGGTGAACGAGCGGCGCGCCATGGTTGCAGAAAGGAGCGGGGGACGCTTGGGCTACATGCACCTTCCAGACATGGACAGCGCCGGTCTTGTGGCCTTCGTGCGCAACTTCTATCCCCAGTATCTGATGGACGGAATGGTCATCGACGAACGCTGGAACCGCGGGGGCTACGTGAGTCAGATGATTCTGGAACGCCTTCGCCGCAAGCCCATCGCGCGCGACGTGCCGCGCGAGGGGACGCCCGGCACCTACCCCGTTCGTGCCGCCAGCGGACCCATGGCGGTGCTGGTGAATGAACGGTCGGGTAGCGATGGTGACATCTTTCCAACAGGGTTCCGCCTCTACGGTCTGGGGCCAGTGATCGGCGTGCGAACATGGGGAGGCGTTGTGGGCATTCGCAGCGACAAGCCCTTTGTGGACGGTGGTGGCGCCACGCAACCCGAGTTTGCATGGTGGGACGCAGCAGGGGGATTCACGATGGAAAACCACGGAGTTGACCCTGACATTGTGGTGCCGCATACGCCGGCAGACATCGCGGCCGGCCGCGACCCACAATTGGAACGCGCGATTGCCGAACTGCTTCCAAAGCTTGATGCGCCAAAGCCGCCCGCACCACCTGTGCCGAGCAAGAACAACACCACCCGGCCCCCCGCGTCCAAGTAGGGGAACGGCGTGCGCGCTCAATCCACGCCGGGTCGCGTGGCGATGGTGAAGTCGTAGAGGCCCAACAGTTCCGCTGGACGTAGCGTCTCCAATGAGTTCAGTGTGTCAATCACAGGCGCTGGATTGTCCAGCGCGAGAGCGCCCAGGTACTTGAACTTGCTGGCCAGGATGTCTTTGAGGTTTGCGGTGGTGTTGCGAGCGTGACCGCTGGGGTACATCACCAATCCGCTCTCAAGCGTGCGTCCATCCGTGGTGGAGATCACCACCGAGGTGGGGATGCCATCGGGATACTTGGCGTCGTACTCGGGGCCGCCGTGTTCGAATGCGATCTTGTCCATCAGCGCGCGAGTGTCGGCGTTGTTGATGGCCTCTTGGCCGTAGTCCACAGGTGCCAGAAAGAGGCGTTTCCACGCGGCATCGTTGGTCTCGTCTGCGGGGGCGGCGCCTGCCCGCGCTCCTTCGATGCCCTTTCTGAGAAGTGTGCTCACAATGTAGACCATGCTGTGGTCAGCGCTTTGCCGCGTATGCGGATCGCGCTTGGCTGGATCGCCAATGATGCCGAAGGCGGGCTCATAGGCCACGATGGTGATGCGCTTGATGAGTTGGGGCTTCTGCACAATGTCGGGGTGCTTGCGCATCAAGTCAATCAAGCCTTGAATGGCTCCTGCGCTCTGGTGCTCGTAGAGCCCCAACTTGAAGTGCATGCCCATCACCGCAAAGTCATCCCCTTGGCTGCTCATCTCCAGATCAAAAGGGCTGTCTCCATTGGTCTTGACGAACTGCCTGAACATGGATTCAGGGTTGCGGAAAATGTCGCGTGGGCCAACGAAACCACGCATGGCGCGATTCATGCTGAGTACGGCAGCCTCTGCGCTCAGCGCTGCGCTGGCTCCCTTGCTGTCACTCAACTGCTTGCCCGCGCGAATGGCGCGCCAAGGAATGTAGTGAGCCACCACCATGCCGATGGCGCTCTCAATCTGCTCAGGGGTTGCGCCCATCATCGCCCCCCACGTGGCTGCGCTGGCAATGGCGCCATGCACCACATGGTCGATTTTGTAGGTTTTTAGGCTAAAGACCTCGGCGAGGCGTCCGCGGATCTCGTCGCTGAGCACCATGCCCTTCAGCGCCCACGCTCCGTCACGCGCGCCCACCTGGGCGGCCGCGATGGCCACTCCGTAGTAATCATTATGCCCAAACTCGCCCGCGGTGAATCCCCGCTCCTTGCGAAAACCAAAGTTGGTGCCGTTGGAGTCCCACTCCCGCACGGCACTGGCATTTGCGGCGACCGCTTTTTCGGGGGCCAGTCGCGCACGGCTGCCAAACACCGTGGCACCACCCTCGCGCGGATACTCCAGCGCCTCAGCGCGCAAAATGGTGGGAGCATTGGTCTGCAACGCCAGCGCACTGAGGCCGCACAGCGTGGCATCGGTGTTAAAAAGTTTGGTGCGTTCCAGCACCTGTGCACTGGGTAGCGCGCTCTTCATAAAGTCAACGGCGTACTGCCCAAGGCTCAAGGCCTGATTGGTGTCTCTCTTCAATTCAAGTGTCATGGTCTTAGGGTTCAAAGATCGCGTCCAGCAGTTCCACCACCCCGCGGCCTTCGGTGGCCACAGTCTCGATGATGCGTCTGCCGTCGGCGATGTCCAAGAGTTCACGCACCAGCTTGGCTTCGCCGGCGTGATCGGCCTTGTTGGCCACAAACAAGTCGGCAATCTCGAGGATTCCGGCCTTGTCCATCTGCACGGCGTCGCCCATGCCAGGCACCACCACCACGGCGGTGCGGTCTACGTGCTCGCGGATCGCCACATCGTTTTGGCCGGCACCGACGGTCTCCACGATGAGCTTGTCATAGCCAGCAGCGCCGATGAGCCCAATGATCGCGCCCAGACTTCGATAGTCTTCGCCCACAATGGCCAGCGAGCGATAGAAGACCTTGTCGTCAACCGCATTGAAGTCCACGCGCAAACGATCGCCCAGCAATGCGCCACCTGTAATCGGGCTCATGGGGTCAAAGGCCACGATGGCAATTCTCTCGCCCCGTCGAACGGCCTCGTTGGCCATCGCTGCGGCCAGAGTGCTCTTGCCTGCGCCTGGACTCCCTGTCACACCCACCACGCGAGCCGGCTTGCGAAGCGCACTGGCTGCAAAAGTGTGCCCCGCGTGAGCCATGCTGATCTGCCGCGCCAACACCGCTTGAGCATTGGAACTACTCACGGGCGAGTACGGGCGCACACACACGCGAACGCTGTCCACAATGTCTTCCATGGACGTGCCGGTGTGATAGATCCGGGCCACGCCTCCCTGCAGAAGAGCTTGCACGTCTCCCTGCGGAATGATGCCGCCCACGTTCACGGGAATGTCGGCGCGGCCGACGGTCTTCAGTTCTTCAAGCAGGCGAGGCACCAGCACCAGGTGGCTGTTGCTCATCATGCTGCACGCGATGCAGTCCACATCCTCGTCGCGCGCGCCGATGGCCAAGCTGCGTGGAGTCTGCCAAAGCCCACTGTAAATCACGTGAATTCCGCTGTCACGCATCACGCGGGCGATGAGCTTCACCCCTCGGTCATGGCCATCGAGCCCCAACTTTCCCAGCAGCACGCGCGGGCGATGTGGAAGATCCCCGCAACGGTCTTGCTTGGGAATTGACGTCGTAGGTTCGGCGGTGGATCGCATGCTCACTCCACCTTACGACCGCTGGTCCTGATTGGGTGACTCCTCCACCTGAGCATGGTGGGAATTCTCCTCCACCGTCGTTGAGGAATCCTGAGCGTCGCTCGACTCTTGAGCCTCTGCTTCAAGCTTGCGCCGATCTCGCGCGTCTTCAGTCCAGTTCTCGGGATGAAACCGGCTTGCCAGTGCGCCCACGATGAGGTGCATGTTGCGGTACTTGTAGTCATCCATGCGAATATGGGCACCGCTGGTGGTCACCACCGTGGCGATCGACTTGTTCATCCACCGGCTCATATCGATATCAGCGATCTCCTCCGGGGCAAAGGTCCCCTCGGGTGTGTGCAGCGTTCCATCGTCATCCAGCCGGTATCGGCGGCGCGCGGAGGTCATCCATGCCCACACAAACCATGGGGTGCTCACCAAGCCGCAGCCCACCATGTACACCCACAACTGCACAGGTCGGTCGTAAAAGTCGGGGGGGGTGGGCTTCTCACCTTTAAACGAGGCGATCACCGCTTCTGCTTCGTTGTATTGCGCAACCTGCTCGGGAGAAAGCGGGGGTGGAAGCGTCTGCAGCGACTCTCTCACCTCTGACGCAGCGGCAAAGATGGCCACGGCGGCTTCTCGGTTGGGAATGGATATGAAATAGTCGTACGCCCCCCAAAGCGCCAACGCGAGGCACATTCCCGCATAAATCGGATACAGCCACTTCTGGCGCGGCTGGAGGGTGGTTTCAATGGCCATTGGGACCGAGTGTAGTGGGGAAGGATTCGCAGGAAGTTCAGCGCGTGGGGGTTGAAGCTGGAGTTTCAGGCTTTGCGCTGGGTATCGGCTTGGCGGGCACGGTTGATTCCCTGTTTGTCGCTGGTGCGGTACCGGGCGTTGCAGCGGGCGCCGGTTGCACGGGTTGCAATGCGGGCGCGGCGCCCGGAGGCGCATCCAAGAAGTCAAATATGCGGACTTCCTTCCACGCATTGCGCCACTTCTCAACCAGCGCAAGGTGCGCCGGATCGTCGGTGTACGCCTTGTATCCCTCTTCGTCTTGAAAGGTGACGAGGAATCCCACGGAGTAATTCTCCACGACGTTGGCGCGGCCAGAAGGAAACGGAATGCCGCAGGAATAGTCCTTGACGGACTGAATCCCCGGCACCAGTCGGTTGCAGTCCTCAACCAACTCTGCGGCGCGCGTTGGGTCCTTCAACTGAATGAGCACCACGTGGGTGATGGGGGCGGTTGAGATTGAGTGGCGCCGATCCTCCACCATTTGTTCGGGTGTGGCGCACCCGGCAAGGGACGCCAGAAGCAGGCAGGCGGCTGCAGCAGGCGAGTGGAGGAATGCGGGAAGTCGTCGGTAGCAGAACATGAGCAACGTAGTGTAGGTAAGAAATTCCCCCTGCCGCGAAACTGATTTCACGGCAGGGGGGGAGGAAGACACGAAGGGCTTCTGTCTCTGGATCGGATTCAGGTCACCCTGCTGGGCGTCATGCGGGCACACCATCCGCCTGAGTCGCTGCCGGGCATCCATACCCAATCCAGCGGACTCTGCGGAAATTCAGCGGGGGGGTCAAACTGCGCTTGTTCCGTGCTCATTCGACCAGTGCAAGGAGGGTCCATCCGCTCGCCGACCTGTTGTAGTTCCTTTCGTCAGAAGCCCTTTCGTGTTGAGGGTCGCGTCGGCAGGCGGGTCGGAGTTCCGCCTACCGACGCATGATTTGTTACGAACAGCCCATGGACTGTCCACAATTCAGGCAGCGATAGCAGGTGCCGTTGCGAACGGTGATCGATCCGCACACATCGCACGCGGGCGCATCGCCCATCAGTTGTGCATTGGTTTGATCAAGCACGCTGCCAGTGGCGGCGCGCCCGTCTGGATCCGCGCTTGGAACTTGCTTGGGACGACCACCTGCGGACGGGGTCGCTCCACCCAAACTCCCGAGCATCGAATCGGCCGCACTGCCGAAGAAGATTCGGTCGCCAACCATCGGGCTCGCGCCTGACTTCGCCTCTGCGGATGGGAGCGCTGCGTTGAACCCCGCCGATGGACCGTCCATCTGCGCGGAACTTGACTCGAGGCTTCCTCCAGACAACCGATCTGCCCATGGTGCGTCCTCCTTGACGGCATTCTTCTGACCGGCGACTCCGGCGCTTCCTGCACCGTGCTCGCCCGAACCCTGATCAGCTGGCTTGCCGCGGCGCGGCGCGTTGTTTTCTCGGTAGCCAGAAATGAACTGCATTCCAAGCCAACGGAAGATGTAGTCCACCAGACTCTTGGCGAAGGGAATATCGCTGTTGGTGGTCATTCCCATCGGCTCAAAGCGCTGATGTGCAAACTTGTTCACGATGCTCTCCACCGGAACGCCATACTGCAATGCCAGGCTGATGGCGGTTCCCAGCGAATCCATCAGTCCACCGATGGTGGAACCTTCTTTGGCCATGGTGATGAAGAGCTCGCCTGGCTTGTCATCCTGGTAAAGGCCCACGATCAAGTAACCCTCATGGCCTGCCACATTGAACTTGTGCGTCAGGCTCTCGCGGGTGTCGGGTAGGCGGCGGCGCATGGGGCGTTCCACCACGCGTTCAACTTCAACCACACGTTCAACAATTCGCTCCACCACGCGCGGTTCGCTCGGTTGAGGGACGGGTGCGCTGACTTCAGCGCTGGCCTCTTCAGACAATCCCGCAGTGTCCTCCTCCTCGCGCTGTTCGCTCGCATCACTCTTGGTGCTCAACGGTTGGCTCAACTTGCAACCGTCGCGATACAACGCGTTGGCCTTGAGCCCCAATTCCCAACTGAGGTTGTAGCAACGACCGATTTCCTCCACGGGTGCCTCGCGAGGCAGGTTGATGGTCTTGCTGATGGCGCCGCTGATGAAAGGCTGTGCCGCCGCCATCATGTGAATGTGGCCATCGGGAGCGATGAATCGCGTGCCCAAGTCGCCGCAGCGATTGGCGCAGTCAAACACTGGCAGATGTGCAGCCTTCAGGTGCGGCGCACCCTCCACCGTTTGTGTGCCGCAGATTCGGCGATTGAGCGCCTCAATCTGTCTGCGATTCAACCCCAGCGCACGCAACCCATTGAACTTGGGGTCAGCGCGTGCGGCTTCCACGTGAATGCCCAGTGAGGCAAGCACTCGTTCAGGCATGCCCCATGCTGAGAAGGCAAACCCCAATTCAAAAACTGTCGGCAGGCTGTTTTCAACCTTGACGATTTCGTCGCCGGTGTATCCGGCCTGCAGCAGATAGTCACGAATGCTGTTTCCGTGAGGCGGAATGGTTCCATCCTCCAGCGGCATGGGAGTTTCCAAACTGAGGGAGCCCATCACGTGCAGCAGAATGTCATCCACTTGCGAGGGGGAGTAGCCCAGCGCACGCAGCGCCGGGCGAACGCTCTGGTTGGCGATCTTGAAGTACCCACCACCTGCCAGCTTCTTGAACTTGGTGAGGGCAAAGTCCGGCTCCACGCCCGTGGTGTCGCAGTCCATCAAGAGACCGATGGTGCCCGTGGGTGCGATGACGGTCACCTGTGCATTGCGGTAGCCGTGCTTCTTACCGAAGGCGAGCGCGTCGTCCCACGCCGCCACCGCGCGCTCCAACATGCTCGTGGCATTGGCCATATTCACACCACCTGACGTGAATGCGGCGTGATTGATTGGAACGGGGCGCACCCGCAGGTCTTCGTATTCAGAACTGTCGCGCGGAGTGCCCATGGCCGCCAAACGATGATTGCGAACCACACGGAGCATCTGCTCCTTGTTGGCCTTGTAGCCGTCAAAGGGGCCGTGTTCCGCTGCGAGCACAGCGCTGGCGGCGTAGGCACGCCCTGTGAGGATGGCCGAGAGCGCTCCACACACAGCGCGCCCCGCGTCGCTGTCATAGGGAATGCCCGCCTGCATCAGCATGGCGCCGAGATTGGCGTACCCCAACCCGAGCGTGCGGTACTTCCAACTCAGTTCCGCAATCTCGCGGCTGGGGAAGCTGGCCATCAGCACGCTGATCTCAAGCACCACGGTCCACAGGCTGATGGCATGTTCGTATCCCGCCAGATCAAAGGTGCGGGTCTCGGAGTCATAGAACTTCAGCAGATTGATCGATGCCAAGTTGCATGCTGTGTCATCCAAGAACATGTACTCACTGCATGGATTGCTGGCGTTGATCCGTCCGCCGCTGGGGCAGGTGTGCCACGCATTGATCGTGGTGTCAAATTGCACACCCGGGTCAGCGCAGTGCCACGCGGCTTCATTGATTTGCCGCCAGAGTTCGCGTGCCTTCAGCGTGCGTGCGGGCTTGCCGTCGGTGCGGCGGATCAGGGTCCAGTCGGCATCCTGAGCAACCGCGTCCATGAACTCATCGCTCAGGCGCACGGAGTTGTTGGAGTTCTGTCCGCTGACGGTGTAGTAGGCCTCACCGTTGAAGTCGTAGTCGAGCGAGAGACCCAGTTGGTCAGCAACCTTCTGCTGAGCGGGGGTCAGATGTTTCATGCCCTCCACCAGCGCGGCCACTTTGAGTTCTTCGCGGACTTTCCAATTCACAAAGGCTTCAATGTCGGGGTGATCCACATTGAGGCAGACCATCTTGGCGGCGCGCCGGGTGGTGCCTCCGCTTTTGATGGCGCCCGCGGCCCGGTCGCCAATGCGCAAGAAGCTCATCAGGCCGCTCGAGCGTCCACCGCCTGAAAGCGGTTCATCATCTCCGCGCAACTGGCTGAAATTGGTGCCGGTTCCGCTTCCATACTTAAACAGGCGCGCCTCGCGAATCCAAAGGTCCATGATTCCGCTGGGGCCCACCAAATCATCTCTGACAGTCTGGATGAAGCACGCGTGCGGTTGGGGGTGCGTGTACGCGTCCTTGGCCAAAGAGACCTTGCCGCTCTTGGGTTCCACGATCCAGTGGCCCTGAGCTGGGCCCGTAATGCCGTACGCAAAGTTCAAACCGGTGTTGAACCATTGAGGGCTGTTGGGCGCAGCCATTTGGTTCAGCAGCATGTAGGCAAGCTCGTCGTAGAACGCTTCGGCGTCCTTCTTGGTGGTGAAGTAGCCGTGCTTCTCACCCCAATGGCGCCAGCAGCCTGCCAAACGATGCACCACCTGCCTCACGCTGCGCTCAGGTCCCAGCACCGGTTTGCCTTCGGCTGTTTTCAGCGCTTTGCCATCCTTGCCAAGTTGTGGCACTCCCGCCTTGCGGAAGTACTTGCTCACCACAATGTCAGTGGCCAGTTGGCTCCAAGATGCTGGAACCTCAGCATCGTGCATCTCAAACACGGTGCTGCCATCTGAATTGCCAATGCGACTTGAGCGAGTGGACCACTCGATGTTGTCGTAGACGTCCTTGCCAGTGGTTGTAAATCGGCGAGAGATGCGCATGCGTGCGTTCCGTGCGTGGAGAAGGGTGGAGAGTTGAATGGCACTACAACACCCGTGCGCGTTCCCGCGCCGGGCTTCGGCACAACTATTGCAAATGAACGGCAGAAGAACCGCTGAACGGCACGCCGTCTACGCGGGGGAGTGTGAGCCCAGTTTGATCCTGATACTTACCACCTTTGTCTGCGTAGCTCACGGCGCAAACATTGCTCGCCTTCAAGAAGATCATCTGTGCAATTCCCTCGTTCGCGTAGATCTTGGCAGGAAGCGGAGTGGTGTTGCTGATCTCAATCGTCACCTTGCCTCGCCACTCGGGCTCAAGAGGCGTGACATTCACAATGATGCCACAGCGCGCGTAGGTGCTTTTGCCTACGCAGATGGCCAGGACATCGCGGGGAACCTGAATGGTCTCCACCGTTTCCGCAAGCGCGAAGGAGTTGGGCGGAATGACGATGTGATCGCGCCCGGTTTCTTGCGTATCGATGGTGATGAAAAGGTCGGTGCCAAACGCCTTGGGATCAACGATGGCGGTGCCGCCGCTGGTGGCGTTGGTAAAGACCTTAAAGCGCGTGCCCACGCGCACGTCGTAGCCGTAACTTGAAACACCAAAACTCACGGTGCCCGGTCGCTTGGCGTTGTCGGCGAACGGCTCGATCCGCACGAGTTGGCGGATCTGGGTGTCACACAGAATGCTCATGGCCCACCCTTAACTCCAGTGCGCCGCTCTCACCGCTCGACTGGCTGACGCGCACGAAAATGGCTTGGAAACACCTCTTGAACGACCCACGCTTCCCCCTGTTCGGTGCCCGTTCGGGGGCCGTGACAGGGTGAGACCCCCACTATCCGTAGGGAGTGGGGCGCATGTTACCCCTACCCATTGGGGGTTCAAGCCGTCACTTGAGCTTTTTTATGGAATCCTTGTCGGCGTGTACGCAAGTTTGGTCCGGGCCGAAGGTTAGAAAATTGTTTGCGCGCCGCACCAAGATCAAACTGCGGTGGACAGATTGTCTGCATGCGTCGAAATCACGGGCCAACTGCCGGGTTTCAGCGGATGCATTCGTAGACTTGCCCACCCGCCGTTGCCGCCCCCTTTGACATGCCAGAACCACACCCACATGCCGGCACACCGGGCGCTGCGGCGTCGGTACCCATGAATCCGCAGGATCTCTTGCGCGACTTGACAGAAGATCAGGCGCGCGCGGTGCAGCATGCAGATGGCCCCCTGTTGGTGCTGGCCGGCCCCGGATCTGGCAAGACCCGCGTCATCACGCGACGTGTGGCAGCGCTGGTTGCGCACGGCGTTCCTGCGTGGAACATCCTGGCACTCACATTCACTAACAAGGCAGCGGGAGAAATGAAGCGGCGAGTTGACACGCTGATTCCGCACCATGTGCCGGGCAGGCGCGCACTCACCGTGAGCACGTTTCATGCATTCTGCGCCATGTTTCTTCGCCGTCATGCGCTGGAGTGCGGCGTTGACGCCGACTATGTCATTTACGACACCGACGATCAGCGCGCGGCGATCAAGAGTGCGGTGGCGGAGGCTGGGTTGGATTCGCAGAACTTTGCCCCAGCCGCAGTGCACGCCAGAATCAGCGCAGCCAAGAACGCACTCGAGACTCCCGAGATCTTTGCGGAGCGCGCCAACGACTTCATGGATCGGCAAGTCTCCAAGGCGTACGCGGCGTACCAGCGCTTGCTCACCCGCATGAAGGCGCTGGACTTTGATGACCTGCTTCTTCGCACGGCCATGGCACTCACACATTCGGCCCCACTGCGCAACGCCGCTGCCGATCGCTACAGATACGTGCTGATTGACGAGTATCAGGACACCAATCGCGCTCAATTCGTCATCGCGCGCATGATTGCAGGGGAGCATCGCAACATCTGTGTGGTGGGCGATCCCGACCAGTCCATTTATCGCTGGCGCGGGGCGGATATTCGCAACATTCTGGAGTTTGAGGAGGCTTTCCCCGGAGCGCAAACGGTCTCCTTAGGTGAAAACTTCAGATCCACCGGGCACATCGTGGCGGCTGCCGACGCGCTCATCCGGAACAATCGGCGTCGCAAGGCCAAGAAGCTCTACACCGAGTTAGGTCTAGGTCAGCCTGTGCGCGTGGTGCGTTGCACGGATGAACATGGAGAGGCAGACCTCGTGGCTGCCGCCGTGCAGGAGGCCTTCGCCAAAGGCACCCCCTGGCGAGAGTGCGCGGTGCTCTACCGCATGAATGCGTTGAGTCGTGTGCTTGAAGATGCGTTGCGGCGCCGAAACGTGCCATACAGAATCGTGCGCGGCACCGCGTTCTATGAACGCAAAGAGGTGAAGGACCTGTTGGCATACTTGCGCCTTATCAGCAATCCAGCGGATGATGTGGCGTGCGCACGCATCGTGAACACACCCACGCGCGGCATCGGCGATGCGAGCCTCTCGCGCGTGGAACGCTTTGCGGCGCAGCGCTCTCTGCCGCTGCTGAGTGCGCTGACCCACGCGCGTGAGGCCGGTGTGTCGGATCGCACCGCGCGAAAGATGGATGAGTTTGCCGCTCAGGTGGGGCGTTGGCGGGCCATGTTGGCAGACCACCCTGCGGACGCGCTGGCCGCATTGGCAGACCTGGTGCTCACGGAGAGCGGACTTCGCGAGTGGTCTGACGGATCATCGCTGGATGATGGCGAAGACCGCCGCGCCAACTTGGACGAAGTGGTGAGCGCGGCCGGAGACTTTGAACCGGCGGACGCCGCTCAGGGTGACCGATTGCGCGACGCCCTGGCGGCATTTCTGCAGAGTGTGGCGCTGGTGGCCGACACTGATGCCTTGGACCCGGAAGCTGGCACTGTGACGCTCATGACCCTGCACGCCGCCAAGGGGCTTGAGTATGAACAGGTGTGCATTGTGGGATGCGAAGAAGGAATTCTGCCTCACGCACGCAGCCGCGCGGATGACGAAGAACTCGAGGAAGAGCGACGCCTGATGTTTGTGGGCATGACGCGTGCCAAGCGAAACCTCCTTCTTACGGCTGCAGCCGTGCGCACCTCGCGCGGCCTGCGCATGTCTGCCATGGAGAGTTCGTTTTTGCGTGAACTGCCAGAAGCCAATACCGAGCGACAGGACCTGGCCTACGGAAGTGAGGCTCTTGACGACTCACACGATGATGCGCCACCGGAGCGCGCACGCGCCAGCGGCCGTTTCCCCGTCGGCACCGTGGTGCGTCACCCCATGTTTGGTGTGGGCACTGTGCAAGCGGTGCTTCCCCGAGGCAGTGTTACCAGTGTGCGCGTGGCATTCCGCACCGTTGGGGTCAAGACGCTCGTGCTCGAGTACGCGCGACTGGAGCGGCAGGGGGAGTGACCTCTGTCCTGCCGGTCCTGCCCGCGCGCGAGGCGGCCGCCGATCGCAAGATGGGTTTGAGATACGCGCCGGTATGGCTCGTCTTGTGCGCGGCAATGTGTTCGGGAGTGCCCGTTGCCACAATGGTGCCGCCACGCTCACCGCCCTCTGGACCTAAGTCAATGATCCAGTCGGCGCACTTCACCACATCCAAGTTGTGCTCGATGATGACCAGAGTGTGCCCGGAATCCGCCAGGCGGTTCAACACCGAAAGCAGCCGCTCGACATCGGCGAAGTGCAGTCCCGTGGTGGGTTCATCCAGCACGTAGAGCGTGCGCGTGCTGCTGGGCGTGCCCAACTCCGTGGCAAGTTTGATGCGTTGCGCCTCACCGCCGCTCAATGTGGTTGAGGCTTGCCCCAGGTGCATGTACCCCAAGCCCACATCGCGCACGCACTCCAACATCGTGCGGATGCGCGGGTGCGCCTCGAACAGTTGCACGGCATCGTCCACGGTCATCTCCAACAGCTCAGCAATCGTTCGGCTCTTGAAGCGCACCTCCAGAGTTTCGCGGTTGTAGCGAGTGCCGTTGCACACGTCACACTTCACAAAGACATCGGGCAGAAAGTGCATTTCGATGCGCACCACTCCCTGACCCTGACAACTCTCGCATCGGCCACCTTTCACATTGAAACTAAACCGCCCCGGCTCGTAGCCGCGAATCTTGGCCTCCGGCACGCTGGCGTACAGCTTGCGAATGTCATCGAACACGCCCGTGTAGGTGGCCGGGTTTGAACGGGGCGTTCTGCCAATGGGGCTCTGGTCAACTTCCACAACACGTTCGATTCCTGCGAGCCCCGTGAGCTTGGTGTGCGAACCCGGCACGGTGCGTGCGCCGTGCACCTGCTTCTGCGCGGCTTTCAAGAGGATGTCACTCACGAGTGTGCTCTTGCCGCTGCCGCTCACTCCCGTCACGCACACGATTCCTCCCAGCGGGAAAGCCGCGTCGACGCGCTTGAGGTTGTTGGCGGTGGCACCCTTCACCACGACGGCCTTGGCGGGGTCCATGGGGCGGCGCCCTGTGGGCACTTGAATGGTGCGAGAGCCATTGAGATACGCGCCAGTCAAACTGCGCGGATCTGCGGCCACCTCCTCCACCGTGCCCGCAGCCACAATCGTTCCGCCATGCCGCCCTGGGCCGGGCCCCACGTCCACCAGATAGTCCGCCGACCGGATGACATCTTCGTCATGTTCAACTACCAGCACCGTGTTACCGATGTCCACCAGCCGACGCAGCGTGGCCAACAACCGATCATTGTCCCGCTGATGCAAGCCAATGGTTGGCTCGTCTAGCACGTACGCCACACCCACTAGTCCGCTGCCCACCTGCGTGGCCAGCCGAATGCGCTGCGCTTCGCCACCGCTCAGTGAGCCGCTGGCCCGGTCGAGCGTGAGGTAACCAAGCCCCACGCTGGCCAGAAAGCCCAACCTTGATTCAATCTCCTTCAGAATGGGGGCCGCGATAGTTCGGTGCATGTCCCCCAATCGCAACGAGGCAAAGAGCCCGATGGCGCGTTCAATGGACAGCTCGGTGGCTTCGGAGATGGAAACTTGAAGGCTTCCACTCTGCAATTTGACGGCCAAGCTGGATGGCTTCAATCGTTTGCCAGAACACGCAGGGCAGGGGGCGCTGCTCATGTACGCGGTAAGCCGTTCGCGTACCAATTCGCTTTCGCTCTCTTGATAGCGTCGACGCAAGTTTGGAAGCACCCCCTCAAACTTGGCTCCGAGCGCCAACTGCTCTTCTTTCGGCACGCCATGCAGCAGATATCGCCGCACCTTGGCGGGCACGTCTTGAAGCGCCGTGGTGGGAGCCACCTTGAAGAACGCACAAAATGCACGAAGGATCCGCGCGTAGTAGGCGTTCATGCGAGGGCCGTTGCGTTGCCACGGTTCAATGGCGCCTTTGGCCACAGGCTTCTGTGCGTCGGGAATCACCAGCGACTCATCAAACTCGCGCACCAGCCCCAGCCCCGCGCATTGTGCACATGCCCCGTGTGGGCTGTTAAAGCTAAAAATGCGCGGTTCTAACTCCTGCAGCGCGCACTCTGGGTGAACAGAGCAACTGAACCGTTCACTAAAGCGGTGCTCATCCCAAGTGCCCTCGGCCGTCTCCGCCAGAATCACCGCGCTTCCCTGCCCAAGCTTGAGCGCCGTCTCCACGCTTTCAGCCAAGCGCTGCCGATCTTCCGCGCTTACCACAATGCGGTCAACCACAGCGTCGATGCTGTGCATCTCATACCGGCCCAGACCGAGCGGATTTTCGCCCCCTGCTTTCAGCAGCTCGCGCAGGTCAACAACCCTGCCGTTGACACGGGCGCGCAGCAAACCCTGCTTGGCTAATCCTTCAGCAACTTCCTTGTGGAATCCCTTCTTGGAAACGACCACCGGCGCGCACACCATGAGGCGGCGACCATCCAGAGCCATGAGCGTGTCAACAATCTGGCTGGAGCTCGTGGCATTGATGGGCCTTCCGCAAACGTGCCCCTTGTCATCGGTGTGCCAACATGTGGGGGTGCCACACCGGGCATACAGCAAGCGCAGGTAGTCGTAAATCTCGGTCGTGGTGGCCACCGTGGAACGCGGTGTGTGTCCGCCGCCGCGCTGCTCGATGGCGATGGTGGGTGGCAAACCCTCAATGCTCTCCACATCGGGCTTCTGCATTTGATCCAAGAACTGGCGCGCGTACGCGGAGAGGCTCTCCATGTACTTGCGCTGGCCTTCGGCAAAGATGGTGTCAAAGGCCAAACTGCTCTTGCCACTGCCGCTCACCCCGGTGAGCACCACCAACGAGTCGCGGGGAATGGCAAGATCCACCCCCCGCAGGTTGTGTTCCCTGGCTCCGCGCACGCGGATGCACTTGGCGGGATCAAGCTTGGCTGATCCGACGGAAGGAGTTGAGGGTGCGCGCTTGGCCACGGCGGGAACCCGTACAATAGCCGAACGAGCCTCCCAGAGCCCGTTTCGCTGGCCATTCCCATGATTCTTGGACTTTTCGCTGTGCAATTCGGGCGCCATGTGCTCAAATTGTGCGTCCTTGCTCACCACTCAGCCGAATGCTCGTACGGCAGGACACCAGTCCATGAAGTCAGTCGTCGTCATTCGCCAGCGCGTCACCATTCAGCCTTCGCTTCCAGAGCAAACGGCTGAGTCTCTCCGCCGCGGATCACGTCTGGACTGCGCTGAAATGGCGCAACTGCGCAAGGCAGCCGCCCGAATGGTGCTCGCTCGCCGCGCGGCGCGTTGACCTTCGCGCCGCGCACTTCTTTTATCGCTTGCGTTTTCCCCGACCGCGGGTTCCGGGCATTCCCGCCTTGGGTCGCGGGCGCGCAGGCTCCGACTCTTCGATCACCATTCCGTCCACGTCGGGCAGCGCCTCCACGCGTTTCATCTGGTCGCGCATCTGCGCGGCCCGCTCAAACTCAAGGTCGTTGGCGGCCTGCACCATGGCGGCCTCCAATTCTCGAAGCATCTCCGCCTTGTCGTATTGCTTGGCGACTGCGGGGCCTGCAGCATCGCGCGCGGTGCGAACCGCGGCGATTTCGCTCTCGATCCCCTGGCGGATCGCCTTCACGATGGTCTCCGGAGTGATGCCGTGCGTGGCGTTGTGCTCCAACTGCTTGGCGCGACGGCGGTTCACTTCATCAATCGCAGCCTGCATCTGCTCTGTCACGGTGTCCGCGTACATGACCACTTCGCCGCCGGCATTGCGCGCGGCGCGCCCCATGGTTTGAATCAGGCTGCTCTGACTGCGCAGGAACCCCTGAGTGTCCGCATCCAAGATGGCCACCAAACTCACTTCCGGCAGGTCGAGCCCTTCGCGCAGCAGGTTCACGCCAACGAGCACATCAAATTCTCCATGACGAAGTTCCTTCAAAATCTGCAGTCGATCCAGCGTCTCAATCTCGCTGTGCAAGTAACGCACTTTGACGCCGTTGCGGTGCAAGAAGGTGGTAAGTTCCTCGCACAGCCGCTTGGTGAGTGCGGTCACTAAGACCCGTTCGCCGCGTGAGGCGCGCTCTTTGCAGCGCTCGAGGAGATCCGGAATCTGAGTCCGCGCAGGAAGCACCTGAATCGGGGGATCCACCAGTCCGGTGGGGCGAATCACCTGTTCCACCACCACCCCGGAACACTTCTCCAATTCGTAGGCCGCAGGAGTGGCACTGACATAGATGGTGCAGGGGGTCAGCTCTTCGAACTCCGCAAAGGTCAATGGGCGATTGTCCAACGCGCTGGGAAGTCGGAACCCGTGCTCCACCAGTGTGGTCTTGCGTTGGCGGTCGCCAAAATACATGCCGCGAATCTGCGGAAGGGTCACGTGGCTCTCGTCGATCACCACCAACCAATCGTCAGGCGCACGGCCGGGCACCTTGCGAAAGTAATCCAACAACGTCCACGCACGCGCCCCTTTGGCGCGGCCGTCAAAGAACCGGCTGTAGTTTTCAATGCCACTGCAAAACCCGGTTTCCGTAATCATCTCGAGGTCATATCTGGTTCGCCCCTGCAAACGCTGCGCTTCGAGCAGCTTGCCCCGCGAGCGAAACTCGTTCAGCCGCTCTTCGAGTTCCAGTTTGATCTCCTCGACCGCTGCTTTCATCTGGTCCTCGGGCATCACGTAGTGCACCGCAGGAAAGATCAGCGTCCACGCGTCTTCCCCAAGCACCTCACCGCTGGTGGGGTCAAAGCGTTCGATGCTCTCAATCTGATCGCCAAAGAGGCCAATGCGCACCGCAAATTGCTGATACGCGGGATACACCTCAATGCTCTCCCCCCGCACACGAAAGTTGCCTCGCGTGGGCGCGGTTTCATTGCGCACGTACTGCATGGCCGCCAGGCCCAGCAGGAACTGCCGGCGCTCCAGTTTGGTACCGCGCTGCACCAGCAGCGTGCGCCGCTGGTACTCCTCCGGAGAGCCCAGGCCATAGAGGCAACTCACGCTGGACACCACAATGACATCATCTCGGCTCAGCAGATTGCTTGTGCTCAGCAGGCGCAGTCGATCCAAATCGTCATTGCGGCTGGAGTCCTTCTCGATGTACATGTCCCGCTGCGGTATGTACGCCTCGGGCTGAAAGTAGTCGTAGTAGCTGACAAAGTAGCAGACGGCGTTGTTGGGAAAGAGTTCGCGCAACTCCTCGTACAGTTGCGCGGCCAACGTCTTGTTGTGACTCACCACCAATGTGGGTCGGCCAGTGTGTGCGATGACATTGGCAATGGTGAAGGTCTTTCCCGTGCCCGTGGCGCCGAGCAGAGTCTGGTACTTCTGGCCTGAGTTCACCCCTTCCACCAGTTGGCGAATGGCTTCGGGCTGGTCACCCGTGGGTTGGAATGGGCTGCTCAGGTGAAACACTTCGATGCAAGGATAGGGTGCGCCCGTGGCCTAATGCGCTAACAACGCCCGCGGCGACTGCCGCATCAAACGCAACACGGCGGGCGCTGCCGCTGCTTGCGTCAGCACCATGAGCACCGCGTACCCCGCCAGCATGGGAATCACCGGGAAGGACATCTGCAGTTCCATGCCGCTCAGGTGGTGATGCCACTTGACACCCATTCTTGCCAAATGCAAACCTAGACCTGTGCCCGCGGCCGCACCTGCCACCGCCACAAGCACCATCTCAGCGGCAACCAGCCGCCCCAAGAGACCAGGCGATGCGCCAGTCGCGCGCAACACGCCGTACTCAAATCTGCGCGCAGAAATGTTGGCGGCCACCACATTTCCTACGCCGATGCAGGCCAGCAGCAGGGCGCCAAAGGCCACAGTTGCGGTGACACGCAACACGGTTTGCCCCACGCCCTCGATGGTTTGCCGAATGGCGCGTCCACTGGCGTAAATGCCGCCGGGCACGGCGTTGGTCACGAGTTCAGCCAGCACAGCGTCATGCTCCGGCCCAAAGGATTCATCAAGATCCACTTGCAGGATGTATGCGTCCTTGCTGCCAAAGCGTTCGGCCACCTCGCGGTTGTCCATGAACACGCAACTCACTGCCTGCTCCATATAGACGCTGCGAATGCCAAAGAACTGAGTGGCAACGTCCAGGCCCGCCGCGCCCACCACGCCCACGATCTCGTACTCCTTTGAGATGGAGCCGCCTCCGAGGCGAATGCGGTCTCCGACCTGTTTGCCGCGCGCCACGAGAAACTCCTTGGCCACCAGCACTCCATCGCCGGAGCGCAATTTGGGCAACGCTGACTGCGGCGTTCCTTGGATCCACTCCAGCCGGTTGAGTTCAAGGAACTGGTCGGGGGGGAACCCCACGCACACCACGTTTGGAATCTCAATTCCAGTGGGGCCAAAGCCGCGCTCCCCCAGCAGTTTCAAGGGCAAGTAGCCCACCGGCACCACTTGTTGCACACCAGGAAGATCCCTCACGAGCGCCTGCTCTTGCGGGGACATGCCATTGGTTTTGAAAACGAAGCCATCGCTAATGCGCACTCGCTCTGTCACATCGCGCAGCACTGCGGTGGCGTTCACCCACGTGGACACCAGAATGCTTACGCCAACCATCAGCGCGCCTGCGGTGAACCCCAGTCGATACGGTGATTGCGCCACCGCGCCCTTGAGCAGCCCTTGCGGAAGCCGCAACGCCCACGTGAGCAGGGGCGAAAGCGCGCGGGCGGTCACCCACAAAAGAGGCACCGCGAGCATGAACCAGCCCAAGTGGAGCAGTGGAACTCCGGTGGTGAGATACGCCCAGAATTGTGCATCCAGAGTGGGCAGCAAGAGAAGCGTCAACTGCCCGCCAAGACACGCGAGGCCCGCGACCGCCAGCCACGCGACTCCCCGAAGCCGGGGGGCCGACGCGTGAGGCGAGAGCGCCGCAAGCGGACTGATGCGTGATGCCTGCCAGGCAGGCCAGAGCGATCCAGCTGCGCCGGCCAGCAAGCTTCCCGCCATCGCCAGCATCGGACCCGTCCAGTTCATTGAGAATCCGTCAGGCAGTAGGTCTTGGAACCACCAGACCAACACGCGAGCGGCGCCGATCCCCACAGGCACACCCACCGCTCCACCGGCACCACACAGCACTAAGCCCGCCCAGGTTTGGCTTGCAAAGACCTGCGCACGCGATGCGCCCACGCAGCGTGCGATGGCCAGTTGGCGCTGCTGCTCCGCGACTGCAGTGGTCATGCCAGTGCCCACGATGAAGGCTGCGCTCATGAATGCAATCACGGAGATCAACATGAACCCCAAGCGTGTGGCGTTCACTTGGCGATCCATGCCCGTGCTGATTCTCTCGCTGGTCTCAAGAGAGAGCGGGTCTGAAAACTCCGGCTTGTGTTGGCGCACCCAGTCGCGCACATCAATATCCGGCTCAAGAATGGCAAGCACGCTGGTGACGCGATCGCTTCCGGTGCTCTCCACCAGCGTGGCCCGATCTACCACCACGTACGGCCGCTGCAGCGCTCCCAACGACGGGCGGTCCAGAATGCCAGTGACCACGAGCGGCAGGGGATCTCCAAACCGCTGAACTTCGAGGCGGTCCCCAAGGCCAGCCCGCAATTGCTTTTTCGCCAGCGCATCCAGCGCAACTTCACCCTGTTCTTCAGGCAGACGCCCCTCCAAGAGCGCCTGCCCGCGGAACCCGACATGCGCCTGCGCATCAAGTCCGCGCGCCTGAACCACACAGCGCAGCATCTTGCCATCTTCATCGCGCACGCCATCGGTGCGGATGAGCGTCAGCGATCCCGCCAAACTTCCCGCCACTGCGTGTACTCCGGGCAGCGCGCGCACACGCTCCACCATGGCGGCATCAAAACTTGCGCCAAAGCGATTCACCAACCGCGCATCCGTGTCACCCACATAGCGCCGCACCTGCCCGTCCGCGTTCGCGCGCACCGTCTCCAGACTGCATGCCACAGCCACCACCAGCGTGCTGGAGAGCGCGACTGCCACAGCCAGCAGCAGCGTTCTACCCCGCCGCGCGGCCAATGTCTGCAGCGCAAACCACCAGGTCGCTCGCATTCATTTCCTTGGTTGGAAAGTTGCCGGCCACAAGGCCGTCTCGAAGGACAAACACTTCTTTGCAGTGCACCGCCGCAGCGGGTTCGTGCGTCACCATCAGCACCACCATCCCGCGCGAGACCGCCAATTCACCCAGCATGGTCCAGAGACGCTCACTGTTGGCACTGTCGAGCGCTCCCGATGGCTCGTCCGCAAAGAGCACAGGAGGTTCAAAGAGAAGCGCTCGCGCGATGGCAACGCGTTGCTGCTCACCCCCACTCAGCGCTTCGGGCCTGTGATGCATGCGGTCGGCAAGCCCAAACTGCTCCAAGAGTTCACGGCCGCGTGCTTCAAGCTGCATGCGAGGGCGGCCTTCCAGCACTCCCGGCAGAATCACGTTGTCCAGCGCCGTCAGGGTTGGCAGCAAATTGAACTGCTGGAACACCACGCCGATGCTCTTTCGTCGATAGGTGGTGAGTTGACGTTCGCTCATGCAGTCCACGCGCTGACCAGAGACGTGGATGGTTCCCTGATCGGGGCGATCAAGCCCCGCCAAGAGGTAGAGCAGAGTGCTCTTTCCACTTCCGCTGGCTCCCATGATGGCGTAGAAGCCGGGGTGGTGGATGTGAAGCGTGGCACCGCGCAGAGCAGCCACGGGGCGTTCGCCAGTTCGGTACTGCTTGCAAACGTCCACGGCGCTCACCGAAGCACTCGTGGAACTTGCCGTCGCTTTGGGTTGTGGATCAGTGGTCATTCTTGCCGTCATAGGTGGCCGCATCCATCAAGGAGGCAAGCCCCGCGGCATCCACGCCCTTCAGGGTGCACAACCAGCCCGCGCCAAAGGGATCACTATTCAGGAGCGAAGGGTCTTTGGCTGCGGCGCCATTCACCTGCAAGATTTCGCCCGTCACTGGGGAATAAATCTCACTATTAGTCTTCACACTTTCAACTTCCCCCAAGGTGCCGCCCTGTGAAACCTTGGTTCCGGCAGGCTTCATATCCACAAAGGTAATGTCAGTCAGCGCCTCAGCAGCGTGCTTGGTAATGCCTACGGTCACCGTGCCATCGGCTTCGGTACGGAACCATTCGTGCGTTTCGCTGTATCGGCGGTCGGTTGGGCTGCTCACAGTTGGGATCCTTGAATGTGTCCTTGAGGCCCATACTGGGGCCAGTGAAGAGCGGGAATCATAGCCGTGCACCCGCTCCGAACTGTAGACTTGGGGGGCTTCCTCAGGCTCACGCCGTTTCCATGCTGCTCACCCTCACCACAAGCTCGCTTCAGCACCTACGCCGGGCCAAGAAGGCGCTGCCAGTGATGGACATGCCGGAGTTTGTGGCCACCGAGTTTGAACTCCGCGGGCTCAGCATGAATGCCGCATTGCTGAAGGGCATGAGCGTGGCTGACCTTGAGAAGTTGCGCGATCGCGCCGACCGCGCGCACTGCCCCATTCTGGTTCTGGTGGAAGAGACCCCACACGACTTCTCCACCAATGCCTCGCTCGCCAAGTCACAAGAGCGCATCCTGAAACTCGGTATGGCCGCGAGCAAACTGGGCTGCCCCAGCGTGGCCATTCGGTGCAGCAATGTCACAGAAGCCACCGCGGAGCATTCGGCGGCCAATATCAAGCGCACGCTGCTCAAGCTTGATCGTTATGAGGTGCATCTTCTCATTCGCCCCGGCGATGGGCTGACATCAGACCCCGTTCGATTGGCGGAACTCATCAAGCGCATTGGCGGATTCCGCATCGGCAGTCTTCCTTCCTTTGGTGCGGCTGCCGGAACGGGTGATGCGCAGGCAGCGCTCCGCAGGTTGGCCCCATACGCGCAAGCCGTCGAAGCCACCGTGAAGGCGTTTGCCAAGAATGGCACGCACGATGCGTGGAATCTGGATGAGTGTGTGGAAGCCATCCGCGGCGTGGGGTATCAAAACACTGTGGGCATTGACTATGTGGGGCGCACCGACCCCGCATCCGCCATCAGTCGAGCCAAGCAAATCCTTGCAGAAGCCATTTCCGATGGAGATGGAGCATGAACCCGGCTGCGGGCGTCATCATCACGATGGACGGCCCCGCAGGAACGGGAAAGAGTTCCGTGGCTTGGAGATTGGCTGAACGGCTTGGTCTTGAAGTGCTTGACACGGGTGCCATGTATCGCGCGGCTGCCGTGGTGTCGATCGATGAAGACGTGCCAGCGGATGACGGACCGGCGCTCGCTGAACGCATTCAGCAAGAGGGGCTGCGATTTGACTGGACCAGTCGTCCGCCCCGCATGTTGCTGGGCGGGCGCGATCTCACGGAACGCATTCGTGATGCGGATGTCAATCACGCGGTGAGCGTGGTGGCGCGTCAGCAAGCGTTGCGTGTGGCCATGGTGGCGGCTCAACGCGCCATTGGCGCAGCGCACCCGCGATTGGTTTCTGAAGGGCGAGATCAAGGTTCGGTGGTCTTTCCTGATGCGGCAGTTCGCTTTTATCTGGATGCTCATCCCGAGGTTCGCGCGCACCGGCGAGTGGAGCAGATGCGCTCACAGGGCCGCCCAGCTGACTATGAAGCTGTCCTTCGCGCCATTCAGCACCGCGATTTTGAAGATGAAAACCGCTCTGATGGCCCTCTGGTGGTGCCGGAAGGCGCCGTGCGTGTAGACACGAGTGGCTGCTCGCTCGATCAGGTTGTAGACATGCTCGAGAAGGGAGTCCGTGCACGAGTGGACGCAGAAGTACTGTCGCCCGGCAGTTCTTCCACGCGTTCTGCGCGCAACGGCGAGCGGAGTGTTTCAGCATGATGCATCGGCGAGCGGGGCGGTTTGACGTATGCCGCTGATTGACGCCGAGCGGCGCGCGCCCGGCCGGGGCGCGTTCTCCGTTGGCATTTACTCTGCGGCCGAGGTGATTCTTTCTCTTTCCTTTCGCGCCATCTGGAAGTTGCGAGTGCACGGGCGTGAGCACATTCCGCGGACGGGCGCGTTTGTGCTTGCCCCCAATCACCAGTCCATGCTTGATCCGGTGATTTGCGGAATCGCTGCGCGCGACCGCCCCTTCACCTACATCGCGCGGGACTCTCTCTTTGCGTTTCGCCCATTTGGGGCGCTCATCCGGCTCTTCGGCGCGGTCCCCATCGAACGAGACTCTCCAGATTCAGGCGCCATTCGCACCGCGTTGGCTGAGTTGGCGGCTGGGCGGGCACTGTTGCTGTTTCCTGAAGGCACGCGATGTCAGGAGGGATTGACTGCACCGATGCGGCCGGGGGTGGTTTTGTTGGCGCGTCGGGCCAAGGTGCCGCTCGTGCCGCTGGCGATTGAGGGCTCCTACGACCTGTGGCCCAAACGGCAACGCTTTCCCAGTCTCAGGGGTGCGCTCGATGTGCAGATCGGAAAGCCCATCCTTCCCCAGGAGTTGACAGAACGCCTCAAGGAGGGGAACGATGCATTTCTAGAACACCTTCGTCGTCAGGTGGAAATCCTGCGACTGGAGTGCCGCGCACGGCTGCGCGAAAGGTCGGGCGGCCGATGGCCCCCACCGGGTGCGGCGGACAAGCCATACTGGAGCGTGTGAGCGCCTCTTCAGAACAGATCTCCCCCCGTGATGCGGCGCTCCGCATCGCCCTGCGGTTGAAGTCCGCGGGCTTTCGTGCGCTCTTTGCCGGCGGCTGCGTGAGGGATCGACTGCTCAACATTCCAGCCACGGATGTGGACGTGGCGACCTCGGCCACTCCCCACCAGGTGAAGGAACTCTTTCCCAATGCGGTGGGAGTGGGCGAAGCCTTTGGCGTCATGCTGGTGCGCTGCGGCGGCCACACCATAGAGGTGGCCACCTTTCGGTCGGATGGTCCCTATTCAGATGGAAGACGCCCTTCTCATGTCACCTTCTCAGGCGAGCGCGAAGATGCCTTGCGCCGTGACTTCACCATCAATGGACTTTTCGAGGACCCCGAAACGGGCGAAGTGATTGACTATGTGGGTGGCCAGAGCGACCTACGGGCATCCATCCTGCGTGCGATCGGTGGCGCCACGCAGCGCTTCCAAGAAGACCGGCTTCGAACTCTGCGCGCGCTTCGATTTGCCGCTCGATTTGACCTCAAGATTGAGTCCGACACTTTGCACGCGATCCGAGCCTTTGCCAGCGACCTTGCCGGAGTGAGCCAGGAGCGAATCGGCAACGAGGTGCGCAGGATGCTCGCGCACGCCTCTCGCGCGCGCGCGGTGGAATTGTGCGAAGAACTTGGCCTTGCCCCGGTCATGCTGCGCGAGCCTGCAGCTGAGTGTGCGCTGGAGCCATTGCGCGCGCTACCGCCGGACGCGCGCTTCGAAACAGCGCTGGCGGCGTGGATGATGGGCAGGAGCATTTCCACAGGGGTGCAGCAGCGCATCCGCGGATGGCGCAACGCACTTCTCTTGTCCAATGATGAGACGAGGGACCTTCAGCAAACGCTTCACCTGTGCAGCCGGATCTCGGAAGTCTGGCCAACGGCCGACGTGGCTGGACGCAAGCGTTTGGCCGCGTCCCCTTGCTTTGCCGGCGCGCTCCAAATCTTGGCCACCACCCATACGGGGCTCGCTCAACACGTCCACGAGGCGATGGCAGAACTTCAGAAAACGGGCCTTGCCCCCGAGCCGTTTGTGAATGGTGATGACCTCGTACGAGCGGGGCTCGCCCCCGGACCCAGCTTTGGCAAGATCTTGGAGGACCTGTACGACCGCCAATTAAATGGGTTTCTCACCTCGCGCGAGCAAGCCCTCGAGGCCGTTGGAAACTTGGCCAAAGGTGCTTGAGGGGCGTTTCCGGGGGTTGACCCTGAAGCTAAGGTGCCAAGGTGCCAAGAACCGAAGGGCTATTTGGGGCGTATCCATTCTTGGGACTTCCTCGTTGGGAGGTCGCGGGTTATTCGCGTAGAATGGAGGCATGTCCATGATCAAAGCCACCACCATCGTGTTGTGCTCTTCGCTTCTGGCTGTGCTCTCAACGAGCGCGGCGCAGGATTCGATCTCCCAGCCGAGTACCGGGTCGGCCTCTGTCCGCAAGGGCAAGTCCCCGTACTCCAGTTCCACCGGCTTCACCAAACCACCCGTGGTCTATGTGATTCCCATGGACGGCCAAATGGGCACGGATATCCATCCGTCCATTTATGACCGGATGATCAAAGACATCAAGGAGGTCAAGCCAGACCTCGTGGTCTACCGCCTGAACTCACATGACGGCAATTTCCGCGTGGGCTGGATGGAAGGCATCGAGCAACAGATGCGCAACGACAAGGTTGATGAGCGGCGCATCGCTGGTGCGGTGGAGGAGTACCGCGACCTTGCCAACAAACTACACACTGAGCTTGACTCCATCCCCGCCGCGATGTTCGTGGAAGACGCCCGGGGCATGGCCAGCATTTACGCGCTCGCGTGGCCATATATGTTCATGGCGCCCAAGGGGCACGTGCAGGGGCTGGCATCAGTCGCCGCACTCACCTGGGGAAACGACGTTGACATTCGCGCCAAGATGTTTGCCGCATGGACGGGAATCGCCAAAGGTGTGCTTGAGTTAGGTGGCCACCCGCAGGAGCTGAGCGATGCTCTGGTCCGCCCCGATCGTCAACTGAGTGTTGATGTCGATGGCCGTACAACCAAGTGGCGCAATGACACTGAAGGCACGTGGTACTTGGTGGATGACGACATGGAAGAGCCCGCCTTGTTCACGGCCAAAACTGCAGAAGACACAGGTTTGGCCGAAGGAATCGTCACCGACGTCAATGATTTGATGCTGCTTTTGGGCTATCCCGAAGTCAAGGTGATTGACTCCGGCGAAAAGATGTTCGCCGATTACAAGGCCAAGTGGCACAAGATGTATGAGGAGACAGAGAAGTGGATGGAAGACTTCCAGACGCCGGCTCGTCAAGCCTCTGACTTGGGTAAGAAGAAACAAACTCTTGAGAAGATGCTTCAGGCCTTCAAGCAGTACCCCGCCGTGGCTCGTTTGTGGGAGTGGAAGTATGGACTGACGGCCACACAGATTGAAGTCTTTATCGAGCGCCTGACCGAACAGATTCGTCAGGCCCAGCGCGAGAAGCAGCGCAACCCGAGCGGCGGCGGCGGTGGCGGCAGCGGCAAGGGCTTTGGAAACATTCGCTAACCTCTGACAGCAGGAACACAAACGGAGTTACGCATGCGAAAGATTGCCTTCACGGCGGGCGCACTGGCGTCCATTCTGATGTTTGCCGCTCAACCGGCACTGGCCGCTCAGTCAGGCGATCAGCAGCAGGTCAAGCTTGCCACGGGAACGTGGTGGGGCAAAGTCGGTGACCGGGTGGAGCTTGAGTACAAGGACATGCTTTCGGTGCGCAAGCTCACCGGAACGATCACCAAGATTGAGAAGGGCATCCTGACCGTTGACGGCCACATCGACGGACGCAAGGTGGTCCGGCCGATTTTTGCTTCAGAGATTCAGTCCATGAAAACTCTCGACGGAGCAGCGCCCGAAGAGACTGCGGCGGACTCCGGCAAGGATGGCGCGACCAAGGGCGGCGATGCCCCTGAACGCACTGGCCCTACCAGCACGGACAAGCGGCTGGCTCCCAAGGCGCTGCCCTCGCCGGGCAGCGTCGGAGTGATGACGATGCCCGGAGTGAAGGCCGGCAGCGGAGACAAGGAACTTGGCGTTTCTGCAGGTGTTGCCTCTGGAAACAAAGACGCTGAGGGGTACGACTTGGATAGCCGGGGCTATCGAATCAGTCCCAAGAAGGGGGTCTTTGTGCTGCCGTTCGAAGAGGGAGTGGGTCAGGAAGCCCGCGCCTTTGAGATTGAACGCATGGGCGCCGAGGCGGACAAGTGGGGCCCGGGCCAGATCATTGTGATGGAGATCAACAGCCCCGGTGGGTTGGTGACTGAGATCTTCAAGATCAGCGACACACTTCGCGAGGTGCGCAAGCGTCACCGCGTGGTGGCGTGGGTGAAGAAAGCCATTTCGGCAGCGGCTTGCACGGCCATGCACTGCGACGAGATCTACTTCTATACGGTGGGTGCGCTCGGCGCCACCACCATGATCGCGGGCGGCGACTCAATTCAAGGGCCCGAACTCGAGAAGTTCATGACAGAGATGGCCAAGGAAGTGGAGTACAGCGGTCGTCCTTCGGCGGTTCTCTTTGCGATGATCAAGGCGGATCGAATCCTGACGTACACCAAGGATCCTGTGACGGGCAAGCCCGTGTTTCACGATTCGATCACCGGACTGCCTGGCGAAGTCGTGCTCTCCGATGAGAAGGACAACCTCGTGCTGAATGCCACGAATGCTTTGGACAGTGGTTTTAGCAACGGTATCGCTGACACGCCGGAACAGTTGGCCAAGCTCATGGGGCTTCCCGAGTGGTACGAGATCAGCGACTTTGGCCGCAAAATCGCCAAGGCTTGGAACGTGCTGTACAAGCAGTGCGAGGCGGATATCGATCGACAGATGCAGCGCATGAACATCCAGCGCGGCAGCGCAGTGGAGCAACTCATGGCGCGAATTCAAGGGTGCGAGGCACTGCTGGCCTGGACCAAGAAGTGCAAGCCATGCTCTGAGCTCAAGGGCATCGACCCTGATCGAATCCAGCGCATTCTGGACGAGACTCGGCGGCAATTGGCGGAAGCTCGGAAAGCTGAGCAGCAGAATCGCCGCAGCAGCTGACCTCACGCGCTCACCGCGCGAGAGCGAGCAAGGGGTGGGCACCTTCGCCCACCCCCTTTTCTTTTTAGCCCACTTCTCGCTTCTGGAACAGCACCACGGCCAAGCCGAGGGTGGCGGCGATCATGAGCGCGCCGTATCCCGCGCTCAAGACCACATACGTCATGGGAATGGTTTGACCCTGTTGCACGGCATCCGAGAGCCAGAAGACTTGAAAATTGGGAACCACGGCGTAGCAGACAGACAGCACTCCGTACAGAATGTGATTCCAGTCCCACACGCTTCCCGCGGTTCCGGCGGCGCTCATTCTTTGGAACATGTCTGAAAGCTGCACCAATTGTCGCCCAAAAATCCAGTCGCTCATCAGACCCAGAAGAAAGATGCCCAAAGTGATTCCTAGAGTCACCACCTGGCCAAAGCGAGTGCTTGCCGCCACCGCCACTCCCGCCAAGACCAGCAGGCCGATCCACATCACAAAAAGGGCGATCCAAAGTTTGCCCTCAAACTGCGCCACAATGGCGAGGGTCTTGGGCAACTGAGGCAAGGTGCTCGTCGTTGACCAGTCCTTGTTGAACATCAAGCTCAGCGCGTATGCAAGCCCCAGAATTGGCACGCCAAAAACCATGAACGCGCTGGGTACTGACCAGGAATAGAAATAGTTGGCCCACAGTGCGGCCACCGTCACCGCCACAATCGCTGAGATTCCAAAGACCAGCACCGGAAAGTGGTACGGGGTGGCCACGGTGGGCATGGTTCCGTGCATTTCAACCAGCAAGAACGCGAACCCTAGAAAGAGCGTGACTGCTGTCAGGGCGGCGGCCACGCCAAGCCACTTGCCGCATGCAAACACGGGTCTGGGCACCGGCTTTGAGACCACCGTGAGAACGGTCTTGTTGTCAATCTCCCGGCTTAAGGCGCTGGTGGCCAAAAAACTGGCGAGCACGGTTCCGCAGATAAAGATGGTGCTCAACGCGATGTCCACGAACATCCGGTGATCGTCATCCAGCGTGTAGGCCGAGAAGGGAATGCTCATGACTAAGAGCAGGGTGCCCGCCAACAGCACCACCAGCACCACCGGTTGGCGCACGCATTCATAGAAGGTATTGCGGGCGATTGCCGCAAGTTGCTCAAGGATCATCATGCGTGGAAACTCACTGCGGGGGCCGGTGCCTGGTGGGGTTCAGCCACGGAATACCTATGGATACGGTACCCTTCTTGCCGAACCGGGAGCGGATTCCGGTCGTACGTTTGGGGTTCGAGAGGTGTTCGCCGATCGAACCCGTTGAACCGCCTTTGGAACTACGCTCCGCGCTCCTGCGATGCGAACAGACCAGTACGCCTATCAGCAAGCAACACGGATCGCCGGGCTCGGCCTGCTTCTGCAGGTTGCCACCGGCCTTCTTTTGCTTATCTTTGGCCACTCCGCCGGGGCCACCGCCTTCACGTATGCCAGCTACTTTGTGCTGTCGGGAGCGCTGGTTTGGGCCGGATTGGCGGTCACCTTCCACCAGCACCATCTGGCCGCACTTGAGGCGCTTGAAGCCGACGAACTGCGTGAGCAGCGGGGGACGGTCTTTGAGGGTGAGCGGGCACTTGAAGCCGCAGTAGCAGCCCGCCGGCTTGGGCAGATGCACAAGGTGCTCATGCCCGTGCTCAGTCTGGTGTTGGCCGCCGCACTCGCAGCATTGGGCTACCTGACTCTCTCGTTCATGGGAAGTCTGGATGACATTCCAACCGGGGGCGAGAAGGCGTCGCTTGAACTGCCCACCTTCATGGTGGGTCAGGCGCGGGGTTGGCAGCTTGCCATTTGCGTGTCCCTGAGTCTGGTGGCGTTCATTGTCAGCCGCTTTGTTGCAGGAATGTCAAAGCTTCCCGTCTGGCAGAACCTGCGCGGCGGTGCCGGCTACATGGTGGGTACGGCCCTGGTGTTGTTGGCGCTGGCCGTGGGTCTGGTCTTTGACGTGCTTGGCAAGCCCTACGTTCTTGAGGGTGTGGTGCGGGGCATCGCCGCGTTTGAGATTTTCGTCGCCGCAGAAATTGCGCTGAACTTCACCCTGAATCTCTATCGACCGCGCCGCAAGGGAGAGATTCCTCGGCCGGCGTTCGACAGCCGTGTGCTCAGTCTGTTTGCCGCACCAGACTCAATCGTTCGCTCCATTAACGAGGCGGTGAACTACCAGTTTGGCTTTGATATCACCAGCAGTTGGGGTTACCAGTTAATGGTGCGGAGTGTGGCGTGGTTGTTGGTGCTGGGCGCAGGTGTGTTGATTTTGCTTTCATGCGTGGTGGTGGTTCCCCCTGGGCAGCAGGCGGTGCGTCTGCGCGGTGGCGCCATGGTGGGGCACATCTATGAAGGCACGGTGATGTTCAAGTGGCCGTGGCCCTTCGAAACCGCGCAGGTGCACGATGTGGCACAGATTCGCTCGCTGGTGTTGGGGGCCAAGCCCGTGCCCGTGTCCAAGATCAACTTGTGGTCGGGTGATCAGCCCGCGGATCCCGATCGCGCGCCGTACATCGTTGCCGCGCCGCGCTTGAGCGCACAGGTGGAAGACTCACTTGAGGGTGGTGACGCCGCGGATCAAAGTGTGAGTGAGCAGTTTGCGTTGGTGGATGCGGACATCATCATGAAGTACCGGGTGAAGGCGGATGGCCTGAGCGACTGGCTGGCCTTTGCAAACTCTGTGCGCCTGCGCCGAGCTCCCATGGAGATGCGCGAACGAGTGCTGCGCGACATGGCTCTGCGCGAGGTCACTCAGTACTTGGCCACGCAGCCCATGGATCAAGTGCTCTCCCCAAAGGGGGACTCACTGGTGAGCGCACTGCAGCGCCGTATCCAGGAGTCGTTTAACCAGGCCAAAACCGGAGTAGACGTGGTGGCCATTCAGATTCCAGTGCTGCGCCCGCCTGCCGGGGAGAAGCAAGGAATGTTTGAGGAAATCTCAGTGCGCACTCAGAACGCACGAAAGATTCGCGACGAGGCGGAACGCGCCGTGAACACAACGGAAGTCGCCCTGATGGGAAGCCAGGAATTGGCCTCGCGCGCCGTGGAGGCCATTGCAAACCTTCGGAAGCTGGAGCGCGAGCACGGTGAGTCCTCCCCCGAAGCAGCGGCACAGCAAGCCGTGGTTGAGGACTTGCTGCTGACCGGCAGGGCGCAAGCCGCCAGCACCATCGGACAGGCTCGGGCTCGCCGATGGCAGATCGTGATGGATGCTGCTTCCAACGCGGCAGAAGTTCTGGGCGAAGCACCCAGCTATCGCACGGCGCCCGAGCTCTACAAGCAGCGTCGCACCATGGAAGTGCTCGCGCGTGCCCTGAGTGGAGTTCGCGTGAAGTACATGCTGGGTGAGGGTGTGGATGCCACACAACTCGATATCACCATGCAACAGCCTGAATCGGGGCTGAATCTCAGCCAGTATCTGGAAAAGAAGACGGATGACAAGGGTGGTGGCAAATGAGCAAAGACGCAACCATGAAGAACGCAACGCGCACAGGTTTTGGGTCCGGCGCAGGAATCAGCATGATGATCGGTGCGGTCATTGTTCTGGTGCTTGTGCTCTACAACACCACGTACACCGTCAACTTTCACGAGATTGCCGTGGTCACTCGCTTTGGAAAGCCTGAAGCAGTGGTGCGCGACAAGGGTCTGCACTTCAAGGCTCCCTTCTTCATTGATCAAGTCACGCGACTGGACACGCGGCTGCAACTTATTGAGAGTCCGCTTGAGACCGTGCTCACCAAAGACGGCCAGCAGGTGGTGGTGCAGGCGTACATGCTGTGGAAGATCGATTCCTCTGATGCAGAGGTACGCAACTTCTTCAACAGCTACACAACGCTCGAGGGAGCGTCCAAGGCACTGGAGACGCAATTGCAGGGCGCCCTACGCGCCATCGGCAGCTATTCCTTTGGCGACCTCATCGGGCAGCGCAACAAGCTCACGGAGGCGGAGTCTTCAATTCTTGCGGACCTTAAGAGCACGCGGCTCACTGGCACCGATCCCGTCTCGGTGGGCATCGCTCAAGTGGTGTTGCCACCCAAAACCACCGTGGCCGTTCTGGGGCGGATGTCGGCAGTGCAAGAGAAACTTGCGCAACTGGAAGAAGAGAAGGGCAACTCTGCAGCCACGGCGCTGCGCAGTCAAGCCACCAGTCAAGCGGACACGATTCGCAACTTTGCCAATCAGTGGGCCGCGCGCATTGAAGCCAAGGGCAATGAAGAAGCCACCCGCTATTACCAAGAGATGAAAGAGGAGGCAGATCTTGCCATCTTTCTAAGTTGGCTGGACACGCTGCGCGCCAGTTTGACGGGGAGCACCACGTTTGTGATGGATACCACGCGCGCCCCCTTCCACTTGGTGGATTTGAACTCTCCAACCGATGCCAAGGGCATTCCTCAGCCCAAGAGCAGCAAGGGCACGGGGTCGAAGCCATGAGTCAGATTCCCGGCGATGATTCGCAGGAGTTGAACACGGAGCCTGAGCAGCCTCGTCGAGGTGCCAGTGCTCAGTTCAGCGTGGCCGAGACATCCAATCAGCAGGCGGCGTTGCGGCAGGCCATGGATCCCGCGAATGAGTCGCTGGCCGAAGCGCTGCGCCTGAGCTACCGGGTGCTGCAGGTCGCCATCTTGGTGCTGGTCGTGGTCTTTTGTTTCAGCGGCTTCCAGTCCGTGAGCGAGGGCCAAACAGGTGTCAAGACGGTCTTTGGCGCTATTGTGGGCGAGCCGGGTCAAGAGCAAGTGCGCCCAGGTCTTCAGCCTTTCTGGCCGTACCCCATTGGTGAAGTGGTGCTGGTGGATCAAAAGCGAGTGGTGGAACTTCGCCGAGAGTTCTGGCCCAAACTCAAGCCTGGTCAGACCACCATTGAGCAGGCCACGCAAACTGCGGACAAGGCAGATTTGCTGCGCCCAGCCATGGACAGCGGCACGGTCATCACCGGGGACGGCGATCTGGCGCATGTGCAAGTCACCGCGGAATACACCGTTGACGACGCAGTGCGCTTGTTGGGGGAACTTGATCCCGCCTCCGCCGATGTGCTGGTCCGCAGCGTGTTGATGCAAGCCACCGTGCAGACAGCAGCACAGTTCACGCTGACTGAGTTGCTTGAGAGCCGCGATCAGCCTGCTCTGGTGCTGCGCGGATTGGCGCAGGAATCGCTGGACCGGCTGAAGTGCGGCATTCAACTCACCTCGGTGACCATTCCGCAGAAGATCGCTCCGTTGGCAGTGCGCAACGTCTTTCAAAAGGTTCAGGAGGCGCGCGAGCGGGGCAAGACTCTTGTGGAACAGGCGCAGCAGGATGCCAATCGCACGCTGGTGGGGGTGGCAGGGCCAGAAAACGGCGCGCTGCTTGCGCTCATTGGGGATTATGAATCTCAGCTCACCCGAGGGGATGTGGCGGCCGCCGATGCTGCCATGGATCGCATCGGAGCGGCGTTTGAGGGGCCCGCCGCCGCGGGTGAAGTGTCGCAGATCATCGCGCGCGCTCAAGCTCACCAAAGTGCGCTCAGTTCTCACCTCGCCAATGAGGCGCGACGGCTCAAGGGGCTCTCGGCAACGTATCGTGACAATCCCACCCAATTGGTACGCCAACTGTGGCTAGACGCTTTGCGCGAAACGCTTGACAACTCGCTGGTGGAAGTCTTCTCGCTGGGATCCGGTGCCACCGGCGTGAAGCTCCACATCACCAGTTCACCTGACATCATGCAAGAGCGTCGGCAATCAGAGATTGACGTTCGCAAGCGGCAGAATGCGATTGAAACCGCGGGCGGCAGATCTGTGGAATTGGGGACTCGGTTGATCATGGATGGCAAGCCAGGTCGCAAGCTCAGCCAGGACGCGTCCAAAGGCTTCGGCCGCGACTAGACCAAGGAGCACGCAGTGGCCGTATCACCCACGTCGGATGTCATCGTTGAAGCCGTGGGGCTCACCAAGGTCTTCAGCGACTTTTGGCTGCGGCAAAAGGCCGTCGCGGTGGACGGCATCTCATTTGAGATTCGACGAGACGAGATCTTTGGGTTGCTCGGCCCCAACGGCAGCGGCAAGTCCACCACCATCAAAATGATCTTGGGCCTGCTGCGCAAGACGCGCGGGCAATTGCTGGCATTCGGCAAGGATCCAAGCGATGTGGGAGTCAAGAAGCGCATTGGCTACCTGCCAGAAGAAAGCTACATGTATCGCTTTCTGAGTCCTCGCGAGACGCTGGACTTTTACGGCAAGCTCTTTGGGCTTGACCGCGCCGCGCGCAAACGTCGCAGCGAAGAACTCTTGGAGATGGTGGGGCTGCAGTACGCCGGCCACCGCCCGGTGGGCGAGTTCAGCAAGGGCATGACACGCCGATTGGGGATCGCTCAAGCGCTGATCAACGATCCCGACTTGTTAATCCTGGATGAACCAACAAGTGGATTGGATCCCATCGGATCCCGGCAGATGAAAGATCTGCTGCTGGACTTGGGCAGGCGTGGCAAGACGATTTTGCTGAGCAGCCACCATCTGGATGATGTCCAGGACGTCTGCGACCGCATGGTCATTCTCTACGGCGGACGCATTCGCCGCGAGGGCACCGTCGATGAGCTGCTGGTGGACTCTGACCGCACCGTCATCAAGACGCAACGATTGAAGCCAGAGACGATTGTGAACATTGAAGCGCTGTTGCAGAAGGCTGAACACGTTGGCATTGAGAGTGTCAGCGCGCCTCGACAGCGATTGGAAGACCTGTTTCTGCAAATCGTGGATCAAGCGCGAGCAGAACAGGTGGCCACCAGTGGTGCTCAAGCGGGGGGCCCCACCGCAGCGTTTTTGCGCGGGGATGGGTCTGAAGCAAACGAGGGTGGCACGCTCATCGAAGCCCTTCAACGGCCAGAGTCTGCACCGAGGGCACAGCCGGCCGCGGCCACTTTGCCGGCTGCCCCCACGGGACCGGCTCAAGACGTGCTGGGTGATTTGCTCAAGCCCGACGCACCACCCCCCGCGTCTGCAGTTCCATCCGCCCCCGGTGCATCCGGTACACACACGTCTCCCGTAAGTACTCCCACGCCCAAGCCTGCGGCGGATGTTGATCGAGGCATGATTGACGATCTACTGGGCGGAGGCGGCGGCCAGTGACGCGCCTGTTGCTGCGCGTTCACATGTGGATTCACAGCGCGCAGGAATCGCGCCGGGCGCGGATTGCGCTGTCTGTGGTGCTGGCACTGGCCGTTCTGGTTCCGGGCTACCTCTTGGCGCGCACGGCGTTCAACCTTGATCAGCAGCGTGCGGGAATCCTGGAGGCGCTCCGCGACTCGAGTATTGCCAAGAATGATCCCGCTGCAGTGCAACTGGTGAACAAGCGCACAGTGACGGCCAATGGTCGAGAGTACGGAGGCGCCGGGCTCATCCCCAATCCTGCCGATCTCTTCAATGATGAAGGGACCATCGGACAGACCACCAAGCAGGACCTTGCATGGCGAATGGTGCTTTCCCAAGTACCTCGGTGGATGCCGTTTGTGGCGGTGCAATCCCCGCTCGCAGTGGTGGTGGGAACGTTGGCGGTTCTTGTTGCGCTGCTGGCCTTTGTCTGGATCGGTTTGGGGGGACACTTGGTGGAGTGGGGGTCACTGGCGGTGGCGCTCGGAGTGTTGTGTTGGGCGTTGGAAATGCCGATGGTGTTGCGCACCGTGGTGGGGATTGCGCTCATCGCGCTGTTGTTTTCAGTGCTCTGGAGGGTTCTGCAGGGCGCGCTGTACCGGCAGGGCGCCACCTCGGCGGTGGCCCGAACCACGGTGCTTGAGGGCGTGCGCAGTCTTGCGGCCATCGGATTCGCCGCTCCAGTTGCCATCTTCTTGCCCATTCTTGCCCTCTCCCGGGATCCAGACCAAGGGCTCTATCAAGCCATTCCCGGCTTCCTCGATTGGTCGCATACGGTCGTGTACGCCAGCGCGGCCTTGCTGGTGATCATCTTTGGCTGTGCCTCTACGGCGTTTGAGATTCGAGACCGTCAAGTGTGGACTGTGCTCACGAAGCCGGTGTCGCGTCTGGGGTGGATGACTGGCAAATGGTTGGGAGCCGTCTCTCTGGGGGCAGTGGTGTTGGTGGGGGGCGGAATCGGCATCTACGGTGGTTCTCACTACATGGCAGCGCAGCCACCCATCAGCGAGCGAGATGCGTACGAGGTTCGAAACGCAGTCATGACCGCGCGCGTGGGCACTGGACCAGAGATGGTGGGGCTGGCCCGCGATCGGCTGATTGAGATCGTTGAACAAACCATTTCAAGCGACGGCGCATTGACCGCAGACATTGAGGCGGGGCGCAAGGATCGTGAGATGGTTCGACGCGAGATCGCCAACACCAAGCAAAAGGAGTTCTTGGCACAGCAGCGTCAGATCGCCCCGGGACAGTCGCGCGATTACACCTTTCGTGGGCTTTCCGGGGCCTCAACATCAGGGCGGCAACTTTCGCTTCGCTATGAGTTTCACGCGGGCTCTGATGACAGCCACCAGATGTACCCCATGATCGTGGAGTTTCGCAGCGGCAAGGGGGCGGTGGAAGGTCAATCTCCATGGGACATGCGCACATGGACCCCCGGAGAGGCGTACTCCTATGAGATCGATCCCGCTTTTGTGGATGCGGATGGCACGCTCAAGATTCGCATCTACAACGCGGGTGTGGATGAGCGCGATGCAGAAAAGCGCATCATGCCCGGACCCCTCTCCATGTACTTCGACGCCAATGGCCTTGAAGTTCTCTACGCCGATGCGTCCTTTGGTGACAATCTCATCCGCGCCATGATCATTGACTTGGCCAAGATCGCATTCCTCTCGGCCTTGGCCATCGTCAGCGCCACGCTCTTGAGCTTTCCGGTAGCGGTCTTGCTTTCCTTTGGAATCTTTGCCATGGCCACGCTCACGCCGTTCCTGGCGCAAAGCTTGCAGTACTACGAACCGGACTCCAGCAGTGGCATGGTGATTTATGTCTTTCAGTGGATCATCAAGGCTTTGGCCAGCGTGATTGAGTTTGCGCTCAGCGGATTTGCCAAGCGAGCGCCAAGTGACTCATTGGCGCAAGGTCGGGTGATCGGCCTGCGTGACCTCGCGGAGACCTTGTTGAGCATCGGCGTTCTGTGGACTGGCGGCACCATTCTGCTGGGCTGGTTGGCCGCGCGCAACAAGGAGATTGCTGTCTACAGCGGACAGAGCTAGCACCCATGGGCGACCGCACCATTCAATTCTCGGCAGCTGCAGTGGTCCTGGCCTCCATCGTGGGGGCAGGAGCGCTGTTGCCCAAAATCGTGGAGCAAAGCGACAGAGCGCAACTGCGATACACAGATGCAAGCATTGAGGGCGCGCCGCCGATCGTGGCGGTGGGCGCGGCCATCGGTGCGCTGCGCGGGCTCATCGTTGACTACTTGTGGATCCGCCTGCAGCAGATGCGCGAGCTCCATTTGTTTTATGACGCGCAGCGGCTGGCGGATCTCATTACCAAACTGCAGCCCCGCTTTGCCGAGGTGTGGGCGTTCCACGGGCACAATCTGGCGTACAACCTTTCCGTCATCACCAGCACGCCGGATGAGCGTTGGCGTTTGGTGAACGCGGGCATTGACCTCATCCGCAATAAGGGGCTGCGATACAACCCCAACGACCTGGTGCTGTACAAGGAATTGGCGTGGTTCTTTGCGCACAAAGTTGATGGTGTGAGTGACGATGCGCACCTGCATTACAAGCGCGAGCTTGCGCATGAATGGCAACTGATTCTGGGCACGCCACCCTACGAGCAAGCCGATCGCGTGAAGTGGATGCAGGAGATCGCCGATGCGCCCAGCACCTACGAAGAACTGGCCGCCAAGGATCCTGCGGTCAAGACGCTGGTGGACAAGCTCACCGCCGATTTGGATGTGCTCGATCGCCGCGTGCGATTCAAACTTGACAAAGAGTTCCTCATGAATCTGGGGCGTTGGGCGGCGGTGCGAAGTTCGCCCTACGCGCAGATGCTCCATCATCATGAACGGCTGCGCGAACGCGACCCCGTGTACGTGGCCATGGACAACCTGCTTTCGGATCCCGCCAATCGGCCGGCGCTTCTGAAGCTCGTGGCGTTTCTTCGCAAAAAGGTACTACTGGACGACTACAACATGGACCCGCGCATCATCGCGCAGTACATGAAAGAGTATGGGCCGCTGGATTTCCGCCACGCGCAAGCGCACGCCTTCTACTGGGCGCGACTCGGCTCCACGGTGGGCACCGCGCGTTACCAGAATGAAGAGGACGTTTACAAGATCGTCAACGACGACCGAATCACCTTGCAGGCCATGCACGGGTTGTCTCAGAGCGGTCTCATGAGCGTGGATGTGTTCTCCAATGACAACCCCGGACGAATGTATGACCCGAGGTGGATTAAGTCCATCGACAAGTACTTCCGCGAGCTCTACACCAAGCACTTCACCACTCGGGGTGCGGGCGGAGACACGTTTGCCGACGCGCACCAGAACTTCATGTCAGACGCCGTTCGTGAGCTCTATCACAGCGGCGACATTGAAGGGGCGCAGGAGATTCTTACCGAACTGGACAGCCTTTACGGGCGCGGCGGACTCATCACCAATCAGCAGTACAACAAGCCTTTGGACCTCTTTGTGCAGGAGACGGCGTATGGCGAGTACGAGCGGGTGCCTAATGTGGCCCGCACCGATGTGATGGCTGTGCTCAGGCGCGGCTTCATCGAGGGTTACTTGCTGGACCGCAAAAAGGTGTTGGACCAAGCGCTGAAGTTTGCCAGCGACCTGACCAAGTTCTTCAAAGGCAACATGTACAACGACTTCGTGAGCAAGTTTGGTGAGGGGCGCATGGCTGACATCGTGGGCGGCTTGGAACGGAGCGTTGAAGACACGTTGGAATACATCATGAAGGACACGAGTATTCCGCTCACCGATCGCCTGACCATCTACAACAAGCTCCCCGAAGAGCAGCGCGCGATGTGCTATGACGCCGCACGAGAACAAGTGGCAGCGGAGTTTGCGCTCACACCGCTCGCCGGGCCGTACAAGTTTGAGAACATCTTTGCAGAGCCGCCCAACATGGACGCGTATCGCGTGCGGCAGGCGGAACTCGCCAAGGAACGTGACGCCGCTGTCAAGTCCCGCGAAGGGCAGGGCATGCAACTCAAGCGGTAGCCTCTGGCGAATGCGCCCCCCTCCCGCCGTCATCGCCATTGGTAAGAACTACGCCGATCATGCCGCCGAGATGGGTGGCAACGCTCCTGAGAATCTGGTGGTGTTTCACAAGAACCCGGCCAGCGTGTGCAGCGGCGTCAGTGACATTGTGATCCCCGCGATCTGCCGTGAGCATGGCCCGCAGGTGGACTTTGAGGGGGAGTTGGCGGTGATCATGGGTGAATCCTGCCGAGATGTTCCCCGCGAGGCAGCGCTTCGGCACGTGCGCGGCTACGCCGTGGCCAACGACGTCAGCGCCCGGTGGTGGCAGCGTGAAGGCAGCGGCGGACAGTTCTGCCGAGGCAAGAGCTTTGACACGTTCTGCCCGATGTCGGAGTGCGTTCCGGCGGCGGACGTGCCGGATCCGCAATCGCTGCGTCTGGTTACGCGCTTGAATGGGGCCGTCATGCAGGACGCCTCCACCGGCCTCATGCTGCATCCGGTGGCCACGATCATCGCAGAGCTCTCCAGAGGCACCACGCTGCTGGCGGGCACGGTGATTCTCACCGGTACTCCTGCAGGAGTGGGGTTCGGGCGCACGCCGAAGGTATTTCTGAAGTCAGGAGACGTAGTTGAAGTGGAAGTATCAGGCGTCGGGCGCATTTGCAATCAGGTGCGCGATGGGTGAACAGAGCGCATCTGGAATGGTTGCCCGTTGTTGCATCGGTGCGGTGCGCTGGTATCAGCGGCGTCTCTCGTTCATGACGCAGGGGTGGTGCCGCTTCAGTCCATCGTGCAGCGAGTACGCCATCCAGTCGCTGCAGCGCCACGGCGCATTACGCGGTACAGGGCTTGCTGCCTGGCGGATACTTCGCTGCAACCCTTGGGGGGGCTGCGGTCACGACCCGGTGCCAGATCGTCCGAGTGATTCTGCGCAGCGCACCAAGATCTCCCGGTAAGAGTCCAACGCGCGCGGGCCATGCGGTCGGACGACCACCACCAGATCACACCCCACCGGCATCCTCGCCTGTTCCAACCGGAACGCTTCGCGCAAGAGGCGCTTCAAGCGGTTACGCACGGCTGCGTTCCCCACTCTGCGGCTCACGCTCAAGCCCAGGCGTGGGAGGGGGCCACCATTTGGCGCGGCGTAGACCACCACGCACCCCTCGTCCCGGCGGTGCTTCAACCGGTACGCCCGGTCAAAATCAGCTCCGCGGGTGACGCGCAGGGTTTGGGGAAAGGTGAATCGAAGAGCCTGGGACAAGACTCACGACAGGGTACCGGGGTCGAATAACCCTCGACGAAGTCGGTGCGCGCGGGGAGTACCACAGTGGTGCTGCTATACTGCACCGCTTGGCCACCGCACGGGGGTGGCCCCCCAGAATCGCGGCCAACAGGAGACGGCACCCCAATGATCGAAGCCCTGAAGAGTGATGAAATCGTGAACCGCCTTGGTGGCCGCTTTAAGCTCACCGCGCTTATCCAGCGCCGATTGGGCGAGTTGGTTGACGGTGCGCGTCCGCTGGTGGAGCGCAATGGACGCACTGATTTTGAAGTGGTGATCGACGAAATCGTCCAGGAAAAGATCACCATCGACTGGGAAGCAAGCGGCTTGGAACCCCCGCGCCGCGCCTGAGAGCGCGCTGCGCCTCTGTCCATAATCCCCAAGTGACCCTAGCCCGTGCATAACGGAGGGTATTTTCTTGCCTGCAAGGCAGTTCGGGAGTCCCATTCTCCGTATCTGATTACTGGCAGGTGGGCGCTCACCTTTCGCGCGCCCTCATTTAAGGAGTAGCCGCGCATGAAGACTGTGCTTCAAACCCTCTCGTGTGGTGCGTTCTTGGCGGGTGCTGTTGCCGGGGCGGCACACTCCCAAGACCTTCCTAGGTACGAGGAATTGCCCGTTGCCTTTTCGCAAATTGCCAATCAGACGATCATCTTCCGCCGATCAGCGGGGCAGCAGGAGGGCGGCATTGCAGGCAATTGTCCCCCGCAAGTCAGCTCCCACACCAATGCCAACTTTGAGGGCGGGCAATTCGTGGTTCAAGCGGGTTTCTCCGAGGGCGAAAGCGCCGCGTGCAGTTACACCATTCCAGCGACTGAGTTTCCCATTCGTTTGGATATGGCGGAGATGATCTTTGCCACCAGCGGGGCGAGCGTTTCCACCACAACTCACTGGTCATTCACGGTGTGGAAGGGCACTCCCGCCACCGGAACACAGATCTTTACGGTGAGTTCTGATGGCAAGATCTTGCCGCACTTGGTGATGCCGCCGGGAACTACCGGCACCAACATCCAGTTCATGATTGACCCGGGTGATCCAGAGCAGATCTACATTGACGATGACGGTTCGCATACGTTTTCAATTGCGTATCGCATTGATCACCACAACGCGCAAACACAGAACCCCTGCTTTGTGCAGCCTCCCGCGACAATGAATGCGTTCCCCACCACCGATGTAGGTGGACTGCAGAACCCCACGCAGAACTGGTTGTACGCGCTGAATTGCGGGCTGTCCTCCTGCGCCGGGTGGAAGCGCTTTTCTGAACTTCCTCAAGGTATCTGCCGCCCAAGCGGCGATTGGGTGATGCGCGCCACATGGACTTCGTTGGGCAATTGCCAGGGAGCGCCCACGGGCGCGTGCTGCCAGGGCACGTCCTGCAACGTGCTCACGCTTACTGATTGCACGACGCTCGGTGGCACTTACAAAGGGGATGGTGTGGTTTGCGGCGCCAGCACTTGCGCGCCGACTGGCCCCGGCCCATGCTGCTTTACGTCAACCGGTGGGTGCATCAACCTGCTTGCAGCAAGTTGTGTATCAGCCGGAGGTATTCCCGGCCCTGCGGGCGTTACGTGTGCCGGATACGTGTGCTTTCCAACAGGTGCATGCTGCCTCACCGACGGATCTTGCGTGGGGCCCGTGAGTCCTGCGGTCTGTGCCTCGATGGGCGGAACATACAAGGGCAACAACACCACGTGCGCCACCGTGTCCTGCCCACCACCAACTGGCGCGTCTTGTTTTGCCACTGGGTTCTGCATTGAACTCACTCAGGCTGACGCTGCAGCTGCCGGAGCTACGTGGAAGGGGGCGGGCACCACCTGCGCTGATGGCAATGGCAACGGAACCGCCGACGCGTGCGAACAATTGGTGGGCGACCTAAACAACGATGGCAGAGTTGATGGTGCCGACCTTGGCGCGCTGCTGGGCCTGTGGGGTCAGAGCGGTGGTCCTGGAGACCTGAACAACGATGGCAGCGTGGACGGTGCCGACCTTGGCGTGCTGCTGGGGGCGTGGACCATCTAGGCGTGATGCACCACCCGGCAGCCTTGCCAAAGGGGCGCGGATGGTGGATACTCCGCAGTCCGCTTTCATCTGGAGAGGTGCCTGAGCGGTTGAAAGGGCTAGTCTCGAAAACTAGTAGCGGGCTTGTCCTGCTCGAGAGTTCGAATCTCTCCCTCTCCGCTTCGTTTCCTGGCCCCCCCCGCGGCTAAATCTGCTCGGCCTGTGTTGACTTCACCCAACCTGAGCGGCCATCCGGTAGTTCGATTCGCAGCCAGCCCGGCCGCTCTTCGCGGATCGAGAACTCCACACCGGGGCTGAGCGTCTCGGCAAATGCCGGCTCGAATCCGTCGCCGTTGCCCTTGCGCAACACAACATCTTTGCTGGTGAGAACGCCCTGGGGCCGAAGCGTGTGCAGCACCTGATCTGCCACCAGTGTGCCCCCCAGCAAGCACCAGACCACCAGGCTAGAAGCGATGGTAAGCCGCCGTGCGGAATCCCGGGAGCGCGTTCCGCCTACGCGCTCGGGCGCCAGCAGCGTGAGCAGCAGGGCAGTCCAGAACACACTCCACGCCAGCCATGCACCAACCTCGCGCAGCCAGAGCGGAACGACATGCCACCAGCGCATCACCGAGTCCACAAGCTGCGCGCTGCCATCCCGAGCAAAAGCCTGCTGTACCGCAGCCCGCGCCTGCGCCAGATTCTGCTTGAGGTCGGGATCTCCCGGCATTCTGCGCTCTGCTCGAAGGTAATTGGCGATCGCGTTGCCCACATCCCCCGACTGCAAGTACGCGTTACCCAAGTTGTAGTAAAGCGGTCCGCTGTTTGATCCCGCATCCACGAGGTGCTGCCAATCGCGAACGCTGGCGCGGAAGGACTCGGCGCTGGCCGCAGGATCGGTGCGCCGGAGGTCAATGCCTCTTTCATATGCGGCCTGTGCCTTCGCCGCCGTGGCCAGTAGGTCGGTGGGAGACTCCTGCGCAGCACTCGCTCCGTCGGCGCGTGGTGCCCACACCCCGATGGCCACCAGTGCCACCACGCAGCATGCCAGCATTGCCTGGCCGCGCGTCATGCGTGCACCTCATGGCGCTTCACCCAACGGTGCCGCTCAAGTGCATCAAGCGCTGCCGCAGCGCGTGCTTTGAGTGTTCCCGCTTCCGCGGCGGCCGAGCCCCCCGCATAAATGGCACGATTGCACTCCGCAAGCAGTGCGGTGATTCCGCCCAGGTCCGCGCTGCTGATTCCTTGTGCTTCCAAAGCTGATCGCACATCACCCTCAGTCATCGTGCCTTCCGCGCGCCCAAGCCGGTCCTCCACGTATCCAGAGACCGCACGCCCAATGGCGGTGGCATCCTGCGCAGTCTCCAGTCGGCGCTGCGCGGTGCGCCGCGCGCGCGACCGCCGAGCCAGACCCGCATCGCGCTGGTGGCGATTGCGATTGAGGCGCCAGAGGGCGGCACCACCGACAGCAAGTGGCGGCCCGGCCAGCGCCACAATCAGCGCCGCGCTCCATCGCAATCCGTGGTCGGTGACCATGGCCATGGTGACGGGCTTGTTGGCCAGCAGCCCAGCGTCCAGCTCAGTGAGTTGCGTGGCAGGATTGGTATTGGTGGCGGCCTCTGAGCCCCCAACGCGCTCAATGCGCGAAAGGTCCATGTGCGTGGCAGGCCTCACGGTGATGGCAATAGGCTCCGTGGCCACGGTGTGGTAGCTGCGCGCGATTGGATCGAAGTAACTAAAGGGAATGGGCGGAATCTCAGTCACATCTGCGCGCAGTGGTCGAATGGTCTGCATGAAAGACTTCCGCCTTCCCGCGACCGTACCGCTGAGCGGTTCGCTGGGAACACGAAAGTCCGCCTTCAGCGCGGCCACATCGGCTAGTGCGGGCGGCTGAAGTGTGTCAAGGTTGCTTTCGCCGCTGGTGCGATCCATGATGGTGAGCGTCAGGCTCACCGGGTCGCCCACGGCAACGTCCACAGGCTTGGCGGTTGCGGTGACTGAGTACTGCCCCACCGCGCCAGAAAACCCCTCGGGTTTGCCCGCCTCTGGAAGGGCCAGCACCCTCATGGGCTGCGCCCGCGCTTCTGCGCTCACGGGGCGCGAGCCGGCCAGCATCAACTGCCGCTGATTGCCCCAGATACCAGCCACTTCGCGCAACCCCAGCGGGTACTTCATTCGCACCACGATGGAGCCCAAGTCAGGCGTGCCGCTCTTGGGTGGCCAGATTGTTCGTGTGAGTTCATACACGTACCACTCCACGCCATCGCGCCGTTCAGTCTGAACGGGCGGCACCTCTCGCCGCTCCTGCCCCATGCGCTGCAGCGCCGGCAAAAAGACACCCCACTCCGAACCCTGCGGGTCCATCAGTTGCCACATCTGCGCTTCGTTGAGCACTCCGATGCTTGGGTCGCGGTATGGCTTGATGGCAATGCGCAGTACCAATTCCAGCGGCTGACCGATGAAGACCTCGGGTGGTGTGCCAAAGACCTCTGCATCAAAGACGTCGGAGGAGTCGGATTTCTTGATCACCACCGTCGTGGGCTGCGTGCGATGAACCTTTCCATCCACGGTGATGCTGATGGCCGGAATGGTGAGTTTGCCGGCATTCTCGGGGGTGATATCGATGGCGTAGGTCACCGTGCTGCTGCGCGTGGTGCGGCCATTGCGAATGATGGATGAAGAAGAAGACTCCAGCGCCTGAACTTCAACAGTGGCACCGGGGATCTCTGGCACCACGGGTGCCTGATGTTCTGTGGCGTCCACCACACGCGCGTAGATTCGGAAGGCGGCGCCTGCAAAGAGATCGGTGTCAGGCATTTGAAAGCGCGCATCCCCCTGCGGCGAAGCCTCCGCCCGCGCAAAGGGCTCGCACGCTGGATGCAGCATTCCTGCCCAGACTGCAAGGATCATCAGAAATCGTGTGACGGGTTCGAGCATGATGGGTGGCCTGCGTGTTCGCACCAAACCTGTTGGCGACTGCTACCAGTCCTTTGCGGGGGGGCGCTGCCGTGACTGCCGCTGCGCTTCGCGAGCTTCCTGCTGCGCTCGACGTTTTTTCTCAGCGTCGCGCACTGCTTGAAGCAGACGGTCCGCCTCATCTTGGGTCATCTCTTGAGTGCCTTCCTTGCCGGCCTGGCCTTCCTTGCCGGGCTCCTGTTTCTCCTTGTCCTTCTGGGCATCCTTCTCCTGATCGCTGGGGGACGGCTCCTGTTGCTGCTGCTCTTTTTGAGCCTGCTCCTTTTGATCCTGGCTCTGTTGCTCTTCGGAGTCATTTCCATCCTTCCCCTGCTGGTTGTCCTTGGGGTCCTTGGAAGGCTCGCCATCTTTGGACTTGTCCTGTTGATCCTGCTGTTGCTGATCCTTGCTCTCCTGGCTCTTCTGGTCCTGCTGATCCTGCTTGTCCTGTTGTTGCTGCTGCTGCTCTTGTTGCTGCTGTTGATCCTGTTGGTCCTGCTTGTCTTGCTTATCTTGATTCTGCTGGTCCTTGCTCTGCTGCTGGTTTTGCTGCTTGTCCTGCTCCTGCTGCATCTGTTGCAGCTCTTCCAGAACGCGGATCAACCGGCTTGACTGTTCTGCGTTCACACGCGAATCTCGATCGCCTGGGTCCGCGGTGGCCGCGTCCTTGAAACCCTGCAAGCTGGTGCGTGCATCTTGAATCGCCTGCTTCAACGCTTCTGGGTCTATCTTTTGGAAATCCGGAGTGGGCTGGTCTGGCCCGGCGTGCTCCCTTTGGGCAAGTGCCTTCTGCGCCGCGGCGGCCTGTTCGCGCGTGGCTCCGTAGAACCCAGCAGCCCGGTTGTACAAGCTGTCTGCAGCAAGTCGGGGATTGGTGGGATCACCTTGGCTTGACAACGTGGCAGCACGCTGGAATGCGCGGGACGCGTCGGCAAACTTTCCTTCGCGGTATCTGGCAACCCCTAGGTTGTAAACCGCTTCGGCGGAGTCTGGGCGTGCGCGAACCGCTTCTTCGTAGCGTTCGGCGGCCGCTGCGGCGTCACCGGCCTCTAAGAGTTTGCGCCCTTCGGCAACGGCGGATTCAAAAGCTCCCGACGGGGGGCGAGAAGGCTGGATGGCTTCTTCGCCCGGCACCGCGGGCGGGGGTGAGGCTTGTGGCGGCACCGGGAGTGAGGCCGCAGTGGACACCGCGCTCCATGCGGCAGCCGCGAACACACAAACGGCAATGTGCTTGACGCGCCGCGCGTTCATGACACCACCTCCGGCACCGGGGCCCGTCGATCTGGAAGAATGCATGCCGCAAGCAAGAGCATGAACGCCATCATGGCGAACCATTGAAATCGCGGCGTGCGGCGTGTCACCATGGCGCTCTCAAACTCCTGTCGTTCCAATTGTCCAACCGTCTGTTCGTACGCTCCAGCCATATCCACCTGCCCGGTACCCGCAGGCACAAACGCGCCGCCGCCTGCGGTGGCCATCTCGCGCAGGGTGGACTCGTCCATTCGCGACCACACCTCTTGATTCTCGTGCACCAAGTACTTCATGGCGCCATCGCTCCGTCCAACCGGAATCCTAGCCCCCTCGCGGGAATCACCGATGCCCACGGTGTAAACGTGCACGCCTCCTTCCTCCAACGCCTTGCGTGAGGCTTCTACCGGGCTCTCGCCTGAGTCAAGGTTCTCTCCATCGGACATCACCACGATGGCGCGACTCGTGCTTGCATTGGGTGGAAAGCTGGCCACCGCAAGTGCAATGGCATTGGCAAGCGCGCTGCCTCCGCGAGCACCGCTCAGCGGCTTAAGGTCTTGAAGTTGCATGCGGAAGGCCCCGTAGTTCAGCGTCAAGGGAACCTTGAGCGTTGCGGAGCCCGCAAACTCAATCAGTCCCACCCGGTCGCCCGCCAGGGAGTCCACGGCATCCGTGGCAAACTGACGCGCGCGCTCCAGCCGGCTGGGTGTGGCGTCCTGTGCAGTCATTGAGCGGCTGACGTCAATCACAAAGAAGACCTCAGCGCCTCGCCGTTTCACGGGCTCACGCTCTTCACCCATGCGTGGATCCATGATCGCAAGCACCAAGAACGCCAGTCCAAGCAGGGCACACGCTGCACGTAGCGCTGGACGTGTGGCGCTGGCCCGGGGGGCGATCTGCGCCATCAACGGATGGTCTGCGAACTGGCTCATGGCCTTCGTGCGACTGCGGATGGCAACCACCACCAGCGCAGTCAGCGCGATCACCAGCCAGAGCCAGTTCACTGCAGTGGGATTTGCGAATTCAAAGTCCATTGAGGCGAGAGTCCTACGAGGGCAGGGTGCGTAACCGCGTGCTTGACAGCACCAAGTCCAATGAAACCAGAAGAAACGCTAAGAGCAACAACGAGGGGAATCGCACGCCCGCAATCTCCACTGCTTCCACAGCCAGATCGCGGTACTGCAAGTAGCGATGCTGCTCTGTGGCGGTGCGCTCCAATTCATTGATGATCTTGTAGATGCGCTCCAAACTCGCAGTGTCGGTGGCTCGGTAGTACTCGCCTCCCGTCAGCGCGGACATTTCCTTCAGGAGCTTTTCATCGATGCGCACGGGCATGCGCACATACTGCGTGCCGCCCAGCGCGTTTTGCATGGGAAAGGGGGCAGTGCCGATGGTGCCAACGCCGATGGCATAGAGCTTGATACCCAAGGTCTTGCAAATCTCCGCCGCCACCATCGGCGCGATGTCGCCGGCGTTGTTTTCGCCATCAGTGAGAAGGATGATCGCCTTGCTCTTGGGGCGCAATGGATTGTCCGGCCGGTCCGTGGCATCGCGCATGCGTTCTGCGGCCAGAGCCACGCCTTCGCCGATTGCGGTGCCGTCTTCAGTTCTTTCGCCCGCCACTTTCATGTCATCCAGCACTTGCACCAAGTAGTCGTGGTCCAGCGTGAGCGGGCAGAGGCTGTCGGCAAAGCGGGCAAAGGCCACCAAGCCCACAAGGTCATTTGGTCGACCCGGAAGACCCTGGCCCCCCATGATGAACTGCGTGGCCACTGCCTTCACCGCGCTCAAGCGGTCCGTTGGCTTGCCGCCCTCGGTTTGAAAGTCCACCGCCAGCATGCTCGAGGAGCGATCGACCACCATCTCAATGGCCACTCCCTCCACATAGACACGCGTCTGCTCATTTGCTTTGATCGGGCGCGCGATGCTCACCGCGATGAGAATCAACGCCAATGTGCGCAGCATCAGGGGTAGCCAGCGAATTCTTCCCAGCAACGTGGAACCCGCCGTTTGCAACGATGCCACCGAGCTGTAGCCGATGGCGGCTCTGGAGCGCGCGCGCACGACGCGCCACCACGCCAGCGGCACCGCGAGAAGCAAGAGCAGCAGCCACACACTTGACTCGTGGAAGCCGGTCATCGTGCAACTCCCTGCGCATCTGGCTCAGGCGCAAGTGGCGGAGGAGGCTCCTCCAAATCCCGTTCGTGAACCGGCGGTACGGGCGCCGGTGCGCTGGCCACCACAAAGTGCCGCATGGATGCAAGCGCGTGTCCGCACTCCGGATCACCCGGCCGCACCGCCGCAAACTTCACCATGTCTGCGGTCTTGAGAAATCCCGCAAGTGTGGCTTCGTGTGTTCCCCGAAGCTCAGGGTGTGTGCGGGCCGTTTGCAAAAACTCTTTGGTGGTTTGCTCTGGTGCGCTGATGCCCCAGCGCTGCTCAACATAGTGGCGAACGATGTCAGAGAGCCGAGCAAAGAAGCCGTCAACATCGCCCTGCGCGGGGCGTCGCTCAGCCTCCAGTCGATCGAGTTCGCGCAGCGCCCACGCATCTGCCGGAAGGGGCGGTTCCCCATGCTGCACTCGCGACCTCCAGAACATGAGCCGCGCCAGCCACACGCAGATCAATGTGCCCAGCGTGGCCAAGATGATCCACCACCAACGAATGGTGCTGATGTCCACCGGGCCTCGAACCGGAGCAGCCAATTCGGTCAAGTCTGTGTCCGCAGGCAGGAGGGATTCCAGCGTGACATCGACAGGACCCACGCTCAGTTCCACTCGCGCGCCATCGTGCAACACCACGGAAAGGGGAACCGGGGGTAGGGGCAAAACTCCCGAATCCCACGCGGTGAGCGCAAATGTCACTGAGCCCACAGAGGGATCATCAGAGGCACCAAGTTTGGAGTCGCGAATGTCCCAAACGCCCATCGTGGGCGGAAGCATGGGCGGCTCGAGGCGCGCTCCGGCGGGAAATTGCACCGTGATGTGAGCTCGCAGCGCCACCCCCGGTTGCCAACCACGGGGCGCTGACAAAGTGAGTTCAGCGCGCACCCCGTCGGATTCAGCGGTGACGGGCGCCGGCGCCTGCGGGGGCGCGATCGCCGCGGCACCCATGGCCAGCGCTAGGGGAACCAGCAGCACGCTGAGCACGATGGCGCGCCACAAGCTCATCGCGCCCTCCGCGTCTCGCGGCGGCGGAAGAACGCCGTGAGAGGTTCAACAAAATCGGTGCCGGTCTCCACCATGATGGGTTCGATGCGCAGACGGCGAAAACTCTCAACCAGCAGTTGTCGTTGAGCTGACGCGAGTGCCGCAAAGCGCTCGCGCAGGGCGCGGCTGCCCAAGTCCACCACTGCGCGGCGGCCGGTCTCTTCATCTTCAAACTCAACCAGCCCGATTGGGGGCAGTTCGCGCTCACGAGCATCGCGCACAACCACGGGTATGACATCGTGCCGCATACGCGCGAGCCGCAGGGCATCCTCCCACGGCTCCTTGGAGCGTTCGGTGGCGTCTGCATCCTGCGGTGCGAGCCGCGCACGTTCTCGAGCGGCGCTCCGTAAGCCCGCAGAACCAGATCCGTTCACAAAATCGCTCACCACAAAGAGCACGGCGCGGCGGCTGAGAATGCGGTTGGCCTCATCCACGGCATCACCGATCTCTGTACCTCGGTGCGCCGGTTGGAACGCCAGAAGATCGCGCACGATGCGCAGCACGTGGCGGGGCCCCTTGCGCGGGGGCACCACCAACTCAGTCTGGTCAGTGAAACAGATGAGCCCCACGCGATCATTGGATCTGATGGCGCTAAAGGCCACCGTGGCGGCGATCTCGGCCACGAGTTCGCGTTTGAGTTGCGTGTGTGTGCCAAAGTTCTGGCTGCCGCTCAGGTCCACGGCAAGCATCACGGTCAGTTCGCGCTCTTCACGAAAGAGCTTGATGTGCGGGGCCCCCATGCGTGCGCTGACGTTCCAATCGATGCTGCGAACGTCATCCCCGTACTGGTAGGGGCGAACCTCCTCAAACTCCATGCCGCGCCCTTTGAATGCAGAGCGGAACTGCCCCGCAAGCACATCGCTCACCAGATGCGATGTGCGAATCTCAATTCGGCGAACCTTGCGAAGGAGCTCTGAGGTCTGCATGGAGAAAGGGGGGCCAAGAAGGAAAAGCGCAATCCAACATCAAGGGCTGGTTACGGAACCGGCACATGTTCAAGCAGCGCGCGCACCACGTCGTCGCTGCTCTTTTCCAGCGCTTCAGCCTCATAGCTGAGCCCAAGCCGGTGGCGGAGCACCAAGGGCGCCATGTCCTTCACGTCTTGCGGCACCACATATCCGCGGCCATCCAGAAAAGCTTTGGCTCGGCTGGTTTGCACCAGAGCGATCGTGGCGCGCGGGCTGGCGCCGTACTGCACCAAATCCTTCACGGGTACGCGATGCGCGCCCGGATCTCGGCTGGCCACCACCAAGCTCACGATGTAGTCCTTGATGCGGTCGTCGACAAAGATGTCGTCCACCACCGCGCGCGCCGCGCGAATCTGCTCGGGCTGCATGATGGGCTTCACCACCAACTTCTGCGTGGTGCGACTCATGCGCTCCAGAATCTGGCGCTCCTCGCTGCGGGTGGGATAGGTGATCACAACCTTCAGCAGGAATCGATCCACTTGAGCTTCGGGCAGCGGATACGTGCCCTCCTGCTCAATGGGGTTTTGGGTGGCCAGCACTAGGAATGGGTCATCCAGCGGATAGGTCTCGCCGCCGATCGTCACCTGCCGCTCCTGCATGGCCTCAAGCAACGCGCTCTGCACTTTGGCGGGCGCGCGGTTGATCTCATCGGCCAGCACGATGTTGGCAAACACTGGCCCCTTCTTCACGCTGAATTGGTGAGACGAAGGGTTGTAGATCATGGTTCCGATCAAGTCAGAAGGGAGCAGATCGGGGGTGAACTGAATGCGATGGAATGTCGTGCGAATGGCCGCCGCAAGTGTGGCCACGGCAGTTGTCTTGGCCAGCCCAGGCACGCCTTCAATGAGAATGTGCCCATTGCAGAGCAATCCGATCACCAAGCTCTGCAGCAGTTCACGCTGGCCCACGATGACGTGTTCCAGTTCCTGCTGAAGGTGACCAAAGGGTGCGGTGGTGTCCTTGACGCGCTGCTCGATGGCGGCAATGTCGTGCTGTGTGACTGTGCTCATAGTGGAGGTTTGGAAAGCATAGAAAGTGCGCGGCCGCACGTGGAATCTTTAGGCGTACGCATGGACAATCGCCTGAGTTCCCGCATGGGCGTGCCCTAGGGAAACCAGTCGGGAATATGTCATTTCCGCAAGATGTGTCATGGGTAGGTCCAGCTTTAGCCGGCGCGCTTCGGCCAGAGCGATGCCCAAGTCTTTCACAAAGTGCTGAATGAAAAAGCCGGGGGCAAAATCACCTTTGAGAGCGCGAGGTGCCAGATTGGCAAGTGCCCAGCTTCCTGCGGCGCCAGTGCTTACAGACTCCAAGACGCGGGCGGGTTCCAGCCCTGACTTGCGCGCGTAACTCAAACCCTCTGCAATGCCCAGCATGCATCCGGCGATCAAGATTTGGTTCACGATCTTGGCGTGTTGCCCCGAGCCGGCCTCCCCGTGGAGCACGATGGTTTTGCCCAGATGTTGCAGCAGGGGGAGTGCGCGGTCAAAGTCCTGCTGACTTCCGCCGCACATGATGGAGAGTGTGGCATGGCGTGCCCCCACGTCCCCGCCGGAGACGGGTGCGTCAAGACAACCCACCCCGCGAGCCATCGCCTGCTGAGCCAACCGCTGAGCAAGGTCGGGACTGCTGGTGGTCATGTCGATGAGCAGTGCCGGCAATGTGGCCGCGCGCAGGGTGCCCTCGGGTCCCAAGTGCACGGCTTCTACGTCCTGCGGATTTCCCACGATAGAAAAGACCACCTCGCTCTGCTCTGCCACGGCAGTTGGCGAGCTCGCCCACTTGGCACCCATCGCCAGCAGCGGTTCTGCACGCGCACGGGTGCGCGTGTACACGTGTAGTGGGTAGCCCGCTGTAAGCAAGTGTCCAGCCATCGATCGACCCATGACCCCTGTGCCAATCCAGCCGATTCGAAGGCGTTCCATGCCTCAAAGGGTAGGTGGACTGAGGGCGGGTGTTGTCCGATAAGTGCGTGAGATTCCGCACGTCCGACAAGGTCGTAGCCATGCCACGGGATCACCGCTACACTACGCGGCTCGAATTGTCGAAGGCCCCACTATGACCACTCTTGCCCCTAGCTCCACCGTTCAATTCACCATCAAGGAAGTCCCCGCGGAGCCTCGGCGGCAGAAGACCATTCATCGCCTCATGCGCATGAACCCGTCGGTTCAGCGCGCGCTCACCAACCTGGCTATCGATCGCCTGCGCTCCAAGAATCGCCGGTGCGCCCGCGCCGGTCGTATCTGGCTGGCGCGTGTCGAGTGCACCAAGGTGGTTACGGTGCGCAAAGGCGCAACGTTTACGCTTCGACTCACCCCTCAGATCATGGCTGACCTGAAGTCCGTGGAGAAGTACCTGGACGCCAAGGTCAGCTGAGGTACCCCTCGCCGTGCAGATCATTCTCGCTGTCTGCACAGGGCTGGGGTTGGCGGCGGCATGCGGCTTGCGGGTGTTTCTGCCGCTCTTCATCTTTTCGATTGCGGCCAAGTGGGGCAAAGTGGATTTGCCCACGGCGTTTCTGTGGATGGGTGAAACTCCCGCGGTTGTAGTTTTTGGAGTGGCTTCAGTCCTGGAAGTGGTGGGATTCATGTTCCCGTGGGTGGATCACGCGTTGGATGTCTTGGCCATTCCGCTCTCGGCAGCCGCTGGTGCTCTGCTGATGACCGTTCCGCTGCTTGGGCTCACCAGCGGACCCGATCCGATCATGCACCCCAGTGTGGCGTGGTCTCTGGGAATTGTGGCGGGAATGGGCACCGCGGCGGGTGTGGAGGCGGCTTCAATCGCAGGAAGGCTTTCAAGTTCCGTGCTCACCATAGGGTGGCTCAATCCCATCTACGGAATGATTGAATCGGTGCTTTCTTTCATTATGGTGGTGATGGCGCTGATCATCCCTTTGCTGGCTGGGCTTCTGGTGATCGTGCTGTTGCCGATCTTGGTGTTGGCGGTCTGGAGGATTCTTGCTTGGCGCCGCAAACAGCGCCAGGTGCAGGCCGAGAAACTTCGCCAAGCCAGAGAGCGCATCGCCGCAACCATGGCACACCGCGCCGCCGCTGGCGTGTAACCGCAGCGCACGCCAATGGCTGACTTTGAACTCCTTTGCCGCGACTTCTGTATCAACCAGAAGTTAGCACTCAAGATGGACTTGCCTGGTGCACGCGAGCCAGTGCTTGACCTCTTTGGCAGGCTTCGCAAGGAGTTCCCAAGGCTCAAAAAACTAGAGCGCTACAACGATGGCGAAGTGGCGTTGGAGTCCGAGGACGGCGAGAAGGAATTCGTCTGGGTGGCCATGCGCCAGACTTCTCTCAAGAGCGGATACGTCAATCCACCCAGTGTGGAGCAGGCGTACCGTCTTCACCGACTGGTGCTTGAAGTTGCACCATTCTTCCTCTCCATCAGCCCACTGGATGTTGATCATCTGGAATTGGTCTGGGTCTTTGATTTTGAGTGCGAAGGCAACCGAGACGAAGTTGTGTTGGACGCGCTCCTTGGGTCAAGCGCCATGGCGGATTTTGCCAACACCGCCAATGATGTCACGCTGGACTGCCAGCCATTTGTCGCGCTCGCCTTGGCGGACTCACCCGACCTGCATGTCTATCTGGAAATCAAGACCCGGCTGATGCGGCAGGAACCCACCGTACACCGTGATGGTCAGGAGCCCCTGAGCGTCATGCTCACCGTGCGGCGCAACGGCACCGTCGCCAAACTCACGGACCTACCCATGCACTTTGCGGCGCTGGCCGGACATGGCGAGCGCTTGGTGGAACAGCGCCTGGTGCCGCACATTCTCATGCCTTTGCGCGACCGCTTGGCGCGCGGCTCGTAGTCAGCCCTTGAGGATCCACTCGGCAAGTGCGCCGGTGTCGGAGAGGTCGGCAGCCACGCGATCTGCAGCGGTTGCTTGGAGATCGCTCACGGTGAACTGGCCGGTGGCCACGGCCAGCACGCGTGCACCGTGCGCTTTGGCGCAGTCCACATCGTGAGGCGTATCACCGATGATGAGCACGCGTTCCGGGGGTACGGCGTGACCATGCCGAGACTGGTAGCGACGCATGGCGACCGGCACCAAACTGCGGCGGTCTGGGCCTTCGTCTCCCCAGGCATTCACCACGAAGGACTCAGCTTTGAATCCTGCGTGGGTCACCTTGAGCATTCCGGTGGTTTGGTAATTGCCGGTGAGCAGGCCCGTGGTGACCCCAGGTGCGGCGCACACGGCGTCCACCAGGGCGTGGGTGCCGGGCAGTGCTCGCGCAGAGTTGTTCTCGGCCAGCACCCTGGCAAGGCAGCACGAATAGGTTTCCCGAAAAGTCTGGTGGGCCGCAAGGTCGTTGGGTAGGCCGTGACGAGCGGCCAGATCGCGCCAGATCAACGTGTCCAGTCGGCCTGCAATCTCGATTCCCTCAAAGCTCACGTCCAGGCCGTGAAGTTCCCGCATGGCCATTTGCATTCCGGCAAGGCCGGCGCGAAGGCTGGTGAGCAGCGTGCCGTCAATATCAAAGAGAACCAGCATGGGGCAATGTGCTCGGTCGAATCAGGCCACCGCGGCGCAAACACGGCGCGCAGCGTCTGTGAGATCGGTGGCGGATTGCATGGTGGGTAGTTCGGCACGGGCGGAATCCAGAATCTTGCGAGCCTCGCCCACATTGGTGCCTTCCAATCGAACCACCAGAGGGACCTTGAACCCCACCGTTCGCGCTGAATTCACAATGGCACGCGCGATTCGATCGCACTGCATGATGCCGCCAAAAATGTTGACCAGCACTCCCTTGACGCGGCCATCGCCCAGCAGAATACGAAATGCTTCGGTGACTGCCTCTTCGCTGGCATCACCGCCCACGTCCAGAAAATTGGCGGGGTCGCCCCCGTGAAGCTTGATGATGTCCATGGTGGACATGGCCAGACCCGCGCCGTTGACAAGGCATCCGATGTTGCCATCCAGCGCCACGTAGTTCAGACCAAAATCCCTCGCTCGAAGTTCAGCGGGATTCTCCTCCGAGGGATCGAACATGGCACGAAGGTCCGGGTGCCGAAAGAGCGCGTTGTCGTCAAAGTTGAATTTGGCATCGATGGCGATGACACGGCCGTCTGGATGTTCAGCCGTGGGAGGCGTGACCACCAGTGGATTGATCTCCGCCAAGCTGGCATCCTTGGCCAGATACAGCCCCGCGAGTTTGAGCATGATGTCAACCGCTTGGTTGACCTGCTTGCCTTTGAAGCCGAGTGCAAAGGCCACTTGGCGCGCCTGGAACGGCTGCAGGCCGAGAAGAGGGTCGAGCGCCACTTTCACGATGGCTTCAGGGCGAGTCGCCGCCACGTGCTCAATGTCGACGCCCCCCTCAGCGCTCGCGATGAGCGTGCTGGTCTTGTGCACACGATCGCTCACGATGGCCAAGTAGTACTCCTTGGCGATGTCCACTCCGGCTGCAATCAGCAGGCGGGTGACCACCAACCCTTCGGGGGGAGTCTGAGGACTCACCATTCGATTGGTGAGCATGAAAAAGGCGGCCTTGTCCACTTCCTCCGTAGTCTTGCAGACCTTTACAAATCCGGCCTTCCCGCGTCCGCCGGCGTGTACCTGAGCCTTCACCACCACAATGCCTGCGCCACCAGCCAGAAGTTGGCGTGCTTCGGGTGCAGCGTCTTCACGGCGAACGATCATGCGTCCCGGCGGAACCGCGATTCCAGAATCGGCAAGGAGTTGACGTGCTTGGTATTCGTGGATCTTCATATCAGGGCCGATTAGTGTACGGCACTGGCCGCGCTCCGCCTGACTCTCCACCACTCCCACGCCAGCGGCATCACGCTCACCACGATGATTCCCAGCACCACTTTTTCAAAGTGTGCCTGCACAAAGTCCAGACCGCCAAGCCAGTATCCGGCGCCCATGAGCAGCCCCACCCACAGCAGGGCACCCAACACGTTGTAAAAGAAAAAGGTGCGGTACGTCATGGTTCCCACACCCGCCACGAACGGCGCGAACGTGCGCACGATGGGAACAAAGCGCGCCAACACGATCGCCCGACCGCCGTGCTTTTCAAAGAACGCATGCGTGCGATCCAAGTGCTGCTTCTTAAGCCAACGAAATCTTCCGCTGAATGCGATCGGCCCCACCGCGCGACCGATGTGGTAGTTAACGCCATCGCCGATCACGGCGGCCACAAAGAGCACCACCGCCATGATGTCGGCGCGAACTGCAGGGGCAACGCCATCCTGCAATGCCTTGCTCTCCACGGTGGCGCACACAAAACCGGTCACAAAGAGCAGGCTGTCACCGGGCAGGAATGGTGTGACCACCAATCCGGTTTCGCAAAACACAATGAGAAAGAGCAGCACATAGCTCAGCCAGCCTGAGCTAGACACGGTCGTGGCCAGATTGGCGCGTAGATTTCCCGGTTCGGTGATCAGCAGCCAAAGGTTGGTGAACAATTCGTCCATTGGAGAGTGGCAGGGTACGGGGGCATGCTGGCCTACGCGCCCTTGTGGCTCGGGCATCGCGGCTGTGCTAGACTTGCGCGCCTCAAACCGGACAGGTGGCCGAGTGGCTGAAGGCGTCGGTTTGCTAAACCGGTATACGGGGTATTCCCTGTATCGCGGGTTCGAATCCCGCCCTGTCCGTTGCTCGCTCGCGGCCCGCACCGTTGACGCACGAGTCTGTCCAGACCTGTGTCACACATGGACGGGCCGCCTGCTTTTTTGCGCGCGGCTCACTCCGTTGGTAGTTCGTCAAGCGTGCCGGTGGGAGCATCGTAAGTGGCACCCTGCAGCCCAGCGCGCTGGGGCAGGAGACCGGTGGCGTACATCAGCCGCCCCTGAAAAAAGCTGGCATTCAGCAAGAGGTCTCCGGTGGTCTCGCAGCACAGGTGAATGTGCGTCCACGGTGCGCGGCACTCCACGCGGGCCGTGCACGACGGGGCAAGCGAGACGGGACGCACCAAGGCGCCGGAGAGCACGCGGGCGGAGAGGCTGGCCGTTTGGGCAGTCCACGTCTGGGTGGGACCCCGAGTGCTGTCGCGGTGGGTACCCCAAGAGCACTCCACATGCAACACGGCACTTGCGTAGGTGCGCGGCCCGCCGGATGCGCGCGCGGAGATTGTCCACGCAACCTCAACCAAACTGCGCATCGTGGGCGCAGTGGTGGAATCAGGCGGTGGACGAAGCGCGCTCATAGAAGTGAACACTGTACGAGTGGACATATGGGCGCCGGGGCTCCAAACCGCGGAATTAGAGCCGCCAAGCAAAGCCCCCGATGCCTTGCGGGCACCGGGGGCTGTTGGAATCTGACGGAGACCCCTTAGGGTCCATGCAAGCAGTTATGGATTGCCGCCACCACCACCGCCACCGCCTGCGTCTTGCAGGTCGATGTTCACCACCAGCGTGAGCAGGTCGTGGTGCACGGTGTAGCCACCGGGCGCCAGCGCGCACGTGTAAACACGGGCATAAATGGTGGAGCCCGTACCGGTGGGGTTCTGAATGGCGTACTCACGCGGATCGCCGATTGGCGTATAGATCTGCGGGCCTACCGGGAAGGCCGTGGAGAGACTGGCCCATCCCGACGACTTCCACCGGTTCTGTACGCGGTTGTAGAAGTAGGCGATCTCGGCCACTGGAACGGCTGAGCTGACCGCGCTCACCGCTCCCATTTGCAATGTGTTGATTTGGTCAACATTCTGCACGGAGACCAAGTTCACCTGCACGTCAGTGGTGTTGCCTGAGAAGGGGTAGAGCAAGAGCGGGCCATATCCCTGGCCACCGCTGCCCGCAGTCTTACGCACTCCGCTCACCTTGAGCGAAATGCCGTCCAGTTGGCGCAGCGAGAACTGATTGCCACCGACCAACGTGCCCGTGATGACGTCCACGTTGACGGGAGAGCCACCAAAGGTGTTGGCCACGATGTAGGCCAGTACCCCTCGCGCGTTGGGGAAGCCGCCGATGGCCGCCAACTGACCGCCAGCGCTGATGGGCACCAAGTCTCCAGCGAATGGCGACCCGTCTTCCGGATACCCCGGGAAGTTGGGATTGGCGTAATCCATTCCGCACTGCAGGTACACGGGAGTGGTCAACGCCGCGCGCAACGAGTTTGGCGGGAGTACCGCACCGAAGTAAGCCTCCGCAAAGCACTGCGCACGGGCTGCAAGGCCGCAGATCATGGGGGCCGCAGAACTGGTCCCGTTGAACTGCGTGGTGTAGGTGCGCAGATTGTTGACCTGGAGCGCGTCCGGCGAATCGTTCAGCCCACGGAACAAGTCACCGTAGCCGCAGGTGGTCATGGCTGTGCCCCACGCGCACACATGCACTTGCCCGCCTCGGTCAGCTTCCTGATCCGTAAAGTTGCTGAAGTTCAACCGGCAGTAGTTGTTGCCCGGGAATGGTCCAGGAGCAGTAGCGGTTGGAGTGAGCAGGCCGTTCTGGAATCCGGGCCAGCACGCTCCTACCACAATGGCGCCGCTGTCGGCGTTGTCGTCCGCCGCGCCTTCAGGCACCGTAATCACCGGCGAGGCGTCATTGCCCGCCGAAATGATGGAAGTGATTCCCACGCTTGTGCCCACGCTGATGAGCGTGAAGGTTGGCAGGAAACCGGCCATCGTCAATCCGCCGCCCATGCCGATGGACATGTTCATGAGGTCGCCCTCTTCCATGTCGATGATGGCATTCGCGATGGCGTTCAGCACGCGCGAACCCTCTTCACGGCTGACGATGGGATAGAAGCGCAGGTCGCACTGCGGGGCGATTCCTGTCACACCAAAGTTGTTCGCTTCGGCTCCGATGATTCCCAAGACGGCGGTGCCGTGATTTGGGTTAATCGGATCTTCCACGATGAGCACCTGGGTCTGATTGGGCTCGGCGGTGGTGCGGTTGATCAAGTCCTCATGGTTCACGTAGGCGGCATGCTCGATCACTGCTGCAGCAATGCCCTTTCCGCGGGTGCCTGAGGTTGGGATGCCCAACTGTGAGGCCAAGAGCTCAAAGCCCTCAAGGTCGTAGCCGCCGCCGCGGTAGCCACCCGTGAGGAACTGCAAGGTTCCCAACTGAGTGGTGGTGTCGTCACGCGCGCTTGGGGAGTCAGCATTTACACGAACAGTGGGGGGGAAGACTGCCCCCGCGTTTGGCCCCACGCCTGCTGGGAGCACGTCGGCCGGGCCTAGCACTGGCTGCACGAATGAGTAGACCTGATATCCGCGTGCGCGTCCGTTGGAGGCCTGACCACCGGTCACCCAGGGAGAAGGCAGCACACCGGGCGCAAAAACCGCTGGAGGCAGCGACGGCGCGGTGCAGGGAGCGGCGGCGAGCGCAGTAGCCGCAAGTGCGGCGGTGGCGCAGCCGGAGTCCCACTCAACAGTGCAGCAGCTCGGATCGTTGCGGCACACATAGACGCAGCATGAACTTTGCGAGCATCCCACGAATGGGTGTTCCACAAAGCAGCCCGCAGAAAGCGAAACCTGTGCGCCTTCCAAGCTCGGGTCTGGCAGCGCCTGTGCAGCAACATCTGGTGCGGCCTCGTCCGATGGAACTCCGTAGATCACAAAGCCAAGCGTCGTTGGGTCAACGGTCCCATCCGAAGCCAACGTGTAAGTCATCAGTTGGGTAGTGACGACGGGAGCGATTCCGGCGCCGCCCGGGCCCGCGGTGGTTAGATCAACAGCCGTACCTTGAATGGCTACCACCGTGGCGGAGACGTCCACAGGTCCGCGCAATGCAAAGCATGGGTCATAGCGGTAGAAGGCCAGAGGGGCCGTCATGCCGCCTGCGATCGGCGGGGATCCGCTGTAAATGTTTCCGTTGCAGTAGATGTTGGCGTACGTGGCGCAGAGAGCATCCCAACCGCGTGGATCCGCAGCATCGTTGCATCCTGGCAGGATGTCCGCAACCAGATCGCAGCACGCGGTGTTGTTGCAGCCGAACTGGCAGGGCACGGGAATGGGGTCCTGGTTGCAGGCGCCCACATTGTTGCAGCCATTTCCGCCTGCAATGGCGCTGCAGCGCCCAGCCATGGCGGTGGTGTAGCAGTTGTTTGCTCCCGTGTCATCGCCGGCGCCATTCTGTCCGCACCCGTATTGCGGGGACATGTTGGTTCCGCCGCCGTCAGGGATGATCACGCGGTCAAACTCAACCCATTCCACGATGCTCATGTCGTTGAACGCGCGTGCGGCATCCAAGAGTCGGCCGGGTGCGACGTTGACGTACATCATGGACGCAAGGTCTGGCTGTTCCTTGCCGCTCAGAGTGCGAGCCTTGAGCTCCAGCCTTTCAAGATCTGCCACGGGGCGATTGATCGCCTGTTGAATGGTGCCGCCTGCGCTTTGCAACTGAGCTGCGATTTCTGGCAGCGCTCGGCCATCGGCCTGTGCGGCGAACTGCGTCGGACCGCGATCAGCGCGAACCTTGAGTTCGTCCTTGAACTTCACAATCAGACGGCCCGTCCACATGGCCGCACCCGTGCGAGGGTCGACTGGTAGCACAAGGTCAGTGCTGGACTTCTTGTTCCATCGGGTTCGCGGGAGCAAGTTGGAACTGCCCGACACGGGCGGCCCCACCAGATCTCCAGCGCTGGGAGCATTGAGAGCAGTGGGCCGTACGCCATCCACCGGAGCAGTTGCCATGACCGCTGGGGTCATGGCAGTTGTGATCGCCGCAAGGACGAGGGTGGATGCGAGGCGAATGACGGAAGCATGCGTCATGATTCAGATCTCCAGCTTCCCGTCCAATGGGAAGCTCTCCAAACGTAGTCCATAACACCACCGCAGGCAGGAGGCGCCTCCTACCGCGGATAACAGGTCATACGAAAGGTACTTCCAACCTGATCCCCCCACAAGCACAACTAACTGAACAACCGCCGGGAATACCCAGTTCAGGGCGAATTAGGCGGTGGGGGCCGGGGTTCGGGGATTCAAGACTCGGTGGCCGATGTCCCGGCGGAAGAACGCACCGGGAAAGCGAATCAGGCCGGCGGCCCGATTGGCGGCTTGTTGAGCAGCGGCCAAGTCATTGGCAAGGGCGGTGACGCTGAGCACCCGGCCTCCGTTGGTGATCACTTCGCCATTCTTGTTTCGCTTGGTGCCGGAGTGAAAGATGATCACTGACTCGCCAGGTTGGGCGCTGAGTTCTGCCTCTTGGATCCCCGTGATTGCTTCGCCCTTCCGCACCGAGCCGGGGTACCCCTGCGCGCAGACCACCACGCAGCAGGCGGCACGAGGGTCAAAACTCACCTCCGTCTCGTCCAGTTGTCCACCGGCGGTCTTCCAAAGAATGTCCACCAGGTCGCCCTGCAGGCGGGCCATGAGCGGCTGAGTCTCGGGATCGCCAAACCGGGTATTGAACTCAAGCACTTTGGGTCCCCCGGCTGTGAGCATGAGGCCGGCGTAGAGCACGCCGCGGAACTCCACACCCTCCCGGCGCAGTGCGTCCACAGTGGGGACCAGTACTTCGCGGCTCACCTCTTGCATGAGCGCCTCGGTGGCGAGCGGTGTTGGGCAATACGCGCCCATCCCGCCGGTGTTGGCGCCCGTATCTCCCTCTCCCACCTGCTTGTGATCTTGGCACGGATCCAGCACGCTGATCGTGCGCCCATCAACCAAAGCCAGCACGCTGAGTTCCTGGCCCACCAACCGCTCCTCAACCACCACGGTGGAACCAGCATCGCCAAACTCGCGCGCTTTCATGATTCGTTCAACGGCCGCCACAGCCTGCAGGGTGTCATCGCACACCACCACGCCCTTGCCCGCCGCCAAGCCAGAAGCCTTCACCACGACCGGCGTATCTCGAGCCATGACGTACGCGTGCGCCTGCGCGAAGTTCGTGAAGGTGCGGCCGTCCGCTGTGGGCACGCTCGCCTGCTTCATCACCTGCTTGGCGAATGCCTTGTCAAACTCCAAGCGCGCGGCGTCCTTGACCGGGCCAAAGATCCGCCGGTGTGGGGCGGCCAAGTCATCGGCCAAGCCTTCTGACAAGGGGCCCTCAGGACCGATCACCACAAGGTGAATGTCATGAGCGTCCAGCCAACTCTTTAGGAAGAATCGCTCGCGAGGTGAGAACGGTGCGTCACAAATTTTGCCTAGCGACAGAATGCCTGCGTTGGCATCGGGTTGCACCCAGAGCTCGCCCAAACGGGCGGACTGCTTGAGCTTCCACGCCAGAGCGTGCTCTCGGCCGCCAGTGCCAACCAAGAGCGTGTTGCAACGATCAGGGGTGGGCATCGCCTTTATCGCCGTCCCGCAGTTGCGGTTCCGCGCATGGCTTCTTCAAGCGGCGTGTAGGTCATGCCGTGCGCTTCCGCAACGGGGGCGTTGGTGAGTTTGTCGAACCAAGTATTCACCGCGTTGGCAAAATTGTGATCCATCTGACAGAGTTTCTGCGCGCCGTGCTTGGCCAATTTGAGCGCCCAAGGCAGTGTGACATTGGTGAGCGCCAGGGTGCTGGTTCGTGCCACCGCGCCGGGCATGTTGCCCACGCAGTAGTGCACCACGCCATCCACTTCATAGACGGGATTACGGTGAGTGGTCACTCGAGCGGTTTCCACGCATCCGCCTTGGTCGATGGCCACGTCCACAATCACGCTGCCGGGGCGAATGTGCTTCAGGTCTTCACGGCGGATGAGATTGGGGGCCTTGGCTCCAGGCACCAGCACTGCGCCCACGATGAGGTCCGCCCAGTTCAGGCGTTCGCGAATAGCGTGAGGGTCGCTGTAAATCACCTGCACATTGGCTGGCATGAACTCAGCCAAGCGACGCAGGCGATCAGTGTTGATGTCCAAAATCACCACTTGTGCACCCATACCCGCCGCAACGGTGGCCGCACAGGTTCCCACCACTCCGCCGCCGATGATGAGCACGTGCCCCGGCTCCACTCCGGGTACTCCGCCGAGCAATACGCCCTTGCCGCCGAAGGGCCGCTCGAGAAACTTGGCTCCTTCTTGAATGGAGAGTTTGCCGGCCACCTCGCTCATGGGGGTAAGGAGGGGCAGAGCGCCGTCGTTGTCCGTCAGGGTTTCGTAGGCCACGCTGATGCACTTCTGCTTTAGGCAGCCCTCGGTGAGTTCCTTGTCGGCCGCAAAGTGGAAGTACGTAAAGATGGTCTGCCCTTCGCGGATGGCGGCCACTTCTTGTGGCTGGGGCTCCTTCACCTTGACGATCATGTCCGCCTTGCCCCACACGTCGGCCGCGGTGGGAACGATTCGTGCGCCGGCGGCGGCATAGAGTTCGTCGGAGAATCCGCTGCCGAGTCCCGCGCCGCTTTGCACGAGCACGGTGTGCCCATCCCGCACCATGAGTTCGGCGCCAACTGGCCGCATGCCAACTCGGAACTCATCAGGCTTCACTTCGGTGGGAACGCCAACAAGCATCGGAAGTCTCCAAGAAATGCGCCGAGTGCACCCACGGGTGCAAGAGCGGCGCGGTGGTGCGCACACAGCGCGGAAGCCGCCGTGCAACGGCGGGAAAGGGGAGGAGTCTACCGCAGTTTGTGCTACCCTTTCCAACTCCGTGGCGTGCCGCCACACATCACACCCATGATTCGAAACACCATTCTGACTGCTGCGGTGGCGCTGTTGAGCGCCGCTGTGACTGCCAACCCGGTCCGGGCGGACGAAGCCAAGGCTGCGGCCGCCCTAAACGCTCCTCTTGCTGCGGTGACAGAGGCAAACAAGAGTTGGAAGCCTGTCATGCAGGCCTACGCCAACCTCACCGCGCCTCCAGCCTCCATTGGGGACAACTTCAATCTTCTCTCAGTGTGGCCTGGAATGGAAGATTGGGCGGCCGTCAAGGAGTGGGCTGCGGCTAACCCCGAGATGGCCAAGGCGCTGCGCGCCAGCGAGAAGGCGTTCGTGTTCGGCATGCCCTACGGGCGCGCCAATGTGCCGCCCGAACTCGCAGAGAAGGGCATCTTCATCGCCATCGGTGATGGGGAAAACCAGTTCGTCACCAATCCCTCCTATCTAAAGGCTTGGGAACGGATCGGCGCGTACGTGGCCGCAGAGATGTACCGCCTTGGCGAAGAAAAGAAGTTTGACGAAGCCATGAGTTTGGGCTTGGCCTCGCTGCGGCTGATGCGGCAGGTGGCCGATCAACAGTTGCTTGAAGAGAAGCGTTACGCGCTTGAAGGCATCTCTCGCCTCTGCTCCATGCAGCGCGACTTCTTTTACACCTTCCTCAATGACATTCCTGCCGCCACACTCAAGCAGTATGCGCTGGACGGCTACCCATTCGTGCGTCCCTCAGATCGCGAGCGCTTGCACCGCCTTGAAATGCCCGAAGGCGATCGCATCGTGGCTGAAGCCGCGCTTGAAGACATGTTCGACGCACGCGGCCAGCCCGACCGCTCCAAGTTTGCCGCCATTTTGCCACCGATTCAGGCCAAGAATGAGCCGCTCTCGTACTTCGGTGCGGCACGTCGCTGGGAGAGCATTGCTGAAGTTCATGGTTCACTTGATGCCACGAGGGCCAAGCTCACCAGCATTTACGACGATTGGTGGCGGCGTTGGCGGGTTCGCTACTTTGACACGTTGCTGGACAATCCCACGGCGCTCTCCAAGACCAACCGCGTGCGTTACGCCATGGTCATTTTGTTGGCCAAGGACTTGGAGTCGATCTTTGCACTGCGAAAGCGCGCCAATGCTGAGTTGAACGGCTTGGTACTCACGTGTGGACTCTGCGCATGGCATCGCGATCTTGGCACCTGGCCTCGATCGCTCGATCAGTCCTACTCGCAATTCGTGCGCAAGCGTTTTGACTACGACCCCTTTGACCCGCAGTATGGGCGCTGGCAGTACGACCTGCTGTCTGCGCCCAAGACCGTGGACTCGCAAGAGTTCGGTCGAGTTGAACTCACCGGAGCGCTGCTCTATGCCATGGGCTATGACAAAGAGAACTCGGGCGGAGTGGCCGCCACGGATGATGGCCTGAGCGGCGATTTCATCGCATGGCCTCCGTTGCGCGCGGTCGCTCGCCAACAGGCGGCCAAGCCCTGACCGGGGAAGCAGGACCCCTATGGCAGCGAGCGAACGCCCCCACAACGTGGTGATCATTGGCTCCGGCCCCGCAGGCTGGACGGCCGCCATTTACGCAGCGCGCGCCAATTTGAACCCGGTGGTGTATGTGGGGGTTCCGGCAACCAACCCTGCCCCGGTGTTGCCGGGCGGACAGTTGATGCTCACCACGGAGGTGGAAAACTATCCGGGGTTCCCCCACGGAGTTTCTGGGCCGGAAATGATGGCCAAGTTTCGTGAACAGGCGGAACGATTTGGCACGCAGGTGGTCGAGGAAAACATCGACCGCGTGGAGTTTGGCGGATCGCCCTTCAAGTTGCACACCAGTGAAGGGGGCACCGTGGCTGCTCACGCGGTGATCGTGGCCACCGGCGCCACCGCCAATTGGTTGGGTCTTGCCAATGAATTGCGCCTAGCCACCAGCGGCGGAGGAGTGAGCGCGTGCGCGGTGTGCGACGGCGCACTGCCTGTGTTTCGCAATCAACCAGTTGCCGTGGTGGGTGGTGGAGACACCGCCATGGAGGAGACTTCCTATCTCACTAAGTTCGCCAGCAAAGTGTTCTTGATCCATCGCCGCGATTCTTTCCGTGCCAGCAAAGCGATGCAGGAACGGGTCCTAGACAACCCCAAGGTTGAGGTGGTCTGGAACTCACACGTGACGGACGTGGTGGGCGAGTCCACCATCACCGCCGTGAAGCTGGAGAATCTGGTGACGAAAGCTTCCAGCGAGCTTCAGGTGAAGGGTCTCTTTATTGCCATCGGCCACTCACCAGCCACCGCGTTTTTGAAGGACAGCGGGCTGGAGTTTGATGACAAGGGATACGTTGCACTGCGCACCCGCACCAGCCACACCAACATTCCAGGGGTGTTTGCAGCAGGAGATGTGTCGGACAGCGTGTATCGCCAAGCGGTTACCGCGGCAGGGATGGGCTGCCAAGCCGCCATCGATTGCGAACGCTGGCTGGCCGCGCAAGGACATCACTAACGCGGTGTAGAGCCGCAGCGAGAGTGGAACATGGCCGCCGCACTCGGACGCAAGGAGCAGTGGATCGCCACGGGGAGCATTGTCTCGCTGGTCGCCGGGGTGTTTTTTGGCGAGTTGATTTTTCGAAATGGGTGGACCGGTGTTCCCGACGCATTTTTCTTAGCGGGCGACCTGATTCTTGTTCGTCCGCTCATGCTATTGGTGCTGCCGCTCATCATTACCAGTGTGGTGTCTGGGGTGACATCGCTGGGCGACCCCAACAAGCTCGGGCGTCTTGGATTGGCCACCGCGGCGTACTTTCTCATCACCATGCTGGCTGCGGCCTTGTTGGGAGCGTCTCTGGTTACGGTCATCGCGCCTGGCCAGGGTCTGCGCCCCGAGGAAGTTGCGGCGCTTAAGCAGAGCGGCACCGAGTACTACCAAAGCCACTCGGCGATGCAAGCGGCCGCGGCGTCCGAAGGTGCATCGGGATTGGGCTCAGCGTGGATTTCTCTTGCCAAGCAGATGCTCCCGTCCAATCCGTTTTCTGCCATGGCTCAAGGGCAACCGTTGGGGATCATTGTGTTTGCGCTCATTCTGGGGGTGGGCATTGCGATGGGTGGAGCAGCCACCGCCGCTGCCGGGCGACTCTTTGAAGGACTGAACGCCGCACTGCTCATCGCGGTGGGATGGGTGTTGTGGGTGCTTCCCATCGGTGCGTTCCTCTTGGTGAGCGCCAGCGTTGGAAAGGTGGGCCTCGCCACCATTCTTGGGCCGCTGGGTTTGTACATGGCGTGCGTAGTGGGTGGCTTGGCCATTCATTCGCTGGTCATTCTTCCCGCCATTCAGTTTGCGCTCGGAGGGGGCAACCCCTACCGGTTTTTGTTTGCCATGCGTGAAGCACTGGCCACGGCGTTTGCCACCGCCAGTTCGAGTGCGACCATTCCAGTCTCCATCCGTGTTGCCGAAACCGAAGGCGGATGCTCGCGTCGCGCCTCGCGGTTTTGCATTCCGCTGGGCGCCACGATGAACATGGATGGCACCGCGCTCTATGAAGCGGTGGCGGTGGTCTTTTTGTTCCAACTCTTTGGGGTGGACCTCTCCGTGGGAGAACTTGCGGTGGTAGTGGCAACCGCGACGCTGGCGGCCGTGGGGGCTGCGGGCATTCCCAGCGCGGGACTGGTGACCATGGTCATCGTGATCACCGCAGTGAACGCTTCGCTGGGCTCCGAGCGATTGCCGGTGGCAGCCATGGGCGTGATCATTGGCGTAGATCGCCTGATGGACATGTGCCGCACCACCGTGAATGTGTGGGGCGATGTGGGCGCCGCCAGAGTGATGACTCGGATCGCCCCGGACGACTGACCCCACACAGGTGAGCCCTGTCGCTAGGCGTTTTGTGGCTTGCGTTCCAAGAGTTCCACCTTCAGCCCACAATCTGTGAGCTGCGCCGGATCAATCGGTCCGGGCGCATCGATCATCAAGTCTGCACCCGACTGGGTCTTGGGGAACGCAATCACATCGCGGATGTTGTCCGTGCCCACCAAGTGCATCACCAGGCGGTCGAGCCCAAAGGCGATGCCTCCGTGCGGCGGCGCGCCGTGCCGGAGCGCGTTGAGCAAGAAGCCGAACTTCATCTCGGCGTCTTCTGCGGTAAGCCCGATGAGCTTAAAGACCTTCTCTTGCACATCCATCCGATGAATTCGAATTGAGCCGCCGGCAATCTCGCTGCCATTCACCACCAGGTCGTATCCAGCGCTGAGACACTTGCCGGGGTCGCTCTCCAACAAATCAAATTGATCGGGGTTGGGGCTGGTAAAGGGATGGTGCATGGCCACCCACCGCTTGCCTTCGTCATCCCAGTCAAACATGGGAAAATCGATCACCCACAGAAACTTCCAGGCATTGGCGTCAATCAAGTTCAGGTCCTTGGCCAACTTCAGGCGCAACTCTCCCAGAGCCTTGGTGGCGGTCTCCCAATGGTCGGCCACGATCAGCACTGAATCGCCCACTTCAAGGCCCAAGCGTTGAATCAGGGCGGCTTTGAATGGTTCCAGGTGCTTGGCGACACCGGTGTCGAAACCGGTGGCGGTGAACTTGGCAACGGCCGCGCCACCAACGCGGAACTGCTTCACAAACTCGGTGTACCCATCGGTGAGTTTGCGCGTGAGCTTCTCAGCGCCGCCTGGCACACGAATCGCCTTCACGCAACCCTTCCGGCCTGCGCGCTGCTTGACGAGGGCCTGTTGAAAGACCTGGAATTCACTGGTGGCCAGGATGTCGCTGATATCGCGGATCTCAAGCCCAAAACGCAAGTCAGGGCGATCGATGCCAAAGCGATCCATGGACTCCTGCCACGTCATGGTTGGAATCACACCGATGTCGTAATCCAGGATCTCTTTCCACAGTCCTCGGGCGAAATCAGCGATGACCGGCAGGACATCTTCGCGTTCCACAAAGGACATTTCGAGGTCAATTTGGCTGAATTCAGCTTGGCGGTCTGCACGCGGGTCCTCGTCGCGCAGGCAACGACAGATCTGCATGTACCGGTCCAAACCCGCCACCATGAGGATTTGCTTGAAGAGTTGTGGGCTCTGTGGCAGCGCGTACCACATGCCCGGGTGGAGTCGTGCGGGAACGATGAAGTCGCGTGCGCCTTCAGGTGTGCTCTTGATGAGCAGGGGCGTCTCAACTTCAGTAAAGCCGTGCGCGCCAAAATAGTCGCGCACAAACTTTGAGATTCGGTAACGCGTGCGCAGAATCTGCTGCATGCGTGGGCGGCGCAGGTCAATGTAGCGGTACTTCAGACGGGTCTCTTCGTTGATCTTTTCAGCTTCATACTCGTCGGGCAGGATGGGAGGGTTTTCCGCCTTGTTAAAAACCTCAAGTTCATCCACCGCGAGTTCCACTTCGCCGGTCAGGAGCTTGGGGTTGGCATCGCCCGCGCGTTTGCGCAGCGTTCCCCGAACGCCGATGCAGTCTTCGCGCCGCAGGGCGCGCGCGTGTTTCACCACTTCAGGGCTGCCGCTCTCCAAATCAAAGACGATCTGGCATAGGCCCTCGCGGTCACGGATGTCAATGAAGAGCAGCCCACGCCCCTGATCGCGATAGGTATTCACCCAACCGCACAATGTGACTTTGTGTCCGGCGTCTGAAAGGCGTGGCTGGCCGCACGAGTGTGTTCTCTTAAGCATGGCGTGAACGGGAGAGCGTAGCGCGGCCTATCCTGCCCGGCTTGTCATCGAAGCCCCCAACCGTACTGGTGACAGCTTTCGAGCCCTCGGGTGACGCTCACGCCGCGCCCATGGTGGCTGCGTTGCGCGCCGCCAATGCCGATGTGCGAGTGGTGGGGTGGGGCGGCCCCCGCATGCGGGCGGCCGGATGCGAATTGATGGGAGAAACCGCGCGCGATGGGGCCATGGCGCTGGGCAGCTTGGCAAAGATTGCCAGTGTTCGGCGAATCGTGCACGACATCCGCCAGTGGGCGGCTGCCAACCACGTGGATGTTCACGTGCCTGTGGACAGCCCCGCCGCCAACTGGCACATCGCGTGGTGGATGAAAAAGCGGCGTCGCAGTAAGGTGGCCAACCTAGTCGCCCCTCAGTTGTGGGCGTGGGCGCCTTGGCGAATTCGGAAGTGGAGGCGCACTTCAGATGTCATCATGTGCCTGCTTCCCTTTGAGGAGCAGTGGTTCCGCTCGCGGGGCGTGAACGCCGTGTTCGTGGGGCACCCGGTGCTCAGTGTGCCGGTGGATGAACGTGTCCGGGCGCGCGCCGAGCAGTTTGCCAAAGGCGCTCGCAAGCTGCTGCTACTTCCGGGTAGCCGATCAAACGAGGTGCGCGACAACATGCATCGCATGTTGCAGGTGTACGCACATCTTGCACACTCTCGCCCGGATCTGACCGGACTGGTGATGGCGGCCAACCAAGATCTGGTGCCGCTCATTCGTGCGGCGCAGTTTGATGCAGGGCTTGCCAGTTGGCCCGCCTCGCTCGCGGTGGCCAGCGGAGATGCGGAAGGCGCCATTGCGTGGTGCGATTGTGCTCTGAACGTCAGCGGCACGGTGAGCTTGGACCTTGCACACCAAAGGAAGCCCATGGTGGCTGTCTATTGGACGGGCTGGCTGAGCGCGCTGATCGCCCGATTCATTCTGAATACTCCTCATCGCCTGCTGCCCAACATTGTGGCGGGAAGGCGCGTGGTGCCGGAGTTTGTGCCGTACTCAGGGGGAATCGGGCCGGTGGAGCGGGAGGTGGCGCGCATGCTGGATGACGCCGAATGGAGAGCGCAGATGGCGGAAGGGCTCCATGAGGTGGCGCGGACGTTTGAAGGGCATGACCCTGGGCGAGAGTCTGCCAATGTGATCCTGGGCTTGTTGGGGTGCCCGTCACGGACCAACGCAGCGTGAGTCGGCGCACGCTGGCTGGCGCTAGTCAGCGTGTTGAATTCTTCCAATGCTGCTGACGGCAATCAGGCATGCGGCGTGGCCGATTCTGTCGGCGATGGCAAGAGATCGAATTCGGGGCGTGTCCACGGGCAGTCCTTCTGCGTGCATGGTGCGCTCCCACTCCGCGAGGTGCTCGCGTCCGTCCGACTCAGCGCGCGCAAAGAGCACCAGCGCCAGCATGGCGTGCCGAACTCCGGGGGCGGTGCTCAGGCGAACCACATCCTCGCTGGGCGCGCCGAGCAACTCGGCGGCGTAACGGGGGTTAGCGCCGTCGGCGTGAAAGGCGCGCGCAGATTTGACTTCAATCCACAGCGCGTCACCCAGGTCCACAGCACAGGGAGATTCAAACAGATTCTCCGGCTCCTCTGGCGCTCGCAATGCACGACCATCCGCGGTAACCACCAAGTCGCAGCGCTCTCCGTGCGTTTTTTGGCGGCGCGCTCGCCCGGAGGGGTAGCGTTCCTCGGTGAAGACACCCCATCCCTGAAGTTTGAGCCCGCTGGCCAGCAATGGATGAAGGCCCAATTCGTCCAGAACGTCAATGCCAAAAGGGCTTTGCTCGGCGTCGCGTGCGTGGGCTGCCTGCTGCAGACCGGTTGCCAGAGCGTCAGCGATGTCTGCGGGGGAGTACATCATGTCGTTTGTATGCGTGTATTCTCTTGCAACCACCTATGGACAGACTCAAACTTCACGCCTCGGCCACCATGGCTGGCGCTCTCGTGCTCGGCATTCTCGCGCCGATTCTGGTCTCGTGCAGCGATAAGCAGCCGGGCAGCGCTCCCCAGCCGGTAGGCAACCGGCTGAAAATCGTGAGCAGCCTGCCCCGCACCGGAAGTGCCAACGCTCAAACCCAAACCATGGTGAATGGCATCATGATGGCCATTGAAGAGCGGGGCGGCAAAGTTGACGGCTTTGAGATTGACTACGAAGACATGGATGATGCCAGCCCACAGCGGGGAAACTGGGATCCAGAAGTCGAGGGTGCCAACGCCAAGAAGGCCGCCAAGGACCCCGCCGTGGTGGGGTACATCGGCACGTTTAATTCGGGCGCGGCCAAGATCGCAATGCCAATTCTCAACGAGGCGGGCTTGGTGATGATCAGCCCGGCCAACACCGCTCCTGGCCTCACCAAGCCGGGGCTTGGGGAGCCCAACGAGCCGGCGATCTATCGCCCATCGGGTCGGATCAATTACTTTCGAGTCGTGCCCACCGATGATTTGCAGGGTGCAGTGGCCGCCGCGTGGGCCAAGGAATTGGGCGCCACCAAGGTGTACATCCTGCATGACCGCGAGGTGTACGGCAAGGGCATCGCCGAAGTCTTTAAGGCAAGCGCGCCCGCCCACGGCATCGAGGTGGTTGGGTTCGACGGGTTGGACGCCAAGTCCAGCAATTACCGAAGCCTGGTCACCAAGATTCGCGGCACCAATCCTGACCTTGTTTACTTTGGCGGTACCACGCAATCCAATGGTGCACAGGTGCTCAAGGACATGCGTACCGGTGGCATGAACACTCCATTCATGAGCCCCGACGGCACGTTTGAGAAGGCGTTTATCACCTCAGCCGGTGTCGAGAATGTGCAGCCCGAAGCGGGAGGTGTCTATATCACCTTCGGCGGATTGCCGGCGGACAAGCTCACCGGCAAGGGTGCGGAGTTCGTGGGCAAGTACAAGCAGAAGTTCGGCAAGGACCCCGAGGCATACGCCGTGTACGGCTACGAGGCCGCCAAAGTGCTTTTGGATGCCATCGATCGCGCGGAAGCCAAGGACCGCGCCTCCATTCTGGCCGCAGTGGCCGCCACCAAGGATTTTGAGGGCGCGCTGGGGGTCTGGAGCTTTGATGAAAACGGGGACACCACCAGCCGGATGATTAGCGGCAACACCATCAAGGGCGACGACTTTGTGTTTGTGAAGGTGCTTGCGGGCCCCGATGCTTCGGCCACGGCCACCGACACCAACGCTCCGCAGGGTGAATAATGCTGCGAAGCGCCGCGCTGGCGGAATCCGTGGCCATGTGCGTTCTGGCGGGGGCGGACGGTCAGCTCTCCGCGTGGGAGGCGTTTTCACAGCAATTGGTCACCGGGTTGAGCAATGGAATGATCATTGCGCTGATCGCCATTGGCTACACCATGGTGTACGGCATCATCGAGCTCATCAACTTTGCGCATGGCGACCTGTGCATGTTGGGAGCGTTTCTGGCGCTCACCATCGTGGGTGCGCTAGGCATGGCAGAGTGGGCATCAGTCAGCAGCCTTGGCGGCGTGCTCATGCTGCTGCTGGTGACAGCCATCTTTTGCGGCAGCCTGAATTGGACGATTGACCGATTGGCCTACCGGCCATTGCGAAATGCCAGCAAGCTCACCATGCTGGTGGCCGCCATCGGAGCCAGTTTTGTGCTGGTGAACATCGGTCTCTTCTGGGGCGGCCTGCCGATGGACATTTTTAACGGCGGCGGTTCGAGCGCGGCCCCCAAGGACTTTCCGCCGTTGGTCGCCAACACGCAGCTCCTGCCTGATAGCGATGTGCGTTACACCAGCAATGACCTGTTGGTGTTGGCGGTGACCCTGCCGTTGATGGTGGGGCTCACGCTCTTGGTGAAGTTCACCAAACTGGGTAAGGCGATGCGCGCAGTCGCGCAGAATCCAACGGCAGCTCACCTGATGGGGATCGATGCCAATCGCGTCATCGGCGCCACGTTTTTCATCGGTGGTGCGCTGGGTGGCTTTGCGTCAGTGGTGTACAGCCTGTACAACAACACGATCAGCTTTCAGATGGGCTACCGGATGGGAATGGACGCATTCGTGGCCGCCGTGTTGGGGGGGATCGGCAACCTGCCGGGTGCGGTGCTCGGCGGACTGGTGATCGGCGTGGTGCGGGGGATGAGCGATCAGTACCTCGAGGCGCGCTGGACCAACGCCGTGGTCTTCGGCATTCTTGTGCTCATATTGGTGTTCCGCCCCAACGGCCTGCTTGGCGCCAAGCTCAGGGAGAAGGTGTAACCCATGGCGCGCCGCCCGCTCACGCTCAAGCAGTATCTGCTGATTGACGCGTGCATATTGTTGGTGGTGCTCTTGGTTCCATTCGGTGAGCGCGTACTTCCGGCGTCGTTCCAGATCAGCGATGCTATGACCTCGATCTTTGTGTTCGCCATCCTGGGGTTAGGGTTGAACTTCTTGACCGGGTTCACTGGCCTGCTGAATCTGGGGGTGGCGGCATTCGCGGCATTGGGGGCGTACTCATTTGCCATCAGTACGTGTGACATTTATCCCTTTCGCGTGGGGTTCTGGCCGGGGCTCATGGTGACGCTGGTGGTGGGCGCAGTGGCGGGGTTCATGCTCGGCGCGCCAACGCTTCGCGTGCGCGGTGACTACCTGGCCATCGTGACCCTGGGCTTCGGCGAAATAGTCAAAGACACGCTCATCAACCTTGAAGCCATCACCAAGGGAATGCAAGGCATCAATCCCGTGGCCAAGCCCTCGATCTTTGGCCACACGCTCGGCCAGACCGGTCAGTACTACCTGATGCTGGCCATTCTGGTGATCGTGGTGATTGGCCAACGTTCGTTGGAACGCAGCCGCATGGGCCGAGCATGGCTCTCCATTCGAGAAGACGAATTGGCCAGCCGCTCTATGGGCATCAAGCCGGACCGCACCAAGATGCTCGCATTCGCATCGTGCGCGGCGCTGGCCAGCCTGGCAGGTGGGCTCATCGCTAGTCGGCTGAGCAGTTCCGGTGAACCTGCCAACTATGACTTTCAAGTCAGCGTGCTGGCGTTGTGCATTGTGATCGTGGGTGGCTTGGGCAGCGTGCGGGGGGTGCTTCTGGGCGCGCTGGTGATGGTGGGCATGAACTCAATCGTGCTGGTCAAGCTTTCTGAAATCATTGGCACTCCACAACCGCTGGCTCCCGGCGAATTGGCCAGCGCCACCGGCATCAAGCGCGCACTGTTGTTTGTGCGAGCGTGGGCCGACAATGTGCTCTTTAGCCCTAACAACTGGAAGTTCCTGCTCTTTGGCTTGGCGCTCGTACTCATGATGATCTTCAGGCCGGAAGGGCTGCTGCCACCCCGAGGTATCCACGAGGAGATGCCTGACGATCACGATGGCTCGCCCGACAAGGGTTCCGGCGCAAGGAGCCCAGCATGACCGCACTCCTAGACGTTCAACACGTCACGATGCGCTTCGGCGGCCTAGTGGCCAATGAGGATGTCAGCCTGCAGATTCGCGCCGGCGAGATTTTTGCGGTGATCGGCCCCAACGGTGCCGGCAAGACCACGCTCTTCAACGCCATCACGGGAATCTACGAACCCACCTCGGGCACCGTGCTTTTTGAGGGCAAGGAAATCAAGCGCCAATGGACTCCGAGGGTATTGGCGACCGCCGCGATCACGGGCGTGATCTCAGCCGTGCTTGCCATTGTGGCGGTGAATGCCAGCTCACTTTGGGTGGCCACCATCGTGATGAATTACAAGTTTCGAAAGCCCTTTCCATGGATGGAGGCGGCAGGCGACTTTGTGGCCAGCGTGCTTGGCCGTGGCTGGTGGGATGGCATGCTGCCTTTGGCTCTGGGAGCCATCGTGGGCACGGCTGGATACATCGCGGTGTTCAAGGCCACGCGGCGCACACCCGACTTGATCGCCCGAGCGGGAATCGCACGGACGTTCCAGAACATTCGCCTCTTCGGTGAAATGAATCTGGTGGAAAACGTGCTGGTGGGCATGGATCAACACTACCGGTGTGGTTTTTGGAGCTGCCTTCTTCGGCCACCGTGGTTTTGGCGTGAACGTGAGTTCATGCGCCGTCGCGCCTATGAATTGCTGAGATTCGTTGAACTGCAGAATTCAGCAGGCGATCTTGCGCGCAATCTGCCCTACGGTCACCAGCGTCGACTTGAAATCGCGCGCGCCATGGCCACGCGTCCACGGCTGATCCTGCTGGACGAGCCCGCGGCAGGCATGAACCCCGCCGAAAGCGCGGAGCTTATGCAGTTGATTCGCCGAATCCGCGATAGCGGAATCACCGTGGTGCTCATTGAGCACGACATGAAGGTGGTGATGGGGATCAGCGATCGCGTGGCTGTGCTGCAATACGGACGAAAGATCGCCGAGGGCACTCCTCAGGAAATCAAGTGTGACCCCGTGTGCATTGAGGCGTACCTGGGAACGGAGGAAGTTCATTGAGCGGCGCGATGCTCCAAGTGAACGCACTTCATTGCGCCTATGGACAGGCGGAAGTGCTGCATGGCGTCACGCTTGAGGTGCGCAGCGGCGAAATCGTCAGTCTCATCGGGGCCAATGGCGCGGGCAAGAGTTCCACGCTCATGTGCATCAGCAGAGTCAACAAGGTGCGCTCGGGGACCATCGTGTTCAACGGGCAGGACATTTCTGGCATGCGCCCCGAGCAGGTGGTGAGAATGGGTCTTGCCCAAGTGCCAGAGGGGCGCAAGATCTTTCCTCGACTGACCGTGCGTGAGAATCTGGAGATGGGGGCATTCATCCGCAGCGATCGGCAGGGCATCCTGCAAGACATGGAACGGATGTATGAGCTCTTTCCCATTCTCAAGGAGAGGAGCGGGCAGTTGGGGGGCACGCTCAGCGGGGGCGAACAGCAGATGCTGGCCATCACACGCGCGCTGATGTCACGCCCCAAACTGCTCATGATGGACGAGCCTTCCATGGGCATCGCGCCCATATTGGTGGCCAAGATCTTTGAAACCGTGAAGACGCAACTGCGTGCGCAAGGCGTGACCATCCTGCTGGTTGAACAGAACGCCAATGCGGCGTTGCGCATGAGCGATCGGGGATACGTGTTGGAAACGGGCCGAATCGTGCTCACAGGTTCGGGGCAGGAGTTGCTGAGCGATCCACGTGTGCGCGCGGCTTACTTGGGCGATTAACGGGGCCCACCGCCTGCCGAGACGCCCGCTCACCCTAGACTTGTCGCAATGCGCACCTTTCAGCTCCGAAGCGATCTAAAGCGGCACAGCCTGAGTGGCTTTCAGCTGCCGCTTGGCCTGGAGCCCACGGAGGCGATTTCACCCAAGCAGGGATACACCGTTGAGTTTGTAAGCGGAGAACAGGAGTCGCCAGACCTCTATCGCTTTGACATTGCGGCCAGCTTTGAACGCATTGCGCCCTTGGTGCGCGACCTGTTTGAACTGCTTCCAGATGAGGTCTTTCCCATCGTGGAGGCCACCGGGAAGGACTCCTATCGAGCTGTTGACGTGTTCGGTGCGCGCGACAGCATTGAGATTGACGACTTTCTGGAGACATGGGCCGAGTTTGAACAGGTGATTCTTGAAGACGGCGGAATCGGAGCTGGAGCGCAGTCAGACGAACCTTATGTTGAGATTTTTGTGGATACCTGGAAGATGGTTGGCGTGCAGGTACCCAGCGACATGAGGCATGATGTGGAGCGCATTCTTGCTGCGCACGATGTCATGCAGGTTGAGCACACATGGCCGCCAGAAGTGGCTGAGCGCCCCGACCCACCGATGACCGTGCGAGAGATTTTGCTGGTGGAAGATGAAGGATCCCCGGATATTGACGAGGTTTTGTTTCAGATGCGGGAGGCGTGGTCGCTTGAACTGGAAGTAGATCCGGATGACAACACTGACGAGAATGGCCGACGGCTAGGGCGCACCCTGTGGCATGTCATCGCGGTGGTTGAAAGTGCGGATCAAGAAGAGCCCATGCGCGCCGCCTATGTGCTGGCGTGGGCGACTGCGGCGTCGCTGGGGGAACTGCAGCGCATGATCGTGGCTAGGTTGGAGAATCAGGACGAATGGAGCTTTCGCGGCCAGTGGTACACACAAGATCGCGTGGCCTATGACGAACGGCCGGACGCGCTTGCCGATCTGGCACCACGTCGCCTGCGCAGTGAGATTCACCTCTTTGCCATCGAACCCGCTTAGCTCGCACCGTACAACTTGCGCGATGTGATGTAGGTGGCCACGATTGATGGCACCAGATCTTCCATGGGTAACCCCTGGGCCGCACGCTGGCGAATCTCAGTGCTGCTGACGTTTACAGGATCTATGGGAAGCGTCCACGTCAACCACTTGGCGGTCCACCCTTGATCCCAGATTTCAGCCAAGAGGTTCGGCCACTCCCAGCGCTCGTGCGGCGGGCGCAAGACCACGGCCGGCGTGGCGAGATCCAGAATGCGCTCCCAGTTTTTCCAGGTCTTGAAATTCAGCGCTTGGTCGCTGCCCACGAGCAACCGAAACTTGCCGCTGGGTAGATCGCCCGATCGTTGCTGCTGATGCAGTAGTTCAAGCGTGTCCACCGTAAAGCAGGGTTTCTGTTGATCGATCTCCACGGTGCTGATGGTGGTGTCAGCAAGCTCTTCAAAGGCCAGCGTGCACATGGCCACTCGGTCGGCGGGGGAGGCGCGTGGCGAGTCGCTGCGCTGGGGATTGGCCCAGGCCGGAATCACCACGATTCGCTTGGCGCGAAGCAGGCGATCCGCCCCCGCCAAAAGCGCTACATGGCGAGAGTGTGGGGGATCAAAGCTGCCGCCAAAGACCACAATGGGTCGTTCGTCAGGCGAACTCGTCGCGGACACCTCAAGCTGATCTGGGTCTTGAAAATTCATGGGTTCCTTGGAGTGACGGCGGAAGTGAATGGTGCATTGTGTGCACTTTGCAGCAGAGTGGCAACCGACCTCATGGCTCGCTGGCTTGACCTTCCGGTGCGGATCAGCGCCGGCCATGTGGCGGGCCCAGTGAGCGCGCTCGCCAGCACCGCTGCGATACGGGTGCGTCCGGCGGAGTCAATCCAGCGGTCCACACCAGTGGGTAGAGAGTGGTTGCAATCATCGCTCACACCTCGAACGATCGCCCACTGAAACCCGGCGGCTTGCGCGGCATGAGCAAACGCCGCGCTCTCCATGTCTGCCAATGAAGCACCCGTCGCTGAGGCGATGCGCCGCTTGGCTGCGGAATCGGGCAAAATGCAATCCACGCTTGCCAAGGTGGCGGTAGGAGCGTGTGGAATTCTCCAGGTGGGACGCAGTGCCTCAGTTGCTTCCGAGTCCCGGTTGGCCGCCAAACCTTGCGCCCCGCGTCCGCAAATCACCGCGCCCACCACCCATGCGCTGCCCGCGACGGCGGGCGCCACCAGGCCCGCGGCGACCCCCGCCAGAATCACGACCGGCCGCGAGCTTGTGAGTGAATCACTCGTGTCGCGTGCAGAAGCAGTCATCCCCACCTGCGCATACCTTTGGATCCAGTTGGCCGCCCCCGCTCCGGGTCCAGTGCATTCCAACTGCCAACCCAGTTCTTGGGCCACACGGCGCAGTGCGCGCCGCTCGAATTCCAATGGGCAAAGGAGAATCATGGGTGGGTGGTGTATACTTTGCCCCCCTTGCTTGGCCCCATCGTCTAGCCCGGTTTAGGACACCTCCCTCTCACGGAGGTAACAGGGGTTCGAATCCCCTTGGGGTCACTCAAATTCTCAAGGCAGCGCAGTGAGAGTGCGCGAAATTGGCTAGCCTTAGCCAGACCGGCCCCATCGTCTAGCCCGGTCAAGGACACCTCCCTTTCACGGAGGTAACAGGGGTTCGAATCCCCTTGGGGTCATTTCTTTGCGGAGAGCGCTTGCCCGAGGGCGCTCTACGCGGCATAGTTGCGTTCTATGCCTTTTCTACATCGCCATGGTTTCCGGTCGGTCATCTGGTTGGGTGCTTGTGCTCTGGCGTTGAGTGTTGCCACGCCGCACGCGCTTGCAGCAGTGCGGTATGTGAACGCAGGACTCACCACAGGCGCCAACAACGGCAGTAGTTGGGCGGATGCGTATCGCGGTGCCGCCGCCCTCACCATCGGCCTTGCGGCCAGTTCGTCAGGGGATGAATTGTGGGTGGCAGCCGGTACCTACTTGCCAAGTGTTACAGGGGTGCGCACCGCGGCCATTACGCTCAAGAGTGGCGTGGCGGTTTACGGAGGCTTCGCCGGAACTGAAGCAACGGTCGCGGAACGCAATTGGACCACCAACGTCACGGTGATCTCCGGTGACCTTGGCGGCAACGACGGATCCGGTACGTTGACTGACAACAGTTACCACGTGTTGATTGGTACTGGCGTTACTTCTGCCGGAGTCCTTGACGGATTCACAATCCGCGGAGGCAACGCCAATGGGTCAAGCGCCAGCTTTCAAGATCGCGGGGGTGGCTTGTACATCACCAGCGGCAACCCCACTTTTCGCAACTGCATCTTCTCTGGCCATCGCTGCACGTTTGGCGGCGGTGCGGCGTACGTCTCACCCGGCGGCGCCACATTCGCAGATTGCCAGTTCCTAAACAACATCGGCGGAAGCTTTGGTGGAGCGTTTGACACCAACGCTGCGGTCACCAAGTTTGACCGCTGCTTCTTTCAAGGCAACACCGCCGCGCGCGCGGGAGCCTTGGAGAGCTTTGGTGGCGCCAGCATGACGCTCACCAATTGCGTCTTTGTGGGCAACACGGCGACTGGCTCCAATGGGGGTGGCGCGCTGTGGATGGGCAGCAACGGCACGGTCACCGCGCGCAACTGCACCTTCTACGCCAACTCCGCCACCACGTTGGCCGGTTGCATCCGCAACACCGGTGGAACGTCAACCTTGGGAAACTGCATCCTGTGGGCCAACACTGGCCCCGGAGGTGCGGTGGTGGCCAATCAGATCAGCAATAACGGTGGAACGACCACAGCCACCTACTGCGTGGTGCAGGGCACATACGCGGGCACGGGCAACACAGCGGCTGACCCGCTCTTCGTGAACGCGCCAGGGGGCGACTTGAGGTTGCAGTCAACGTCTGCGGCGATCGACGCGGGTTCCAATGCTCTGGTGCCCGCTGGCACCACCACAGATTTTGCGGGGCTGCCTCGCTTTGTCGACCTGCCCTCCGTGGCAGACACCGGATCCGGCAGCGCACCACTTGTAGATCGCGGCGCACATGAAACGGTGGTTCCGCCTCCGCCATGCCCAGCGGACCTGACTGGGGACGGCACCGTTGACGGTGCAGACCTAGGCACACTGCTCGGACAGTTCAACAGCACCGGTTCAGCAGACCTGAACAACGACGGCACGGTGGATGGGGCAGATCTGGGAATGCTGCTAGGCGAATGGGGTTCTTGCTCCTAGGTGGGCAAACTCAAGCCGCCCTCGCCACCCCTATCCTGCGCTCATGCAGGTGGTGCAGATTGACTGTGCAAGTTCGTCCTATCCGTTGATCATTGACCGCGGGTTGATTCATCGCGTGGCGCAACGCGTGATGGAGTCAGGTTGGTTGCCAACCAGCGTGGCGGTGGTGATGGACCACAACGTGGCGCAGCACCATGGCATGGCGGTGCAGCAGAGCTTTCAGAAGGCGGGGATTCCTGTGTCCTCCACGACGGTGCAAGCCACAGAGATGCACAAGTGCATGTCGACGGTTGAGCGAATCTGTCAAGACATGCACGCCGCGGGACTCGATCGGCGTAGCGCGGTGGTGTCTGTGGGAGGAGGAATTGTGGGCGATGCCGCGGGGTTCGCAGCCGCCAGTTACATGCGCGGAATCGCGTGTATTCAAGTGCCCACCACGCTGCTTGCGATGGTCGACGCATCAATCGGAGGCAAGACCGGCGTCAATCTGTCCAACACCCACGGAACGCTTGCCAAGAATATGGTGGGTGCGTTTTGGCAGCCCCGCATGGTGATCTGCGATCCCGAAACTCTTTCGACGCTCGATGATCGTGAACTGCGCTGCGGCTTTGCGGAATGCGTGAAACACGCCGTGATTGGCGATGCCACACTGTTGCCGTGGATGCAGGAGCACGCGGGCGCGCTCATGGCCAAGGACGGCGCACTGCTCACCCAACTGGTGGCACGAAGCTCCAGCGTCAAAGCCAAGATCGTGGCGCAGGATGAACGCGAAGATGGTGTGCGCGCCCTTTTGAATCTTGGACACACGTTTGCACACGCCATTGAGGCGTTGGATCACGCGCACATCAAGCATGGTGAGGCGGTGAGCATTGGATTGGTAGCGGCATTGGCATTGGCGCGCGACCTCGCTCAACGCGGATTGAGCGTGGGCGGGGCGGGCAATGCTGGCGATGCACCGGCGTGGCACACTCAAGTCGTGGAGGCGCTGCGACAGTTTGGGCTCCCCACCGCGTTGCCCAGACCTCTCTCCTCGGCCAAGCTCATGAGCGCTATGAAGGGCGACAAGAAGGCGGTGGGCGGCACACTCAAGTTCATCCTTCCGTTTGCTTTGGGCGACGTGCGCCCCGTGGACTCGGTTGAGGCTGGGCATGTGGAACGCGCTTGGCAGGCGGTCGGTGCTCGCTAGGAAGGCGTAAGCCATTCTGATGCGAGATTGCTCATTCTTCCGATCTTGAAAGAGCACCCGGGCACGGGCGCAGGACCTTTTGACAACCCTTTTTGAGCAAAGCGTGGACGCAAGGATGCGGACTCTGGCGATCGTCAATCAAAAGGGCGGGTGTGGCAAGACCACCACCGCCATCAATCTTTCCGCAACGTTGGCCGAGCAGGGGAGCCGGGTGCTGCTGGTGGACATGGACCCCCAAGGCCATTGCGCCGCAGGTCTGGGCGTTCCCGAAGAGAGCCTGGAGTTCTGCATGGCCCGGGCGTTGTTGCATGATCCTCCGGGAGGGCATGACCCTCTCTCTTGGCTTTGGAACGCCGCCCGAGGGGTGCATCTAGCTCCTAGCAGCGTGGCGTTGGCGGGACTTGAAAGCGCGCGCGGGGGCCTGGCCTCTAGGGCGGATCGAGACCTGCGCCTGTTGCACATGTTGGAACGCCTGGCGGGTCACTTTGACTGGTGCATCGTGGACTGCCCCCCGACCATCGGATACCTCACCTTCAACGCGCTTCGTGCCGCCGACGAAGCTCTGGTGCCCATTGAGACTGGCTACTTTGCATTCAAGGCCGCTGAGCGCCAGTTGAGCACCATTGATGCCCTGGTGCGACAGATTGGTCGCCCAGTGGCGGTGAGAATTGTTCCCACACTTCATAGGTCCGAGAGTCAACTTTCGCACGACATTCTGAACGCCATCGGGCGCCGATACGGCGCTATGAGCTCCACGGCGGTCATCCGTGACCACGCAGTATTGCGAGAAGCAGCCAGCTTTGGGCAAAGTGTGGTGGAGTTCGCGCCCGGAAGCGGAGCGCATCAGGACTTTAAGGAACTTGCCGAATGGATTTCTGCGCAGACGGTACAGACGCGAACTCCCAATTCATCCACAAGTCCAAAACTCCTTTCCATTGAAATCGACCGCGACGCGCTCCCTGCGGTGTATGGTGGTCAGCAGCAATCTGGCCATGGTCGTGCAGCTGAGCTAGCGCATCGTTTGCGGCTTAGCGGCACTTCCAATACTGCAGCGGAGACAGGATGACTCAGACCAGCGATGCGTTTGGCAGTCTGACAGCGCTTTTTACTTCGGAGTCCACCCCTTCCCAAGGTGCGGCGGGCCATGGCGCCGCTGTGGCTCCGGTGATCGTGGCATTGGTTGGAAACCTGCCCGTGATGGCGGGTCTCTGGACCACGCAATTGGCGGACGAGATCGCCAGACACGGAGGGCCCACCGCGCTCGTGCGGTTTGAGCGCGGCGAAGTGACCGTTGAACTGCTGCGCGCGGATGGAAGGCAGTTGCCGCCACCCGCACAGGATGCCGTGGCACGTTGGCTGCCACGCGGCGCGGCGATGGCTCGACGCTGGGTGGTGTGCGTACCGGCGGAGACCCCGCCCGCCGAAGTGCTTGCTTCGGGTGGAGAGCTGGTACTTCTGACGGGTGCAGATGAAGCAGCGGTTGTGCATGCCTATCACCGGCTGAAGCACCTGGCGGATGAAGCCACCCATCGCGGCGAACCGCTAACACGCGTAGGTCTGGTGGTGGTGGGTGCTCCCCAAGACCGCGTGGACGCGGTGGCGGCCAAACTCACCGATGCTGCACGCTCCTTCCTTGGCTTAGAACTGGCTGTGGTGTCTGCTCTGCCCAAACTGGAACGAGTGCAAAGCAGCGCACGCGTTTCCTACCCCAGCGCGGAGACACCGCCCTTTGAGGAGTTCATGCAGGGGCTCGTAAAGGCGCGCGCCGAAGCGAGTCAGCGGTTTGAAGGCTCGCCAAGCAATGGCACTCACACGTCGACTGGCGAGCCCCAAGTTTCAACATCTTCAAGTGATGGCAATGTGCACATGACAACCCCCTCATTTGCGACCGTTGAGCCAGTGTCCAGCGGCACCGCAGCCCCCCGCGCCGCTCGCGCCGCGGCCGCCGTGGTGGCCGCCGTGCCGGTGCTGCCTCCACAGAAACTGGTGCCATTTCTGCGCAGCCTGCGGCCGCTGGGCATTTCCTGCCCAACCGTGCCGGACGTAGAACTTGCGTTGGACGAAGCGGGTCGACTGCAGATTGTGGGGCGCGCTGATCAACTGGCGCGCGTGCGTGCCGCGCACACTTGGGCGCACCAACATCAGCAACTGCTTGCGCTGGCCTTTCCTGAGCTCAATCGGCAATTCACGGTGCTGGAGAGATTGCTTCTGAATGATGCGCGCGAGGCCATCAGCCTTCACGGAACCGGTGTGCTGCTTGACTTGCTGGTGCAGGTTGAAACGCCCAGCGGACCGGTGCACACGGTGGTGGCACTCAACGATGCCGCCACGGCGGGGTAGCGCTACGAGAGCACACTTCTGAGAACTCGCATCCAGTTTGCGTGAGCAAAGCCATTGCGTTCTCGTTCGGTCCACCCGCGTTCACGCAATCCCTCCAAAAGCGCGCCCAATTCCTGCGGGCGCTGGCATCCTTGGGCGCACTGCGCGGGAGTGAATCCTCCATCAAAGTCACTGCCCACGCCGGTGCAGTGGCGCCCCGCGATCGTGGCCACGTGCTCAACGTGGCGGAGCGCATCTTGCAGCGTGGCCTCGCGCCCTGTGGCTAGGAATCTTCCGTAAAGGTTGAGCCCCACCATGCCATCGCGTTGAGCAATGATGCCAAGTTGTGCATCGGTTGCGTGCCGCTGGTTGGTGTCTAGGAGCGCACGTGCATTGCTGTGTGTAAAGACGATGCGCTCCCGGGTGGCAGCACAGAGTCCATCAAAGGCCTCGTCACTCAAGTGACTGGCATCGTGCAGCACGCCCAATCTGTCAAACTGCCTAACCAGCTCTCGCCCTTGGGCGGTCAGGGGTCCCCCGCTGGAATTGCCTCCCGCGTAACGGCTTCCGTGCGACCAAGCTATACCCACCACACGCACACCCTGAGCGTGCCACCATGCCGCTTCATCGGGCGAACGAATTGGGTCAGCGCACTCCATAAGAATCACCACGCCTGGAAGGTGCGCCCGGGCTGCCTCCTCCAAACACCCGCGCTGGCGAATGACGCGGAGCTTTCCCTGTCGCTCCAGATCCAGATAGATGTTCAATTGCTTGAGTCCCGCAGAGTGGGCACCTTCAACATCCGTGCTTCCGGCGTAGGACCAGGGCTCCTTGGGAGCGGCACTCGACTCAGTAAAGATCGTTCCGAGGACCACGCCAACACGCCCCTCCAGCAACGCGGAGAGACTGACCCCGCGCGTTTGGGGGTCCGGCACAGGCTTGTCAATGCCTGGCCCCATTTGGTGCACATACGCAAGATCAAGGTGGCCATCCACCCACCAGGCGGCCTGCACAGCGCCTTCAGGCCCAATGACAGAGGAGGGTGCCGGGGTCATTCTTGCAAGGTAGCGGTGCGACGCTCATGGGGGCACCCTGCGGAGCGGATTCTTGGCCATCTGCGCCCGTGCGCTGCCGTCTACGATGCCTCCTTCGCATGAGTCTCACCGTCGATTCCGCCTCAATCGCACCAGCACCCCAGCAGGCGCCGGTGGTGCGTCTCACCGCAGGTGCTTCACAGGCTCGTGCTTCAACCAGCGAGCGATGGGCAGCCGCGATTCTGGCCCTAGGGTGCGCCGCCATTCTGGGGGTGGCCATGTGGCTCACTCCCAGCCCGGCCGGCATCGGCACCCACCAACAATTGGGGCTCGCCCCCTGTGGCTGGGCCACCGGCATGAACATGCCCTGTCCCAGTTGCGGCATGACTACGGCATTTACTTACGCGGCCCACGGCAGCCTTTTGAACAGTTTCCTCGTACAGCCCATGGGCGCCATTCTGGCGCTGGCCACGGCCACGGTACTGGTGGTGTCAACATACGTGGCGCTCACAGGATCCATGGTTGGCCACGCGCTTTCCTCTCGCATCTCACCCCGCTTCTTGTTGGTGTTTGGATTGGTGGCACTGCTGGCGTGGGGGTACAAGATCCTTCTTCACCGCGGATACTTGCCATTCATTCCGCCACTGCAATGACGGTGCCCACGTGAGCAATATCTCCATGACACTTCCTCGATCGCTCGTGCCGCTTCTCTCTGCCGCCCTCACTTTAGGGGTAGCCACGGCAACCATGACCAGTTGCGGCGTCTTTGGTGTGCTCAGCAAGGCAGGGGAGGCCATCGAGAGCGAAAAGCAAGTTGAAGTGCTGGCCAAGTACCGCGGCCTTGAGAATCGCACCGTTGCCATCGTGGCCAATGCGGATCGCGGAATCTTGTACGAGTACCCCACGGTGTTGCCGCAGGTGGTGAGCAACGTGGCATTTGGAATTCGTGAGCGCGTGAGCGGTGCCAAGGTGCTCACGCCTGCTGAGAGCATGGGATGGTGCTTCCGCACTCCCTCGTGGCACACGATGCCACTGGGCCAGGTGGCCGAAGAACTTGGCGTAGATCGCGTGGTGGTGGTCAACATCTACGAGTTCCGGCTTAATCCACCTGGCAACCGATGGATCTGGGAAGGAATGGCCGCCGCCAACATCGGCATCATTGAGGCGGACGGAATCGATCCCGACGCGTTCGCCGAGGAATACAGCGTGGCGGTGCGCTTTCCCGATCAAAAGGACATCAGCCGGGAGAGCGAGCCGGAAGGCAAGATCCAGTTTGGTCTTACGGCCAAGTTCACCCAGACCATCAACAAGCTGTTCTACGACCACATGACAGCCAAGTATCCTGACCGCAAGATCAACTGATGAAAGTGCGCACGCTGCTTTCCTACCTTGCTTTGCTCGCCCTTGCCGCCGCGTGCGGTGTGGCGGTGGGTGGATGCAATTACGTCATCCCCGCCATGTGGATCGCGCAAGGTCCGCCCAAGAAGCCCGCTGTCTTCACGCTGCCCAAAGACAAAAAGACCACCGTCTTTGTAGACGACCGACTGAATGTGGTGAGCCGAACGCAACTCCGCGCGCAACTGGCCGACGACATTCTGAACGAACTCGTGGCACAGGGGCTCATTGAAAGCGCCATCAGCGGACGCGAACTCATCGCGTTCGTGCGCAAGTCAGAGACCAGCAACAAGCGCGTCACCATTGAGGAACTGGGCAACGCGGTAGGGGCGGAGATGGTGATTTATGTTGAGATGGTGAGTTTTGACCTTTCCTCCGATGGCGCTTCACCCAAGCCTGTGGCCAAAGCCCGCATCAAGGTGGTGGATGTCAGCACCAAGACTCGGCTGTTTCCGCCTCCGGGAGGGGACAACACCGGCTTTGAAGTCACTGCCGAAACTGAGGCCACCCAGCCTGGCATCTACCGAACATCGGCGGGTCGGCGGCAGGTTGAAGACATGATTGAAAAGCGCTTGGCGGATCAGATTGTGAAGGTCTTCTATGACCACGAGGATCGCACGCGAAACTTCGGGCAGGGCGTCAGCGGTCTAGGGAACTAGCGTGTCAGCACGTACTGCGCCTGTCATGATTGTGCAGCCAGGGGAATCAAGCGCCGCCTGGCTCAGGCTTGCGGCGGAATGTGCGCAGGGAATGGGATCGCACGCGGTGGTGATCGGCACGGGTGGGGATGTGCGCCGCGCGCAGGAACATGGACTGACGATCGCAGGATCGTGCGCTCCACTCATGCGAAGCTCACTTCTGGGCTGGCGAACGGTGGTGAAGCAGTGTGGTTCACTGCTCAGGAACCAAACCGCCGTGGCTTGGTCTGCCCAATCTGCCGCGCTGGGCAGGGAGTGCGCAAAGTCAATTGTGGCAATCGCAGAGGTGCCACTTCGTTGCCCCCAGGCGAGGCTTCTCTTTCAGCGCAGAACGGCGGCATTGCCCAAAATCGGATCGCTCATTCCCTTCGCGCCTGGTGCTCAGGAAGGGTGGGACGCCAGTTGCGCGTGGCAGGTGCATCAGCCAGTGACAGCGTTACCCACACTTGCAGCGAGCGCTTCTCGTGAAGAATGTCGAATGGCGTGGGGCCTGGGCGAACAGGATGTTGCGGTGGCGCTCTTGGGCGGATTGGCAGGAGGCGCAGACGCTTTGCGCGCGGTGGACATTGTGGGACGCTCCGCACTCATGCTTGGTGCTCATGCGTCCAAGCGAATGGCACTTATTGTGCACCCTGAAGCAGCCCGAGTGCCGGCAGCCATTCACTGGGCTGCAGCCACACCAACATTGGTGCGGGTCATTGTTGATCGCCGGATCTCTTGCCCTTGGCAGGTGGCTGCGGGACTCGACGCTGCGTTGTGCGCCGAAGCAGTCACGGACCTCTCGCCCGCGCTCGACAGGTCCGCGCTCACATGGGCTCTCCGCACACGCGCGACCTCGTCGCATCACTCGGCCGCGGGACCTCTGGAGGCATTGATCATGGCGCGCCACGGTGTGCCCGTGATCTCCACGCAGCAGAGCGGCGCCGCGGCGTGTTTGGCTGAGTTTCCTGGGCTGACGTTTTGCCAACGGCGTGCCACGCTCGGGTCGCGCACGCTGTTCGGCATCGTTCAGGGTCAGCGCGGGGCCTGCGATCCTCTGTGGGCTTTCGCGGCGTCGCGCCCGGCAGCGCAGGAACTGCAAGCAAGTATCGAGCGGGCGGCAGGCATTCAGCGCGCCGCGGCGTGATTGGCGTCCAAGAGGCGTTCGGCGGCGTCGTGATACAAGTCACGGAGCAACTCGCCTGGCAGGTGCTTCGCGATGAGCTGCGGAGCATCATGAGCGCTGCGGGCGGGGTCCACCATGGCCAGGTCTGGATCGCTGATGGGGCTTTCTCCCTGGTACGTGCCCTCCCACAGGGTTCTGAGCGCCCAGTACCGGCTGGCGTACAGGTCAAAGGCGCTCTCTCGATCGCTGGCCTTTGCCGCCATTTCTGTCGATGCCGCATCGGCTCGCAAATGATCATCGCTGGTGACGATGTCGCTGCCAAAGAGAACTCGCCCGCGCCATCTCTCAAGAAACGCAATCAATTCGTGGCGGGGCTGCAGGCTCAACTCGCGCACCATCCACTTGGTGGCGCTGGCGTCTAGGTTGAGGTTTGAGTGTCGTTCTAGGAGCGAGCTTAGAAATGGCAGGTCCTCTGGCGAACCCCCCATGTGTGCGGCGATCCACGGCACTGGGTACTCCACCAACAATCGCTCCAGCGGTTGATAGTGACTTCGCTTTGAACCGTACACACTGGCGTCGCGGTACTTGGTCTGAAACCATGTGTCTGGATCGGCCACGTGCGTCATGAATGTCATGCCCAGCGATGCCGCTTCATCCATGGCCGCTCGGCGCGCGGGTGAGTCCAGTCGCAGCATGCCTGGATCACCGGCGCTCACGCCCAGATCGATGCCTCGAGGCGCGGCCCAGAACTTGCAGATGCGGGCACCCGCGCGGTGGAACTCCTTGATGCGTTCCAAGAATCCGGCACCGTGCGCGTGCCGTCGGTCTGGGTTGGAAAAATCAGGGACCGCGATGAACCGTATACGACTGCCAAAGATTGTTTGCAGCGATTCAATCTCTTCAAGACGGCTCATGGAGTAGATCAGACCGATTCCATAGAGGTCCATGCAATCGCGCAGGAGTGGCGCCGCGCGCAGCCCCATCACGTGGCTGTGCGCGTCGATGATGGGATAGGGCAGAGGGGCAAAGAATGCCGCTTCTTTGCGGTAGTCCAGGCCAAAGCGGTTGCTGGGGTTGACAAAGGAACCGGAACCAGTGCTCAGGAGTGCCATGCTGCGGCGAGTGTAGGAGGGCTGAGGCGGATCTAGCGGCGCTTGCGCGCACGATCGATCTTGGCGGCAGCCTCTCGCGTGGCCGAGGAGCGCCCTGTGGTTGGGGCTCGGCGCCCGAGTGTGGCCACTCTGGATTCCCCATTGCGCGAGTGCCCATTGGCGGTTGCTCGAATGGAGTGGGCGGAAGCCATGCCACCCGCGCTGCTGGTGCCATTCTCGGTGACGCGCTTGGCGGACGGTGCGAGTGAACTCTCGCCACACAAACAGCGGCTGCCGGAGGCGCCTTCGCGCAGCGCTTCTGCGTGATGCACCACGCCCACGTAGATCTCGTGATCACCATCGATGTCAACGTGGCGCGCCAACTCGCAATCGATGAATGCCAACGCGCGCGCGGGCACCGGCGCGCCGCTGGGAGTATTGGTGCTGAGCATTCCCACAAACGGATCGATTCCCGGCTGCTGGTGATCGAATGTCCGCAAGGTTCCGCGATCATTGGGATCCAACTGGCAGACAGCAAAGCTGCGGCTGTCTCGAATGACGGGGCTCAGCGAATGCCCCTTTTCCACAGCCACCATCACCATGGGGGGAACCAGTGAGCATTGCTGCACCCACTTCACGGGTACACCGCCGCGCTGATCGGTATGCGATGAGGTCAATAGAAAACTGCCGGCGGGAATCCGCTCCAGCGCGACCAGCACATCGGTGCGACTGGCCGGAATCCAATCCATGGCGTTTTTATTCCGATGGCTCACGGACGCTGCTGTACCCCTTCAGAAAGCTGGCTCGTCCTAGAAAATGCCCCAAAGACGGGGTTGACGCCACAACTCTTCGCTGGAATTGACGGTACGGGGGTACTTACCGGGCGGATTTTGACTTTTTAGAGAAAAATCAAGATCAAATGGGTTCAGGTGTTGCGCGGTGGGTCAATATGGGTTAAAGTGGTGCTGGCGCCAAAGGACGCCTTCCCCGTGCTCTTTGTCGGCGAATTTGAGCACACTCTCGACCAAAAACAGCGGCTTGCAATTCCATCGGAGCTGCGAGAGGTGCTGGACCACAAGGTCCACGGTGAAGGATTCATAGCGGCGCCTGGTCCGAACAAGTGTCTCTGGCTCTGGCCTGAGAAGACGTTCGCCCAGTTGGCGGGTGCGCTTGGAGGGTCGCTCTTGGGCGATCCAGGAATGCAGGACTTTGAGAGAGCGGTGTTTTCCAAGGCGGCCAGAGTGCCGCTGGATAGCGCGGGTCGTGTGCGCATTCCAGACCGACTGTTGCAGAAGTACGGCTTGAATGGAGCGATCATGGTGCTGGGCGTCAAGGACCACTTGGAGCTCGTAACACTGCACGATCGAAGGCAAGAAGAAGAGCGGATGGAGCCTGAAATCGATGAAATCTGGCGTCGCGCACGGCAGGCACTGGCCGCGCAGCAGAAGGCGCAGAGTTAGCCGAGTGCCCTGCATCGGAGCAGCCAAACCGAACGCTTCTCTGCACTCCCAAGGACGGGTTGCAGCGGCAGCAGGTTGAGTGATCGGGCCAAGGACGGCTCCGCCACTCAACCACGCTTGGATCAACGGGTTGCGGGCTTCGGCCCGACTCTCCGAACGGCCATGGATGGCATGTTTCGGAGGGCCACCTTCAAAAGGTGCATCCCAGCAGTCGCCCAGGCTATGGATGGCTTGGGTTCAAAACGGTGGCTTGCCAAGGTCGGCACCGCCCCCGTACAGCCCGCCAGGGCGGGGCCTCAGGGCCCGAGTATCCGTCGTTGCCCCCGTGCCGGACTCCGGCACGGGGGCATTTTCAATGAAGCGTCCATAAATTCACCGGGGTGCCTTGGTCCGCCCGATGACCTCCGCTACGCTTGGTCTGCGCGGTGGCTGTTGGCCGCGGTCTGCCAGAAGTCCACACGGAAGGAACCCTTCATCGCCAACGTGGCATGGAAGGTTCGGTGGCTGGCGGATTAACGCCCGAAGGCGGGCAGGCGCAGGCAGGAGGCTCTGGCGATGCTAGTGATCACACGACGCGAGGGTGAGGAAGTCGTCATCGGCAACCCCGCTGCCCCGCTCGGGATCGTTCGAATTGCCACCATCAAGGGGGATCGCGTTCGGATCGCCTTTGAGTTCCCGCGTGAAGTGGATGTCCACCGCCGCGAAGTTGCAGATCAAATCTTGGCCCAAGAGCAAGGTCAGCCTGGAAACGTGCTCGGCCAGATTCGCCCCGCAGAAGATCAGGCGTAAGGGATTGTTCGCCAAATGTTCGGGGGATGATCGAGCGGCGCCTGTGCAACCGCGCGTTGGCTCTTAGTCCAATGCAACCACGGACGTCACTTCGGGCACCAACTGCTTTAGATTCCGCTCAATTCCGTGTTGAAGGGTGATGTCCCTGCTGGGGCATGCGGTGCACGCGCCCTTGAAACGCAGGCGCACCTGGCCGTCAGAGGTGACCTCCACCACCTCAACATCGCCGCCATCTTCGCGTACAGCAGGGCGGATTCCTTCCACCACCTGAACCACTCGGTCGTGGAGATTTGAGCCTGATGTGTGTGGGGCGGGGGAGTTCACGTGCGCTCCAATCGTAGCACCCTTCCTGGGTGTTCTTACACTTGGATCATGAGTCCTTGCATATCTGGCGTTCGCGCTCAGGCGGTCTTGTTCTTCCTGCTGGGGGTGGCCTTCCTGCTCCCGTTGGTGGGATGCGCCACCAAGCCTCCGGCCGATCCCGTGCGCGTGCTGAGCACCACGGGCCTCACGGCCTCCGATCATCTTGCGGCCCTGCAGGTGATTGAGAAGCAGGAGCCGCTCTCGCCTGATGCCAGTCGCGCCGTGCGACGAGTGCTCACCGGGCTTGGCTACAACATCGAGGTGCGAGAAGCGGCATTCAACATGCTGGGGCAGCGAGATCGCCAGGCGATGATGGAAACGCTGCAGACAACCATCGGTCGATTGGAGAGTTTTGAGTTTCGCCGTTGGATGATCGAACAGATCGCCGCGCGCGATTGGAAGGATTTCACCATTGTCATTGTGAATAGTTGGGCACAGCCAGTGCCCATCTGGGGCAGCAATGACCTAGAACGCCCTGAGTACAAGGCCATGCGCATTCTCTACGGTCCGCGCAATGCGGCCGGGGAACCCATTCGCCAGACCGATGAGCGCACGACCGATGAAGCCGTGGTGGACGCGCTCTTTGCGGTCCTCATGGATGCCAATCCAATTCGACAGGCGGCTCTGCGCGCGCGCACATGGGAACTTCTCATGCGCATTGGGCAACGCGAGCGTTTGCAGGCGCTTGTGGCCAACACGGCCTTCCGCCCCGATGATGTGATGCTGCGCGACATCCGCCAGCTTTCCGTGGAACTGGGGATTCTTCCGGAGACCCGTGAGGAGTTGCTCTGGTTGGCCAAACTGCGACAAACCGCCACCCCCGCGTATTGGAAGATGGCAGGCGACGCACTCAAGCAGGTGCCGGAGGCGGAACGCAGAAGGTTTGAGCTGCGTGGCGTGGCCGTCGCCATTGCTGCGTCCAAGTACAAGCCTGAACTCCTCGCCATGTCGACTGATGACCTCTACGCTCGCGTAGCGGCTGCGCTGAAAGCTAAGGGCGCAGGCAAGCACAGCGCCAACTTTCAGGGTTACGGGGAGGGGCACACTGAACTCATCGGAACCCAGCGCGAACAGGTGAAATGGATCGACTTGGTGGCCATGCTTCTGGCCATCGACTTGACTGAAAAGCCCCAAGTTCGAAAGGCGCTCTTTGACATCGGTGATCGAGATCAGCAGGATCGCCGCACGGAGTACGGTGGAGTGATTCGTATCAATGACAACGGGATGTACGAAGTGGTGGAGGTGGCACCCCGGGTCACCGGCAGCGACTCCCGCTATGAAGCCCCCCAGGAAGCCTTTGACCTGGGCTACACCGCGCTCTTCCACTTTCACTTCCACGCGCAGTCGTATGAGAACGGTTCCTATGCCGGACCGCACATGGGCGACTTTACGTACGCCAATGCCACCCGCGCCAACTGCCTGGTGTTCGCCTTCATCAAGCGAAGTGAGCTCAACGTGGACTATTACCGCCATGGACCCGTCGTGGTGGATCTTGGAACAATCCAACGCGACTAGCCAAACCGCCCGCGCGGTGCTCAGTCACTCGTATCATTGCAGCATGCACTTTGCCAAGATGCACGGCCTCGGCAATGATTACGTGTATGTGGATGGTTCCGCCCATCCCATCGCGGATGCGCCAGCGCTGGCCAAGTGGGTGAGTTCGCGACACTTTGGGGTGGGCAGCGATGGGCTTATCGTGATCTCCCGCCCTGACGCGGATGCCCACGCTGACGTGCGCATGAGCATGTACAACGCGGATGGCAGTGAAGGGATGATGTGCGGCAACGGAATTCGCTGTGTGGCCAAGTTTGTGGTGGACCGGGGACTGAGCGAAGCCAACCCGCTAAAGGTTCAGACGCGCCGAGGTGTGCTAAGTGTGCAATGGAAGCGCGGCGGAGCGGATGGCACGGTGCACATGGCCACCGTAGACATGGGGCCGCCCATCTTGGCGTGCGCCCGGATTCCTGCTCAGATTCCCGGCATGGCGCCGGCATCTGCGGTGGTGAATCACCCACTTTCTGCCGGATTTTGGAGGGGCAGCAGTGCTCCCGAGGGGTGGGAATCGCAGTGCGGCTTGGAGCCCCAGTTCACCTTGGTGAGCATGGGCAATCCTCACATGGTGATGTATGTCAAGGACGTTGCCGCTGTTCCGTTGGAGTTAGTGGGAGTGCATGCCGAACGGCACGCTTGGTTTCCTGAACGCATGAACGTTCATTTTGTGCAGGTGCTTGGCAAGTCTGAAGTGCGCATGCGAACGTGGGAACGCGGCAGCGGGGCCACCATGGCGTGCGGCACCGGTGCGAGCGCGGTGTGTGTGGCGGGGGTACTTACGGCGCGCACGCTCAGCCCATTGGTGGCGCATCTGCCCGGCGGCACCTTGAATCTTGCGTGGGAAGCAGAACGAGCGTCGGTGTTTATGACGGGACCCGCCGTGGAAGTCTTTGAAGGCGAACTGGACTTGAACGCCAAACCGGCGGAGACCAACTGATGGCACTCACAAAGAGCGAGCAGGATGTTTGCGATGCTATTGCGTCCGAGCGACAGCACTTGGTGGATGAACTTGCCGCGTGGGTGGCGATTCCCACAGGCCGCGGTTTTCGCCCGGGATTGCACAAGCAGCGCGCGCTCCTCGCGCGGAAGCTGCGCGCCCTCGGGGCGGCCACGCGCGATGCGGCGTGCACGCCGCGCCCGGACTGGCTGGAAGGGCACGATGCGGGCCACGGTGCACCCAGGTCCAACGGTTCGGCGACTGCCGGTGCGGGTTCACAGGGGGCACCGCACGCGCCACCACATGGTGGCGAGAGCGCCTTCGGCGCGGAGCACGCACCTGTTGACGTGTTGGTTGGGGATCACCCCGGATCAGGGCCTCGAATCCTTCTCAGCGGTCACTTTGACACGGTTCACGATCCGCACGGATCCTTTCAGCAGTTGACCGCGCTCCCCGAAGGCAGAGCCACGGGCCCCGGTTGTGTGGACATGAAGGGCGGTCTGGTCGTGGCCTTTGCCGCGCTCCACGCCTTGGCCAAGTGTGGTCACAAACCGCAATGGACCTTTGTTCTCACTCCCGACGAGGAAATGGGCAGTTTTGGCTCCACGCACGTGCTGCAACAGTTGGGTCGATCTCACCACCTTGGTCTGGTCTTTGAGCCTGCGGGGCAGGGCGGAACTCTGGTTACGCAGCGAATGGGTGCCGGGCAGTTCAGACTCGATGCCTACGGTCGCAGCGCACACGTGGGTCGTGATCCAGAAAAAGGCATCAGCGCCGTGGCCGCGCTCTGCCACGCCGTGCTGGCAGCACAGGGCTTGGGCAATCCCTCGGAAGGACGAGTTGTGAATGTCGGTCCGCTGCAAGGCGGCGCGGCCACCAACATCGTGCCCGACCATGCAGCTGCGTGGGGCAATGTGCGCTTTGCCAGCGCTGAGGCGGAGCGATCTCTGGCGGCGGCGATCGACGCGTTGGGGGGCAGCGATGCTTCCGACACCACGGTTCCTCGAATTCAGGTGCGACGCATCTTTAATCGACCGGCCAAGCCGTGCACGCCCGAAGTGCAAAAGCTGGCGCAATTGGCGGTGGCATGTTCCAAGGATTTGGGGCGGGATCTTCCCTTCTCCAGCACCGGCGGCGTCTGCGACGGGAACACACTGCAAGCCGAGGGGCTTCCGGTGCTGGACACGTTGGGTGTTCGCGGGGGCAACCTTCACCGCACCGATGAATGGATGGAGTTGGATAGTTTGGTTGATCGCGCACAGCTTGTTGCGCTTCTCATGTTGCGCGCGCCCGATGCCGGCGTGGCACGAAAGGCTTAGTCATGAAGAGTTCAGCCGCTCCCGTCTACGATCGCACTTCCATGCCACACGACGTGTCGACCCTGCCAAGTCCGCTGGCCGCATCCGCTGCCGTGCAAGAGCACATTCAGGGCATCTTGAATGAACTGCGAAAGCAACAGGCTCACATCGTGGATGTGCGCGGCCCCGTCCAGGCGCAGCGCGAGTCGTTTGACGCCTACCTGCAACGCACCGCCACGGTGCGCGGTCGTCCGCCTCTGATGCCGTACATGGGCACCGGCCTTGGGAATGGTGCGCTGGTGCAACTGGCCGATGGAAGTGTGAAGTTGGACATGCTGAACGGCATCGGGGTGCACATGTTTGGGCATGGCGATCCACGCATGGTGAAAGCTGCGCTCGAGGGCGCACTGAGCGACCTGTGCACGCAGGGCAATTTGAGCAGTAACGCAGACAGCGTGGCCTTTGCGGAATTGCTTGTGGCAGAGGCTCGCCGCGCAGGTTCGCGTGTTGAACATGCGTTCATCAGCAACAGCGGATGTATGGTGAACGAGGCCGCGCTGAAGGTGTGCATGCAGAAACGCAATGCGGCGCCGCGCGTGATCGCCTTTCAGGACTGCTTCATGGGGCGCAGTTATGCCATGACGCAGATCGGCGATACCGCCGCATACCGCGTAGGTCTGCCGCTGAACATGCAGGTGGACTACATGCCCTTCTACGACCCGCACGTGGGCACGCAGTCCATCCAGAGTGCGGTGAAGCAATTGGAGCAATACATCGGCCGGTATCCGGGCCAGCACGCGTGCTTTGTCATGGAGTTGGTGCAAGGCGAAGGCGGATTCAACACCGCGCCGCGTGAGTTCTTTGTGGCGCTCATGGAAGTATGCAAGGCCAATGGCATTCCGGTGTGGGATGACGAAGTGCAGACCTTTGGCCGCACCGAGAGCATGTACTGCTTTGATCGGCTGGCGCTTGCGGAGTATGTGGACGTGGTGACCATCGGCAAAATGAGTCAAGCGTGCGCTCTGCTCATGACGGCGGAGATGAACCCCAAGCCGGGTCTTCTGAGCGGAACCTTCACCGCCAACTCCAGTGCCTTTGCCGTGGGCCGGGCGGTGCTTGAAACACTCCGTGACGGCGGCTACTACGGTCACGATGGCCGCATTGCAAAACTCCACGCTGGATTCAGGCAACACGCCATGAAACTGGTGGCTGCACATCCGGAGTGGTTCCCGCCGGTGCCTCACCCAACGGGTAAGGCCATGGGTGCGGAGACTGATCCGGGTGCATTTGTGGGTGGAACCGGTGGCATGTGCCGCTTCACTCCCTACGGAGGGCAGAAGGAACCCGTGGTAAAGCTCATGCACACGCTCTTTGACGAAGGGGTCATGACGTTCTACGCCGGACACGGGCCGTACCACATTCGCATGCTGCCGCCCGTTGGCATCATGGAGCCAGCGCAATGGTCCAAAGTGTTTGCATTGGTTGAACGCGCCATGGCGCGCGTCTAACGATGCACGACCTACCCCCGCTGCTCACAACCCTTGCTGCGGCGTTCACCGCAGCGTGGGTGCTCGGGCTGTTCACGCAGTGGCTCAAACTTTCGCCGATCGTGGGATACCTGTTGGCGGGGGTGCTTCTGGGTGAGCACACTCCCGGTTTCAGAGCTGATGCCACGCTTGCTCCGCAACTGGCGGAGTTGGGCGTCGTGCTGCTGATGTTCGGCGTCGGGATGCACTTTCATCTGAAGGACCTCGTGGCCGTGCGCTGGATTGCCGTGCCGGGCGCTCTAGGGCAGAGTGCCGTGGCCACGCTGGCAGGTGCGCTCATGTTTCCGTTGCTTGGCCTGCCTTTGAACGCCAGCATCGTCTTGGGCATGGCGATGGCCGTGGCCAGCACCGTGGTACTGATGCGGGTGCTCATTGACAGTCGACGGCTGAATACCGTGGCCGGACATGTGGCGGTTGGTTGGCTGATTGTTGAAGACGTGCTCACGGTCATACTGCTCATTCTGCTGCCGATGATGGCGGTGGGCATTGACGCGGGCGAGGGCGCAATCGTGGGGTCGGCGGCCGCAAGTACTGACTACTCCCACTTGCCCGCCTGGGCCCTTCAGGTTGGTGCGGCGCTGGGCAAGCTTGCGCTCATGGTGGTGGTGGTGATGGTGGGTGGCACCAAACTCGTTCCATGGATTCTGGTGCGCGTGGCTCGCCTTCGGTCTCGCGAACTCTTCACGCTCACTGTCCTGGTGCTCTCCATCGCCGTGGCCACCGTGGCCGCGCAACTGTTTGGCGCATCGGTGGCGCTCGGGGCATTCTTGGCCGGCATGGTGGTGGCACAGTCACCAGTAAGCCAGCAGGCTGCCAATGACGCGCTGCCCCTTCGGGATGCGTTCTCCGTGCTCTTCTTTGTGTCAGTGGGAATGCTCTTTGACCCCACGTTTCTGATGCGCGAACCGATGTTGGTGCTTGGTGGATTGGGAATCGTCATGGTGATTAAGCCGGTGATCGCGGTGCTGATCGTGGCCGCGCTGGGCCATCCATTGGTCACCGGAATGACTGTGGCGGTGGGGCTGGCGCAGATTGGAGAGTTCAGTTTCATTCTGGGGGAGAGTGCGTTCCGGCTGGGCATTCTTCCCGATGAAGGAAGGCAACTGTTGGTGGCCTGCGCCCTTGTCTCTATCACCCTCAACCCCGTGCTCTTTCGAACGCTGCCGCCGCTGGAAGGATGGCTGCGCAAACAACCATGGTTGTGGGGCGCACTCATGTACCGCGCCAATCGCCGGGCAGAGAAGGGTAATGCTCGCGCCATTGACCACGTGAGCAGGGTGGATACTGAGCAGACGCCGCTCGCGGTGATTGTGGGCTATGGTCCCGTGGGGCGCCAGGTGGATCGATTGCTGCGTGACGCCGGACGAGAAACCATGATCGTGGAACTGAGCATTGATGCGGTGTCTACGCTCACCGCTGAGGGGCGCGCGGCCATCTATGGCGACGCCGCACAGATTGAGGTGCTTTCGCAGGCCGGCTTGGCCCGCGCCACGCACCTTGTGCTCACCACCCCTCACTCGCCGGACTTGCCCACGCTCATCACGGCGGCCAAGCGCTTGAACCCTTCTATCAGGATCCTCATGCGCACCCGCTATCTTCGCGAAGAACCACGAGTGCTTCAATTGGGTGCCACCATTGCAGTGGTCGATGAAGTGGAGTCTGCCGTGGCGTTGGCTGAACAGGTGCTGCGAGAAACCGGAGCGAACGAAGCACTCATCCGCACCGAGGCGGAGAGAATTCGCCACGATCTCTCAGCGCACGAGCGTCCCTCGCATCGCTAGGGCAGGGCACTCGCCCGCTCTGTGCGATACTCTCGAAGAATGATCTGGGCATGTTCACTTGCGGCAAGGGCGTATCCAGCCCTGCGTTGGCTGGTGTTGGCCATCGGTGCACTGAGCTTCGCAGGTGCAAATGCACACGCGGCGCCGCGGTCAGTGCAGCACACGCCAACGCCCACGCTCACTCCCACGCCCACGCCTGAGAGTAAGCCTCCCAACATCATTCTCATATTGGCGGACGACCTGGGCTACGGTGAATTGGGGTGCTATGGGCAGTTGAAGATTCGCACACCCAATCTGGACCGCATGGCAGCACAAGGGGTCCGGTTTACTCGGGCCTACGCTTCCGCACCGGTGTGCGCTCCGACTCGCGCCATGCTGCTTACCGGGTTGCACAGTGGGCACGCGGTGATCCGAGATAACGTTGAGATGAAGGACGCCGCGGGGAAGCCCGTCGAGGGCCAAGCGCCCTTCCCGGCGGGCACGGCCACGCTGGCGAGCGCACTAAAGAAGTTGGGGTACGCCACCGGGGTTGTTGGCAAATGGGGGAATGGTGGTCCTGGCTCCACCGGTGAACCACAGAAGATGGGTTTCGACTTTGCCTATGGCTTCCTGTGCCAGCGTCAGGCGCACAACTCTTATCCAACGCATCTGTGGCGAAATGGAGTCCGTGAAGAATTGGCTGGAAACAAACAGGGCAATCTTACCGGCGCGCAGTACGTGCAGGACTTGTTCTTGAAGGAATCCATCGCGTTCATGGAGCAGAGCGAGCGCCCGTTCTTCCTCTTCTTGCCGTTCACCATTCCCCATGTGGCACTTCAGAATGGCCTCAATGACTTGGCACATTATGCGAACACCTTCCCTGAAACGCCCTATGACGGGGGGCGCGGATATCTGAAGCACGCCACTCCCCGTGCCGCGTATGCGGCGATGATCTCACGGCTTGACGCAGATATTGGCGTGCTCTTGCAGCGGCTCAAACAATTGGGAATTCAGGACAACACGTTGGTGATGTTCACCAGCGACAATGGTCCCACGCATGATGTGGGCGGAGTGGACACGGAGTTCTTTGGGAGCGCTGGAGGATTGAAGGGCAGAAAGGGAAGTGTGTGGGAGGGTGGAATTCGCGTACCACTTATTGCAATGTGGCCCGGAAAGATTCCCGCCGGACGAGTGAGTGAACATCCCTGCGCATCCCATGATTTGTTTGCGACGATTGTGGAGGTCGCTGGTGGATCGATTCCGGCAGGAATCGATGGGATCAGCATGGCGCCATCGCTCATCGGGCGGGGTGAGCAGCGAGTTCCTCATCACATGTATTGGGAGTTTCCTGGCTACGGCGGGCAGCAGGCGGTGATCATGGGCAAGTGGAAGGGCGTGCGCCGGGACATGGCCAAGGGAAACACCCGCATTCAACTCTTTGATCTACAAAGTGATCCACAGGAAGCAACGGACGTGGCAGAAGCGCAGCCGACGGTAGTGGCGGAGATTCGCGCGTTGATGGAAAGCAGTCGAACGCCAAACGCAAGCTTTCCGCTACCAGGCGGGCAGCCTTGAAAGCGGTCAGGGGAATTGTGGTCCGCCCGGTGCGCAATGGCCGCGGACTGGTGTCGCTACGAGCATTTCAGCCAGGAAGGTTGGTGATGCCGGTGCACGGTCATCTGTTGACCGCCAGCGCGCTGTGGAAGTTGTGGAAGACCTCGCCACGGGTGGCCGCCAATTGCTTTCGCTACGACCAAGAGCGCTACCTGAGCCCCGAGGGCGAATTGGGTGCCTTTGCCAATCACTCGTGCCGACCCAACGCAGGGGTGTTCAAAGAGGGTGCGCGACTGGTGATGCGCGCCATACGGCCCATCGCTCCGCTCGACGAAGTAACGCACGACTACTCCACATGTCTTGGAGCGGACGATGTGTGGAGCATGCGTTGCAACTGCGGCCAGCGAGGGTGCCGACAAGTGGTGCGACACGTGGGAAGGCTTCCCGCTGGCGTGCGTAAGCGCTACCTTGAACTTGGCGCCATTCCCAGATTCATTGTGAAGACGATGGACTCTTAGCGTGCCGGCGATGGGGCGTGACGCCCTTGCCACCTACGCCAGCAGTGCATGAACCACGTTGCCTTTGACATCGGTCAGGCGATAGTCCCTTCCCTGAGCGCGATAGATCAATTGCTTGTGATCAACGCCCATCAGGTGAAGCATCGTGGCGTGTAGGTCGTGTACCTCTACGGGGTTCTCCACGATGTTGTAACTAAAGTCGTCGGTGGTGCCATACGTAATGCCCGGCTTGATGCCTCCCCCTGCAAGCCACAAGGTAAAGCAGCGCGGATGGTGGTCGCGACCATAGTTGGTGGGAGTGAGCACCCCTTGGCTGTACACCGTTCGGCCGAACTCTCCAGCCCACATCACCAGTGTGTCATCCAGCATTCCTCGGCGGCGAAGGTCTGTCACCAACGCTGCTTGGGCCTGATCCACCGCCTTGCACTGCGCACGCAATTCCCCTGGCAAATTGTTGTGCTGATCCCAACCACGCATATACAACTGGATGAACCGCACGTCCCGCTCAGCCAACCTGCGGGCAAGTAGGCAGTTGGCGGTAAAGCTGCCCGGCTTCATGACATCGGGGCCATACAGCTCAAGCGTCTCCTTGCTCTCGGTGGTGAAGTCGGTGAGTTCAGGCACGCTCATCTGCATGCGGTACGCCATTTCATGCTGCGCGATGCGCGCTCGAGTCTCAGGGTCCAGGCTCTGGTCAAACTCTTGCGCGTTGATGGCAGAGAGCGTGTCAAGCATGCATCGGCGGTCTTGCCGAGTTACACCATCAGGATCGCGCAGATTGAGCACCGCATCCTTGCCCGCGCGAAACCTGCAGCCTTGATGTTCGCTGGGCAAGAACCCGCTCCCCCAAAAGCGCGCGCTGAGCGCCTGCATGTTCCCGATGCCCTGGGTGATGAGCACCACAAAGGCGGGCAGGTCGGCATTCATGCTTCCCAGACCGTAACTCATCCACGCGCCAAACGCGGGGCGCCCGGGCTGTTCCGACCCCGTCTGAAAGAATGTGATGCCGGGCTCGTGGTTGATGGCATCTGTGTGCATCGATCGAATAATGCACAACTCGTGCGCCATGCGCGCAGTGTGAGGTAAGAGCTCACTGATGTAGGCACCATCCTGATTGTTTGGGTAGCGCTCAAACTTAAACATGGAGGGCGCCACCGGAAAGCGGCTCTGGCCACTGGTCATGGTGGTGATGCGCTGGCCTTGGCGGATGCTGTCCGGAAGTTCCTTGTCGTAGTGCTGCGCCAGTTGCGGTTTGTAGTCAAAGAGGTCAAGTTGGCTGGGTGCACCCTCCATGTGCATGTAAATCACGCGCTTGGCTCGCGGTGCATGATGGGGCAGATTGACAAGAATGTTCTCCGCCGTCGGCACCGACGTGCGAATGTCGTCTGCAAGGGACTTCGCGCCAAAAAGTTGTGCCAGCGCGGCGCCGCCCAAACCCGCAGCAATGGTTCCACCCACGGTGCCAAAGAAGCGCCGCCGAGTCATGTTGAGCAGAAACTCCTCCATGGAGTCAGCGGCCGGGCGAAGTGGAGTCTTGGGCACGTTCTAATCCTTCACGATAGAAGCATCGCTGGCAAGTATTGAATTGGCAACCAGCGTCCATGCGGCCAGTTCCGGCGGGGGAATGTCCTGCGGACAGGGCGCCTGGCCCGTGTGGACCAACGCCTGCGCTTCCTGCGGGGCGGCTTCGTAGCGGGCGCGATGAGCGGTGAGAGCCTCATGTAAGGCGCGATCAACCGCAGGTGAGGGGGTGCCGCCGGTGCAGCGCACATAGAGCGAGTGCAGGCGATCACCGTCAGAACCAGGCTCACGCAATGTGCGGGCAGCCACCATGCGCGCGGCCTCCACAAACTGCGGATCATTCCACAACACCAGCGCTTGCAGTGGAGTATTGGTGATGAGCCGTCGAGTGGTGCAGAACTCTCGGGTGGGAGCGTCAAGCGCCATCATGCTCGGGGGTGGCGCGGCACGTTTCCAATAGGTGTAGAGACTGCGGCGCCAGAGCTCTTCCCCCTTGCCTCGCACGTAAATGCGAGTGTTGGACTGCGGCATCGCCACCTCCTGCCAAAGCCCTTCAGGCTGGTATGGCTTGACGCTCGGCCCACCCAGATGCTCAACGAGCAGACCACTCACCATGAGCGCTTGATCGCGAATCTGCTCCGCGCTCAAACGCTGGCGGGGATAGAAAGACAGAAGGCGGTTGTCGGGGTCCACAGCCAACGCATCGGCACGAATCCGCGATGCTTGTCGATACGTGCTGCTGAGCACCAACGTGCGAACCAGCCTTTGCAGGTTCCAGCCATGCTGTTGAAAGTCCACAGCCAGCCAATCAAGGAGTTCCGGGTGGCTGGGCCATTCGCCCTGCAAGCCGAAGTCATCGCTGGTGCGTGTGATTCCACGGCCAAAGAACAGTTCCCACGTGCGGTTCACAATCACGCGGGCAGTCAGAGGATTCTGCGCGGACACAATCCACTGCGCCAAACCCAACCGATTGCGCGGGGCACCCTCCGGCAGCGCGCCCAGTGCAGCGGGGATGGCGCGAAGCACCGGGCGATCCTTGTCTGGCTGGTCATACTGGCCCCGAGTCATGACAAATGTTGGCGTAGGCGTCGCCCGGTCCTTCATCACCATTGTCTTTGGAATCTGTGCGGCAAGTTCCGAGCGCGACTTTTGCAGCGCGTGTATCTCTTTGGTGAGTGCCAAAAACTCAGGGGAATGCGTGGCGCGCCACGCATCCACTCCCCGCGCTGTGGACGCGGCAGAGACTGCGTCTTGGGGCAGAGTGAGAGCCACCGCGGCCGGGCCCATGCACCGCGCCGCACGATCCGCGCGATGGAAGAACCCACCGGGTCCCCCGGTGTTCACCACCTTGCACACCAGCGTGTTTCTGCCGGGCTGCAGATGCAAGGTCACCGCCTCTTGATTGGGGGCCACGCCCCGATCGATCCGGTGCTCATGCACTTGATTGCCGTTCAGAAAGACCACGATGCCATCGTCACTCCCCAGGGAGAGCGACAAATCACGCGCATCCGGGCTCCATATTTCTCGTGCCACGAACTCGGCGCCAACGCCCTGCGCCAGGCCCACTGGTTGATCCTCGAGGACCGCAGGCGCATATCGCCAAGGTTGCTTGCCAAAGCGAGCCGCAAGATCGATGCGCGTAGCGGCTTCGGGCCCGTAGGTGCGTGTATATGCCTGCTCACCATTCTCCGCACCAAAGGGGCCGGTGATGTACCAGGCACTTGTGGCTTCAGGCAACTGTGCAAGCCACGCTGGCTCTGCTCGCGCGGTGCGCACTCGCACACGTCCAAACTCATGTTGCTCGTACTGAGACTCGTAGCGCAGGCGCACGATGAGGTTGGTGCCGCCTGCAAACCCAAATGGCTCGCCTGCACAGAGCACCAACGTGCGCCCGTCTGGCGTGTTGTGTGAATTTGGCGCCCAACTCCGCTCAGGGTCCGCATCGAGCGCATTGACCGCGCGATAGTCACCGTCTGGCTGTTCAATGTCTGCCCATGCCCACACCAAGTCGAGTGGAGTTCGCCTGCTGGGGTCGGCCACACTCGCCGCGTCGATCTGGATTCCAGAGAGCGCGGCGTTTCCATTGAACGCTCGCCCAGTTCGGCCATTGGGCAAGGCTGCATCGGCCATGAACTCCACCAGAATCAGTCGCTGGTCGGTGGCCTGCGTGCGCAACGTAAGTATGTGCACATCCTTGGGCGCCAATGGTCCGCTCACGGACACTGATCCGTCAGTCTGCGGCTGAAGCACCGCTCCGTTGGCGCTTGCGGCCGCAGTCGGGGTGGCCACGCTCCACGAATCCGCCCCCTGCGACTTCAGAGTTTGCACGAACTGTGCCTGCGCGGCGGCGTCTTCAGGGCTGGGTGTTGAGCGCGCGGCCAACCGTGTGGCAATCTCAAGGTCCAGGTGACCGGCCGCCGCGCGTTGTGCATCTGAGGGCACTTCAATGAAAGGCTCGTGCGCCCGATTTGCATCCGGCGTCTGCGAGTAGATCCCCGGTTCCTCATTGGAATTGAAGAATGCCAGCAGGCTGTAGTAGTCCTGTGCAGTCACGGGATCGAACTTGTGATCATGGCAACGTGCGCAACCAACGGACAGGCCAAGCAGCACTGAACCCGTCGTGTTGGTGCGATCTACGGCGTACTCCAGCAGATACTCCGCGTCCAGTGCTCCGCCCTCGTCGCTGGTGACGTGATTGCGGTTGAACCCCGTGGCCACCAATTGTGCAGGGGTGGCGTTGGGCAACAGATCCCCCGCCAGCTGCTCCACCAGAAACTGGTCGTAGGGCATATTGGTGCGCAATGCGTTGAGCACCCAGTCGCGCCACGCCCAGGCCTGCCTTCCCGCGTCCATGTGAATGCCGCTGGTGTCTGCGTAGCGCGCAAGATCCAGCCAAGGCGTGGCCATCCGCTCGGCATATCTGGTGAGGTAGGGCTCTTGAGTCAGCAATCTGTCCACCAAGCGTTCGTACGCGTCAGTGCGCGTGTCTTGCGTGAAGGCTGTCAATTCTTCTGGCGTTGGTGGCAATCCGGTGAGATCCAGAAAGACGCGACGGGCGAGCGTGGCAGCGTCTGCAGGCGGACTAGGTGTCAGGCCATGTCGCTGCATCGCTTGAAGCACAAATCCGTCGACCTCGGTGCTGCACCACTGGGCGTCAACATCAGGTGTGGGTGGTGCAACCAACGAGGGAGGAATGAACGCCCAATGCGGTTCATAACGGGCACCCTGTTCGATCCAAGCACGAATCGTTCGCAACTCATCCGCGGTCAGCGCGTGCTTGCCGCTTTCGGGCGGCGGCATGATTTCATCGGCGGCTCGGGATGAGATCCGCTTCCACATCAGGCTTGCTTCGGGGTCGCCCGGTGCCACCGCGACACCGTGCTTGCGGGGCGCAGTTGCGCCCTCTGGCAGATCCAGGCGCAGATCGGCCTTGCGGTGTGAGGCATCGGGGCCGTGGCACAAGAAGCATCGATCGCTCAAGATGGGCCGAACGTCGCGGCCGTAATGAATGTCGGTGCGCGAATCAGGCGACGACATCGCCGCGGTGCCTGTCGCGATCAACAGACCCGCCATCAGCAGCCTGCAACATCCTGCGTGCAACAGCAGAACCTCCTCAACGCATCTGGCACGGCCTCCACCCGGGCTCGCGCGGCCCGCTGGGTGCCTTCACCCCTCCATACCGCCGTGGTTTTATGGGGTTGCGGCCCGCTCCCGAGTGCGGCTCTTTCCCTAACCTACGTCCATGTTTGTCATCCGCCAGGCCATGCCCGACGATGCCCCCACGCTCCTCAAACTGGCTCGGATGGTGCACTTCATCAACCTGCCGGCGGACAAGGACATCATCGCCGCCAAGATCGCCAAGAGCCGCCGCAGCTTTGACGGCGAACTCAATAACCAGCGCGAACGGCAATTCATGTTCGTGCTCGAAGACACCGATTCCGGAGTGGTGATCGGCACCAGCAGCGTGATCTGCCAGATCAGTTGGGCGGGCTGGCCGCAGATCTACCTCCAAGTGCGCAGACGGGAGCACTTCAGCCGGGACTTGAATACCGGTGCAGTGCACATGACCATTCAGGTGATGACCGATGAGAGCGGGCCGAGCGAACTGGGCGGTCTGATTCTGGCCCCCGGCTACCGCGGCCATCGCGAGCGCCTCGGCTCGCTGCTGAGCTTGGTGCGCTTTCATTTCATCGGGCTCCACAAGGAACTCTTTCAAGAGAGAATCATGGCGGAACTCATGGGTCCGCTCACGCCAGACAGCCGCACACTGTTCTGGGAGTTCTTTGGTCGCCGGTTCATCAATCTGAGTTACGCCGAAGCCGATGCCTTCTGTCAGCACAGCAAAGAGTTCATGTCGAGCCTGCTGCCCAAGGAGGAGATCTACGCGAGCACGCTTCCGCCTGAAGCGCGCAACCTGATTGGCAAGGTTGGCGAAGAAACCCGCCCCGCGCGCGCCATGCTTGAGAAGCAGGGGTTTGTCTACTTGGACCGGTGCGATCCATTTGACGGCGGCCCATATCTGGAGGCGCGTCGAGATGAGATTCCACTGGTGCGAGCCACAAGTCAGCTTGCGGCCACCCGCACGGCCGCAGGCATCACCGATCTCCCGCTCGCTGGATTTGTCAGCTGCACCGCAGATGCCAAGCTTGGCTTTCGCGCCCTGCGCACCGCGTACCGCTTGGAGGGAGACGGCACCGTTGTGCTTCCCCCAGCCGTCAGCAAGGCACTGGGCGCTTCACCTGGATGCCAACTGGGCGTTACCCCACTTGGGCCAGCTCACAAATCCGATGCCGCTCATGCCGAGGTGAAGGTCACCGGTGCTGGTGAAGTCAGATGATTGCGGCGGACTTCATTGGTGGCGCGTGGGTGGCGCTTCCTCAAGCGGGTGGCCACGTGGTGGAGAGTGCCAACCCTGCCCGCCCGAGCGATCGAATCTGGCGTGCCTGTGCGGAGCCCACGCACGTGGACCATGCCGTTGCCGCCGCGCGTAGCGCTTTGCCATCGTGGAGCGCACGTACGCTTGACGAGCGAGCCGCATGCCTGCAGTCATTTGCCCAACGCGCCGCCAACGCTGTGCCCGATATGGCCGCGCTCATCACGCGTGAAGTGGGCAAGACGCTTGCCGAGAGCACCCTGGAAGCCAAGTTGCTCTCCGACAAGGTGGCCATCACGCTTGAGCCTGCCAGTCTCGCGCGAGTGACGGAGTTCACCGTCCCCGCAGGCGCAACGCGGAAGGGCCATTGCAAGTTCAAGCCCTTCGGCGTCATGGCGGTGATCGGCCCCTTCAACTTTCCCGCGCACTTACCGAATGGGCACATCGTGCCAGCGCTGCTCTTGGGCAACACGGTGGTGTTCAAGCCCAGCGAAAAGGCTCCTGCTGTGGGGCAAATGCTGGCAGAACTCATGGGCGCAAGTGTTCCTCCGGGAGTCTTTAACGTGGTGCAAGGTGCCGGGCCCACGGCCGCGGCGCTCACGGCGCACCATGACATCGATGGAATTCTGTTCACCGGGAGTTGGCCCGTTGGCAGGAGCATTCTTCAGGCCAATCTTGACAACCCCGGGCGAATGATCGCTCTTGAGATGGGCGGATCCAATCCCGCCGTGGTGCTGGCCGATGCCGACCTCAGGCTTGCCGTAACAGAATGCGCACGGGCCGCCTTTGCCACAACGGGCCAGCGCTGCACGTGCACGCGCCGAATCATCGTTGAAGAGGGCGTCGCCGATCAGTTCATTGCTGCGTTCGTGCGCACCGCCGCATCCATCGTGGTGGGTCCCGGTGACTCCGCAGAGCCGGTGTTCATGGGTCCCCTCATCAGCCACCCGGCCCGTGAGGCCGTGCTTGCATTCCAAAAGCAGGCGGTCTCCCGCGGCGCACGCTCCCTGCTGCGCGCAGAAGCCGTGGCGCCGGTCCAGGCTCCAGATGGGTGGTTCATTTCGCCGGGAGTGTTGCAGGTTGATCGCTTTGAACTTGAAACTGACTGTGAAGTCTTTGGGCCGCTCGTGCAGATCGCCGTGGCTCGCAATTTGGATGACGCCATTGTGCAATCCAACGCAAGCCACTTCGGTCTTGCCGCCGCCATCTTTACCAAGAGCCAGGCATCCTTTGATCGCTTTTTCCGCGGCTGCAAGTCTGGCTGTATCAATTGGAACACCGGCACGGCCGGAGCCAGTTCCAAACTTCCCTTTGGCGGTTTGGGTAGGAGCGGAAACCTTCGACCCGCAGCAGCGTTTAGTGTGGACTACTGCGCCTTGCCCATCGCCAGCATGGTCGAAGAGGGCACTCAGGCCGCTGTGCCTGCGGGCATGACGGTTCAGTAGCGAAGCCCGCGACCGCGCCGCGCGAAAAGTTGTGCCCCAAAAAATTGAGCGGCCGTGCTGGGACTAGAACCAGCACGGCCGCGCATGTCGGACCGCGTGTGGGCGACGGTCTCCGACCTTACGGGCCAGGATTGGTTGGCGTACCAATGGCCAACTTGAACGGGCCAGGAATCGAGTAGAACCAACCACCTGGATTGGCCACCACGATGTAGTAGACCTCACCAGGAACCAGGTTGTCGTGCGTGACTGAACTGTAGTAAGGAGGTTCGGGATCAGCTGAGCATGAATCCTCGCCGCAACCGATCTCGACAAGGCTTTCATCGCACTGGCCTTCCAGCAGGATGAGAATGGAGTCATAGAAGGGGGCGGGCACGCTGTTGCACACGTTCACCGTGATCCTGCCGTTGGCTGGAGCGGTGAACTTGTACCAGACAGTGCTGTGTGCGTCGCCGGGGTTGCCCGACCATTGGCACGAAGGAGACCCCACCGGCAGTTCTGGATCGGGCAGCGTGTAGATGCCCGGCAGTGCCGTCGAATTGTCACCCAGCACCAAGGCGCCGTTGATGTTGCCGGTGATGTCAATGGCATCTACGCAACGATCGTTGTTAGCGCAGGCAGTGGCAGTGCAGGGCACGTTGGCACCCAGGAACAAACCACTTGCCGCCAGGCACTCTGCCTGAGTCAATTGTGAGCAGTTGGTACCCGTGCAGCACGCTCCAACTGGCGATGGGCAGGAGCCCCAGGCTCCCAGAAGTTCGCCAAGATCGGCACCGTCAGTGATGCCGTCTCCGTTCAGGTCTGCGCCAGGGCCGCCCCAGCTTCCAAGGAGCACGCCCAAGTCGGCGCCATCCACAATTCCATCTCCGCCAGCCGGTGAGAGATCGGCTGGGCAGTTTGCCATCTCAGGGATGTTCACAATCCAGGCGTACTGGAAGAATCCACCATGGCCAATGATCTTGGTTGCGTCAGCGGAGATTGCTTGAGCCACTTCCAGCAGAACATCTTCTCCCACATATCCGCCATTGGCTTCAACGAAGGTCTTCAGGTCCACCATCGGGCCAGAATTGCCAGGGCGCAACCACGCGCGGCGGTTGCCACCCAGAATGTCAAAGCCCACCACGGTGCCGTTGTTGGCGATGTCCAGAGGAATGCCTCTCCAGCCGGGAAGAATTGAACCCGCGCCGATGTCGGTGCGGATCGCGCCGCCCTGTTCCAAGGTAACAGCTTTGCCATTCCATTCAGCAAGCATGATCGTGCCAGCATCGTTCACGCCATAAACCTCACCCACAACATCGCCGTTCGGCGGATCGAGCAATGCCCCTGGACCTGTGCTGCCCCAGTAGCAGGGTGTGCGGCTGAAGGAACCCTGAGCAAAGCCACCAATGACGCTTCCATTGCCGCTTACAACAGAGGCGCGGTTGCCGCCGTTGGCAAGACCCTGAAGTTCAATCATGCCGGTTTCGGCCGTCCAACGGAATCCACGTCCGCTGCAGCCCACCCATGAAAGCCCCACGACAACGGTGCCGTCAGCGGACACTTCATAGGCATTGCTGCGGCTTGGGCACGCGCCGGCGTTTGGCAGGTAGCCCAGACTGGTCCACGTGCCAGATGCTTCGGTCCACATGCCGGCAACTTCATCACCCATGACGTCTCTGATGTCTCCAACGATCACCTTGCCGTCATCAGACACACCCACGGCATCGGTCTCGCCGGGAACGCCCGGGAGCAGGAGCATTTCCTGCGTGAGCGTGTTGTAGCGGTAGCACACCCCGGTTTCGTGCATACCCACGACGTAACGCCCATCCGGCGTCATGTCGTTGGCACTCACAGCGCCTGTGATGTATTGAAAGCTCACTCCACCAGCGTGGGCGGCGGATGCGAGAACGGCGGTTGCCAGGGCGAACATCAGCCGGCGTGACTTTGCAATCATGAATAGATCCTGCGTAAGAGTGTGGGTGTTGCGGACGGAGCCTTGCGAAGCATTCCTGAAGTAGCGGTGGGGGCGGATTGTGGTCCGCCCCCACCTTCGTTCAAACTGTGCCAGCGATCCAGAAGGAGCGCTTAGTTGCGACGGCGTCCGCGTCCGAGGAGAGCCAAGCCAAACATGGCAAGGCCGCCGGGACCAGGAACCGTGTTCCAAGAGAGATTGTCAACCCAGGTGTATGGGTCAAAGGAGTTGTTGAAGATCACCACGTGGCGAATGACTGAGGCACCCGTCGTCGTGAGGTTGATCCACGTCTTGCCAACGCCGCCCCAAGCGCCGGTGAACGATGCGCCTTCGATCATGTTGTAGTTCTCGTCAACCACGGCAACCACCATGCCGCCGCCGAACGGGCTGGGGGCGCCGCTCGGATCCCATGCCTGGAAGGAGAGGGAGGTCACGTCCTGATCGAAGTGCAGATAGACGCCGAAGGTTCCAAGATTGGAGTTGCCGGTGCCGACCCATGGATACACGTCTGTGAAGTCGTCTACCACTGTGTTTGGTCCGTTGACGCCGTCATGAATGGTGATGCCGTGGCTGGACTGCCAGTAGTTCTGTGGCACGAGCCCAGTCGGGGTACCAGGCTCATCGAAGTTGAGCGTGGTGCCATAGGTAGGAGCGGCGGCGGCAGTCTGTGAGATTGTGATCGCGGCATTTGCGCCGGCGGTGATCGCCAGCAGCGATCCTGCGGCGGAGGCCAAGATGGCCGTTTGAGTATTCACGTCTGTCTCCTGAAGGGTGAAAGAAGGGCGATTGCCATGACGCGGATAGGGAGCGTCAGAACTGGCACCTCCACAATATGACGGGGAAGTACAAGTCGGCAAGTTTCCATATGGAAGATTCGTGGGAAATGTGGTCAATTGATTGCCTAAGGCTATTTAAGCCCGTAGAGTGTGGTTGAAGAATTGGTAAACTGCCCTCCAATCGCGTAGAACGCCTTAGTTATGCCCCCACCCATCGTTGCATCCCTTGACTTTGAGCCAGACTGCCGGGCCGCACTCGACCAATTGAGGGCCGCCCTCATCGAACTTTATGCCAATGTGGAGGCTGACCCTTCCAGTCCGCAGGATGTTGCAAGGCGGTTTGGAGTCAACAAAACGTTGACTTGGAACATCGCCAAAGTGGTTAGCGGAACCGATCCGCTGAGGACTCTGCAGAATGTTCCGGGCTCAAGCGCACTTCAGGTCCTGCTCACCGCCATGAAGCGGGAAGGGGCAAGCGCGGCGTCCATTGAGAGGGTGCGCAAAACCGCCAAGTCCCTCGATCAGACGGTTGAACGGCACTTTGGCGACCGGGCGACGCTGGACCTCATTGTGGATGGCAAGAGCCCCAAACGGGGTGACCACTTGGAGCTGAGCAGAAAGTTGGCATTCCGAGGCAACAGCGGACTTTGGGGGATCCAAGCCAAGGTTCGCCTGATGACCGTGTTCATGGCGCCCAACGCTCAGGACGAAGACCGAATCGACATGGCCTTTGTGCGCGGGTTCATCGGGCTGCGAAGATTGCGCTCAGAAGTTCAGTGGCCGATCTTTCAGGTGCGGGGTTGGGGTCATGAGATCGAAGCCATGAAGCAGGAAAGCTGGCATCCGCTGGAAGAAGACGGCACCACACCCAATGGGCTGCCCTTACTCAAGAGGTTTAGCACCGTGTCGCCCGCAGATGTGCAGGAGGTCCACACAGCCAAGGGGGTGAACTACCTTTTGGAACCAGGTCCTGTGGGTAACTCAGGAGCCATCGATTGCTTCATGAGCGATTACGCGCGCGCTGCGGCCAGCAAGTACCGCACGCCCGAAGACACCACGGGCGAGTTTGGTGCCACGATCAGTGCTCCCACAGAGCGTTTGATCTTTGATCTGATTGTTCATGAGAGTCTTGATTTTGCGTTGACCCCTGAAGTGAGAGCCTTTGGCGGAATCTTCATGGATCGATCTGACGAACCCACGTCCGATGGCTTGATGCCCATTCCGGTGGCTCAGGACGTGGCGCGGCTTCCCGGCAAACCGTTGGTCGTGGTTCACGCGGGGGTGCCCCGATACCCCGAGATCGTTTCCTTTGTCAACCAGCGCATGGGCTGGAAGGGTGAGCAGTTCAAGGGATGCAGGCTTGAACTCAGCTATCCACCCATGGGTTCCACGGTGCTCTTGCGATTCCAGCTTCCCGCCCGGTAAATCGCTATCGGCGATTGGACGTGCGGTCGTACTTACGCACCAGAAGCCACAGCACGACTCCCACCAGGAAAATCAGGAGTGCCGCAAGGCCCGCAAAGCGATACCACGCAAGTGAATCTGACGCGGGTGGAGATCCCCTAGGAGTCTCGCCTGACTCGTGAGCCGCTCCGGCCGTTGCCGGAGTGCTGTCAGCGATCGGCGGGGGTGTGTCCTTCACGATCTCCAGCCCCGGAGCCTGCCCTGAACTGCCCGCCGGCGCGCTGCTTCGTGCGGCTCTGAGCGCGGGATCGCCATAGATCACTGCGCTGAGCGCATTGTGCGCTCGCCATTTGTGTGCGTCGCCAAAGATGATTCCCAAGTCCCTGCCCGCCTGAGTCCAATAGCGTCGTCTTGAAGCTTCAGTGGAGTTGCCAAGTGGTGCGCCGCTGGCCAGATCCGCAGGCAGCAGCACCGACATTCGCCATGCCGCGCTCAACGGCTGTGCCGCCACCGGCGCGGTAAACACCACAGCGCCCGCGGTCCAGCCTTGGTCAAAGAGGGACCGCAGCACGCGATTGCTTGGCAGGCCGAAATCGCTAGCAAACACGGTGAGAAGTGCAGGTGGAGTGCCAGCCACTGGCTCGCGGGCACTGGCGCCAGGGAGCACCTGAATCAGCCCGTCTCCGCTTGAATGCGGCGCGGGTTGCGCCGCCAACACCACTAACTGCGGAGACTCACGATCCCATTCGGGCAGCACGCCCGCAGGCGCAGGGGCATTGCAACTTCCGCCGCTACCCACCAAGATCGCGTGGCACCCTTGCTGACGTAACTCGTTGCGCGAACTTGCTAGAAACCACGCCTCGCTGATACCGCCCGCGCCAAGCAACGCGTTGCTCAAAGGCTGGGTGGTATCGCTCATCTGGCGAAGCGAGAGGCTCATCACTCGCACCGCAAGCGCGGGTTCGTCGTAGGGAATGCGTCCCACCAGCCAGCGCGGCTCGCGTTCTAAGGCCGCCCGCCACTCTGAAGCTGGGAATGGCTGGGCACTGGGATGGAGTTCAGCGCCCAGCGGAAAGTCGGTAAAGATCTGAGCGTCTACCCCTTCAAACTTCCAGGGACCCATGGGCAGGGTGGCGGGGCCACCCACCAGAAGCACGTAGCCCGCGATGCCATCGGTGGTTGACCCGATGCGTTCAAGCGCGGCGCGCACAACCGCCAGCCGTTGATCAGGCGATCCCGTCTCCGCATCGTATTCCACGACTTCAACGGAATACTGAAGCTTGCGCGTGCGGAGCAACTGCGCAAACTCTGCAGATGCTCGAACGGTGCGCGGCACCACGGCAACCCAATGCGGCGGGTTGGCGGCCAATGTTCGCTCCGCCACAGGCACCGTTGTTGAGCAACCGCAGACGGCGAAGAGCGTCATCACCAACACCCACACCACGCACAGCACGCTCAGTGCGCCTGCACGCATTCGCTAGTCCACCACTCCGGTTTGCTTGTCCAACCAGGGCCCGACCTGGTCCAGATGCAGTTTCTCCTGCTGCTGTGTATCGCGGTGTCGAATAGTGACGGTTTGGCCAGTCAGGGTATCGCTGTCAATGGTGATGCAGTACGGCGTGCCCGCCTCATCCATGCGCGCGTACCGCTTGCCGATGGTTTGCTTGGCGTCGTAGTCCACCACGTGGCGCTTGCGCAGTTCGCGGTGAAGGCGTTCGCCCACTTCGGGCATTCCATCCTTGTTCACCAGCGGAAAGATGCCCGCCTTGACAGGCGCCATGCGTGGGTGGAACTTCATATACACGCCGCTAGGGCGAGATTCGTCTTTGGTGTACGCCTCACAGAGCAACGCCAGCGTGCCACGGTCAACGCCCGCAGAAGGCTCAATGACATGAGGAAAGTAGCGCTCGTTTTTCTCTTGGTCAAAGTAGCGAGCCTTGTCATTCTTGCCGCTGCCGGTGGCGTGCGCGCGCAAGTCAAAGTCAGCGCGATGCGCCACCCCTTCAAGTTCCCCGAATCCGGGAGAGGTGAATGGAAAGCGGTATTCAATGTCGCTGGTGCCCGCGCCCTCTTTGGCGTAGTGGGCAAGCTCGTTGCGGTCATGTTCACGCAATTGCAAGTTGCCGCTGGTGAGACCGATGTTTTGCCACCAGCAGAAGCGCCAGTCGCGCCACCACTTGTACCACTCGTTGGCGCCGCTGGGGTGGATGAAGAACTCAATCTCCATCTGTTCAAACTCGCGGCTGCGAAAGGTAAAGTTGCGTGGGGTGACTTCATTGCGGAACGCCTTGCCCACTTGAGCGATTCCGAAGGGGATCTTGACCCGCGTGGAATCAACCACGTTTTGAAAGTTGGCAAAGATCCCCTGCGCTGTTTCTGGGCGCAGGTAGGCGATGTTTGAGGGATCCTCAATGGCGCCTACGTAGGTCTTGAACATCAGATTGAACTGTCTGGGTTCTGTGAGTGAGCCAGCTTCTTTGGCGTCGGGGCCCACCACGCGCGGAAGTTCATGTGCGGCTACGGCAGAGAATGGGCGCACCTGGTGCCGAGCACCGTCGAGCGCCTCTCGCTTTTCGTAGCGAAGGAGCGCTTTCTCAGCTTTGCTACGAGCATCGGTGTCGCCATCCACAAAGGCGTAGAGGCGCGCGCCATCCTCTACGGCGCCAAGCACCACCAAGTGGTCGGCGCGATAGCGGGCCTTGGACTCCCGGCAATCCACCATGGGGTCGCTGAACCCGCCCACGTGGCCGCTGGATTCCCACACCTTGGGATTCATGATGATGGTGCAGTCCACTCCCACGATGTGAACCGGCAAGCCATCGGGTCCGAGCAGTTCGCGATGCACTACATCGCTCCACCAGGCGTTCTTGAGGTTGCGCTTGAGTTCGGTGCCAAGCGGACCGTAGTCCCAGAAACCATTGATTCCGCCGTAGATCTCACTGCTTTGAAAGACAAAGCCGCGTCGGCGGCAGAGGGCCACAATCTCTTCCATGGACTTTGTCTGTGCTTCCGGCATAGTCGAGCCATTGTAGAGGAAAGACCGTGCCCTACCGAGGGGCCACGGTGTCACTCCAGCGCCCGCCCACGCATGTGGCTTCCACCACTTCGGTGGAGCAGCCGTACACCAACGCTGCGGGCAGTTCGAGAGGTTCGGTGCCCGCCACGTTGGCGTGGTTCAGGTTGATGGCACAGAGATCCGCCAGTCTTCCGGTAGCGATGGTGCCGGCATCAAGGCCCAGAGCCTGTGCGCCACCAAGCGTGGCAATGGCAAGCAGTGGCTCTGCCGTGCGGCCGTGAGCATCGCGCACCACACCTCGGCGTTCATCCGCCACGCGTTGCACGTATTCAAGAGAGCGAACCTCTTCAAGGGGCGAGATTCGCGCATTGAGATCGGTGCCCAGACTCAGCCCCGCGCCCGACTGCACCATTCCAGGAAGATCGGGCACACCGTCGCCAAGATTTCCTTCGGTCAGCGGGCACAGACACACGCGCCCACCTCGCGCGCCAAAGCGAAACATGTCCTCAGAGTTTGTGTGTGTGCAATGCACCGCGGTGAAGCGACTGTCAATTTCAATCTCATCGCAAAGCAATTGCATGGGGCGCTTGCCGTACGCGGCCTCGCACGCTTTGGTTTCTGCGGCCACCTCTTCCACGTGCATGTGAAAGGGCTGACCTCGGCGAACGCTTTCGGCGTGCAGCACGCGAATGGCTTCCACGGGCGCCGCGCGAACGCTGTGCGCACACATGGCGATTCCGAAGCCCTGTCCCCGACAGAGCCGCTCCAACTTCTCGTGTTGCGCCATGTACTCGTCCACCGTGCGAGTCTCAAATCGCTCCTGCCCACCGCGCAAGGGTTGGCCGATTCCACCCGTTTGGTAGTAGGTGTCGATCAACACCAGCCGAACACCAGCCTCTGACGCAGCGCGTACGACTTGCTCGTCAAACGCAAACCGCTCGGTGGCGCTGGCGTGGCGCGTGTAGTGAAACTCACCCACGCTGGTGAACCCTGCGGCGCGCATTTCCGCAAAGCAGCGCACGCTGAGCGTGTAGACCAGCTCGGGGGTCAAGCGATTGACCAACGCGTACATGGCCTCGCGCCACGCAAAGAATCCACTGGGATCCTCGGCATTCCGTTCCGCACTTGCCGGAAATCGATCTCCCAGTCCGCGTAGCCCCCGCTGAAACGCATGGCTGTGCGCAGTGACGAATCCGGGCATCAACGCGGTGTTGGGCAGCGCTCGTGTGGTGTGCCCTTCAAAGGTGCCCACGCGCCCAAAGCGCCCATCGGCGGTGATTTCCACGCGCGCACCCGGAACAAACTTGTGATCCAAGTAGAGCAGGGCGGGTTCAATGACCTGTTCGTGCATGAAGCGGGCAATCGTACTCAGCCAACCGCGAGGGCGGCGTGGCGTTGCACAGGGCAGCCAGTAACATTGATGCATGGCTAAGCGAAAATCACCTGTGACTCCCGAGACTCTTTTAAAGTTGGTTGGTGTGGGCGACGCGCAGATGAGCCCCGATGGCCGCAGCGTGCTCTTTCAACGCAAGGTGGTGGGGGCGCGCAACTCCTATGAGACCACGTTGTGGGTGGCCGCCACCGATGGTCGGGGCACGCCCAGGCAACTGACGCACGGGCCCAAGGACAGCCATGGTCGTTGGAGTCCTGATGGATCGCGGATTGCCTTTATTCGTTCGCAGGACAAGAAGGCGCCACAGATCGCGCTGCTTCCCACGCAGGGCGGCGAGGCACTCGTGGCCACCGCATTGCCCGAGGGAACCATCCGCGATTTTGCATGGAGCCCGTGCGGTGAGCGCATTGCGTTCAGTTGGCGCGCCACCGAGGCTAAGTGGACGCACGCTGCCGCCAAGGAGCGCACTGAACAGGGGTTGAGCACGCCCCCCCGTGAGATTGACGACGTGTGGTACCGACTGGATGGCGATGGCTACTTTGACGGTCAGCGCTTTCACCTGCACCTGTTGAACGTCGATGCGGGAACCACGAAGTTGCTTTTTGATCGGGACACCATGGGAACCTTTACCTACGAGTGGTCCCCCGATGGTGGCGCATTGGTGGTGGCCGCAAACTGCCATGCCAGAGCTGCGTGGGAGTCCAAGCACACGCGACTCTTTGTGGTCTCCGCTGGTGCCAAGGGGCGACACGCGGTGGCAGAACTTGCCAATCAACCAGAAGGGCCCAAGAGCAATCCACGGTGGAGCCCTGATGGGTCGAGCATTGCATACGCAGGGCGGCGCGGCGAAGACGGCACCTACAGCACGCGCAATCTAGAACTGTGGGTCTATGACCTGAAGTCCAAGAAGGCGCGGAGTCTTACTGGCAAGACTGACTACTGCATGATGGCGGCCACGTTGAGCGACTCTGCGGAAGCAAGCTTTGAACCGCAGTTGCGGTGGGCGCAGGATTCGTGCGCCATCTTCATGCGCATCGGCTGGCAGGGCAGCGGGTTCATTGCCAGCGTGGCCACGCATGAGCCGCGCGGGGGTGCGGGCGTGGTCCTTCACACGGAACCGGGTGCGGACCACGCGTTGGGCTCGTTGAGCGATGACGGCACTCGGATTGCGTGCATCCGGTCCACTCCCACAGAGCCTGCCGAAGTTCATGTGCTTGAAGTGGCGGGCAAGATCTTTCAACGCAAACGCATCACGCAGTTCAACGACGCGCTTGTGTCGAGGCTGGCACTCTCGATGCCTGAAGAGCGCTGGGTGAAGGCCAAAGATGGTGCTCGCGTGCAGGCGTGGGTCATGCGGCCCACCGCGCGGCGCCGCAAGGGACCCGCGGTGCTCGAAGTGCACGGAGGTCCGCACGCGCAATACGGGCTGACGTTCTTTCTTGAGTTTCAAGTGCTCTGCGCCCAGGGATACACCGTGTGGTTTTCAAATCCAAGAGGCAGCAAGGGGTATGGAGAGAAACACTGCGCTGCGATTCGCGGAGCGTGGGGCACCAAGGATTGGATCGACGTGCAGGCCGTGACGGCCGCCATGCGCAAGGATGCCGGCACAGATCCCGCGCGAATGGGGATCATGGGTGGCAGCTACGGTGGCTACATGTCTGTGTGGGCGATCGGTCATACCCACGAGTTTGCGGGCGCCATCACGGATCGCTGCGTGAGCAACCTTGTTGCGCATGCAGGCAACAGCGACTTTCCAGAAGTGCCCGACGAATACTGGAAGGGCGCGGCCTGGGATCGGCCGCAGGCGCTTTGGAAGGCCAGCCCCATCGCGCACTTCAAGAATGTTCGCACGCCCACTCTGGTCATTCATAGCGAGGGGGATCTGCGCTGCAACGTGGAGCAAGGTGAACAAGTCTTTACGGCGCTCTGCACGTTGGCTGTCCCCGCACGATTGGTGCGATATCCGCGCGAAACCAGCCATGGCATGAGTAGGGCCGGGCCTCCCGATATGCGGCTTCATCGCCTGCACGAGATCGTGAAGTGGTGGCAGCGCTGGCTGAAGTAGCTACGCCTACACTGAGCGACCCATGGAACCGTTTGACGCCCAGAATCCCGCCAACCAAGCTGCGATGAAGCACGTGCGTGCACTGCTGGAGTACATCGGAGAGGATCCGGACCGGGAGGGGCTGCGTGAGACACCCATGCGCGTGGCGAAGTCCTTCCGCGAGCATTTCTGGGGGTACGGCGCCGACCCCATGGAGCCGCTTTCCAAGACGTTTTCTGAGGTGGACGGCTACGACGAGTTGGTGCTGCTCACCGACATCAAAGTGCACAGCCACTGTGAGCACCATATGGTGCCCTTCATCGGCGTGGCGCATGTGGGGTATATCCCCAATGGTCGCGTGGCGGGTCTGAGCAAGCTGGCTCGTGTGGTGGACATCTTTAGCAAACGACTGCAAGTGCAAGAGAAACTCACTGCGCAAATCGCGCGAGCCATCAACGATGCACTGCAACCCACCGGCGTGGCGGTGGTCATTCAGGCGCAGCACTTTTGCATGTGTCACCGTGGAGTGCAGCAGCCGGATGCGGTGACCACCACCAGCAAGCTGCATGGAATTTTTCTGACCAATCCTGCGGCACGCGCGGAGCTCTTTCAGCTCATCGCGATGCGCCGGGAGTCAAAGTCAAGGTCTTGAGCGAGGGGGCGTGCACCATGGACCAACGCCCAGCGCTGGGGCTGGACATCGGGGGCACCAAGATCCAAGCGGCGCTGCTCTCAGCTCATGGTGTGGAAATGCACCGGTGGCGAGAGGAGACCCCCAAAGAGTATGAGCCGCTTTTAGACCTCATTCGCGCCATGGTGGTGCGCGCGGATGCACTGGCGGGTGTGGCATGCACCGTAGGCATTGGTGCACCCGGATCACCCAATCCGCAGAGCGGGCTCCACCGCAACAGCAATCTCACGTGCATGAATGGACGCGCCTTCCGCGCGGACGTAGCGCAGCGCGTGGAGCGCACGCTGGCGGTGAGCAATGACGCCAACTGCATGGCGTTGAGCGAAGCCGTGGATGGCGCGGGCGAAGGTCATGTGGTCTTTGGCGTCATCATTGGCACAGGCGTGGGCGGGGGCGTGGTGATTGGAAAGCGCGTTCTAGAGGGGGCGCACGGCATCGCCGGTGAATGGGGGCACAATCCCATGCCCGGCATTTCTGACGCGCAGCGCGTCACCGCTCCTTGTTACTGCGGGCGGCACGGATGCATCGAGCAGTTTCTCTCCGGGCCTGCGCTCATGCGGCGGTATCACGCAGAGCAGGCCGGTTCAAAGGTGCGCGTTGAATCGCCCTTGGGAATGGCCCAAGTTCGCGCGGCGCACCAGCTTGAGGGCGCCGCTCAGCGGGGTGACGTTGTGGCGAGCACGATTCTGCGTGACTACGCGGATCACCTTGCGCGAGCGTTGGGAACCATCGTCAATGTCATCGACCCAGACACCATCGTATTGGCCGGCGGGCTGAGCAACATTCACGAACTTGCCCCACGTGTGCAGGCCGCGCTGCCTCAGCACGCGTTTAGCGATGAGTGTCGAACGCGTGTGGCCACTGCCATGCATGGTGATTCCAGCGGAGTTCGCGGCGCCGCATGGCTCGGACGATCTCTGGTGTGATCGCCAGAAGGGTCTAGCGAACGATCACTTCTTGGTGCTTTGCGCTGCTCTCATAGAGCGCATCAATGACGGATTGCACCGCACGCCCCGCGTGCGCATCGGCGTGCGGGGTCTTGCCGTGAAGCACCATGTCGCGAAAGAGCCGGTACTGCTCATCCCACGCCATGTGCTCAGCGTTTCCAGCCGCAAACTCAGGCACCAAATCTGCCACCCGGCGCTCGGCTTCAGTGGCGATGGTGAGTTCCTTGCCAAAGATCGGAAAGAAGCAGCCTGCCTGGTCACCAAACACAGTCATGCCGTTGGTCACTTTGGATTCAGGCACATTCATCGCCCACGTGACATTCAGTTCAATGGTCAAACCGCCGGAGCAGCGGATGAGTGCGGTGGCGTGGTCCTCAACATCAAACGTGCCGTCCAGTTTGGGTGGCCCTGCCCACATGTCGGTGTACACGTAGTCCTCCATGCGCTTTCCAAAATTGGAATAGGTGGCTCCACTCACACGCTCAGGGCGGGCCGCCCCAGCCAAGTACAACGCAAGGTCTAGCACGTGAACGCCCAGATCGATTAACGGGCCGCCTCCGCTCCGATGTTTGGTGGTGAACCAACCGCCCAAGCCCGGCACACCCCGCCGGCGATACAAGCTGCACTTGATGTGATAGACGTTGCCGAACCGCCCGCTGCTAATGAACTGCTTGACCGCGCGGCTGGTTGGCGTGCCCCGGCACACAAAGCCCATCTGCAGGTATCCCTTCGTTGAGTCCACCGCCGCAAGAATCTGGTCACACTCCGCGGTGTTCATGGCCATGGGCTTCTCGAGGAAGACACGCTTTCCCGCCTGAAGTGCCTGTATGGCAACCTGCGCGTGATCATGATTGGGAACGGCCACCACCACCGCGGGCACGTCCTTCATCGCCAGCAACTCAGCGATGCTCTTGCACACCCGTGCGGTGGAGTGCTTTGCCCCCAAGGCACTGCCTTTGGCGGGATCAATGTCCCAGACACCCGCCACCGGAATCCCGGCACGCTTGGCGGTGTCCGCGTGAACATTTCCGATAGCGCCGGCGCCGATGATTCCCAGGTTGAATGACATCAGGCGGAGCACGATAGCGGCCGCACGGCGCTTGCGTGGCGATTACTCTTGGCGTTGTGAGCTCCCCCCAAACGATTGTGGTTGGCGCAGGAATCTTGGGGCTATGCACCGCCTACTTTCTTGCGGGCGCCGGCCGAAAAGTGGTGCTGCTGGACGCCGAACCTCTCGGGGATGGCGCCAGCCTCGGTAATGCAGGGCTGCTTTCCATTGGGCACTACCCGCTCACCCGCCCGGGTGCAAGTTGGCGGGGGTTCAAGTGGATGTTCAATCGCAACGCGCCCCTCTTCATTAAGCCGCGCTTGGATCCCGCGCTCTTGTGGTGGTTGTGGGATTTTCATAGGCATTGCAATCAAGCGTGGCTGGACAAGTGCATGGGCAGCCTGTGCCAGATGGGGTTTCCATCGCTGGCGCTCTTTGAGCAAATCATGGCGGATGAGTCCATCGCCTGCGACTATCAGCGCGATGGATGGCTTGATGTGGTGCTTGATCAGCGCACGTTGGTGCACGCCGAAGCAGAAGCCGCGGCGTTGGTGAAGCACGGCTACAGCCATCACGTGCTCACCGGGGATGAACTTCGTGCCAAGAGCCCTTGCTTTGCACCCAACGTTGCCGGTGCAGTGCTTCACCAAGACAGCGCACACTGCCACCCCGGGGAGTTCACGCGCGGCCTTGCAGAGGCCTGCGTTCGGAGAGGTGTCAAGATTCGCGCAGGCACCGCGGTGGACGGAATTGCCATGGCTCGTACTGGAGAGCTGGGTGGCGCGCTTCTAAGTTCCGGCGAGACGGTTGAGGGCACAGATGTTGTCATCGCGGCCGGCGTGTGGAGTGCTCGCTTCAACGCCCAACTTGGACTTGAGATTCCCTTGCAGGCTGCGCGCGGCTACCACGTTCAGTACGAGGGTCTTTCACAATTGCCCTTTACGGGTTGCGTACTCAATGAGCGATGCGTAGCCGTAACACCCATGAACGGGCAGTTACGCCTGGCGGGAACGCTTGAAATCCAGCCCCCCGGTCAGCCATGGATGCGCAATCGCTTGGACATGCTCACCCGCGGTGCAAGCGAGTACTTGACTGGACTGACCCAAGGGCGAGTGGTGGGAGAGTGGGCCGGATACCGGCCGTGCACCAGCGATGGAATGCCGGTGGTGGGCGCAGCACCTGGCATGCGGGGCCTGTACGTTGCTACCGGGCACGCCATGATGGGTATGACGCTCGGGCCCGTGACCGCCCGCGCTCTGGCTGATTTGATTCTGGGCATCGAACCAAGCATTGATCTCAGCTTGCTTCGACCCGCGCGCTATTCGGCGGGTGGAAGTTCAGCGTGAGATTGGGGCGCCGATTGCGTGGCTTCCAACTGCTGCAAGGTGGCTGCAAGCGCGTCAGCAAACTTGGGCATGGCCACATCTGAAGCCTTCGCGGCCTCCAAGGCGCGGCGTGTGAATGCAATCGCCTGCGGCACATCTCCCATTTGCGCCCACGCGTAGCCCAACTCGGCCAGAAGCTGCGGCGAAGGCTTAGCAGCGTTGGCCAGATTCACGCTCAAGTAGCCCACGGCAAGCGCTACCGGTCGTTCAGCGGTGCTCGGTGTGTGCAAGATGGTGCTGGCTGCCAGTTGGCGCGTCTGCGCAGAGGCATCGTGCCGGATGACTTCCTCAATCAGGCGGTGTGCTTCCTGTGCACGGTCGGCTTGCAAGAGCACTTGCGCCTTGTTGAGCTTGAGCACACTGCGATCAGCTGCCGCCGCGGAATCAATCGCCTCATCCGCCAATCGAAGCAGGGCGGTCCAGTCCTTGGCGTCACGCGCAGTGTTGGCTTGGCGGATGGCCTCTTGACCAGCTTCATGCGCCACGGCAGCGGCTTGCGCGGCCTGCGCCTGCGAGGGTAAATCCCAGCTTCCCTGCACCACATGGGTGAGCGGATGCTCTATGAACAGTGGGTGGCCGATCCATTGGACCACGGCATCCTTCACCACCACAGCCATGGGAATTGCTCGCTGCATGCTGGTACCCAAGTACGCCCGAAGCACACTGCCATCGGGATCCGTGGCCATGGTGAGCCGAGTGCGTACGTTGGAATCCTCTGACCTTAGGAATGCACTCACCACGTCCGCGGGTTCGTTGCTCAGGCCCAGAAATGACACACCCGCTGCCGCAAACTTTTCGTGAAGTGAACCCATGCTGCGTAGCACACGCCGACATTGCGGATCCCAGGTTGCCACAAAGACAATCACGTAGGTCTTGCCGGGTTCAAAGTATGCAGGTCGCTCCCCCTGGATGAACGACGCGATCTCTGGCAGCGGAGCGTCGGAACCAAGCGCAATTGAAAGCCCCTCGCGGGGGCTCATGACGAGCGCCAGCGAGAGGCATGCTGCCGAAGTCAAACTCATTACGCGCTCTTACGAGTCGAAGGCTTGGGAGCCTGACCGGTCTGGTACTCGGTGAGAGTCTTTTGCATGCTTTCCTTGGCTTCGCCGTCGCCCTCGGCCAGTTCCACAGCCTTCATCTGCGTCTCAACAGCCTTGGGCTTATTGCCGGTTTCCCAGTAGGCGCGCGCCAAGGTGTCCAGAATGGCGGGCTCCTCGCCTTTGCTCGCGGTCACGGCCGCCTGGGCGGCGTCCATGGCAAACTCTAGATTGCGATTCTTGACAGACTTGTCGTCCAGCACGAACCACGACATGGCATTCAGGATTTGCGGGTTGTCTTTGAACTCCTTCAACAACTCTCGGCCAACCTTGTAGCCCTCCGCAGCCATGTCAGCGTCGCCCACCAAGATCTGGAACTTCTGCAGCCGCAGATTGGTGTTCATGGGTGCGGGTGTCTCGGCGATGGCCTTGTCCAAAAGCTTCACCAATTCGGGCCAGTTCTTTTCGGTTCGGGCCTTGGCCAGCGCACGGCCGTGCTGCTCACGGCTCTTGGCCACGCGTGCATCATCCTGGAACTTGGTCTTGGCAGCGGCCACATCCCAAGTGCCCGCCACCACTTTGGCAAGCGGCTCGTCCATGGTCATGGGGTGGCCGATCCACTGAACGGTGTTGTCCTTCACGATGAATGCGGTGGGAATACCGCGCGAACCGGAAGCCGCCATGAAGTCCTTGTGTACTGAGCGGTCAGGATCGGTGGCCACCGTGTAGCGCGCCTCCTGCTTCCACTTGTCCTCATTGAGGAAGTTGGAGACCTTCTCCAAGTTCTCGTCGCTGATGCCCACGATCACCACGTTCTTGTCGGCGTATTCATCTTGCAGCTTGCTCAAGTGAGGCATGCTGGCCTTGCATGGCCCGCACCACGTCGCCCAGAACTCAACCACGTACACCTTGCCGGCTTCGCCGAACTTGGGCGCATCGCCTCGTACCCAGTGTTCAACATCGATCGCTGGTGCGGGGCTTCCGGGGATGAGCGTGATCTCAGGTTCAGGCGCGGATGCCTTGGGAGCGGCGGGCGCGGCGGTGGCCTGCGCAAGAATGGCAGAAGCGATGAGTGCGGTGAGCATGGGTTAAAGTCTCCTTAGGGGTGGAACGAGAGTACCACCCCATGCCTGTTCCGGAGCGCCGTATGCTCGGCGGTCCATGGCTTCACTGATTCTCGATGGCAGGGCGCTTTCTGAAAAGGTGCGGGCGTCCGTGCGCCAAAGGGTGCTGGCGGGGGGCGTTCCCGCGCGACTGGACGCGCTCTTGGTGGGTTCGGACCGGCCGGCGGAGATTTACGCGGAGAGTCAAGCTCGCACCTGCTCTGAGGTGGGCATTCTTTACCAACTGCACCGGCTCCCCAGCACCGCCACTGCCAAGGAGATCGGGGAGTGCATCCAACGTCTGAACGGCCAATCTGAAGTCAAGGCGATCATGGTGCACCTTCCCCTGCCCAGCGGCGTGGACACAGAACGTGTGCAGGGGATGATCGATCCGGACAAGGATGTTGAAGGCGTGAATCCGGCCAACATTGGCAACGTGGTCTATGGGCGGCGCAGTTTGGTGCCATGCACCGCGCTGGCGGTGGTGGAGATGATCGAGAGCACGGGAATCACCCTGAAGGGCAAGCGCTGCGTCATCGTTGGCGCCAGCAACATCGTGGGCAAGCCCGTCTGCGTGCTCTTGATGCGTGAAGAAGCCACAGTGATCTCCACCAACAAGTACACGCCGGATCTGCCCGCGCTCGCGCGAACCGCCGATGTAGTGGTGGCCGCGGCGGGTGTGCCCGCATTGGTGACGCGTGAGTGGGTGAAGCCCGGGGCCATCATTGTGGATGTCGGTATCAACCGAGTTCGCACACCTGAGGGCAAGTCAATCACGGTGGGTGACGTGGACTTTGCGGGCGTTCAAGATGTGGCGGGATGGGTGTCGCCTGTTCCCGGTGGTGTTGGTCCGATGACCGTTGCCATGCTGCTTCGCAACGTGGCCGATGCGGCACTACGACAGTAGACGGGCAGCTTGGCGGTACTTCAGCAGCGTCGCTTCAACGATCTCTGCGGGAATCACGGGGCCAGGCGGCTCCTTATTCCAACGGCGGGCGGCCACCTCTTGCGTCAGCCAGTTGCGCAAAAACTGCTTGTCGAAACTGGGTTGATCTTTGCCCGGACGGTACTCATCGGCGGGCCAGTACCGGCTGCTGTCGGGGGTGAGCACTTCATCGATCAACATCAGTTCTGAGGTGGGTTCACCCTGTGCGTTCAGCGCATACCCAAACTCGAACTTGGTGTCGGCCAGTATCACTCCCCGGCTGCGGGCGTGCTCTGCAGCCAATCGATAGATCTGAAGAGTGAGTTGCCGGAGCCGTTCCATAAGTTGGGCACCGACCACTACGGCGGCCTCTTCTATGGACACGTTTTGGTCATGACCGCTCTCAGCCTTGGTGGCGGGGGTGAAGATCGGTTCGGGTAGCTCTTGACATTGTGTCAGCCCAGGGGGCAGCGCAACACCACAGACGGTTCCGCTCTGCACGTACTCGGACCATCCGCTGCCTGCGAGGTATCCGCGTGCGACGCATTCAATGGGAACCACGCGCGCCGCGCGGCAAATCATGGACCGCCCGGCCAGAAGCCGCTTCTGTTCCGGGGTCAACCCGGGGATCGCAGAAACGTCGGTGCCCAGAAGGTGATCTGGCAGCAACCGTGCGTTGCGCAGGCGCGTAAACCAAGCCAAGCTGAGTTCGGTGAGCAGCTTTCCTTTGCCGGGAATAGGTGTAGGCATCACCACGTCGTAGGCGCTGATGCGATCTGTGGCCACCACCAGCAGCTTTGGCGATTCGCCGGGCTGCGTTGGCAGTTGGTAGACGTCGCGAACCTTTCCCTGTCTGCGCCCCTCAAGTGGGAGCCGGGTTTCAAACACCGCGGTGGTCTCGGTGGAGCAGCTTGGGTGTTCCGAGTGGGTTGACTCCTGCATCAGGGCCGAAGATGGTAGCGCGTTTGCGCGCACCATCCGCCAATGCGCTCAACGCGTGGCTACACTTCACGGCTCATGCTTCGTTTTGCGGTTTTTAACGAGCATGGCCCGGCTCACGAGTGGAGCCTGGTCAGCGCGCATTTGCTCGGTTCCGACGATGCGTCGGCGCCGGGAACTGTTGCGTTCCAAGATGGACACATCATGTGCACGCCCGCAGATCCCATCGCGGCACACGCGCTCTGCCATTTGGTGGACGCGGGCAAAGCGGGAAGGCTCATGCTGCCAACCTGTCTCTTACAGCAACGGGATGAGCCCTACCACCTGTATGAAGAATTGGCCCGCCATCGGGTGAAGCTCTTTCTGGAGAAAAGCGAAAACTGGGGACTTCTCGACCCTGCCAAAGCGCCCGACGCCTTTGAGGTTTTTGAGCGCGCGCGCACCGTCTTTGTGCAGGGAATGTTGGAGGAGGATTCCTTCAAGGCCGAGATGCAGCATCGCGACGCGCTGGCTCTGGCCATCAGCGCCAGCGAAAAACTTGCCTCCCGGCGCGCGGACTGGATGCTTCATGGTCGGTACGGCAAGCAGGGGGCGACCAACGCATTGGGGGTGCGCGTGCCCTTGGAGAAACTTCCGGACCACATGAAGTCCACGCTGCACCGCGAGTTTGACATCATGTCGGTGCCCACGCCGTGGACGCTCATCGAACCCAGTCCAGGTAGATATGTGTGGGACGCCACCGATCGGTGGATGGCGTGGGCCAAGCAAAACAATCGGCGTGTGGTGGGCGGTCCACTTTTGGACATGGGGCCATCGGGAATCCCTGGATGGGCGCGCCCGCTGCTCAACGATCCAGCCAAGCTCAAGGATCGCCTCTACGAGTTCATTCGACAGACGGTGGTTCGGTACGGCCCCATGTGCTCGATCTGGAACATCGCCAGCAGTGTGCACATGAATGAGACCACGACGCTTTCAACTTCGGCCATGGTGGAGACCACCAGGCTGGCGTCGGTGGCCGCTCGTGCAGCGCGAAAGGACATCAAACTGTTGGTTGAGGTGGGCGACCCCTTCAATTCAACGGTTACCGCCAACGCGGGTGCGGTGAATGCACTTCAGTATCTGAAGGCACTCATTTCGGACGGGATCAGCTTCGACCTTTTGGGAATCCCACTTCTGATGGGCGAGGACACTCGAGGGCGCGGGGCCAGAGACATTATGCAAATGGCTGCGGTGCTGGACCGCTTCACCGCACGCAAGGAGGTACCGCCGGTGATCGTCACCGCGTTGGGTGCGCCGAGTCGCGTGCATGGCGAGGCGGGCGGTTGGTGGCGCGAGCGCTGGACGCCTAAGGTGCAGAGTGGCTACGCAGCGATGGCCTTTCACACGGCGCTTGCCAATCCCGGGGTGGCAGCCGTGGTGTGGGACCGATTACGCGACGGCGCAGGAACGGGCGCGGCGGAAGGGGGGTTGTTTGCTCCCGATGGTTCGCCCAAGCCCGCCGCGGAGAAACTGCTCAAGTTGCGGTTACGGCTGCGTTCCCCCTTGGGGGCGCTCGATGGCGCCAAGTCATCCGCAGGGAGCAAGATCATGGGTTCTCCATCCGCGGGCGCCACACAAAACGGGGACTGAGCGTGATGAATGAACCCACCATCGGGCGTGTGACTGCGGGCCTCGTGGTGGCCGTGCTGCTGTACGCGTCCGTGAGCGCGGCGTGGCAACCGTTGCGCCAGCCGGGGGAGTTGTTGACACCGCCACTGAGCGTGAACACCGCCAGCGCGCGCGAATTGGAGTTGCTGCCGGGTGTGGGGCCCTCTCTGGCTGGTCGCATCGTGGCCGATCGTCAAGCCAACGGCCCCTTTCATACGGTGGCAGAACTGGACAGAGTGAAGGGGGTGGGCCCGGCCACGATCGAACGGTGGGAACCGTACATTCAGCCTTAGGCGGCCCTGTGGGTCAACAGCCATCCAAGTGTCGGCCGCTTCCCTTAACCTTAGGGGTTCATGTCCGTTTCTTCGGACACCAAGGTCAGCTGGTTTGCCCAGTTGGCCGCAAGCAAACATCTGGACCCCCTGGCCGCCAACGCCAGGGCTGGTGGGGCTTCGTCCGCCCGTGGCGCAAGCGGAAGCAGTTCCACATTTGTAGCAGCGGCGCTGGCCAAGCTCACCGAGCGGCCGGTGCTGTTGGTGACCGCTCACCTCGATGAAGCGGACGAGGCCTTTGCGGAACTGGCTGACATTCATCTCGCTGGCGAGTGCGGCGAGTGCGCACTGCTGCCGGCGTTGGAAGCGATGCCGGGTGAAGGCGGTGGCGCTCTAGATCTGCTCTCCGAACGATTGAGCGTGGTACGCCGGATGGCGGAAAAGCGAGTGCCTGCAGTAATCGTGGCGCCATTTCCGTCGCTCATGCAGATGGTGCCCACGGCCGAACTGCTGCCCAAACTCATGCGCGTGATTCGCGCGGGTGGCGCCCTCAGCCCGCGCGAACTGCAGGGTTGGCTTGCAGACGCGGGGTACGCGCGCAGCGACGCCATTGAAAGCCCCGGGGAGTACGCCATTCGCGGAGGCGTGATGGACATTTTTCCGCCGGGGGGAGCACTCCCCCTGCGTCTTGACTTCTCTGGCAGTGAGCTCGAGCGGATCTTTGAGATCGACTTGGCTACACAGGCCAGCGATCGCCAAGTCAGCGAGGCACAACTGGTGGGCGCCAGCGCGGACGCGCTCTTGGGGGATGATCAGAAGGAATCCTTTGCCTCGTTGCTGCCAAGCGAAACGGTGTGCATTCTGGCGGAGCTCTCAGAGATTCTGGAGCAGGGGCGGGGCTACTGGGAGCGCACGCAGGACGCGCGTGGCGTGATGGCGCCGCCGGCGGTCTTTCGTGCGCTCAACCAGCATTGCCACGCCATCATTGATATCAACGGCTTTAGCTCCACCAACGCAAGCGATCGAGTGTGCACGTTGCCAGTCGAGTCTCTGCCTGCTTTTGAAAGCGATCTGAAGGAAGGCATGGCTGAAGTTGCGCGATTGGCAACGCAGGGGCCGCTTGTACTGTGCTGTGACACGGAGGGTGAGTTGTCGCGGGCGCAGGAGCTGTTAGATGAACATGCCCCCACGTGCCGCGCCCGCGTGGTGCGCCAGCATGTGCACCGCGGTTTTCGGTGGGGGGCCGAGGGGGAACGGCCGCTCACCATCGTTCCGCAGCATGAGCTGCTCCAGCGCTTTGGCGTGCGCCGCCGCGTGCAGCGGGTTGGTGCCGCCACCACGCGTGACGCATTCATGCAGTTTGCGCCCGGCGACTATGTGGTGCACCGGGACCACGGCATCGCGCGCTTTGCAGGGCTGCATTGGATGGCCACCAAAGAAGGGGCCACCGAGGAAGAGTTCCTCACCTTGCAGTTCGAGGGCAACACCAAACTGCATGTACCCGCGAGCAAGATCGATCTGGTGCAGAAGTATGTGGGTGCAGGTGCCGCGCGCCCGATGCTCAGCGCGCTAGGGGGCAAGCGCTGGAAGGTGCAAAAGGAGCGAGTGCAAGAGGCCGTCCGCGACATGGCTGGTGAAATGCTGAGGATCCAGGCCGCGCGAGAGGGGAGCCCGGGGGTGCGCTATCCGGGTGACACGCCGTGGATGCGCGAGTTTGAAGCGGACTTTCCCTACACAGAGACTGAGGACCAGGCCACGGCCATTCAAGCGGTCAAGAAGGACATGCAGAGCAATCGCCCGATGGATCGCCTGGTGTGCGGGGACGTGGGGTTCGGCAAGACTGAAGTGGCGATCCGCGCGGCGTTCAAGGCCGTGGAGTTTGGCAAGCAGGTTGCAGTGTTGGTGCCCACCACGGTGCTGGCCGAGCAGCATGAGCGGACGTTTAAGGACCGCTTTCGCGCGTACCCGTTTCGCATTGAGAGCTTGAGCCGGTTCAAAGGAAGTGCGGACACCAAGGAGATTCTGGCGGACCTCGCTCGCGGACAGGTTGATGTGGTGATCGGAACGCACCGATTGCTCAGCAAGGATGTGAAGTTCAAGGATCTGGGGCTGGTGGTGGTTGATGAAGAGCAGCGCTTTGGCGTGGAGCACAAGCAGCGACTTCTGCAGTTCAGGCTTACGGTGGATGTGCTCACGCTCAGCGCCACCCCCATTCCGCGCACCTTGCACATGAGCTTGCTGGGGCTGCGTGATATCAGCAGTTTGACCACGCCGCCGCCGGACCGGCGAGCCATTGTTACGGAAGTCATTCCCTTCAATCGCAAGCGCGTGCAGCAGGCGATTCAGCGCGAGCTTGCGCGAGAAGGCCAGGTGTTCTTTGTGCACAATCGAGTGCATGACATCCAAGAGGTGGCTGCGGAGGTGCAGAAGCTGGCGCCTGAGGCCAAGATCGTGGTGGGGCATGGGCAGATGACGCCTTCAATGCTTGAGAGCGTGATGCTGGCCTTCATGCGCAAGAAGGCGGACATTCTGGTGAGCACCACCATCATTGAGAGCGGCATTGACATTCCCACCGCCAACACCATGGTGATCGATGACGCGCACATCTACGGGCTTGCAGAGTTGCATCAACTACGAGGCCGAGTGGGGCGCAGCCGGCATCGCGCGTACTGCTACTTGCTGCTGCCGCAGGACAAGTCAATCAATGAAGACGCCATGAAACGCCTGAAAGCCATTGAGGACTACTCCATGCTGGGCGCTGGGTTTCGCATCGCTATGCGCGACTTGGAGATTCGCGGCGCGGGCAATTTGCTGGGCGCGGAGCAGAGCGGCCACATCGCCACGGTGGGGTACGAGATGTATTGCCAATTGCTGGAGCAAGCGGTTGGCGAACTGAAAGAAGAGGTGCGCGTGGTGCCCAGCGACACCACGCTTGACTTGGGTGTCGTGGGCTCCATTCCTCGCGGGTACATCCCCAGTGATCAGCGGCGAATGGAGGCGTATCGGCGCATGGCGGTTGCGCGCGACGCCCAGCAATTGGCCAAGGTGCGCACGGACATGGAGAGCGCCTACGGAGCAGCACCCGCAGGAGCCCAGGTGCTGCTGGACGTTGCCGAGTTGCGCTTGGCGGCCACCATTCTCGGCGTCAGGTCCATTGTGCGCAGAGAGCAGGATGTGGTCTTTAGAACCACGAATCCCACCGCGCTTGAAGATCGCTTGCGCGGTGCACAGGGAACCGTGCGTGTGGTGGGCCAGTCCGACGAACACGGCTTCACAGACGTGTACTACCGTCCGCCAAGAGCGTTCTTGGAACCCAAGAGCTTGTTGTTGGTGTTGCGAAAGCGCTTGGCTGGTTAAGCGCGGACGACGATGCGGTCAGTTACGCCGCCGACTGATGCTGCGAGTAGTTGTGCAGCAGGTAGCGCGCCAAGTAGTCCAAGATGCTCGACGCTTCAGGGATATCCGGATTTCCTGTGGCGCCCATGGGCTCAAAGCGCATGCCGCGGAATCGTTCGGCGGCATCGGTGATGGGCAGACCATGTTGCAGCGCCAAACTGAAGGCGCGGCAGAATCCCTGGATGAGTCCAGAGAGCGTGCTGCCCTCCTTGCTCATCTTTACAAAGACTTCACCCGGTCTTCCGTCAGGAAACAACCCGATGGTCAGGTACCCCTCATGTCCGCCGATGCAAAACTTGTGAGTGATTGAACGGCGCGTGCAGGGAAGGCTGTCGCGTCGGAGAGGTGCCGCAGTCGTCATGTTCAGAGAGCCTCCTTCGTCACCACATCATCGGATCATGCCAAGGAATGAGGTTGAAAGATAACGCGCCGCCGGGGTGAATCGGCGGCGCGAGAGGAGGTCAATTCTCAGGTTGGCAGAAATTGCGTGAGGCGTAGGCCAAAACCGGCCTCAGGATTTCTTCTTGCCCTTCTTCTTGCCTTTGCCAGTGGATTCTGCAGCCTCGGTGGCTTCGGCGTCTTCCACGGGCGCTTCTTCAGCCTCAGGGGCAGGCGGCTCAGGCGCGTCAGCCGCCGCTTGGCTGGCAGTGAGCATTTCCAGCGTGCGGTCGGGCAGCACCTCAATGGCAACTTCTGTGCGCAGGTCGCGGTCCAACTGGATGGCGCAGGTGTAGCTGCCGATGCGGCGGATGGGGTTGTTCAAGCGAACCGCCCGCATTTCCACGGCAAAGCCGTCCACGGTGAGCTGGTCGCTGATATCGCGGTGGGTTACGGCTCCGTAGAGCACGCCCTGGTCGTTCACGCTGCGAATGAGCTTGATGGAAACGCCTTCCAAGCGGGCGATGATGGCTTCGCGCTCGCCGCGGAGCTTGGAAAGCTCAGCCTGTGCCAAGGCGCGGGCGCCCTTCAGGGCCTCGATCTTCTCCGGGGTGGGCGCCTCTGCGTAGAGGTGGGGCAGCAGATAGTTGCGGGCGAAGCCAGGCTTCACCTTCACGACATCTCCCACGATTCCCAGGCTCTCGATCGTCCGATTCAGCAGCAGTTCGACCTTCTTGGAGGCCATAGTGCTGTCCTTTCGCGGCAAGGCCGCGTGAAGTTAGGGTGCCTCATCACCCAACATTGTGCAAGCAGCCCGCGATGGGCTGACTTGGAGGCAAGTGGAGGAGTGTACAGGATTTGCGAATAGCCCACAGGGGGTTGATGAACTTGCAAAGTAACAGTCGCGGTCGCGCGTCCGATAGAAGCGCGACCGCGAAGGCAGATGAATCGTGTTGGCCTTAGAAGGGGATCTCTTCCTCTCCGACTTCTTCATGGGGGCCAGAGGCGCCGCCGCCGCCAGTTGCAGCCTTGGCTGCGGGAGCCTTTCCTCGGGCACCCTTGGCACCCTCAGCGCCCTCTTCACGAGCAGCTCCCTGACCACCACCCTGGCCGCCACCCAGGAACTGGAAGTTCTCGATCACCACTCGCATCTTGGAACGCTTCTGGCCTTCCTTGTCTTCCCAGGTGTCCAACTTCAAGCGGCCCTCGATGAAGAGCGGCCGGCCCTTGGCCATGTACTGCTTGAGCACTTCAGCCTGTTTGCCCCAAGCTTCGCAGTCCACGAAGGTGGTCTCTTCACGATCTTCACCCTCCTTGGTGCGATAGCGGCGGTTGACCGCAAGACCAAGTTCGCACAGCGCTTGATTGCCCGCCGTGTATTTCAGGTCTGGGTCGCGAGTGAGATTTCCGATGAGCATGACCTTGTTCAGATTCGCCATGAGATTCGACTCCTTCGTGTTCCTGCATTCCTTCGCGTGATGGACACCCATTCAGCGTTTGGCTTCTGTTCGGATCGTAGGATGGCGCCGAGCGCGCGGCAAGCAACCCCGCACGGATTCCACGAGGAATCCCAATCCGAGCAACTACGGGAGTATGGCCGTGCCTTTGGGCCGCCGTTCAGAATTGGAAGTTTCTCCACACTCCGGGCAACGATTCTGTCCCCCCTGAGCCAGCGGGTACCTGCACTTGGGGCAGAAGCCTCGGCTCCGTCGATACCTGCTCACGCAGGCTCGTACGCCGAGTGCACCCAGCACCACCAAGGCGAACATAGGGATCCATTGCACGAGCGCATTTGCAACCATGGCAGGCCAGCTGACGAGTGTGGGCCACGGCGTGGGAAATCCGCCTCCCGGCGGACTGGTGGCAGTCACCCGGTGATACCCGTCGGAATCAAGCCCGACCCACATACGGGGCTCACCGTCCACCAGGAACTGGGGCTCGTAGATGGTCGCCAATGCCAGCCAGGGCCAACCGGAGGCGTGGAGGTGACGGGTGGACCTCAAACCCATCTGCCAAGGGCCATTCCACCCCCACGGCACCATGTGGTCCCTTGCCCATTCAGGAACCATGGCGTCGGCCGCTCCCGGGTGAGAGTCAAAGGTCCCGTCGTCCATGCGGATCACTGCGCCCGCTTGAACCATGAGGTCCAGGGTGCCCAAGCCGTCCAAGCGCCGAGCGGAGATTCCGCACACCATCGGGGCACCGAGGACGGCGGGGACCTCCTGAGCGGCACGCGGAAAGCGAACCGCTTCCCGACCACTGAGAGTGCCGGGGGGCACATGCCAGAGTCGTTCGAGCGCAAATCCAGCGGAGGCCGCCACGGCCAGCACCGCCGCCAGAAGGGCGAGCCACGCGAGAGCGGGTGTGGAACCGATCTTGTGTGGCATCGCCCCCAAGTTGACTCTAGTCCATCATCGGAGCTTCGGCGCGAGTGCCGACATCCTCTTCGTCCATTGAGCGCAGCCGGGCTTCGTCAGCAGTGCGCTGAGCGGCCTCGGCGTTGTTCATCTGCTCTTCCGTGAGCTCGTCGTTGCGCGTGATCAGGGCGCGCAGGAGCTTCTCGCTCAGTCGGCAATCGCGCTCGATCTCTTTGACCTTGGAGCCATCGCAATAGAAGCGGGCCAAGAAGTACACGCCGCGCTTGTTGCCCTTGATGTCGTAGGCCAATCGGCGCTCGTCCCACTTCACCAGGCTGGTGACATTGGAGCCGCCCTTGGCCAGCACGTCCTTAATGTGTTCCATGGCTCCATTCAGGTCGGAGGCATAGGACTGCGGGAAGACGAACATCGCTTCATACTTGTTGTTTCTAATTTCAGTTGCCATGAGATTCCTTTGATCGTGATTCCTTGGAAGGGGCTTCCTTCGCGGGATTGGTTCTTTCGGTCTTGCTGTTGAACTTATTTGCGGCCGCTTCCACTCCGCCGGAGACCCACGTCTCCACTGCGGCGGTGGCATTGGCCAGTGCGGTCTCCATCAGCGGCTGCTGATCGGATGTAAAGCGCCCGAGTACGTAATCCGACTGCGGGACGCGGCCCGGGGCATCGACCCCGATACGAACGCGCGCCCAGAAGTTGGATCCAAGCTTCATGCCGATGTCGGTGAGGCCATTGTGACCGCCGCTGGAACCGTCGGGCTTTACCCGGATGGTTCCGCAGGGCAGGGCGATGTCGTCAACAACCACCAGCATGTCTTTGGAGGGTTCGAGCTTAAAGAACTGCACGGCCTCTAGGGCCGAGCGGCCCGAGAGGTTCATGTAGGTCATAGGCTTTAGAAGCAGTGTGCGTTCGGTGCCGCCAGCGCCCCCGGCGGCGGGCATTTCGCATTCGGAGAGTAATCCTCCAAACTTGCTCTTGGGGGCACCGGCGCCGTACTTGCGCGCAAGGCGGTCGACAACCTCAAACCCGACGTTGTGTCGGGTTCCCGCATAGTCGGGTCCGGGGTTGCCTAGGCCTAGCACCAGCTTCATCTTCCTTACTTCTTGCCCTTCTCGGCATCGCCGTCGGCCGCATCTTCCTTCTTGGCGGTAAGCACTTCCGGCTCGGCCTTGCCTTCGGCGGTTGCTGCTTCGGCGACAACTTCTTCTTCCTTCATGACCTGGATGCGGCAGACGATGGCTTCTGGATCGCTTGCGGCTTCTAGATTTGCGGCCAACTTCAGGTCGCCCACGGTGAGCACGTCGCCCATCTGGCTCAGGTCCACCTTGATCTCCTCGGGAATGTCGCGCACCTTGCAGCGCACTTCAATCTCGGGCATGTCGTGCACCACGATGGCACCGGGCCTCTTGGCAGCCTCAGGGGTGCCCACGAACATCAAGTGCACCTTAATGGTCACCTGTTCGTCAAGGTTCACGCGGGCCAGATCGAGGTGGATGACATTGTCGCCCAAGTATCCAAACTGCAGGTCCTTCACCAGCACGGTGTCGGTGGCGCCGTCCTCAAACTTAAGGTTGATTACGTGCGCGCCGTGCTTGAGCGCATACAGAACATCGCGCTCATTGACGGCGATGGCCACCGGATCGGTGCCGTGACCGTAGAGGTTGGCGGGCAGTTGGCCTGCGGTGCGGAGTCGCTTGGCGTACCGGCTTCCGAGCCGATCACGCTTGGTGGCGACGAGTGTTGGTGTTTCCTTGGACATGAGTTGAGCACTCCTTTGATAGCTGTGCAGTTGAAAAGTAAAAAGCGTGAACTAGCGCTTGACGCCGATTCCCTCACGGAACATGGCGCTGACGCTCTGATCATGGTGAATGCGGCGCACGGCCTCGCCCAGGAGGCGCGCGACGCTGAGAATGGTGAGACGATCTTGAATGGGCTTCAGGCGGTCGCCCCCGGGAATGGTGTCTGTGACCACCACGCTGCTGATGGTGGGGGTGGCCAGTCGGGCGAAGGCTTGCCCCACCAGCACCGCGTGCGTGCAGGCCACTTCGCAGCCGGTGGCTCCCTCTTCCATGGCCACGCGCGCGGCTTCTGTCACTGTGCCGGCGGTGGAGATCATGTCGTCAAACATGAGCACGCGGCGGCCTTTCACGTCGCCGATCAGGTTCTTTACCACCACCTTGCTGCCACTTTGACGACGCTTGTCCACGATGGCCATCTCGCAGCCCAAGAGGTTGGCAAACATGTTGGCAACCTTTACGTTTCCCACGTCGGGGCTCACCACTACGCAGTCGCTGATGTCCTTGGTGACCTTCACGTAGTGTTCGCAGAGCACCGGGGCGGCGGTCAGGTGGTCCACTGGGATATCAAAGAACCCCTGAATCTGCGCGGCGTGTAGGTCAACGCAAAGAACGCGGTGCGCACCCGCGCCGGTGATAAGGTTGGCCACGAGCTTGGCAGTGATGGGCACGCGCCCCTCGTCCTTGCGGTCCTGGCGCGCGTATCCAAAGTAAGGAATGACCGCGGTAATGCGCTTGGCGCTGGCGCGGCGCATGCAGTCAATGAACACGAGCAGTTCCATCAGGTGATCATTCACCGGCATGCTGGTGGAGCAGATGATGAAGCAGTCGCGGCCGCGGACGTCTTCTTCAAGCTTCACCAACAGTTCTCCGTCGGGGAACTGCACAGTGCTGGCTTGGCCCAACGGGATGCCGATGTGCTGGCACATCTTCTCCGCCAGCTCTTGACCACTGCGTGCGGCGAAGATCTTCAGGTGCTGAACTTCGCTCATGCGCGGCCTCCGGTGGTGGATGCACCAGCGGCCGGCGTTGCCGCGGGCGCGCGAGTGCGAAGGATGCGATCAACTTCAGCAAGCTGCTCGGGCGTGTTTACGCTGAGCACTTCTTCGGGCGGAACGGCGTCAACCACACTCACTACACGACCGCTGGCCAGCAACAGTTCAAAAACATCCGTGATGTAATACTCGCCGCTGGCGTTTTTGTTGGTGACGCGGGTGAGCGCGTCAAACAAGTGATCGGTGCGGAAGCAGTAATAGCTGGGGTTCACCTCGCGCAGGGCCAGTTGCGCCGGGGTGGCGTCTTTGGCTTCAACGATGCGGGCAAAGTTGTTCTGAGCATCGCGCTCGATGCGTCCGTAACCGGTGGGGTCGGTCAGCACAGAGGTGGCCAGCGTTGCGCTGGCGTGCGAGGCGTGGTGCGTTTCCAGCAACGTGGCCAGAGTGGAGGGGCGAATGAGCGGTCCATCGCCGCAGAGCACAAGGCATTCGCGGCCGAGAGATCCGGCGGCAAAGAGTGGGCGCGCCTGATCAACGGCGTGGCCGGTGCCGTGCTGCGGCATTTGCATCACGAACTCAACGTCGGACTGAGAAGCAAAGTGGGCGCGCACCACATCCGCGCCGTGGCCGATCACCAACACGATGGGGCTGCACCCGCTGGCGCGAGCAGCGTCAACAACCCACTGCACCAACGGCGCGCCCTTGGCGGGGTGCATCACCTTGGGCAGGTCGCTGTTCATGCGCGTGCCCTTGCCAGCGGCCAAGATGATGGCGCTGCGGGTGGGGGTGGAGAGGGAGTTGCTTGGAGTCATGACGGTGAAGTGCGGATGCGCGGGGTGAGCGCGCTGTCCGTTCAACCGTCCAAGAGCATTGCTCCCGCTGCTGCGGGAGGGGTAGCTGGCCCGCCATGATTTGAACATGGACTAAGAGGACCAAAACCTCCTGTGCTACCGTTACACCACGGGCCAGTGCTGTTGGACGAATCGTAGGGGGTTCTAGGGGAGTGTCGCGAGTCTCCGACAGAGGTGCTCAACCAAATCCGTTACACGCGGAGGGAACACCCTGCGCGGCACCCTCGAGGCTGGAACAGGCGGTCAATGCCGCTTCGCTCTGTCCCATGCGGCGCCTGGGGGGAAGTCTCCAGTCGTCGTCGGCCCCGTTTTTGAGGGACGCGGAGTGTAGCAGAGGGAGGGG
>CAZXGD010000001.1:0-277596 GCA_964640485.1 uncultured Isosphaeraceae bacterium | reverse complement strand
ACACGCCCTCGACCAGGACCATGTTGACTGCGGACTCGCGGAACTCAGATGGGTAGGCGTCTCTTACGCCCAGCATCCGACTCCAGCCTGTGGAGTACGGAAATCCTGAGTCGTTGCGCTTCACTCAGTCCTTCGTTGGACATATGTGCCACACCTCTCGAGTTACTGGGTTGTAGATCATCTCCCAGCCAAGCGCCTCGTAACGCAGGAACCCGGGATACGGCCCGTCCGTGACTGGAATGCCCTTGCCGCCTGTGGCGTCCAGAATTTCCCTGGCAAAGAGACTGGGGGCGGGTCAGATTCCGGGTATGACTTCCCTAGGAGGATCGAATGAAGAACATCATTCTCATGACGACAACTGCGCTTGCACTTGCCACCACGACCATGTCGGAAGAAGGCATTCCGTGGGGAAACGACAATGGGTGTTTCGAGAGTGTGCCCTATTCGTGCTGCAGCCAAATGCTTTTTTTCATGGAAGACAGCTACTGCGGGCCAAATTATTGTGCCGGGATTCTTATTTTGGGGCCGTACCCCACCTGGGCTTCCGCTCTCGTCAATGCTCCGGTGCATCAGAGCGGATTTCGGTGGTACACCAAGTATGTCAATGGGGCTGGCTGCCAATACAAGGAACTGCTTGGTTGCACGGAGTCTCAACAGTGCTATTACGGCGATATCCCGCTGATACGCATGGAATGCGACTACTACGACGTACTCGAAGGCCCTTGCTCCGGGTCATGATTGTCCCATTGGTCATAGCGGCATGGACCTTGGTAGTAACTGCGGCGGGAGATTCGTTGCCGCAGCAGAGTGCTGCAAGTTCGCGAGGTGTCCGGATACAGCTGGGAATACCGAAGGTGCTGTCTGTCCAAGAGATGGCGGCACTGGTCAAGCCTCTCGCAACTACCGACGCTCAGTGGGAAGACTGCGCGCGTCTACTGACCGAATGGTCCGCTAGGGAACTTGCGCTTGAGGACCAGCAATTCGGGCCCATTTACGCCGGTGCCGACAATGTTGCGACCACCGACTCTAGTTGGAGCCGTGATCCGGATCGGCTCTCTCGACTTGACGATCTCATCAAGGCTCGAAACCGGCTGTGCCATCAGAGGCTTGATCGCGAGGTCGCACTTCTTCGAGGGATTGCAGGAGCCGTTGCACTTGAGGAGAATTCGGCACCCATCCTTGCGATCGGGGCCCAGATGGAGGGACACCGGATCCGATTCCTAGCGACCTCTTTGCCGGGGGCGAACGTCAATCTCGCCGAGCCCTTGAATCATCTGCCTGTCAAGCCATCGGGCGAGGTGATTTCCGCTTACCTCTTGGACATGTATCCAAGGTGGGTACAGCACCGTCGCGCTTGGGAAACTGTCCTCGAAAACATGGTGAATCGGAACTATGGCTACGGAATGGCGCCCGGTTCGTTTCGCGCTAGCGAGCGCTGGGGCTCATCAGCGTTGGGAATCCAGCTGGCGAACGAACTATGGGCGGAGCGACTTGGATCGGAAATTGGCGGCGAAGAAGGTGCGCGCGCACGCGAAGTCCTGCTGGAGATGGCGTGCCCAGGACGTTCGGGAGGTTTGGTTTGCACGTTCGACTCAACTCGCGACAGGGTTGAGACTGCGACGGACCCAGAAATGGCCCAACGGATTCTGGAGAACTGGAAGCTGAGGTCACAGTTGGTTCTGGAGACTCATTGGAATGAGCATCGAACCCAGCTGGCGAATCAGCTCAAGAGAGCGCCGGCGAGAGTGCAGCTGGAAGGGGAACGACTCGATGGATTGCTTCAGGCGATAACGTCAGAAGCAGTGGTGCACACGGTCCTACTTGAAGGTCTAGGCTGCGACTTGTCCAACGATCCCTGCATCCTGTCGATCCGCCAAGTTGAAGACGACAGGCAGCGGCAGCTGGCCACAATCGAGAGAATCAAGGCGGAGCGACGAGAGCACGCTCAAAAGTCATCTCCGGGAGCGGAAGAAGGTGGTGCGCCTCCTCAGGGCGCGCCCACTCCGGGACCTCGCACTTCCAAACCTTGAGTTGCGCGCTTCCCGATCGGAACGAGTTCAAAGTTTAGCCGGGGAAGGGGGGGGTGCCGTCGAGGGACGGACTCTGGTTGACAGGGCGGGGCGGACAGGAGTGCGGAGCGGACGGTCTTCGAAATCGCGCGAACTCCAATCTGAGACACGCGGAGGCGTGGTCACAACCGGATGGTTGCAAACTCGCACCGAGGGTTTTGGCAATGTGCGGCGCGCCACGCCGGCATGCTTCTGTGCCGGTGTCCCTGCTGCGCACGCCATTCGCGGGTAGCGATTCAACCACCGGGGCCAGCACCCGTTCTGCAGTCTCAATGGCGCGCTCGGCGTCGGACTGCGACACCGACGCCAGATCCCCCGGATAGCGGAATCGCCACGCGCATTCAGTCATGAGCAACGCGGCACGCATCAAGTCAGCCAGCGACCTTTCAAGCCGTGCGACCGCGCCGCCCAGTGCAGACAGACTGCGTGTCTTTCGGAACGGCACAGCTTGTAAGTCTTGTCCGTTCCACTTCTGTAGGACCAGCGAGGTAGGCAGCAACGAATGCTGATCTGGGCAGAGCACTGTCGCCTCACTGCGGAGCCGAGCCGCGGAGCAACGCGAACAACTCCTTTGGATTGCATTCGTGAGCTACCGTGTCGAACAGCGATTGACAAAACTCCCGCTGCAACTCGGCTATGGCAAAAACGTCAAAATGGCCGACGAGGTTGGCCCCGAGTTGTTCGGCGCGCACACGCAGGTACCAAGATCTTGAAGTGGGGGATAGTCCGACACAAACGTGGTCATCGTCAGTAGCCAGGTCGGCGATTGAGTCGGCGTTTTGCAGAATCGAGGATATCGAACCGAGCGACTCGTATCTCAAATGAAAGTGGAGGCCATCGTGCTCCCACCAATCTGAAAACTGGACTGACCGCATAGGAATGGACACATTGTAACTCGTGTCATCCGGCCATTCTCCTGGCCGCCTCGAACCGCGTGGGGCTCACGTAGCCAAGCGCACTGTGGGGCCGGGCACGCTGGTACCACACTTCGATCCAGTCAAAGACTGCCCTTCGCGCTGCGGTGCGCGTGGCATATGTGTCGTGATGAGTGAGTTCTTTCTTAAGTGTGGCAAAGAGGCTTTCGGCCATGGCGTTGTCATAGCAATCGTGCGCGTGGCTCATGCTCTGTTCGATGCCATGCGCGGACAGAACTCCGCGGTAGGCGTGGCAGGCGTATTGCACGCCTCGGTCGCTGTGATGCACAAGCCCGCCTGCGGCACTCGGGCATCGCGTCCTGATGGCCATGCGCAGCGCATCGATGGGGCCAGTCGCATGCAGCGTGTCAGCCATGCTCCATCCCACGATGGACCGACTCCACACGTCCATCACCGTCGACAGATAGAGGAAGCCTTCCGTCGTGGGCACGTAGGTGATGTCCGCAATCCAAAGCCGATTGGGGCCGTCTGCCTTGAAGTCGCGCTGCACTCGGTCAGGCGCGGGCGGATGGGCATGCTTGCTTTGCGTGGTGCGCGGCTTGAACTTCCTGCACATGCGTGACCTCAGGTTCAGCGAGCGCATGATCCTGGCGACGGTCTGGACGTGTGCATGAATGCCGCGCTGGGCAAGAAGCGCGTGAATCCTTCGGGCGCCGCAGATGCCGCGCCAGCGCGAGAACTCAACGCGTACTTCCTCGGCAAGCGCCATGGTGCGCAGGGTGCGCACGGGAACGGGCTGCTTGAGCCAGCGGTAGTAGCCGCTTCGACTCACGCCAAGTTCCCTGCAGCACATGCTGATGCGATAGGTGCGTGCCAGGTGATCCCTGAGAAACCGGAACTTCATTGGCTCGTCCTCGCGAAGTACTGCGTTGCCTTTTTTAAAATCTCCTTCTCAGTACGCGGTTGCCTGATCTCTGCCTCGAGCTCTCTGACGCGATGCTGAAGTCCGGCGTCGCCCCCGCGCTGCGCGTTGCTTCGGGATGTGGGCGAGGCCTTGGCACCGGTGGCGGCCTCGATCCATCCGCGGAGGGTGTTGGGCGGGATGCCCAAGCCGGCGGCGGCCCGAGGAATGGAGAGTCTCTCCTCCATGACCATCTTCATCGCAGACTCCCTGAACTCCTGCGTGTACTTGCGCAACTCTGCCATATGAGGGCCCGTCCTTTCTAAGAAGTCAGTCTAGTGTCGTAGATCTGTCCACTCCTGATCGGGCGGTCCACCCTGGATCACATGCATGTGTACGGACGGAAGGGCGACCAGATTGTCGCAATAAACAGTGACGGTTCTGGCCATGATGGGTCGTCTGGGAAGCCGGTACCTAGCAAGGTGGCAGATCTTGCGCGCGCGCTCGGATTTCAAGTGCCGAGCTCCAACCTCCTGGAGTCGATGGGCATCGGCGACAACCTTGGAGAGCTTGACGAGCTCATCGTCATCATTGAGCACGGTGGCGGCGAGGCACGAGCATGAACCTGGAAGAATTCATCTCACAGGCATTGGTGCAAGTCGCGCGCGGGATGAAGAAAGCGGAAGAAGGGTTGGAAAGCGCCGGCTCGATTGTGAATCCGCGAGAGGTGTCGGTCAGTACCACTGATGGTGGAAAGATTTATGGCTACATCACGAAGACTGGTACAAGCTTGAGGGCCATTCAGCTCGTTGAGTTTGACGTGGCGGTCACGGTGACTGAAGGAAAGGAAACCAAGGGCGGAATCGGCGTTGTGATGGGTGCGGTTGCTCTTGGTTCCTCAGGGAAAAGCGACACCCACAATTCATCGATCTCGCGATTGCGGTTTTCGATCCCTATCGCGCTTCCAAACGGGCGGCAGAGCTAGCTCAGGCCGGCCCAACTTCCACTGATGCTTGCAATAACTCCGGCACCAACGCCGCATTGTGCCTCCGGCACATCTCCAGCGAGCTCATGCCAGCTCAGAGCGGCCACATCACTTGCTAAATCGGTCGTTGAAGACTCCAAGCTGCACTCGCAGCACTGGGTGTCCAGCCTTCCGCTGTGCCGCGCGATTGCGTTCTTCAATCTCGATTCCCAATGAGAGATAGATCAAGGACGCACGGGCCAGTTTTAGGATCCGTAGCGCCGATGCGAGAAATGCGCCACGCCCGACGGACCGGACAATCGTGTTGGTAGCGCGTGACGTACGAACTCCTGAGTTGCCATCCTGCCACCCATCGTCGTGCAACTGGAGGTACTTGTGTTCAAGATGATTCCGCATCTCGGCTAAGCCGCGCGCTTCCGGATCCATCACATCAAGAAACTCGGCACGGCGTTCATACAAGTCCTTGCCCAGCCAGAACAGGCCGCGCCAAGGCAAGTTCTCACGAGTCGCGAACTCGTCCCGGATTCCCTTCCTGGGGTCCTGATCTTTGAACCACAGCGTGCGGAACGTCACGCCCGTCTCGGGTATGAGGAGATTGTCATAGGCGTTCAAGAAGAACGCGACCTTGTCGAAGAGCGAGTAGGCGGCTCGGAATCCAAGCTTGGCCTGCTCCAAGAAGAGCGAGTAAGCGGGATGATCTAGCGTGTCATAGAGCAGCACCTCCTTATCTGAGAAGTGCGGCGCCGGCGTCACGAAGCCCTGAAACAAAAGCCAGCGCGCAGAACAGTACTCTTGTTTCAATTGATTGAAGAAACCTTGGAAGTACGGCCCGCTTTCGAGATCTCCAACCATCGACGGCGTACCAAGAATGTCCCGGGCGGCAATCGGGTACGGCCCAAGGTCATTCAATGGGTTGAGAAACAGACGCTCAGCGCCACACCACCGTCGGTACCCGATTTCTCCGTCGGAATCGCCGAGGCTGAAGTTTTCCACGTCCGTGCTGCTGGTCAGATGCTTGGCGGCGATGAATGAAGCGAGGCGATCTCGCAGCTGCGCAAATCCGGCACTGGCCTCTGGATCGAGGTCGCTTTGAGCCGCAGTCGACAGCCCCCGGTGGGCCTCGCGAAGGAATACAGCACGATGGCCGGGGTCGTAGAGCGTATTCGCATACGCCTCGACGCAGATCGCGCGATTACCGTGCGCGTGACCAAAAGCTGGGTCCAACCCTAGCGCCTCGTCATACAGCTCAGGCGCTTCCACAAATCTGCCGGTGAAATTGATGGCATTCCCGGCATTGGTCAAGATCTGACACTTGCGATCGGCCTGCAAGTCCACGAATCCGGGTCCGCGCATGGCTGCCCTGTAATGCAGGATTTCCTTTTCAACCTCTTCCTGCTGCCACTGCCATCCACTGCCAGTGAGCAGCCCTGAAGCGCGACGGACATTGGACCAAGCGTTCGCGCGGAACAAATGAAGCTCACACGCCTGCGCAGGCGAAAGCGCTAGGGCTTCAATCGTGTTGGACAGCGCGACCGCGTGCCTCGCTGCATCGGCATCGCCCACGTCGCCAGCCGCATCTATGAAGTTGCCCAGCATGGCCAGGGCATCCCCCGGATCGCGATCTGCCAGCGAAGTCAACTTGCGCGCAAAACTGATGATGTCCTTGGGATCCGCGAACAATGTCGTCCTCCGATTTCGGGCATGCACGGCAATCGTAGGGGTGGACGCGGGCGGAGACCACCGATCTGATCGTGGGCCATGCGGCGGCGGGCACTCGTTTCGAAGACCGTCTTCTTCCCTCACCGAAGGCAACCCCGGGGTTGCTCGCGCCATAGGCAGCCCAACCCCGTCATAACCCGCGCTCGGGTCTCGGGCAGAGACTCAGAGACTTTCGCCCCAATCGGGCGCCGACGCGCCCGCACCGCGTGCCGCCGGCGATGACCACGCGCGCGAGAGAGACCCGGGCACCGCATCCCAACTTCGCGAATCTCCTACGCCAAAAGCAGAAACGCCGCCGAGGTCTCTCGGCGGCGTCTTGCGTGAACTGGCGGGCCGGTTCGTTTTGCAACCGGCCTTGAAGTAGCGGGGACTGGATTTGAACCAGTGACCTCCGGGTTATGAGCCCGACGAGCTACCAGGCTGCTCTACCCCGCAGTGCGAATCGGAAATGGTAGCCGAAGCCCCGCACTTGTCAAGAACGCACGTTCCTCCGCAGTTCCAACGTCTCACTATTCTCGCCGGGCCATGCTCACGTGGTTCCACACACCGACTGCCCGCTTTCGCACTATGGCCATCGCCGAAGCCGTTTCCTGGGCCGGCCTGCTCATTGGCATGTTCTTCAAGTACGTGATGATCCAAAACCCAATCGGTGTGCAAATCATGGGCCCCATTCACGGACTGTTCTTTGTGCTCTACGTCATCTTCACCATTGAAGCCATGACGCACCTGCGCAAGAGCGGCCGTGTACTCACCCTGGGACTGCTTGCCGCAATCCCACCCTTCACCACGCTGTGGTTTGAGCGGTGGGTGCTTCGATAGCGCGTTGCCGCTACAGCCCTTTACTGGCCAAGAATCGCACCATGTCCACGCATCGCGTGGCGTAGCCGAACTCATTGTCGTACCAACTGACCACCTTAAAGAAGCGGTCGTTGAGCTGGATGCCGGCCTTAGAGTCCAGAATTGAACTGCGTGGATCGCTCATGAAATCGCTTGAGACCACTTCTTCATCGGTGTAGCCCAGCACGTCCTTCAAGGCGCCAGTGCTGGCCGCGAGCATGGCCGCATTGATGTCCTGAATGCTGGTGGCCTTGGTACTGCGGAAGGTCAGGTCAACACAACTGACATTCGGCGTGGGCACACGAAAGCTCATGCCCGTAAGTTTGCCCTTCACCTGTGGAATGCAGAGCCCCACAGCTTTGGCAGCGCCGGTGCTCGCGGGAATGATGTTCATGTAGCCGTTGCGTCCACCGCGCCAGTCTTTCTTGCTGGGGCCATCTTGCGTGGGCTGCGTGGCCGTTACCGCGTGCACCGTGGTCATCAGTCCTTCGTCAATGCCGCAGTGCTCAAGCAGCACCTTGACCACCGGCGCCAAGCAGTTGGTGGTGCAACTTGCGTTAGAGACGATCTTGTCTTTGGCGGGGTCGTACTCGTGATGATTGACCTTGTACACAAATGTGCGGATCTTGTCATCACTCTTGGTGGGCGCGCTGATGAGCACGCGCTTGGCACCTGCCGCAAGATGCTTGTTGGCGCCGTCAAAGTCAGTAAAGAGCCCTGTGGACTCGATCACTACATCCACGCCAAGGTCCTTCCACGGCAGCGAGCTTGGGTCCTTCTCAGAGAATGTGCGCGTCACCTTGCCGTTGCACGCAAACCCATCTTGCTGCGCCTTTACCGGCGTGGCAAAGCGCCCGTGCACCGTGTCATGGTTCACCAAGTAGGCCAGATTGTCTGCGGGCACCAAGTCATTCACGGCCACCACTTCAACGCCCCCCTGCTGAATGCAGGTGCGATAGACCAAGCGACCGATCCGACCGAAACCGTTGATAGCAATGCGAATGGACATAGAAGTGTGTTCCCTATTGGAGAGTGCCCCCTTGGTGGAGCCTGCGGGGGACGGAACAGATTAGCGGCGCTTGTGCGACAGGCGCACGGCCAGATCAAACACCCCAGGAAACGCGGTGATAAAGGCCGCGGCCCAGCGCGTGGGCAGACTGGTCCAAATCTCCGTCTTGGGGCGACCGATGGACCGCACCACCGCCCTTGCCACGCGATCTGGGGACTGTTGAAAGTACCGGGAGAGCCCGTGAATGCCGTACGGGCTGGGCACGGCGTCGGCGCCGCGTTCACGTATGACATCAAAGAACTCCGTACGCGTGGTGACCGGATGCACGCTTGACACCATGATGCCCTTGGGGCGCAGTTCCAGCGCCATGGCTCGCGCCACGTGTGCCTGTGCGGCCTTGCTTGCGCTGTACGCACCGAACGATGGCAGTGTGAACTTGGCCACACAACTGGAGCACAAAAGTAGGTGCCCGCCGCGTCCGCTGGCCTCCAAGCGGCGAGCTGCCTGAGTGCACAGATCCACACTGGCAAAAAAGTTTGTCTCAAAGAGACCGCGCAGTTCAATCATGGGCAGCGCCGTCATGGTGCGTTCCATGCCGTATCCAGCGTTGGCAAAGACAACATCAAACCTACCGAAGTACTTCTGCGCGGTGTCCAGCATGAGTTCGGCGGCGCCGGGTGCGGCCACATCCACGGCAACGAGTTCAATCCGAAGGCCAGCCCCGCCCACGCTCTTGCATTGGCGGGCCACTTCTTCAAGGCGATTCATTCGGCGCGCCGCCAGCACCAGGTTGTAGCCCGCCTGCGCCAGCCGGATGGCCGTGGCCGCACCGATCCCAGCGCTGGCCCCCGTCACGATGGCCACGGGGCGCTCCGCCTGAGCCACCTCCACCCCGCGCGAAGCCTTGAAATCCAAGGGAATTGCAGGTGGCAGGGGGTCCTGCGGGGCGGGCGTGCGATGCGTGGGCGGTGCGGCCGTCATGTCCATGCACGATACTTCGCCAGACCGGCACAATTGTGCCGATCCAACCAGTAGACCACCATGCCGCCAATTGCTCAATTCGTAGCGTGCTTGCTCGTACTGCTGCCCAGTTCCGGCGCTCAGGATGCTCCTGCGGCGCGTCTGCGATCCGTGCAGCAAGAACTCACCCTTCCGAACTCACTGGCGCCACCCGAGCCAGACACCGTCATTCGCGTGGGTACGTGCGACTTTCCGCCCTGGTCCATGGAGCCCACCGAGCCGGGGGGCGCATGGAGCGGCGTGGCCGTGCACCTGCTGCGTGAGACCGCACGCCAGTTGGACCTGAAGGTGGAGATGCACTCGTACACCTATTCAGATTTGCTGACTGCGCTTGAGCAAGGCAAGATTGACGTTGCCGCCACGGGCATTCCCATCACGGTGAACAATCTCTCTAAGTTCTCCATGACGCCCGCGTTTGATCAAAGCGGGTTGAGCATCGCCACACGTACTCGCCCACGACTCACGGTGATCGGCACGCTTGAACACATCGCCAACAGTCAGATCATGTTTTGGGCCGGATCACTGGCGTGTGCATGCCTGCTCTTTGGCGCCTTGCTGTGGGTTGTGGAGCGCAAGCGCAATCCCCCCTTTGAAGGTCCCGCCACCCGAGGCCTGGCGGAAGCATCGTGGTGGTCCGTGGTCACCATGTTTACTGTGGGTTACGGCGATCGAGTGCCCAATACGCTCCGAGGCAAGGTGGTGGCCGTGGTGTGGATGGGGCTCTCCTTCATCTTGGTGACCGTGGCGTCTGGCTTGGTGACATCTGCCCTCACTGTGCAACAGTTGCGCCCAGTGGTGGCCAGCGCACGCGATTTGTCCTCCGCGCACGTGGGTTGCCTGAAGGACTCGGACGGCGAACGCTTCCTGCAAACTGCGCGCATTCGATTCACCGCGTTTGATACCTACGAAGAGGCCATCTCCGCGTTAGAGCACTCGCACTTAGACGCCATTGTGGGGTCCTCGGTGGCGCTCAACTTTCTGGTGACACGCTCGCATGACAGCTCGCTCATGGTGCTTGGTGATCCACTGCGCAGCGACTATGTTGGATTCGGTCTAAGGTATGACATGCCCACAGCACTGGAAAAACACTTTGAATTGGAGATGCTCAAGGTGGCACAATCTGATGAGTTCCGCGGGTACCGCGACACACTCTTGGGCCGTTCAGCGGGGAGCATGCATTGACACCGCACCACACGAATGACGATGAATCTGACGGGCCAACCATTCCGTGCGGGGTCATCGGCATGGTGCATGTGGGCGCCCTGCCCGGCACGCCGGCGGCGCACCTTTCCCCCGCGCAGTTGGTGGCCAGTGCCGTGCTTCAAGCGCGCGTCCTTGCCGATGCAGGCTTTGCCGGCGTGATGATTGAAAACATGCACGACCGCCCCTATCTGCGCGATGGCATCGGCCCGGAAGTGACCGCGTGCATGGCGGCCATCGCCAGCGCCGTGCGAGGCGCGGTCGATGTACCCCTAGGAATACAGATCCTTGGCATGGGTGCCGCGCAAGCCTTGGCGGTTGCGCATGCCACGGGCTTGAACTTTGTGCGCTGTGAAAACTTTGTCTTTGCTCATGTTGCTGATGAAGGATTGATGGACCGCGCCGAAGCTGGCCCACTCTTGCGCTATCGCGCTGCGATCGGGGCGCACCAGGTGGCCATTGTTGCGGACATCAAAAAGAAGCATGCATCGCACGCATTGACCGCGGACCTGGACATCGCCGCGTGCGCTCGAGCGGCCGAGTTCTTTTTGGCCGATGGCGTGGTGGTGACGGGCACGGAAACCGGCACCCCTGCGGACACCGCTGAAGTAAAGAGTGTTCGTGCCGCGACCGCCCTGCCGGTGCTGGTGGGAAGCGGCGTCACGGCCCAGAATGTAAATGCCATGCTGGAACATGCCGATGCCGTCATTGTGGGCAGTTGGATCAAGGAAGATGGTCGGTGGGAGAACCCCGTTGACCCGTCCCGAGCTGCGCAGTTGGTGGCCGCGATGAAGAGCCAGTCTGCCCGCCACTAAACTTTCGTCATGTTGGTTTCTGTGAACGGATCGCTCGTACCGCACCACCAGGCCACGGTGAGCATTTTTGACCGCGGCTTTCTCTTTGGTGATGGTGTGTATGAGATGGTGCGCTTCTTTGGCGGGGTAGGTGTGGCCATGGACCTGCACGTGGCCCGCCTAGCCAGAAGCTGCCAACTTGCGGGCATTCAGGGGTACGACGCAACCACCCTGCCAGAGTTGTCGCACGCACTGTTGCAGGCCAACCACTTGAGTGATGCCAGCGTGTACGTACAAGTCACGCGCGGGTGCAGCGGCGCGCGAATGCACATGCCCACTCCCGGATTGACGCCCACCGTGGTGGGCATCGCGACAGCCGCGCCTTCTCTTGCAGACTTTACACAGCCTGAGTGCGCGGCCGCCATCGTGCGCGCCGATCCGCGTTGGCAACGTTGCGCCATCAAGACCATCAGCCTTGCCGGAAACATTCTGTGTCTCATGGAAGCCCAAGCGGCCGGCGCAGACGAGTGCATTCTTACGCGGCATGGCATGGTTGGCGAAGGCGCGTACACCAATGTTGCCGTAGTGCACGATGGTCAGTTGGCCACCTGCACACTTGACGATGCCGAAACCCCCGTGCTTCACGGCACCATGCGTGCGTGGACGCTGGCCGCCGCGCAAGCTGCGGGCGTAGCGTGCATTGAACGCCCCGTGCATGAGCGAGAACTACGCACCGCGCAGGAAGTGCTCATTATGAGCAGCCGCCGTTTGGTAAGTGCGGTGGTGCAACTTGATGGCGCCACGGTAGGTGATGGCCACGCGGGTCCGGTATGCCGCGCGCTCTTCGCGGGCATGCGGGACCGAATCGGCGCGAGCCTTGGCATTGCCTTGCACTGCTAGACTCGCGGAATGGGTTTTCTACTTGCGGTCAGCGTTGGCAATACTCGCACGGCGGTGGGGCACTTTCACACTGAGCAACTTCAGACTGTGGAACACCTGCCAACGCAGGACACGCAGGCGATTGTGGCCGCGGCTGCACAACAGTGGGCACACGCCGCTGACTATGACGACAATGAATTGGTTGTGGCTGGCGTGAATGATGAGGCGTGCACGCGTCTTGAGTTAGCGCTGGCCGCCAAGCTCAACACCAGCGTGCTGCGGGTGGGGCGTGACATCGAGGTCCCCATCGGTCGGCGCATTGACCCCGGCACCAAGACGGGCCAAGATCGCCTGCTCTGCGCGGCAGCCGCGTTTGACATTCTGAAGCAGGCGACCATCGTGGTGGACGCAGGAACCTGCGTCACCGTTGACTTCGTGGACGGCGAAGGCACGTTTCATGGTGGCGCGATTCTGCCCGGTGCACGCATGCAACTGGCCGCCATGCACCAGGGCACTGCAGCACTGCCAGCGGTGGACTTGAAGTTGCCCGACGCCGACGAGACCTTTGGTCGAAACACCGAACAAGCCATGTTGCTTGGCGTGTACGAGGGCATTCGCGGTGCCGTGCAGCGGCTTACTGAACGATACGCCGAGGCATACGGAGCCTTTCCGTTGGTGATTGCCACCGGCGGCGACGCACCGCTCCTCTTTGAGAACGATGCTGTGGTGAGCCGCGTGGTGCCCGATTTGGTGCTGCGCGGCATTCTTGTGGCGGCGCGTTATGAGCGCGGCGCTGCGAGCGAATGACCGCGGCACGTTGGTGGTGGTGCACTGCACCCGCGCCTGCGGCCATCGCCGTGGCGTGCGTGCACGGCAGCGCCGAAGAATTGAGCGCACTGGTGCAGCAACTGACTGGCGCAGCAGTGCCGCAACCAGGCCAGGTGGTGTGGCGCAGCATGCTGACACACGCCGGCCATGAACCGCCCTTTGATGACGGAGTGCTTGCCCGCGTTGACCATTCATCGCTCTTGATCATGCCGCACGGAGGAGCGAGGATCCGAGCCCTGCTTGCGCAGACGCTTGAGCGCTGCGGCGCATGGTGCGCACCCCAAGACGCCGCCAGTGTGCAAGCCATCTATCCAGAGGCCGCGGACCAGTTGGAAGCTCTCGCTCTCCACCAGTTGGCATTCGCCGCAAGCCCCTGCGCTGTGGAGTTGCTGCTGGCCCAACCCGCCCGGTGGCGCGCAGCGCGTGCTGGCGCCGAGACGCGCACTGGACCTGCAGCGCCAACCTCTCCCGGAGCACGCGACGCAGCACTCAACCGCCTCATCGTGCCCGCTCGCGTGGTGGTCACCGGTGCCGCCAACGCTGGCAAGAGCACGCTGATGAACACGCTGGCGGGTCGAGCTGTGGCCGTGGCGCACGACCAACCTGGCACCACGCGAGATGCCGTGGCGGTGCGGTTAAACCTAGAAGGCATCGTGGTGGATTGGTTCGACACGCCGGGTGTGCGCACACACGCTGATGACGTTGAAGCGCACGCCTCTGCGCTGGCCGCCACCATGCTGCAGAGCGCCGATCTCGTCGTGCTGCTTTCGGCGCCCGGGCTGGGTTGGCACTCACTCTCGATCACTGGCTGCGCCGCGCCAACACTCAAGGTGCTCAACAAATGTGACACCCCTCAAGCGGCAACATGTGACGAACGTGCGGACGCCGCGCTGGAGGTTTCTGCGGCGCGCGGCGATGGACTCTCCACGCTGGTGCAGCACGTGAAAGAAACGCTCATTCCACGCGCCTACCTTGATTCCACAGAGCCATGGTGGTTCAGTAGCCACCTGCTAAACTTGTCCACCCCATGAGTAACACCCAAGGTTTGATGAAGGGCAAGAAGGGTCTGGTGGTTGGCATTGCCAACGATCGCAGTTACGCCTCGTACATCACGCAGAGCCTGCTCAAGGCGGGCGCCACCTGCTACTTCACACACTTGCCGGGTGAAAAGATGGAACGACGCATCCGCAGTGCGCTCACAGAGTTGGGCGCCACCGATCCGTGGCTTCACCCTATGGACGCCGGCAGCGACGCTGACCTCGACAGCACCTTTGCCAGACTGGCCAAAGACGCTGGCGAGATCGATTTCATCGTGCATTCCATCGCCTTTGCCGACAAGAGCTGGCTGGAAAAGGGCAAGTTCACCGCCACGCCCCGCCAAGTGTTTACGCAGGCCATGGACATCAGCGCATACACGTATCAGGCCATGGCCAACCGCGCCGCACCGCTCATGACCAAAGGCGGCAGCATGATTGCACTTAGCTACTACGGTGCTGAGAAGGCAGTGCCTGGATACAACGTGATGGGTGTGGCCAAGGCCGCGCTCGAAGCAACCAACAGGTATCTGGCCATGGAACTGGGCGCGCAAAACATTCGATGCAACGTCATCAGTGGCGGCCCGCTCAAGACTCTCAGCGCGATGGCCGTGGGCGGATTTGGCGAGATCCTTGGCTGGGTTGAGCAGAAAGCGCCCCTCAAGCGCAACATCACCGGCGAAGAGGTGGGTGACACCGCACTCTTCCTGCTCAGCGACCTTTCGAAGGGCATTACAGGTCAGTGCATTTACGTCGACGCTGGGTATTCCGTCATCGGCCTCTGACGCGCTATCCTTTTGCTCCCCTCTTGCACGCGTAGCTCAGTTGGATAGAGCATTGGTCTTCGAAACCAAGGGTCGGGGGTTCGAGTCCCTCCGCGTGCGTTTACTCCGGGGGCAGGGCATACAGCCCCTGCCCCGCGTGCAACAGTTTGCCTGACTCAGCAAGCGCAATCCACACTTTGGGGGGAAACTCATTGGGCGGAACGATGGCGTCAATCTGCGAGTGCTTGCCGCCAGTCAATTGACGGCTGCCCAAACGCGACTCGTCAGAAAGGCGCGTGAGCTTCAGTCGCTTTCTGAAGGCACGCAGGGCACTCTCCATCTGCCGCTCCAACTCGGGGTCCACCGCCGCAGAGTTTGCGCCCCCTGAAGCCTGCGCGGGCGTGGGGCGCTCCAACTGCACCACCAGCGCGTCCAGCCCTTCTATGTCTCTGGCCGCGCAGACACGTTCCGCCTCGCTGGACTTCACAGGCATGCGACTGAGCAACCGGCCCACCAGGTCCCATGCCTCTTGAAGCTTGGCGGGCTGGTTGAGCTTGCGGATCTCGCCTACAAGCTGCCGCAGTTTTTGTTCTCCGGTCATGAGTGAAGAATGGGTATTGACATCGCGGGCCACAGCGCCGCCATCACCGCACCTGACGCTAACCCCTGCACCACTCCGTCGAAGCCCTGCGTCAACATCACGCGCGCGGGCGTTTGGTACCAGATCATTCCAGGCAAGAACGCAAATGAGTACGCCATCACGCCCAGCGTGCCGGTGACTTGCCAGATCTCCCAGAAACTTCCGCCGTGCGGCAGCGCCAAGTGCGCCACGTACGCCATAAACACGGCCACCACCAGATTCACCACCAGCGTCAGAATCATGTTTCGAGGCATGTTGATCACCGGTGTCCATACCGTCATCAAACCAGCGGGGCCAGTCTTCCACTTTTCCTTGTACTCCGGCGTGTTGCACTGGCCCTTTGCGGCAAAGGGAAACATGTAGTGGCCCGGCTTCAAGCCCAACGAACGGAGTGCATCCGTAAATCGCTTCTCATCCGGAATGCCCTCAAAGTCTTTGGCGTGCAACTGAAGCACCGCATTGGAGAGAAACCCCCAGAACCACACCGCACATGCTGAGAGCACAATGCCCAACCACAACTGCGTCAGAAATTCCATAGGAGCCTCCTGAGCCAAGTGGGGCACGAGGTGTTGGCCAACCGCGCCGGTCGCGGAGCACAAGGACCCCCACACGAGCTCAGGATCAAGAGTACCCGGTGCGTCCTAACGGCGGCGCATGAGGTCCATGCGACGGGGCAACTCGGCGGAGGAGGGAGCGCGCTTGCGCAGATCGGTATCAGCGGTTGAAGCGGCAGGCGGATCGCTGTCAGCAGACGCTGGCGCTTCACCGCTCCGCGCGGTTACGGCGTCCGGAATCAGGTCGTAGTCGGCGTCCTGCACAAAGCCCATGCGAATCTCACACGTGTCGATCACGCCGTTTCCGTTGGCATCTTGGGCAAAGCCGCGGGCAATCTCGTACGCATCAGGCATGCCATTTTGATTGCAGTCCAGGTCGCACTCGTCGGGAATGCCGTTGCCGTCAGCGTCACGAGCCCAGCCGCGCGCGACCTCATCAGCGTCGCTCACGCCGTTTTGATTGCAATCCGGAAAGCAGGCAGCATCAAAGGCGTTGCCCGCGCCTTGCTTCAGGTCGCCGCCTAGAAGCCGCTGCTCATTGCCGCAGAGCGTGGACCCTGCAACGCGCACTCCCGCATTTTTGCTGTACACGGCCCATGCATCTTCTGCGAGATTGCCAGAGAAGTTGCAGCGGTCAATCAAGGCATCGCCACCCTGCACGTACACCGCACCGCCAGCTTCGCGGCTCTCATTGCGCGCAAAGGTGGTGCTGGCCACTTTAAGGCTGGCACCTGATCCATAGACCGCGCCGCCGTACGCGCCGCTGGTGGTTGAATTCTCAGTAAAGAAGCAGGCGATCGTTTCAACACTGCCGCCCTGCGAATACACCGCGCCTCCGAAGGTGCGCGCGCGGTTTCCTTCGCAGGTGCAGTTCACCATGAGCACTGCACCACCGATGTTGCAAAGTGCCCCGCCCGCAAAGCCATTGCGATTGTCTTGAAATGTGCAGTCGGTAAACGTGGCCTTGGCCTGCGCCTGCGTGATGGCTCCGCTGCCATCATTGGCGCGAAAGGTAACGCCGCGAATGTCTGCATGCCCAGATGTCACCAGAAGCCCGGCGCCAGTTTCACCCAAGCCTCCGGATACGGTCAGGTCCTCGATGTTCACCAAGGTCTGAAGGCCGCCTTTGATTTGAAGAACCGCGCCTGGGCGTGTGCCCCGGATGAGTGTTCGCGATGCTCCCGCACCCACGACGCGAATACTTCGTTCACCGATCGTCACACTGCCCTGATACCGACCCGGAGCAAGTCGAATGGTGATGCCCTCACTGGCTGCATTCAGCGCCGCCTCAAGCGACACCGCTTCGGCGGGCACATCAATAATCCCGTCCGCTTCTGCCCCTGCAGTGACACCCTGAGAATCCACCTCGGCGCGCACCGGTTGCGCAAAGAGCCCAGACCGCAGTGAAATGAAGGCCACGCCTACAAGCGCCACCGCCACAGCGGCCCCGGCAGCGCGTCGAACGCGTGAAGCGGTACTCACGGAACCAACCGCCGTCGTAGAGGATGTTGCGCTTGGATGAGCCATGTCTAGAAGGTCCAAAGTGGGGAGAGAAGGATCAAGCAACACACCAGCGATCTTCCACTTACGGGTAACTTCCGGGACGCCATGAACGCCCTCATAAGAGTTGTGCGGTCTGTACCGTCTGTGACGGTGTTGATGGCGGTTTTTCTGGTTCTGGCGGGGTGCCGCCCCCCGTTTGAGTCGCGGTATGACGCTCTACCCGGCCCTGTCAGCACCGCTGACCTGGTGGCCGCATCCTTGGAGGAACCGGTTGCGCTCACCGCCGAAGAGTGGGCGCTGACCGACCTTGTCATGGACTCCTATTTGGGTTCCTGGAGCGATCTGAGTAACGCCACCATCGCGCCGCTCGTTCGCGATGCCCGGGGTGACAAGTCAAACCGCTGGCTTGCCGACGATTCGGCGGTGAATGCGCTGGCGCGTCGCACACAGTCGGTGTTGGGCAAGATTCGATCGCAAGACGAAACTTTGTTTTCAGAGTTGGCCGTTGCGCTTCCCAACCGCACCACATGGGTGGAGCGCGCACGAACGCGCCGCTCGATCGATCGTTCGCTCAAAGTCATCGCGGGTCGAGACGACAAGGGCACCGGAATGGGCTTTCTGGACTTGGACGTTGAAGTGGGCGCACTTCTCTCACATCCTTCACTCGCGGATCGGGCGGTGGCGCTTCGTGCCACGCTTGAACCTATGCGCGCCGCGTATCGCTATGAGTTGAGCGTGGCCGCCCAGTCTCTGGCGGATGCGCTGCTGGACTTTCCGTCGGACCGGCTGAAGGCCATTCGCCAAGCAGGAGTGAGCGATCAAGCCGCAGAGGCCTACGTGCGCGGCGCTGGGCAGTCGGGCTCGCCAGAAGAGCATGAGACGCTGATGGCGGCTGTGAGACTCAGTCAAGCCAAGCTTCGCAAAGCCATCACTGCCATTGACGACTTGAATGCCCGCACGGCGGAAGCGTGGAATGCGTCGCTGCCCGCCGACGCTGCAGAAACTCTGCGCAGCGAGACAGTTTTTCGCCGAGTTCAGGCCGAAGGCATTCAGCCCATCATGCGCTGGTACGTGGAAGTGTTAGAGCTGCTGCCCGATGTGCGCGACGGCCGGACGCCCAAGACCGCGGCGGCACTCAAGCTCATGCGTTCGGCCACGGACGAATACGCAAAGCTCACCTTAAGAGTCTGGAAAGATCCCTCTGAGGGGGCCGCGCTTGCAGAGCGAATTGCAAAGGCCAATGACGCCGTACAGACTTCGCTACAAGACGCCCGCAAGGCAGCCGAAGAAGAACTCTCCGCAGACACCCTTGAGAAAACACGATCGCTTCTCGGCGCGACTCAGGTGGAAGCCCGCGGGATACTTGACCAACTTGTGGGTCGTGCCAATGCCTCACGACTTCTGGCGCGCGCGCCGCATGCCATGTTCAATCCCGATCCGCCGCAAGAGGACATGGACAAAGGAAAGTCACTCGCGCTACAGGTGCTTCTGGGGCCCATGGCGACACGTGGTGACCTCGAAACATTGGCGCAAGCATTCGGCGCGGGACTTGCAGATCCCGTCATGGACGAACTCTGGCAGAGATACAACGAACGCGCGGAGGTGCTCACCCGTGTTCAGGACGAGGCGCTCCTCATTCAGGAGAAACTGGCCACCGATCGAGGGCAGGAGGCTGGCAATGATCCAGCGGCCTTTGAACGAGAAATCGCCTCTTATCTGCGGATGATTCTGGCCGCTGATGAAGAGCGCGGCCGACTGATGAACGACATGTTGGGTGACATGGCCGCCGCCCGCGGATTGGCCTCAGATGATGCGCGTGTGGTGGTGGCTCGCGCCCAATTGGCCGTGGCGCGCAGTGCGGTGCCGTGGCGCAGATTTCAACTGCCCTGGTTGGTGGGGCCGCTCTGGCTTACTCAAGCGGACATTCTTGCGCTCATAAGTTCGGTCACGCCGGGCGATCCGATGTCGCAAGCGGCAGTGCTGGCAGTCGCGGTTGACCATGCACCTGCCATTCAGCAGGCCGCGCTGAACGCTCGCATGGCGGGCTTTGAAGCGCTGCGCGACTTTGTCATGCTCATGCTCAAACTTCAGCGAGAGGGTGCCCAGACGCAACTTTCTCCTGACGAGATTCCCACACTGCCTGCATCCTTGGCATTGGCACGCAGAGTGCGAGATGCAGCCACTGCCCGCGCGGAGGCGCAGTTGGCGCTCATGACCGCGCTGGAGCCGGTGCTCGGGCCTGCACGCACCGCCATCCTGCGCTCCAACTACGCCGCGCAAACCTTTCCCGAGTTCTTTGCCGAACGTCCTTGGCACACTGATGCTCAGGCGCTTTCAGACGCGGCCGCGGACACACGGCCACCGCCAGGTTCTCCCAACGCACGCGTGGCTGCGGCCGCCGCCCGTTGGCGCGAGCAGGATGCGGAACTCATCGGTCGACTGTTGCGTTGGCAGCGCTCTGCCGATGCCGTGGCCCCCCCCATGCGCGCACTGGACCTAGCCACCCTCTCTCAGGAAGACGCTGAGCTTGCCGCGCTACGCGTGCTTCGCGATGAAAGCGCTCTGCGACTACTAAGAGATGCAGCGTTGGCGCAAGGCCACCCGCCCAATGTGCGCATGCCGGGCGTGTTACGGTCCGTCAGCAGACCCACGCTTCGCCTCTCCGAGTGAGCGCTCCGCGGCCACGCTGTCATCGACCTTCTTCATGATGAAGAGATAGTTGAATCCGCGCAGAAAGAAGTTCTCTTCAACCGCGGTCTTGGTCCAGTTTCCACGATCAAGCTTCTGATTCTTGCGAGCGACACACACAATGTCCACCGGCGCAAACAACCGGCGCATGATGGCAAAGAGCTCAAATCCAATAGGCATGAATGTTCCCGCACCGCTGCCCTTTGGCCCCCCTTTTTTCTTTCGCCAACTGTCGCTCACGTAGAGCGCCATGTACCGGCGATTCTTCAGCACTCGGTGCAGCTCAACAATCACCCGCTCCATCGCCGCGTAGTAGGCACGACCACCATCTGGTCCGGCGGCGTCCAATTTGCCAATGCAGTCGGGGGAATCGCTGTACTCAATGTGAGTGCTGTATGGCGGATCCACGAATGCAAAATCCACACTGTGGTCCGCCAGCGGCAGCGCGCGCGCATCCGCAGCCACAATGTCTGGGCGCTGCGGTGACACGTCAAAACCCTTGGACGGGCGCCCCAGACTTGCGGCCACGTCGAGCGTGGTGCCGCTGCCGCACATGGGGTCCACAATCAGATCACTTGGGCGCGTGTACCGGCTGAGAACCTGCCAGATCACCCAACTCGGGGTCGCTCCTGCATAATCCTTGTCCCCCTGCATCGTGCGGCGAACGCCCGAGGAGTCAACCCAGTCGTAGTGCTGACTGGGGTACTCCCACAACGTTGTTGCGAGCACCTGAAGCTTGGGGCGCGGGGTGTGCACAAGGCGATCCTATACTGACTGCCAAGCCTCCTTCCCGTGCGCGAACTCCACCAACATCTGGTTTCACTTCTCCTGACTGGTTTGCTCCTGTGCGGGCAGGCGGGTTTGCGCGTCACGCACATTGCGCTTTCGGAAACCGCACACTCCGGGTGCAGCCATTCATCCTGCACGCCTGCATCTTTTGGAACCGATGAGGGGCGCGGCACCGCACCCCCTCACCCGCGCGATTGTGCAGTGTGCAAGCACATCGATGGGCTTGTGGGAACGGGCTCACTGTGCTCCTGCGCTCCACAGTTCTTGGTGCTGGTGTCCATGGTTCAGGTGCCCGAACCACCCGGACATCCCGCGCCGCTTGCACCGCGAATTCTGAACGCCCGGCCACCTCCGCTGAGTTGATGTCACCTGATCCGGATACCCGCTGGACCCACGGCCCAGCGTGATTGTCTCACGTCATTGACTCATTTTTTTGTGGAGAGAACATGCATACACCACGCGCATTGCGCACGCGTTTTAACGTGGGCTTTACCCTCGTTGAACTACTTGTCACGTTGTCCATCATCACCGTCCTGCTCGGGCTGCTCCTACCAACACTTCGAAGCATGCAGCGCCAAGCGACAGCAACTGCCGACTTGTCAAATCTGCGATCTCTCATGCAGGCTCATCTGGCCTACATGAACATCTATCACGAGAGATTTGTGGATGTGGGGCTGCCACACGGCACGCCTTCGGATCAGTCCCTCTCATTTGTACACAAGCTCAAACCATTCCTTGGTTCAGGCACCTTGGCCGTGAAATCGCCGCTGGATCAAAGTCCACACTGGAAATCAGACGAGGGCGGCGAAGGCACGCCGGTCATTGCTGGGCCGACGCCCGTGTGGCGCCAAACGAGCTACGGCATGAACAATTACCTGTCGCGAACGGTGTCGCCCTGGGTTGCATTGACGGGTCCAACTGCTGCGTCAGATTGCCTCGCCGCCATTGAGAGGCCAGAAGCCACCGTGTGCTTCTTGCTCATGTCTGAAACGGGCCCCTACGCCAGCGCCGATCACCCGCACGTTGAAGAGTGGGGAGCCGCTCCACATCCGGCTCGGCAGGCTGCTGGACAGTGCATGATCAACGCGATTGACCGCAACCGTGCTTCCACGGACAGCCGCAGCAACTACGCCTTTCTTGACGGGCATGTAGCCGCCCAACGCTTTGATGACGTGTTCAAGCACTCTACGAACAACATGTTTGACCCCGAGGTACAGCGATGAAACAATGGCTTCTATCACTCGCAACGTGTGCAGCGGCCAGTACGGCCAACCCACTCATGGCCCAGCACTTGGGCGACATCGGTCTGACCGTCTCAGATCATGTCATCGTGACGCTCGAAGTTGACTCCAGCGGATATGGAGCGCCACGGCGAACCTTTGCCACCGTGCTGGGAGAAGAGGGCTCCCCACATTTCACCACCGAGCCGGGATTTGACGCTCCACCTGGAACATTCGACGCCACAACTCGTGTTGGATTTCATTTTGCGGCGTCACTCTTGGTCTGGAACGGTCAACAGTTCATCTCGACCGCCGAACCTGGACAGCAAACTGGGGAACGAATGCGCGCCAGCTTTCTAACGCTTTCTGCAACCACCGGTGACGGACCCACAGACGGCTTTGACTTGGCGGTGCAAAACAATGGTGGCTGGCATCGGCACATCGCCTGGACTCTTCTGCCGGCTGCAGGCCGTGCTGAACCTGACTCGGGCGTGTATCTCGTGCAACTGTTCATGTATTCAACCGATCCGTCGGTCGAGAACAGCCCGCCGCTGGCGATCGTCTTTAACGAAGGGGCGAGCGAGAGCGAATTCCGTGCCGCCTTCGCAGCCGCGGAGTCATGGATGAGCACGCCAGACTGCCCCAGCGACTTGAATGGAGACGGCATCGTCGACGGCGCAGACCTGGGAGAACTGCTCGGGTCGTGGGGCGCAGGCGCACGCCACGATCTCACCGGCGATGGAGTGGTGGATGGTGCCGATCTGGGCCTGCTTCTCGGTGATTGGGGGCCATGCACGCCGCAATAGAGCGCACGCCTATCCCAACTATTTCACCGATGCTTCGGGCGGCGGATTCCAAAAGGTGCTGCTCACATCTGCGGGGACACTCTTGATGAGCCCCAGTTCCTTCATTTGCTCTGCAAGTGTGGTCCACCGTGCGGCGGTCATGCCGCCCACGGCGACCTTGGAATCCGCCGCCGGCGCAATGAGCGGCGTCTGCAGCTCCGCCGCTTTGTTCATGGCCGCCACCGTCATGGCGGGGTTCAGTGCAGAAATGGCGCCGTTGTACTTTGCGGGCTCCTTCAAGTACTTGGCCCAGCCTTCACGTGCTGCGTGCACAAACTTGGCGCACACGTCACGATTGGACTCCAAGTATGTGCGACTGGTCGCCACGGTCACCGTGTACGGGTCGTAGCCGCATTGAGCCAGACTAAAGACGCGCACGGGAACGCCCTTTAACTCCATCTGGACGGGCTCGGCAGAAATGAAGCACTGTTGGGCATTCACCGTGCCTTGCTCAAAGGCACCCAGCCCCGAGCCCGTGGGTACAAGTTTCACCTTGCCGCTTCCATATTTGGCATTCAAGAATTTGATGTAGGGCAGCCCTGCCTCCATGGCCACCGTTAAGTTGCTGGTCCACACTTGCTCCAGCGTGGTCCAAGGCGAGTCCTTCTTCACCATCACCCCAGTGGGGCTGGTGTGAAAGATGCTAAAGATGGCCACCAAGTGGCCCCCGCGTTCTGCAAGCGTAAGAATCTGATCGCCGCTCACCACTCCAAACTCCACGGTGCCACTGGCCGTCATTTGCGCGGTTGGAGTGCCCGCGCCCCCCTTCACCAGTTCAACATCCAACCCCTGCGCCGCGAACAGCCCATCCTGTGCCGCCGCATAGAAGCCGCCGAACTCAGGCTCAGGAACCCAGTTCAACTGCAGGCGCACTTTGCGAAGCGCCGCGGGTTTGGCGGGTGGCGCAGTGGCAGGTGACGTGGCACCCGGCGGTGTTGCCGCCATCAGCGTGAACGATGCAGCCACGGCCGCGCAGGCAAGTGCGAAGAGTCGCATGATGTCAGAAAGCCTACCGCGATGAGTCGTGCCAACGTCGCAACAGCAGCCAGCCAACCCCGCTCACGGCGCCAAAGAGCGCAAACCCCACCAACGCGGCCAGAGCCACGGCGGCAAACACCAAGTCGGTGCGCATCTCTCGATTGGCGGCCATGATCTGAATGCCAAGCGGCGCATCGTGCCCGGCATACGCACCTACAAACTCTCCCACCACGGTGCCGATCACCGCCAGCCCCGCAGAAATGCGCAGACCCGTCACAATGCTTGGCACCGCGGCGGGCAACTCAAGCTTCCACCACCGCTGCGCGCGTGTGGCTCCAAGGATGCTGAAGAGTTCCCGCAGATTGCGATCCGTGCCGCGCAGTCCATCCAACGTTGCCGCCAGCACCGGAAAGACGCTCACGATGATTGCACACGCCAATGTGGAGCGCTGCCCCGGCCCGCACCAGATCAAAATGAGTGGCGCGATCGCCACCAAGGGAACCATTTGCAGCAGCGTGGCCAGCGGGTAGAAGCCGCGCATGAGAAAGCTGCTCGTACTCAGCAGACTGCCCAACAGCACTCCCGCCAACGCGGAGATGGCAAATCCGGCAGCAGCGGTCGCGCCGGTCAACAGCAATCCGCGCACGAGCGGCTGGCGATACTCCACCGCCGCGCCCCACACCACCCCCGGGCTGGGAAGCAGATACTCGGGGGGCGCGGCCACCACACTCACCAGTTGCCACACTCCCAGCAACGCCGCCACCACGACCAACGGCGGCACCCAGGGCAACCTCATCATGCGGCAGATCATCGCGCCGCCTCCTGCCCCTGCTCAAGTTGCCCATACACACGCGCCACCGTGGCCGCAAACTCCGCAGTGCCTCTGAGCGCGGGAACCCGGTCCCCAAGTTCTGGGCTCAGTTGGTGCAGCACTCGCCCAGGCTGCGAACCCATCACCACCACGCGCTGCCCCACGTACACAGCTTCAGCAATGGAATGCGTCACCATCACCACTGTCATGCCATATGCGCGCCAAAGCCCCAGCAGCAGATCACCCATGGCTTGACGAGTGATTTCGTCCAGCGCGCCAAAGGGTTCGTCCAGCAGCAGCACGCGCGGACCAGTCACCAGCGCCCGGGCGATGGCCGCGCGCATTCGCATGCCGCCCGAGAGTTGCGCAGGCAGCCGCTCTGCGGCATCGGCCAAACCCACCTGCTGAATCAACTGTGTTGCGCGGCGCGCACGCTCCCCGTGCGGAACCCCCGCAAGTTCCAGCGGCAGCTCGACATTGCGCTGCACGCTGCGCCATGGCAGCAACCTCGGTTCTTGAAAACCAAAGGAGATCCGCTCGAGCGCGCCACTCCGCTCGGCCTCACCACTCATAGGCTCAACCTCGACGTGCCCCTCCGTCGCCGAATCCAGCCCACCCATGATTCGCAACAGCGTTGTCTTGCCGCATCCACTGGCTCCCACGATGACCGTCAAACTGCCTGCCGCGACGTGCAGCGTCACCCCGTGTAGGGCACGCACACCGCCATCGAACTGGCGCCCAACACCAACCACGTGAATGGATGGCGGTGCAGGGTTGCCCATTATGAGGCGGTGACTCGCACTCGCGCGCCGGGCATGGCATCCTCAAGCGCCTGACGAAGGTCAGTTTCATCAAGCGCGCCGCGAGCGGTGGCTTGGATCTCAAGCACCTTTCCGCCGCGCCTGATGACTGAACTGCGCACCGTCGCCCCGCGATTGGTTACGGCCGCGGTGGTGGCCGTTCTCACCTGCTCCATATCGGTGCTCTTACGGGGGCGCACCTGCACCACCAAAATCACACTGGAAAGCAGGAAATACCGCATGAACCAGATCACCACAAAGCCCAGCACCGCAAGCGCATACTGGCTCATGCCACAACACAGACCCAGAATGGTGATCAAGATCATGAGACCCGTACGACGTGGATCGCCAAACACCGTGCGAAAGCGAATGAGTCCGCCGATACCAAACAGCACGAGCGCAATCTCGGCGCCCATGCTCAATTGTTCGCTGCTCTGAACCAGTTCTGCGGCCAAGCAACCCACCACTGCCACCGTGACGCCGCCATTGCGCTCTTCCATGGCAGCCACCGGATCATGCGCCACCAGCGACTTGGGCCATGTGGTGAGAAGCAGGCTCATCGCAATCGACAACATGAACCCAATGAGCAGGTCAATCACATACGGGCCATGTGCAAAGAGAGAGAGCGATCGGGTGAGAATGCTCCAGCGATCCAAATCCTCAGGCGCCTCTGCGGACGCGGCATCGCCGACCATGCTTTCGATGCCGCCCTGCCCGCCGCGCATCGCCGCCGCCGCGGCTGGCTGCGCTTGCACCGCACTTGCATTGCGCGGACCGCTTCCCACGTCGAGCCCGATGCCCTGCGCAAAGTCCACCAGCGTTCGTGATTGAGGCTGTGATTCCGCTGCTGCCTCCGCCGGCGCGTGCGAAGTGCAGGCCGTGGGCGTGAACGTCAGCACTAGGCATGCGGCGAGTGCCGCCGAAACCACAACAAGTCCTTTCAAGCGCATTGGGACCTCCATGTCCGTGCGGCATCCTCCCTCACCGGCACTACAATTGCAACCGCATGACGCCAAATAGGAACGAAGTTGCGGCCGTTGCAATCATGTCCGCATGCCTGGCGACGATCATCGTCCTGCCCTTTGTATTGGAATCATCGAATGCCGGTCACGTCCGGCCCCCGGCTGCGGCGAAGCCCGTGCAGACCTCCCCGGAAGGCGACGTCGAAAGTCCAGACTCCAGTCGAAAGGGGGAGCACGGCCACGACCTCGACCCTGCCGCCCCCCATTGGTATCTCACGGTCCACGGCGGAGATGCGCTGGCCGATGTCTTTGCCTTGGACTCCACCGGCCGCGTGATCGGCGGGATTCTTGGGCGCGTTCAACCCGCCGAGGACCAGCTGCGCGAACTTCGAGGCATCACGCTGCTTGGCGATGGCCGGTTGGCGGTGGTGAATGCCTTTGAGCAAAACTCTCGCGTGCTGCTCTTTGGTCCGCCCAGTCAAACCGACATGCGCCCCTTTCAAGGAGTGTGGGTACGACAGGGGCCCGCCAACACCGGGTTCGTGCATCCCTATCAAATCGCAACGAGCCCCGATGGCACGCTGTACGCCAGCAACCAAGACTCAAACACCGTTACGCGCTACCGAGGACTTGGCAGTTCTGACGCCGGGCAACCGCTCCCCATACCGCCCGCACTCCGCGAGTTTGGCACGCTGCCTCCGGGAACCATCGTTCCCAATTCGCAGCACTCTCCAGAGGGTCTGCGAGAGGTGCGCGGCATTGCATGGGGGCCCGATGGCCTGCTGTACGTGGCTGACCGCACCGCGCAGGAGGTGTTTAGTGTTGACCCCACGAACGGCAAGCGAGTTCGGGTGATCATGAGCGCGCACCAGGGTCTGGGGCACCCCATTCAACTGCTCTTCACTCCCGATCGTCAGAGCCTGCTGGTGGGTGACAATCTCAATCACTGTGTCTGGCGCGTGAACATGCGCACCTTGGCGGCATCGCATTTGGTTGCGCCAAAGAGTGGAGGGCTCAATGCTCCCAGCGCGCTGGCGATTGATGGCAGCCATCTTCTGGTGGGCAGCAGGCTGGGCAAGTGCATTCTGAAGTACCGCCTGAGCGATGGCCGCTTTGAGGGCCAGTTTGCCAAACTGCAATCCAATCCAGAGTTTCTAATCTCTACTCAGCAGAAGTAGGCGGGCGTGGCTGAGCGCGCTGCACCGTCCAGCACCGATGGATCTTGGCGTTGCGAAAGTCCTCCGGCACCGTGCGGCCGGTGATTTCTTTGGCGCGCCACCCCGGGGGCAACAATTGGTCATCCCACGTCAGTTGCCTGCTATTCGTGCTGAAATACAGCCATCCGTCAGGGGCCAACCACGGTTCAACCAGGCGCAACAGCATGGGCCAATCGCGATCAATGGCAAAGCTCTCGGCGTCCATGCGCTTGCTGTTGCTGAATGTGGGCGGATCAAGAACGATGTAGTCGTACTGCTCCCAGCGCGCTGGACCGCGTGCGAGGTATTGCAGGCAATCGGCCGTCACCAATCGGTGATCTCCGCTTTCGTGAAATCCATTGAGCGCAAGATTGCGTTTGGTCCACTCCTGATACGTCTTGCTCATGTCCACCGTCGTGGTGGCTGCCGCCCCGCCGGCACGCGCGTACACCGTAAAGCTGCCGGTGTATGCAAACAGGTTCAGCACCCGCTTACCCACCGCGTAGTGACGAATGATTGAACGCGTCTTTCGATGATCCAAGAAGAGCCCGGTGTCCAGATAGTCTGACAGGTTCACCTCAAACTTCAGACCCTGTTCATCAACCACTCGCACCACACCCCGCTGGTCCATGCGCTCGTACTGATCCGTGCGTTCGCGAATCCGTTCGCGATACTTCATGTACAGGCGCTCCACAGGCACATCCAACCCGGTCAGAATCTCCCGCTTTGCCAGTGCGTGAAAGGCGGCCTCTTTCTCAAGCGTGTCGTCGCGAGTGCGGTGATAGACCCATGCGACCACATCGCCGTCGTACCAATCCACCACCAGGGGAAACTCGGGGATGTCCCGTTCATAGAGGCGAAAGCAGGTGATGCCCCCCGCCCGCGCCCAGCCGCGCAGGTGCCGCAATTGCTTCGAAAGTCGGTTGCCGAGCACCCGGGAACCGTACCCAGAGGCAGGAATCCCTGAACAGCCCGGCAATCAAAACCTTCGGGAGCCGCCTGCCAACGGCCCGCAGTCGCCCTACATCGCTTGTAACCTCTTTGTTTACAAACATTTATGGCGTCTTGCTGGGTCGCCAGCCGCACCGCTGGCAGGGGTGCGTTTGGCTAGGTACAATCGCCCCCCTTCTGGAGCGCCCGCGTGGGTGTTCCGGACCCCCCGCATAGGACGTAGACATGACCAAGGCCCAGAATTGGACCCGTTACATCGCTCCCGCCATGGTGAGCGCACTTGCATTCGCCCCCGCTGCCTTTGGTAGCGAAGCTGATCTGCAACTTCCTCCCATCAACGACGACATCAGTTTCATGGTCTTTGGCACGGCGGTGAAGGGCTACCACCTGATGGTGGGCGGCCTGATCATCTCTGTCATCGGCGCCATCTTCGGCTTGGTTCAGTATGTCCAAGTGAACAACTTGCCGGTGCATCCGGCAATGCGCAACATCTCCAACATCATTTGGGAGACCTGCAAGAGCTACCTGTGGCAGCAGGGAAAGTTTTTGGCCACGCTGTGGTTCCTCATCGCGGGAGCCATCGTTTGGTACTTCGGGTTTCTAAGCCCCATCGGTAGCGGCCATGGCCATGACGCCGCACACGCCGCGGCCACCGCAGTGGGCGCGCACCAGACCAGCACCATGGAGGGCGTGCTCATCGTCCTCGGCTGCTCCGTGCTGGGCATTCTGGGTAGTTACGGCGTTGCGTGGTTCGGCATCCGCATCAACACTCGCGCCAACAGCCGCACCGCCTTCGCAAGCTTGCGGGGCGACGCCTTGGCCACCCTGGCCATTCCGCTTCAGAGCGGCATGAGCGTGGGAATGCTCCTTGTGAGCGTTGAACTCTTCTTCATGATTGGCATCATGCTGGTCATCCCCTCCAACCTGGTGGGCGCCAGCTTCATCGGCTTCGCCATCGGCGAGAGCCTGGGCGCGACCGTGTTGCGCATCTGCGGAGGCATTTTCACCAAGATTGCCGACATCGGCAGCGACCTCATGAAGATCGTCTTCAAGCTTCCTGAGGACGACCCAAAGAACCCCGGCGTCATCGCCGACTGCACCGGCGACAACGCCGGCGACAGCGTGGGCCCCACCGCCGACGGATTCGAAACGTACGGCGTGACTGGCGTCGCACTGATCGCCTTCCTGGCCTACGCCCTTGGTGGCGGCAATCAGGATGAACAGTGGATGTGCATGAAGCTCATCGTGTGGCTCTTCACCATGCGCGCGCTCATGATCCTGACCAGCCTGGTGAGCTACTACATCAACGAAGCATGGTCCAAGGCCAAGTACGGCGGCGGCAAAAAGTTCCACGAAGAACTGCCACTCACGTGGCTGGTGTGGATCACCAGCATCGTGTCCATCGTGGTCACCTACTTTGCATCCAACGCGCTGTTGGGTGGCATTCAGTATGGCGACAAGACGCTGGACAGCCTGTGGTGGATCCTGGCCAGCATCATCAGCTTGGGCACGTTGGCTGGTGCGCTCATTCCTGAGTTCACCAAGATCTTCACCAGCACCACGTGCGCTCACGTGCGTGAGGTGACCAACGCCAGCCAGCAGGGTGGCGCAAGTCTCAACATTCTCAGCGGTCTGGTGGCAGGAAACTTCAGCGCCTTCTGGATGGGCATGCTCATCATGGGGCTGATGGCCGGAGGTTGGGCGCTCAGCCTCAACTCTGACCTTGTGCTGCTGATGCCTGAGGCGTACAAGGACTTTGCCGGTCCGATCTTTGCGTTCGGTCTGATCGCTTTCGGCTTCCTAGGAATGGGCCCTGTGACCATCGCCGTGGATAGCTTTGGACCGGTCACCGACAACGCGCAAAGCGTGTACGAGCTCAGCCGTATTGAGCACGTTGAAGGCGCTCGCGCTGAAATCAAGCGCGACCATGGCTTTGACCCAGACTTCCAGAACGCCAAGCTTCTCCTTGAGCGCGGCGACGGCGCAGGCAACACCTTTAAGGCCACGGCAAAACCGGTGCTCATCGGTACTGCCGTGGTGGGCGCCACCACCATGATCTTTGGCATCATTCTTGCGCTCAGCAAGAACATGTCCATCGTGGATCCGTTGGGTACGGGCAACCCCATGCCCATCGACAAGGTTCTGAGCATCGTGAAGCCAGAAATCCTGCTGGGTCTTCTGACCGGCGGCAGCGTGGTCTATTGGTTCACGGGCGCAAGCACGCAAGCGGTGGTGACCGGTGCGTACCGCGCCGTGGTGTTCATCAAGGAAAACATCGACCTGAACAAGGCTGAGGCGAGCATTCAAGATTCCAAGGAAGTGGTGCGCATTTGCACCATCTATGCGCAAAAGGGCATGTGGTTCATCTTCATTGCCGTCTTCTGCCTAAGCCTTGGCTTGCCCTTCTTCAGCCCGGTGTACTTCATTGGGTACTTGATCGGTATCGCGTTCTTCGGGCTCTTCCAGGCCATCTTTATGGCGAATGCGGGCGGAGCTTGGGATAACGCCAAAAAGATCGTGGAGGTGGACATGCGTGCCAAGGGCACGGACCTTCACGCGGCCACCGTGGTGGGCGACACTGTGGGTGACCCCTTTAAGGACACCAGCAGCGTCAGTCTTAACCCGGTGATCAAGTTCACCACCCTGTTTGGCCTGCTGGCGGTGGAGATTGCCCTCACCGTCACCAGTCCGGCTTTGCGCTTCTGGATCGGCGGCGCGCTGTTCGCCGTGGCTCTCGTCTTTATCTGGGCCAGCTTCTACAAGATGCGCATTCCCGCAGGCGCCAAGGAGTAAGCAGCCAAAGGGCAAAACTTCGCAGATTCACGCGGCCCGCTCCCAAAGAGCGGGCCGCGTTGCGTTCCTATACTTGGCACGCTGTGCCCCGCCGTTCCCCCCTTCTTGCCGCCGTCATGTTTGGAGTGCCGCTGCTCTGCGTTGCGGCTGCGTGGGGCGCTGCAGGAACGCCTGCACCCGTGCCTGCGGCCGAGTCCAGCTGGATGCGAGAACTTGGAACCACACTGGTGGAGTATGGGCCGCTCACCATCTTTGTGGCCTTCGTCATCAGCGGCATCGGCTTGCACTTGTCTGAGGACTTCATCCTCATTCCCGCGGGCATCTTTGCGTTTCAACAGTATCAGGCCACCGGCCACTGGAATTGGTTCTTTGAAGCTTCCATCGCGGCGTGGTTGGGAATCATTCTTGGCGATGCCGGATGGATCTGGATCTGCAGGCACTTTGGCAGCAAGCTCTTGGGTTGGCGCACCTTCCGCAAACTCATCGGGCCGCGCACACTGCTTGAAGTGAAGTATGAAATGGACCTCCGCGGTGCGTGGGCGCTCTTCATCGCGCGGTTTATTCCCGGGCTGCGCACTCCCATGGTCACCATGGCTGGCCTCATGCAACTGGCCTGGTGGCGCATCATGCTGGTGGAAGCCCTAGGGGTCATGATCACCGCGCCAGCGCAAATTGGAATCGGAGTCGGCGTGGCCAAGTTAGGCGAACAGTTTGAAAGCGAGGCCCACCGATGGATGCTTTACATCGCGGCCACGCTGGCGGTCATCGGGCTGATGTTTGTCGTGCACATACTCATTCAGCGTCGCCGCAGCAAAAAGCGATCGCCGCGCGCACCCATGCGGTGGCTTTCTGGCTTTTCACGCGCTGCGGGGCTTCAGCGTCCGCGCCGCACAAAGACCGAAGCATTCGGACAGCCCGGATAGTCCGTCACCACCGCCACATACATGGCGGCCCACGTGCCGTCCGCATCGCGGTGCACCGATCCGTCTGACTTGCCCTCTTCGCTATCGGCGTATCGGTCCGCACGTTCGGTGTCAATCACGACAACCTGCGTGCCGTCGGCATTGGTCTTGATGACACCAATGTCCGGAATCAAACTCAACAACTTGACCGGCTTTCCATCCTCGCGCACCACGGTGACTTCAGCGCTTGGGTGCTCCGGAGAAATGTCAATGGCTTCCTTGGTGGTCTTGACGGGCGATCGCAATTGGTAGTCCACACGCACAGTGCCGATGGGGGGTCCATCCTCCGTCATGTAAATGCTCTGGCTCTTGTCACCGGAGCCGTTCAGATCGATTGAAATGTTGAGCGTGCGCGACTCGCCTGGCGCGATCAAGCGTGCGCCCTCAAGTTCAGCCGACGCGCACGCGCAAGACGCCATGATGCGCTTGATGGTCACCGGGCGCTGGGATTGATTAGTCACCGTGACCTTGGTCTTTAAATCGGGGTCACAGGGAGTGTGCTTGCCCAGATTCACCATGGCAGGTTCAAGCTTGAGCGGCATCGTGTCGGCGCGCTGCTTGGCGTTGCGAACTGCTGCCTGAGTTTCGGTGGGATAGCCCTTGGGGCGATCGGCATCACCCGAACCATCCTCGACACCAACGCCAATCCAGGCACGGTCCTCCCCTCGGCCGCTGTACTTCATGAACGCAATGACTCCGAGCCCAGCCACGATCAGAAGTGCCACGACCATGGTTCCGGATCTGAATGAAGGTTGTCCCATGGGCATATCGTAGATACGCCAACTTTCCGCGCAAGGTTCAGGAGGGGTCCAGATCGGGCTCGGTGAGCGACCTTACCCTGCCCAGCTTTCGCAGGCTGGGCAGGCGCCATGCCACGGCCGCCACCACGGCCACCGTGCCAATGCCGCCGGACACCACGCTCACCACGGGCCCCCAGAGGCGCGCCACCAACCCGCTCTCAAACTGCCCGAGTTCATTCGAGCACTCGATGAACATGCTGTTGACCGCCCCCACCCTTCCCCGCAGTTCATCAGGCGTGCGCATCTGCACCAGCACATGCCGAATGACCACGCTCACATTGTCCGCCGCACCGCCCAGTGCCAGCGCCAGCAAGCTCAGCCAGACGTTGGTGCTGAGCCCAAAGATCACTGTGGCCACGGCATAGGCCACCACCGACCACAGCAGCACTGGCCCCGTGCGCTGAAAGGAAGGCCGGTACATGAGCCACACCGACATCAATAACGCCCCCACGAACGGCGCCGCTTTCAACCACCCCAGCAAAATCGGGGCGTGCCCACCGTTGGCCAGAATGTCCGTGGCATACACAGGCAGTAGCGCGGTGGCGCCCCCAAAGAGCACGGCAAAGAGGTCGAGCATGATGGCGCCTAACACCGGTCGTTCCTTCCACATGTGCCGAATGCCTTGAAACATGGCGGACACCGTGTGTCCCCCTTTGGGCTTGGCGGCTTTGCGAGGATTGGTGCGTGCAACGGCGGCGCTAAAGCACAAGCACCCCACCGCGGAGAGCACGTAGATGGGCCAGAGGCTTCCCCACCCACTCAGCCACGCGATGAGCACGCCGGCGATCAGCGGCCCACCCATCGCCGCCGCCTGAAAGATGCCGCTCTGATACGTCACCACGTTTTGAAAGATGCGGTCGGGCACGATGAGCGGCAGAAAGCTGCCGCGCGCAGGACCATTGAAGGCGCGAACGCACGCGCTGAACACCAAGAGCACGAAGTACCACCAGACAGGCGCTTGCATGTACGACAGTCCTGCAAACATCAGCGCCACCAATCCAAAGCCCAATTGCGTCAGCACCAGAATGGTTCGACGATCGCGAACGTCCGCCACATGCCCTGTCAAGAGCGCCAGCAGCACAACAGGCAGAGCGCGGCACAGACCGATGAGCCCCAACTGCAGGTAGTCCTCAGTACGAACCCAGATCTCCCACGCCACCAACGTGTTCATGATCTGCAGGCCCATGGACCCCACCAGGAATCCGCCGCCAAACAGGCGATAGTCCTTGATCCGCAATGCGGCGTAGGGGTCGTGCGAGTTCTCAACCTGATGCTGGGCGGACATCGAGTTTCGCACAGTATCAGGAGCCCTCCTGCGGTGCCAATAACGGGCACTGTTTCACACCCGCGTCAACCTTCCCCGGATGCGTCCTGCACCAACTACCCTTGTCCCCTTTCCCCGCTCTAAGGACCACTACATGCGCATTGCTCTCGCCGCTGGCGATGGAATTGGACCGGAGATCATGGACGCAACACTGGCGCTGCTCAAGGCTGCGGGCGTTGCCTCGCATCTGGAGTTCGTTCCCGTTGAGATGGGCAGCGCCATGTTCGACCGCGGATTCTCCCGAGGAATGACCGATGAGGCCATGCGCACCGTTGAGGAATGCGGAGTGCTCTTTAAGGGACCGATGGCAACCCCAAAGGGGGGCGGAGGAAAGAGCATCAACGTCACGGCGCGCAAACTGTGGAGCGCGTTTGCCAATGTACGCCGGTTTCGCACGCTGCCCGGAGTGCACCCTGCCGGCCGACGCGCCGGTGCGCAACTTGATTTCACCATTGTGCGCGAAAACGTTGAAGACACCTACGGCGGAATCGAGCACCGTCTTTCCAATGACACCATGGACTGCAAGCGCATCATTACCGCGCCAGGCAGCGACCAAGTGCATCACCTTGCATTCCAAACCGCGCGCCGTATGGGCATCACCAGGGTCCACTGCGGGCACAAGGCCAACATCATGAAGATGACTGATGGCTTGTTTCTGGACCGCTTTCGAGCGGCCGCATCGGACTATCCAGAGATTGAAGCGGCCGACGTGATCGTTGACGCACTGAGCATGAACCTGGTGATGAAGCCCGAGCAATACCAGATGGTGGTGATGCCCAACTTGCAAGGCGACATCGTCAGCGACCTGGCGGCTGGATTAGTTGGAGGGCTCGGCTTTGCGCCCAGCGCCAATGTGGGCAAGCACATCAGCATCTTTGAGGCAGTGCACGGGACCGCGCCGGATATTGCCGGTAAGGGCGTGGCCAACCCAACAGCACTCATCATGAGCGGAATCATGATGCTCAAGCACCTAGGCTTGCAACTGCAGGCGGCCACCGTGGAGAATGCGCTGCTGGCCGCGCTGGAATCGGGTGTGCACACTGGTGACTTTGGGTCGGGCACTCCACCGGTGGACACATCGCAGTTTGTGGCTGCCATCATCGACCGATTGGGCAGCAAGCCCACCACGGTGTCGCCAGTCCCGCAGGAGGGAACCGATCGAGTAACGCTCAAGCGGCCGCCCCTTCCGCAAGCGCTCGAAACCATTCGCACGTTCACCAACGTGAGCAAGTGCGTGGTCGGTGTTGATCTGTACATTGACGATGCGCCCCATCTGCGCACGTTGGTGTCAGACTTGGAAGCGCTGTCAAAGGGATCACCTTTTCAACTCACATTCATCAGCAATCGCGGAACGCAAGTGTGGCCCTCGGGAAGCATGTTCACCGAATGCGTGGATTACTGGCGCGCACGTCTGACCGTGCGCCCCGGTGTGCACGCCGAATCAATCACCCAACACGATGTTCTGGCGCTGCTCTCCAGAGTGGCCAGCAAGCACACAGTCTGCTCCTTTGAACTGCTCCGAACCTTTGACGGCGTGCCCGGGTTTTCCATGGCACAGGGCCAATAGCGGCCCTTTCTCTGGCTCAGAAGCCGCTTTCCGCAGGTGTTGAAGCAGTTGCTGTTTGCACCGGGAGACATGCGTGCTAGCCTCACCTCAGGAACCACTCCAAGGAGTTTGCATGAGCTACACGTTCACACGCGCGTTCATTCTTGCCGCAAGCTTGGCCACCACCGCTCCCTGCTGGGCCCAAGCCAATGACAGTTGTGCCGCTGCCGAACCCATCAGTGGGTACGGCACCTTCTTGACCAGCACGGTGGGCGCGACCACCGATGGTGGCTCAAACGCGGTGTGCAGTTTCTTTGGTTCCGACCAGATCTACGCGGACGTGTGGATGTGCTGGACTGCACCCACCACGGGCCTGGCCACCATTGAAACGTGCGGCACTGGCTTTGATACCAAGTTGGCCGTCTATCCAGGCTGCGCCTGCCCTCTTGAGTCCAGCATTCTTGCGTGCAACGATGACGCGTGCGCGCTCCAGAGCCGCGTGACTCTGGGCGTCACCGGCGGACAGCAGTACTTGATCCGCGTGGGCAGCTACTCCGCGAGTGGCACTAATCCGCCCACCGGCGCGGTCACCCTTACCACTACGTCCGGCGCTCTCGCCGAGATCGTGAACCCAGCCAACAACCACACGTACATCGCCTACGCCACCACTGGCTGGAACGCGGCGCAGGCCACAGCGCAATTGCTGGGCACCAATCTGGTCACCATCGATAGCGCCGAAGAAAACGAATGGATCCGCCTGAACTTTGGAAACCTGCTGGGTGTGGACCGGCGCATCTGGATCGGGTTTAACGACGTGGCATCCGAAGGCACATTTCAGTGGGCGGATGGCAGCCCTGTCACGTACACCAACTGGAATCCGGGTGAGCCCAACAACTCCGGTGGGGTTGAGGACTGGACTGAATTCCTAGGCTCCAATGGCCGTTGGAATGACATCAGCGAAACGGGCGGTTCATTCGCTCACATTGCGCTTGTTGAAGTGGGCCGCAGCACGCCACCCTCGTGCACCGAAGACTTTACCGGTGACGGCACGGTGGACGGTGCGGACCTTGGAATCCTGCTGGGCGACTGGGGCATCTTTGGTACCAACACCGACCTCGACGGCGACGGCTTTGTCTCCGGCTCGGATCTAGGGCTGCTGCTGGGTGCGTGGGGTCCCTGCTCGTAGAATCACGGGCATGAACACACCGCCTGTTGCCGCATCCTCATACGGTATCGCGGACTTTGTGCGGCGCACCACACAGCGCGACCGCGGCCAAGGAGTCTTTGAGCTTGAAAGCGAACGCATTCTTGAGCTCAATCTTGACGGCATGTTGTGGATGAAACTGGGCGCCATGGTGGCGTACCACGGCGATGTGCGCTTCACACGCGAACGAGTCATGGAACATGGCTTGGGCAAGATGCTCAAGCGCGCCTTGAGTGGAGAGAGCACTCCGCTGGCAAAGGTGGAAGGTCGAGGCACGGTCTACCTTGCCGATCGCGGAAAGAAGATCATCATTCTGGAATTGCAAGACGAGTCCATTCATGTGAACGCCAACGACATTCTGGCGTTTCAACCCTCGCTTACGTGGGACGTGGTGCTCATGCGCAAGGTGGCCGCCATGCTGTCGGGCGGGCTATTCAACGTGAAGTTTCAGGGGCGTGGCTTGGTTGCCGTGACCAGTCACCATGATCCGCTCACGCTGCGCGTGACGCCTGATCGACCCGTATGCACGGATCCCAACGCAACAATTCTGTGGAGCGGATCGCTGCAACCGGAGCTAAAAACAGATATCAGCTTCAGGACTTTTCTGGGGCGAGGAGGCGGCGAGTCCATGCAGATGCTCTTTCGCGGAGAAGGATTCGTCGTGGTGCAGCCACACGAAGAGCTCTATCTGAACGACGACGAGGGATAACGATCACCGTGTTTGGTGGTAGCCTGTGCGTGACGCGAAGCGCTGCGCCGCACCGCGTTCCCGCGCAGCTCTGATGACCATCTCCACACCCACCGACACGTCTGCCACGCTCGGCCGTCCCGCGTCCACCCGTCCCACCCTGCTCATGCTGCGCTACATGGTGCCGGTGGCCACGGTGCACGTGTTGGCATTGGCGGCGGTACTGCCCCAACTTTTCTCTTGGCAGGCGTTCATTGTGGGCATCGCCGGTGTGCACCTCTTTGGGCAGTCCATCACCATGGGCTACCACCGGCTTCTGGCGCACCGCAGTTTCGTCCCGCGCCGCTGGGTTGAGTACACCATGGTGATCTTGGCGCTTTGCAGCCTTGAAGACTCGCCAGCGCGCTGGGTGGCCACACATAGAAAGCACCACGCCCACAGCGATGAAGAGCACGACCCGCACTCTCCCCTGGTGGCATTCTTCTGGGGGCACATGGGCTGGCTGTTCCTCAACAACCGGGACCTTCACCATCGCACCAACTATGAGAAGTTTGCGCGGGACATTCTGAAGGACCCCTTCTACATGTGGTTGGAAAAGAACGCCTGGAGCCCCGTGTACTTCTACGGAGCGCAGTGCGTGCTGTTTTGGGCGGTGCCATTTGCTGTATCGCTCTTCTGGCTCGCCATGCCGCAGGCCGCGCTCCTCGCCACGGGCTACTTGGTGTGGGGCGTATTCGTACGCACGGTGCTGGTGTGGCACATCACCTGGAGCGTCAACAGTTTTACACACCTCTTTGGATATCAAAGCCACTCCACAGGTGAAAACAGCCGCAACAACTGGCTGGTGGCTCTGGTTGCCGCCGGCGAAGGCTGGCACAACAACCATCACTCCGATCCTCCTTCGTGCAGTGTTCAACATCGCTGGTGGGAGTTTGACCTCACCTATTGGGAACTGCGTCTGCTCAAGGCTCTGGGGTTGGTGGTGTCTATCGTGCCCAGGCGTGAAGAGCGGCTGAAGGCCGTGGCCGGCACTGCAGAGTGAATAGAAAATCGGCCCCGCCCTTGAAGGGCGGAGCCGATGGGAGAATCGATACAGTCGTGGCGGTCAGGCGCGACGGCGGCGTGAGCCCAGCACTCCAGCCACGCCCAGCAATGCCAAGGCACCAGGTCCGGGGACCACGTCACCCTTCATGGTCACCATGTCCCAACGGGCAGTGCCGGTGGTGCCGTAGGTGCCCGTGCCAGAGGTGGTGGCATACGCGCTCGTACCTGGTGCAAAGATGGCCGTGATGCGCACTGCAAAGCTGGCGTTGTTGTCTGCACCCACGATGGTGCTCATGTCAAAGTTGAAGCCGTTCACAAAGACGCCTCCAACGGTCACGGCGTACACGCCACCGCCGGCCAGGCCAGCGCTGCTGAAGGACGACCCATCCAGCGAGTACTCCACCAGCCAGTACCGGCTGGCGGTGTTGGAATTGCGCTGATCAAAGCAGAAGCTGATGTTGTTGTAGCCCACGGTGCTCACGTCAAATCGAACACCGCGGCTATTGCTGCCCGTGCCCTGCGCGGCGTACGTGGTGGTGAGCCATGAATCATTGAATGTGGCTCCGGCGGTGTCGGATGATCCAACGCCAGATCCGAAAGTGCCCGTATTCGCACCCACAAGCGAGGCAGTTCCTGCACCCGTGCTCGGAGTGAGTGTGCCACCAGAGCTCTCGACAGCATCGTTAAAGTCCCACTGAGTGATAACGCTTGCGGAAGCGACGCCGGCGAAGGCTGCAGAAGCAGCGACAGCAACAAGAAGGGAACGCATGAGGGATTCTCCAGGAGAAAGGGTGAACTGATCTGCGCATACGGTGCGCCCCTTTGCCCTCGCGCTCGTCTCCCAAGGATACCCCACGGTGCGCCGAAAGCGAAAATATTCAACGCGGGACTTGATTTCTGAAATGACCGGAATTCCGCCTTAGGCCTTCAGCAAGATTTGACGGGCCAGCGAGGCTGAAAATGCCGCCAATGCCAAGCCAGATAACACAAGTGGCGGAGGAAACGTCCACAACACGCATACTGCCACCAACGATGCACAGAGCATCATGTTGGCCACCGTCATCGCACGCAATTGTCCGGCGTTGGCCATGGGGCGCACCACGAGCAGTCCAGTGACACCCGCAAAGGCCAGCAGCACGGCGTAACTGCTGCTGATCAACTGCACCTTGCCCCACTCAGAAAAGTGGAAGGGTCCAATGGAGTCTTGAACCCCCTTCATGGACTCCTGCAAACTTGCGATCTTGGGGTCGGTGGCCAACGTAAAGCTGTCTTTGAAGACCGCTGCCATGTGCAGAGCCGCAAACACAATCAAGATCAACGACCCAGCGATGAACGACCGTCGTCCGGGAAAACGATGGGGAACATGCGTTGTCATGCGCGGGAGTGTAGAGCGGCTTAGCATGCAGTGACGGAGGCCGTATGACCCAGGCGACGTGGCAGGCCGTTGACGCGTACATCACCCAAGCACTGGTCAAGCCTCGCCCTCTGGCAAGCGCCGCACTCGAGACCAGCGATGCCCACCATCTGCCCGCCATCAGCGTTTCGGCGCCGTTGGGCAAGCTGCTCCACCTGCTCGCTCGTTCCCTAAGGGCTCGCCGCATCTTGGAGATTGGAACATTGGGCGGGTACAGCACCATCTGGATGGCCGACGCACTGCCCGCGGATGGCCAACTCATCACCCTGGAGATTGACCCCGTTCACGCCCAGGTGGCCCAAGCCAACCTACAGCGCGCGGGTGTGGCCAACAAGGTCAGTGTGCGGGTGGGCGCTGCGTTGGGGACCCTTCCCAAGCTTGCCGCAGAGGGGGCCGGACCCTTTGACCTTGTCTTCATTGACGCGGACAAGCCCAACAACCCTCCCTACTTTGAGTGGGCCATGAAACTCACTCGCCCCGGTAGCTTGATCATCGTTGACAACGTGGTTCGCAGCGGCGCGGTGGCCGACCCTGCCAGCACGGATGCCAGCGTGCTGGGGGTGCGAAAGCTCAACGAACTCATCGCTGCGAATCCGCGCGTGGAAGCAACGGCTTTGCAAACCGTTGGAGCCAAGGGATACGACGGATTCTGCATGGTGTTGGTCTTGGATGATCCAGCTCGTTGATCGAGACACGCCGCAGCGACGCGAGGAGAAATCCACACACCCCTCAGTAGCATTCTGCGCATGTCGCTTAAGTCTCTGGCGCTCGCGCTGCTAACGCTGCACTGTGTGCTGGCATCGGCTTGGGCGTCACACGCAGAGGGTCTGGCCGCCTCAGACTGGATCTCCACCGGACCTGACTGCAAGCTCTTTGCAGTTGGTGATGTCGACCAAGATGGCTACCCAGATGTACTCACGGTGAACGGCAACCGCCACCTGTGCTGGGCTCCTTCGGTGCACGGCTGGAAGTCGGCGGGTTGGCGAACTCTGGTGGCCGATGTAAACCCAGACGCCACTCGCATGGCCGTGGTGCACGCCAACGCAGAGACTCGAGTGGTGGTGCAAGAGGCGGAGCGAATGGTGGTCATTCCCCTGGAAGCTGGAGGCAAACCCGGCACACCCATTCTTGTTGCCGCTGATCAACAGGCAGAGTTCACCGCACTCGCGCAACTGCTTGATGCGCACGCAACCAAGCCGGGCACGCTCGCCGAGCGATTGACTCCCCCGCCCTACGACTGCGACGCAGTCTCGCTCTGGGCACTTGAGTCGATGCACGTGAAGAATCGGGGGCGAATCGCTTGGCGCGTGTTCAGTTCGAACGCCCCACACCAACATCGCGTCGTGCGAATGGCGATCCTCGAGAGTGCGGACCCCGCAGACTCAGATGCCGACGGACTCACCGATGCCGAAGAAGCCGTCCTGCTTACTGATCCTTTGAATCGCGACACCGATGACGATGGCCTGCTGGATGGCTGGGAAGTGCACGGCCTTCCCGCTGATCGCGTGAAATCCATCGGACCTCGATTGACGTTGTATCGCGCGGATTGCGCTGAGCCGGACTTGCAGCTCAACCCGCGCCGCAAGGACGTCATCGTGAACGTTTCTTACTTTGATCAGGTGGATCGCGCAGCCTTTGCCAAGGAGATTCCACGCGCTCAGGCGGCGTACCGGGGCATGCACGTTGCCAATCCGGACGGCACCAGCGGAGTTTGGTTGCACGTGCGCGACATTGAGCAAGGGGTGAACGCCTCCGATCAACGCATGCCGTGGTGGGATGTGGGCAACAAGCACTTTGCCAAGCAAGAGCGCGGCCTCATGCACTGGATGCAGGTCACGCCCTGGGGTGGAGGACAATCAAGCGAGACGGGGGACATGGGCGGCTCTGGCAACGGCTGGGCCGTCTTTGTGCATGAACTGGGCCACCAGCTGTCACTCTCACACACCGGCGACTCCAGCCCGGGGTGGTGCCCGCTCTACCCCTCGCTCATGAACTACGCCTACAGCTACAGCTTTGATGGCGACAGTTCCAAGCCGCACTTCAGCAGCGGGGAGTTTCGCCAGGTGCAGTTGGATGAGAGCCACCTTCGTGAGCACCTTCCGTTTGCGTATGAGCGCGTGAAGTTCCTGGCCAACCACCCCTTTCGATTCACGCTCAAAGACAACGGTGACGGCACCACACTTGTGGACTGGAACCACAACGGCGTGTTCGACACCGAAGAAGTGATCGCCGACATCAATTACGGTGGTTCAACGCAAGCGGGGGTTCGCAAGACGCATTCGCTGATCGGTTCGGCCCCCAGTGTGGCGTCCATCGCAGGCAAGTGCTTTATCGCAGCGTCAAAGCACAAGCAAACAGACACGGTGGTCAGCATGCACAAAGGCAATGAAGAGTGGACCACTCCCACTGATGTGCCATCTTCGGCGTCCCGCGCCGATCCGGTGCTGATCGGAGGGCCCGAGTTTGGTGTGCTGTTGGTGCGCCGCTTTGATGCGTGGGCGGTTGGCACGGTTCGGCCGGGGGCGGAGCCCGATTCGCCCCCCGTGGTCAGCGCGTTGACGACCCTGCCAGGTGTGGTGGCTGCCGATCTTTCCGGCGTGCGGATCGGTGAACGCATCCTGCTGCTTGCACGCCATGACACTGGCGCCACGAGCGTGCGGTGGCTAGCGCTCGCAGGCGCGTTGGACGCCAAACCCCAGATCACTGAGCCCAAGCTGCTTTCGTTGGTGGCGTCAGTTCCGCCCGGAATGGTGGTCAACCCAAGCGATGGCACCATCACGGTGGTTTCCAGCGCCACGCACCCCAAGCACGGTGCATTCAGCTTGCAGGTCTCAACGCTCTCGGTGAATGGCGATGACATCACCGAGACCCCCGCCGAGTTCACGCATGGCAAGGGGCACTCGCACTGCACGAGTCGGCCGGTGGCTGTCTACCCCAATGCGGGGGGCAAGCCGCAACTCACAATCTTTCACACCGGGTGGGTTGATGGCAACGGACTTTGGACCGGCTGGCGCACACAGCGCGTTGAGAACAAATCGCTCGACGGAGGTTGGCTCACCAGCCAGTTGTACGACGAGTGGACCCGTTCGCGCGTGGCATTGGGGTTTGCTGACAGTCCTGACGGCGCCTTCTATGCCTTTCGCTGGGATTCAGGAGATCACCACGACTGGAAGACCAACACCATGTTCGTGGCCAAGGGTGGCTACGGCATTGATCCGCAACCCATGCGCGACTTTAACGATGGCGCCAAAGTTGGCCTGTGGGGTATCCGCCACTCAATACTCACGATGCCAACGGACGCCGAATTGAAGGGGGCGCGGTAACAGCGCATTTTTCTCTCTTGCACGTGCGCTATGGTGCACCAGATGAGTAACTCACCGCTGTCGCCACTTGTGTTCCCAGGGGGCGCCCGTGCACGCAACAGCACGGTACTGGCGGCCATGACCAACAGCCAAAGCAACCCTGACGGCACCCTGAGCCACGATGAACTGCACTGGCTCAACGTGCGTGCGCAGGGCGGCTTTGGGGTCATCACAACATGTGCGTCCCACGTGTCCAAAGATGGCCAAGGTTGGGCGGGCCAACTGGGCTGCTTTCACGACACGCACACCCCCGGGCTCACCACTCTGGCCAGCGCCATGCATGAGCGCGGCGCTCTTGCGCTGGTGCAGATCTTTCATGGTGGCGTGCGTGCCAACCCGGAACTGACCGGTGAAACCCCGTGGAGCGCGAGTGCGGCGGCGGATGGTTCATGTCGCGCGGCCACCTCACAAGATCTTGAACGCGTGACTCGCCAGTTTGCAGACGCCGCGCGCCGATGCCACGCTGCGGGAATGGATGGCGTGGAGATTCATGGTGCGCATGGATATCTGTTGACTCAGTTTCTAAGCGCTACCGACAACACGCGCACTGATGAATGGGGCGGCTCTCTCGAGAATCGCGCTCGACTCATCCGCCACGTGGTACGCGCGGTGCGCGCTGCGGTACCCGCGCCGTTTATTGTTGGAGTTCGCCTTTCACCCGAGAACTTTGGCAACGCCACCGGCATGGATTTGGATGAGAGCCTGGCCGTAGCGGCGTGGCTCTGCCAAGACGGCGCTGACTTCATTCATGCGTCATTGTGGGATGTCAAGCTGAACTCTCAGAAGCGCCCTCATCAGCACGTGCTTCAAGCCTTTCGCAGTGCGCTCCCTGCAGAGATCCCACTGCTCACGGCGGGCAAGATCTGGACGCTTGCTGACGCCCAACACGCTCTCCACATGGGCGCCTCCGCAGTGGCGCTGGGCCGATGCGCGATTGCCAACCCCGACTGGCCTCTGCGAGTCACCGATCCCACCTGGACGCCACGGATTCCCCCGCTTACTGCGCAGGAATTGGCGCAACGCGGCCTCAGCGAGCCCTTCATTCAATACATGCGGCGATGGAAGGACTTTGTGCTGGAACCCGCGACCGAACCCACCACTTAGTAGGACGAAATTGCCGCCGTCACAAGCTTGAGCCTGCGCTCTTCGTCGAGCAGGTCGTAAATGGTGCGCGCCAACTTCTTGCGCTGCTCATCCGTGGGCTTCATTCTGGCTTCCTTCACATACTCAATGACCGCCAAGCGTATTGCAGCGCGCTGCTCAGGCGTGGGATCAGCAGCCTCGTAGATGCGTTCGAGCTTTTGTTGGATCGGCCGCAGCGTGTACTCATTGGCCAATCGAAGTTCTTGCTGATACAAGTCGTACGTCAAGCGCTGCTCCACCGCCTGGCGCGTTGCCTTGGGGGCAGACTTCATCTCCACATCAAGCCAAGCCTTCCAGTATTCGTCAACAAGGCGCCTTAACTCCATCGCCGCGGCTTGCGGAAGCACCTTGGCCAGTGGCGCCACAAGCGGGTCTCGTGACGAATCGGGATCAAAACGCTGATACAGCTCCATGCTCAGTTTTTGTGCGGTGGCGTTGTCCCCCGCTCGGGTTGCATCGGTGGCTTCGCGAATCAGGTCAATGTTGTCGAGCAAGTGTTTCATGAGCGCAAGAGTGCGGGCGTTGATCACGTCTGCAGCTTTGCTGCGAGTTTCAGGGTCTAGCGCCAACTGTGCGAGCCCCGCCACCTCAGGCCGCCCTTCCACGCGTTGAAATCGCCCCTGCATGTCCTGATTCACCAACGTGCGGTCGGCAGCTTCGTTCACCGCGGGGCCACCCAGAACGGGCGGAACGGCTGCCGTGGGGGCAGGCGATGCGCCAAGCGCTAAGGTGGCCAAGCACAGCGAGCACAGCAGTTCAAGTTTTGGCAGAACGAGTGGCATGATTGCAGCCTACCCCCCAATGCGCTCTTAGCCGCCCTGCCTAGTTTGCGCGATCCAGACACCACGCCCTTCGCACGCACCCCATCCACCCTGCGGCTGCCACCGCAACAGCGGCGGCTACAACGCCCACGTACGCCCCCCACGCCAGCATGGCGGCGGTGTAGCTAACGGTCCATTGCTCCAACGCTGTCCCCACAAGATGCACTGAAACAGGAACCGCCGCGCACAGAAGCACAAGGGTCACGGTAACCAACTTCCACCGCTTCACCAATCCGGCAGGCGAGACACTGCTCTTTGGCCAGCGCCCACGAAGTGAGGGAATGGGCACCGCACACCAGCTGTACACCCGCGCTGCCATCGGTAAACCCAATGCCAATCCCAACGCAACTGCAACACTGATGGGAAGCAAAATCCACCAGGACACCTGCGGCGCATCGATCGCGCTCAGCAGCGACTGCACTGCCGCCGCGTGAAACCACACTCCCGGCACACTGCGAGCACCAAGGTCCAGCTTGTCATCCGCGCGATAGGCGGCCAAAAGCACCACTCGATTTCGCACGTCCAGCGGCTTCCACTCCCCTTCGGGTGAAACCAAGTCAAGCACATCCTTGTCCACCGAAGCAAACACCGTGTCATCGGGAATACCCACGGCATAGACCCCCAGAATGTCATCCCGCTGAACTCCCGCGATCTCCTTGGAGCGCTCAATGTCGCGCGAGGGCACCACCTCCATCAGTTTGACGGAGTACCCCTCTGACACATTCCCCACAAATCGCAGGCAGACTTCTGACTCATCAACGTGCACCGCAAGCGGTGCGGCACCACTGCCGTGTCCTTCCTTCACGGCTTTCACCACCGCCACTGAGAGCGGCAATCTGGGAATGGCATTCTCCCCCTGAGGAATTGCGAGACCCGGCCCGATGAGAAAAAACATGGAGAGGTTCATGCAACCCCATTGAGCTCCAGCCTCCTGCAATCCACGAATGAGAGGCCTGCTTGAACGCTGCTCGGGTGAGCCCGGCAGATAGTCCTCTGTTGCAAGCACCACGGGCACGGCGTTGGGGCCGTGCGTCACTTCGGCCACGACATCGGTGATCACCCTGTTCAACACCGGATCATCACTGTGCACAAACGCCACATCCAACGCAATAGCGCTCGGCCGTTGCGCGGCCAATTGACGGATGACCGCTGCCCACGCCAAACGCTTGGTGACGGGCGCTTCTAGGTTCACGCCAGGAATCCCTGCGCGCTGCGCCAACGTGGCCAATCCATCCGCGCTCTTTTCACGAACCACCACAACTCCAGTCAACTCTTCAGGCGCCTCTACCGGAAGAAATGCACTGGGCTTGAACCCCGAAGTAAGCAGCACAGAAGCAGCTCGGAAGGACAGTAGCGTTCCCAACAGCAGCATCGCCAGCAGCGCCCATGGCAGTCGATTGCGTGCGTGGTTTCGGGCGCCCCGGCCGACACTCGCCGCAGCGCGGGGCCACAACCACCGCTCCACAGCGCGCGTCATGCGTTCGACCAATGGCGGCTGATACTCACTCAACGCCATTCGCAATTCTTCAGCGCTGGCGAAGCGATCTCTCGGCTCATTCCGCGTACCCGTAGCGATGATTTCATCAAGCCCCGGGTCGGCAAGCCCCAGGCACTCTCCAAGCGTTGGTGCGCGCCAATCGGTCATCACACCCGAGTCCGGAGGTTTGAGGGCTGCCGGCCCACCCACAAGCGCGGCGCACTCCTTGCACAGTGAATACACGTCTGCGCGCGGTGTGATGGCCGCGGGGTCACCGGTGGCCACTTCGGGCGCCGCCCGCCACTGCGTGTACGCCGAGGCCTTGGGATCCAGGCGTTGCGGCGCACGAGTGCCGCCAAAATCCGTCACCTTGACGATGGGGCGCCCGAGCCTTTCGATCACCAGCAGGTTGTCTGACTTCAAGTCGCAGTGAGTGATTCCGTGACTGTGCATCCACGCCACACCCTCCACGGCTTGCAACAACAGTTCGATACGTTGCACCTTGTCCAACTCAACGTCATTGGCGTATCGCACCAGCCCCCGTGCGCCATCCAGCCACTCCATCACCAGCGCATCGGTCACGCGACCATCCGGCCAGCGCGCCACTTCACGCGGGTAGAAACGCACCACGTTCTCATGCGAGGGAAACGCGCGGGACATCGAACACTCCTGCGCCCATCGGTCAAGCGCGGCAGCGCCACTCACTTCAGGACGAGGAACTTTCACCCCCACCAGCACACCGTCGGCATTCTTGGCGCGATACACGCGCCCGAAACCTCCTACTAAAAAGGCGGGGTACGAAAGCGAAATCAACAACTCACACCCGCTGATCTCAGGATGAATGCCATCTGCGGGTGCGTGGCTTTCACCACCCGATGTTTGAGCCTCGTGTCCAAATGACACGGTGGCATCGTCATCCCGCCGCTGGGGGTCGGGCGCAGTCAAGGGCTTTGCCAAAGCGTGCGCTGGATGGCTGCCATCACCCGCTGTTCAAGCGGCGAACCCGCCGCCAGCGGTTGTTGCACGGCAGCCGTCGGCAGTGAATTGTTGGGCAGCTCCAAGTAGTGATTGGCAAGCGAGATATGGGCGGACTTTGCCCCGTCGTACACCTCGACCCGCCCCAACGGTTCTGTGGGGTGCTTTAACAACACAAACCAAAGTGTTGGCACCTTCCCCTCCGAATCTGCCCAGACAAACCAATGCGTTCCAACGGAGCCCGCCACCACAGTCCCCTTTTGGATCACCACAGGCACGGGGCTCTGAATCATCGAGGCGGTCGGCGGTCCGGTCACGGTGGTGGAGCGCACGTACAACTCACCCTGCTCAATCAAAAACGGGCCCACCTGCCCCACCAAGCCCGTGGTCAGTACCCCTTTGCCGCTGTACAACTCGCCATCCCACTGCGTCCAAACTGCCACGCCTCCCAACTTAACCTTGGCGGTTTGCGCGCCACGAATCACAATGCTTGTGCCTAACGCCGAACTCACGTCGCCCGAGGGCGGCAGCGGAACGGCGTTCCCTAGATCCTGAAGCTGAGCCATGTTGACTCCCTTGTAGTAGGTGATCTTGCAAGACTTTCGTTCGCGGACCGAACATCTACAAACAGGGGTAGCAGCATAGAGCAAGGCCGCGCCCCCCATTCCCCGGATACTCTGATGGCAATGCAACCCGCATCGATCGGTCCGTTCCAGGTTGTCCGCGAACTGGGACGCGGCGGCATGGGGGTGGTGTATCTGGCCGTGGACACTCGACTGGATCGTCAAGTGGCCATCAAGGCACTTCCGGCGGACCTCGCTGCCGATCCAGATCGAATGGCTCGGTTCCAGCGCGAAGCAAAGGTGCTGGCCTCGCTCAATCATCCCAACGTTGGCGGTATCCACGGGTTGGAGCAGGTGGGCAACGATCAGTATCTGATCTTGGAGTTCATCGAGGGAGAGACCCTTTCGTCTCGGCTGGAGCAGGGACCACTGCCCACCAATGAAGCGCTCTCGCTGGCCAAACAAATGGCCGAGGGTCTTGAGGCCGCGCACGACAAGGGGATCACACACAGGGACTTCAAACCCGGCAATGTCATGGTGACTGTGGAGGGTGCGGTGAAGGTGGTTGACTTTGGGCTGGCTCGGACAGCCGATGGCTCCCCCTCCTCCGCGACTTACGCGGCCATGGCTGACTCGCCCACGCTCACCACTCCCGTACGCAACTCTCCCACCATTCCAGGGGTCATCATGGGTACTGCGGGCTATATGAGTCCTGAGCAGGCCCGTGGCAGACCGGTTGACAAGCGTTCAGACATCTTTTCATTCGGATGCGTGCTCTTTGAGATGATGACCGGTGCGGGCCCATTTCCGGGTGAAACAGTCACCGACTCGCTGGGAGCCATTCTGCACCGAGAACCAGACTGGACCGCGCTTCCATCGAGCACTCCTCCTCGCATTCGTGAACTCCTGGCCAAGTGCCTTGCCAAGGATCGAAAGAACCGCCTTCATGACATTGGCGACGCGCGCTTGGAGTTGGATCGCACAATCGCGGGCCACGAGTGGATGGCCGCTGGCGAGGACGCCGCGCGCACGCCACGCCATTCGCTGCTCACAACGCTCGGAGCATTTGCGGTGGGCGCAGTTGCGGTGGCGCTTGGTGTGGTGGGCTGGCACGCTTTGGCACCGACCAATCGACTTGCCATGGCAGAACAGATGTGCGTTGCCATCACCATGCCTCCGGATGTGGTGGTGAGGTCTGCGGACCTATCTCCAGACGGCAAGTTCATCACGCTCTTGGGTCGCCCGCGGGGCTCCAGTTCTTCAGACATCTTGCAATCCAGAATCTACTACCGGGCGATAGACGACTACCAATTCAAACAGGTGGCAGGGAGCGAAGGGGCGCTCGTCGCACAGCCCGCACTGCACAGCCGCAGTGTGCTCTTTTGCGGACTGGCGAAGATGGGTGGAACCAAACTCAGATTCGCTCGCGCTCCACTCGTGGATCCCGCTCCGCCAACCATTCTCATGGACTGGTCCGCATTGAGTTTCTGGGGCGGGTTCGTTGAAATGCCCAACGGAGACTATCTGATTGGAACTGACTCGTTGAGTTTCATCCGCTTGCCCAAAGCGGGCGGCCCAGCGGCCGCCGCCATCAAGCTGGAAGCGGGCAGACCGGGCGTGGTTCGCGTGGACCTGTGTGGGGAAGTTCTTCCCGGTGGGCAGCATGCGCTGGCTGATGTAATCGCGTACGGAGATCGGGGATGGCAGTACAGCGTGGGAGTCGTTGAACTAAGCAGCGGGCACGTGAAGACCATCGTTGATGACGGTGGACGCGGGGTGCTGGCCCACACTGGGCACTTGGTGTTCTCACGCGGAAGCACGCTCTACGCGGCGCCATTCGATACCCAGCGAATGGAACTTCGCAGTGCACCCGTAGCAGTCTTGGGCGGCGTGAGTTCACCTCTTGCTTCCTTGCCGGGCGAGTTTCGACTTACAACAACAGGCACCCTGTTCTATAGCCAAGTTCCTGCGGAAGGATGGGGTACCGCGATCAGCATCATGGGGGCAGACGGAAAGTTGGAACCCTGGGCCAACGAGGGCGCCATCCTGCGGGAAATCGTTCCTTCTCCTGATGCCTCCCGCGTTCTGCTTCAATTGGTCAATGCGCGCGGCATCGACGAACTGCGAATCTCTCCGTTGAATCATGCTGATCTCATCAAGGTGAACACCGAGTCGAACGCGGACCTCATCAGCGGCGTCTGGTCTCCTGACGGAACTCAGATCGCATACTGCCGCATCGCCAAGGATGATGGGGACGGCATCTATGTTCAGAATGCGGACGGCGGCGCCCCGCGAAGAGTGTTCAAACCCCAGTCGCCCAATCACCGCGTGCTGCCACAGGCATGGCTGGCGAATGGAAACAAGCTCGTGTTGGAGGTTTCCGAGGGCGGTCGAGCGAGGATCATGTTCCTGCCGGTGGGCGAGACCACTGCGGAGGCCAGCGCTCTGAACCCAATCCTGACCTCGGGGGCTAATTGCTGGGATGCCAAGACATCACCCGATGGTCGATTGATCTCATTTACCAGCGATGAGAGCGGCAAGTTTCAAACGTGGGTGGCGGAGCTGCGAGCTGAGGGCGAAGCTGGGCGGCCTCTGCAAGTGCGCACCATGGGCAGCGCTCTTCACGCATGGGGGCAGGACGGCAAAACGTTGTACGTTGTGGACGAGCGCGGCCGCCTCATGAAAGCAACAGTCAACACCGAGCCGCAGTTTTCAGTGTCTGCACCGACAGAGGTCGCTGACGTTGACTCCATGGGCATTCGCGTGCTTGCTTCGTTGCCGGAGGGCCGCCTGATGGTGGGAGTCCCTTCACAGAGCGAAGACATCAAGCAGTTCAACATGATCGTGAACTGGGCAGAGAGCCTCATGAAAAAGGCGCCGAATCCATAATGCGATTCGGCGCCTGGGAGCGCTCCGTTTCTGCTGATGTAACAGCAGATGTGAGTTGAGTTAGCGGGTGCTCGCAGCCTTGGCCGCAGGCTGGCGCGTGGTCACCATCTCCATCATCTTGTATTCCTTGCCGCTCTTGGGGTCAACGCCCCACATTTCCATCAGCCGTGAATCCGGGCCGGTCACGCGATCAATCTCGCGCATCACGGCGGGCTTGTTGGTGATTGGGCAGTTGTAGTTCAGCGTCCACGTGAGTGTCTTGCCGTCGGCAGAGAGTGAACCCGTACCGGTCACCATGCCGGTTCCCATATTGTCAATCCAGGCGCACTGGAACTGCTTGGACACGTTGTCGTATCCGTAGATCGCAAACCCCTTGAACTCGCCCATGCCGGGCATTTCACCCTGCATTTCGCAGCGAGTGAATCGACCCTCAAGCATGGGAACAATCTTGCACGAGGAGTTGGTCACCATGGGTTCAGCTCCGGGTGCCATCCACATGGTGTTCTTGCCCGTCCACATGCCCGCGCCCTCAGTGAGGAACGCATGCATGGGGCCGGGTGTAGCCGCAGCCATAGCCGCAGCCATATCCGGATCCATGTCCTGGGGAGCGCCCTGTGGTGCGGTCTGCGGTGCGGTCTTGGGCGTCGAGTTGGGGGCCTTGGTCTTGTCCTGCGTTAACGCTACTGAAGTGCCCAGTGCCGCAACGGCAACCAATCCAACTACAGCAATCTTCATCGACTGAATCATGTGCATTCCTCTTTGTGGTGTGTGATGTGTGCGTGTGGGGCGCAAACGCGCCAATCTCCAAGGCACAACGGGGAGGTAGAGTGTACTTACTGCAATGAAGTCAGACCCCCTCCGGTACACGTGGCGTCAGCGCCTAGGGCTCCTCAACGCCCGCGCAGCGGCGTTTTTACTGGAGGTGGTGCCTATCCAACTGATCGGCGCGCTCGCGGCTGGACCGGTGATTGCACGTGCCATCGAACACTACGACCCTTGGACGCGCGAACGCGGTGAGGTCATCGGTGCGACAACAGCGCTCATCGTTCACGGCGTCGTAGACCTCGTGTGGTTCTTGTTACGAGATACCGTGCCCGGGCTTTCCTGGGGAAAGCGAATCATGGGGCTTCACGTCGTGCGATGGCAGAGCCACCGTGCTGATGGCGCCGCTCGTGACGGCACCGGCGAGCGCGCCAGTTTCGTTGCGCGTCTCTTGCGTAATGTGTTGCTGGCCATTCCATTCTGGGTGGCACTTGAAGGGCTGGCCTCGCTCTTCGACCGCGTCGCAGCGCGCAGAATCGGAGATCGACTCGCGGGCACTGCGGTGCAACATCGCACCCTGCCCTATGCCGATCACCGTGTGGCCATCTGGCAATCGGCGCTGGCCGTCGCACTCTTTGCGGTGTGCATCGCTGTGCAGCCCGCAATCACAGAGTGGGCCTTCGAGTGGGCGTACTACGGCCGCTGAGGGGCGGATGTCACTCCCGGCTTCTCCAGCCAGGGCACCACAAAGTTGGTGTCGTCGTAGCGATCGTGGTGGCGCACCCAGTGCATGCCTGCATCGGGCCCCTCGTCCCGGCCCTTGGGGGTGATGTCAATGAACTGATACGCCGTTAGAAAGTTCTCCAGGCCGCGCGCGAATGTGGAGTAGGTGTGAAAGATCTCTCCGTGAGCGTCTCTCACAAAAACGCTCATTCCTGGGTACTCGCGGATGGTCGAAGCCTTGTCGGTGAAGTTGTACACCGCGCTGTCGGTTGCCAACTCCTGATCGGTGAAGGAGACGCCAAAGTCGCGGCCAAAGTCTGTGTTGGCAGAAGAGACCCAGGGAAACGTCCAACCCATGCGCTTTCGGAACTGCTCCAACTTTTCTACGGGCGCCGTTGAGACGGTCACCAATGTAATGTCGCGGTGTGCCAGATGCACCACCAGATTGTTGTAGTGGTCGGCGATAAACGAGCACCCCATGCACCCCTGGCTCCAGGTGGGGTCGAACATAAAGTGGTAGATCACCAACTGACTGCGCGGACCAAAGAGGTCGGCCAGGGTCTTGGGGCCCGTGGAAGATTGAAACGTGTACTGCTTGTCAACCTTCACCCATGGCAAAGCGCGAACCTTCTGGCTGAGTTGATCGCGCTGGCGGGTGAAGGCCTTCTCTTCTTTCAGCAGCGCGGTGCGTTCAGCAAGCCACTGCTGGCGATTCACCACTCGGGGCTTTGGGGCAGACGGCTGGGCGTGATCTTGCGCGGACGGCTGGGCGGTGCTCATGAGTTTGTCCTCTTCTCGGCCACCAGTTTTACGCGGTTGAGGCCGTGCGCCCAACCCTCGGGCATGCCGTTTCTCAACTGTTGGTAGGTCTCGGCCGGAAAGCTGCCCATCGCGCGGTGAACCAGCGTCAGACGCGTGCCAATGCCCTCAGGCTGCAGCCGGTATTGCACATGATTGACCGCTGGATAGGACATGGGCATCGGCCCGGTGAGTTCAAGCAGTACCGGAGCCTTGATGACCTGCACGTGCCCCCACAGATGACCGTATTGAAAGCCGCCGGACTCCCCTCTATCGCGATACCAGCGCCCCCCCGGCCACGGCTCAAGTTTCATTGGAAACGGCGTGCCGTCAGGACCCACACTGCCGGGGCCCAATTCTTCCAACAGCGCTTGGAATGACACCGCTGGCGTAGCCGCGATGAGAATCTCTTGGCGAATCTCCAGCGTTTGAAGAGTGCACTGATCTGCCGCGGCTGATTGTGCAGGCATTGATTGAGTGGTCATAGTTGCTTCCTTTGCTCAGCGCGAGCTTTGATGCGACATAGTTGGTGCTTCCAGAATTGCTCGTACATTTTCACCCAGTTGTAGACCGGCTGAAGTTCCTGGCCATTGACGTTGTACACACGGCGGCGGCCCTTCTGAACCACGCTCACAAGGCCCACTTGCCGTAGGACACTCAAGTGCTTGGAGACCTGAGGTTGTGGCCACCCCAGTTTCCGCACCAGCCACGTGACGTCGCGGTTGCCGCCACCGCCAGCTAGCGCGCCCAAGAGGTGCCGCCGCCGAGGCTCAGCGATGGCCGCAAATGCGTCAGTGGTGGTGGGCGATCGGGGCACGTGGGTAATATATGCCCATATAGGGATATGTCAAGTCGGGCATCCCATCATGCTGAAAAAGGGCTCGGTCTTAGAGCTTTCGTGAGTCGTACGCCCAATGCAACAGGGCTTGACGTTGGCGCGGGCGACAGCGGTGGTCACCCGCAGTGCAGTTGGCGCGGATCTGCGCCACATGCCGGCGAATGGCTCGCCAGCGCGCGATCTGCCGTTCATCATCGGAATGTCTTCTGCCCATGTAGTAACGGCAGTACCACTGAAACCAACCACGCGGGTCGTCGCGGTGGATCCACCCCTTCTTTCGCCACACGCTGAGCGGCTGCGAGGCGTTCACCCCAAAGTAATTGAGTGATGCGTCATGATGTGTGCTGCAGAGCTTGGCACGTGCAAACCAGTCCGTCGGAAACTCGCGTGCACAATCGGTCATGTATCTCCCGCCAAACACTCCGAGGCGCAACATCTGCTTGGGGGTGAGTTGCGGTCGGAACCCTGGAGCAAAGTGGGTGCCCGGTGCATGCGTGCACACGTATGTGTAGCCATCTTGCATCAAATCGCGAACGGTCACTTTGCGCTGGCTGCGTTGGGGCATGAGTGGTTCTCGGTTGCGAACGGTATCTCTCTACTGCCCTGCTACGATCGAACAAACTACTCGTGACCGTAGCCCCAACTATATTCGTCACCGGTGCCACCGGCTACATCGGTGGACGTCTCACTCCACGGCTGCTGGAATCTGGATTCAGTGTGCGGTGCCTAGTCCGAAACGCCGCCAAACTCCGGGCCCGTCCTTGGTCAAATCACGAGCACTTGCAGATTGTGGAAGGGGATGCAGGCGATCGGGCCCTGCTTCAGGACGCGCTCCGCGGTTGTGATGCGGCGTACTACTTGCTGCATTCCATGGATACTGCCGGAGCGGCGTATCGCACGCGTGATCTGACTTTGGCCCAAGGCTTTGGGCAAGCTGCAGCCCAAGCCGGGGTCCAAAGGATCATCTATCTCGGCGGACTTGGCGAAACCGGCTCGGGACTGAGCAAACACCTTGCATCAAGGCGTGAAGTTGAGGCAGCGCTTGCGATCGGCGGGGTGCCGGTCACTGTGTTGCGCGCGGCGATGATCATTGGGTCCGGATCGGCCTCGTTTGAGATTCTCCGCTACCTCGTGGAGCGGTTGCCCATCATGTTGACACCGCGTTGGGTACGCACCGAGTCTCAGCCAATCGCCATACGCGATGTGATGCACTACTTGATCAAGGCGTTGGAATGCCCCTCCACAACCGGTAAGACAATAGATATCGGCGGACCCGATGTCATGTCGTACCAAGACATCATGCGTGAAATGGCACAAGCGCTGCGATTGCCTCGCAGGTGGGTCATCCCAGTTCCGCTCTTAACCCCGCGGCTCAGCTCGCTTTGGATTCACATCATCACGCCACTGCACGCAAGCATCGCTCGCCCATTGGCGGAAGGCTTAAAAAACAGAGTGGTCTGCCGAAACAACGAAGCCGCCACACTCATGCCGCACACGTGCCTCACCATCCGTCAGGCCATGGAAGCTGCGTTGGCCAGAGTGCGGGCAGGCGATGTAGAAACTGCGTGGTCTGATGCCGGCGTCATGCCCGGCGATCCACCGTGGGCCGGCGGGACAGTCTTTACAGATCTCCGCCGGACTCACACTCCAGCATCTCCCGCGGCAGTTTGGTCAGCTGCAAGTTCGCTGGGGGGAGAGCAGGGGTACTACGCGTTCGATTGGCTGTGGCGCGTGCGAGGTTTGGTGGACCGGCTGGCGGGCGGACCGGGGCTTCGCCGTGGACGACGTAATCAGAGAGCGCTCATGCTCGGTGACGCAGTCGATTTTTGGCGCGTCACCTCCATTGATCCACCGCACGCATTGACCCTGAGGGCCGAGATGAAACTCCCAGGAGTCGCCACGCTGAGTTTCCACATCGCACAGTCAGAATCTGGCGAACCTGTCACCCAACTTGAATTGACTGCCCGCTTCCGTCCTCGAGGGTTGCTCGGAATCGCATACTGGTACGCGGTCCTACCATTCCACGCAATCGTCTTCCGGGGAATGCTCAACGGTTTGGTGCATACGGCAGAAGGATCTCAAGTGCGCTAGCCCCTTCGCACGTGCTGCCAACGGTCTTCAAAATCATACCTTTGCGATGCGGACAGGGAAACTGAACGATCCAAAGTCGGGGTGACAGGATTTGAACCTGCGGCCTCTTCGTCCCGAACGAAGCGCTCTAGCCAAGCTGAGCTACACCCCGCAAAAGCGGAACTGGAAAGGGTAGTCGCCCCAACCCTTTCGCGCAAAGACCGTTATTGCTTTGCGGGTGCGTCTTCTTGGTCCAGCGGTCGGTATCTAAAGTTCTCCATTCCGATCATTCCGCCGGCCATGAGCCCCTTTTGAGCGCCCACATAGACCGCTAGTCCATTCTGAAACGGCGCCGTGCCAGTGGTTCCACTGTCACCGGCCACGGCCACTCCCGACGCGCTCCCGGTGAGTAGTCCATCCTGGAACTTCTTCAGAACCGCAGCGTCAGCGAACACGATGAGAATCTTCTTGCCCTGCCCGCCGGCCTGAAGGCCCACGCTGAAGTTGTTCACCGCGGCCCAACCGATCTGCGTTCCATTGGGTGTGAACACCGCGCCGCGACCGAAGCTGCCTCCCGTAAAGATGATGCCCCATTGTCCCGCGCCGGGGAACACCGCGTACCCCGCGGATTGGGCGATCTGCCCATCCAGGTTGGTGACCTTCTCCTTGAAGTAGGTGAGCCCATCGCGCGCTTCTTGCACGAATGAAGCGCGGTTGGCTTCCTTGGGCACGACAGAGCAGCCGGTGAGAGTTGCGAAGGGGATGGCGAGAAGAGCCAAGAGCAGGAGTTGAGCGAGGGTACGCATGGGCGCATTCTAATGTTGGACGAGGTTGCGCCGCCTGATGGAAGTCAATTGCAATCGGGCGATTCAGTTGGGGAGGGGGAAAAGAGGATTCCCCTCAGGCGATCGTGACATCAATCGCGTTGCCCGCACGGTACGCCTCAGTACCCGCAAGCACCAGTTCGGTCAATCGCGCCGAGTAGTCGAAGTTGCACAGCGGCGCCGCAGCCTCTCCGTCGCGAATCGCCTGCAGCCACTCGATGTGATGCCCGCGACTCTCAGGGAGCCGCGTCACCTTCGAGGCAGGGCTTCCCGGTGCCGCGGCCACATTAACGCCGGCCGCTTCGTCGGCGCTCTTGCCGTACCACTCCGCCGTGCGTGCCGGCGGCCACACCAGCAGTTCGTCGTAGTTGGCAAAGATGGCACCCTCGGTTCCGATGAAACATGTGCTGAATCGGCCGTGGTAGTCCTTGCGGTCTTTGGCGCCGATCTCCTGCGCAAACGGCGGCACGCGACCACCGTCAAACCAGCGCAACACCAGCGGGTCATGCCCTGCGCCCGCGGCATCGCGAATGGCCCACGAGGCTTCAAGCCATTCCGGCGCACCCACAGCATCCACCGGCGGGCCATCGGCGCACACCCGCATGCGCAGTGTGCGCCCCTGCGACTCGGGCAAGTCCGCACACGGCGCAAGCCCAAGCGCCCACATCGGCAAGTCGAGCACATGACAACCCATGTCACCCAGCGTGCCCGAGCCGTACGCCCAGTAGCGACGCCAATTGGCTGGGTGAATGCCTTCGATGTAAGGAACCTGCGGCTCGTCGCCAAGCCACAGCGGCCAATCGAGCGTCTTGGGGGCCACAGCACCCGGGGTCAGGCGACCTCCGCCCCAACTCTTGTGCTGCCAGCAGTCAACGGCGGTGATGCGCCCCACCGCTCCGCCGCGCACCGCTTCGACCACGCGTCGATAGTTCGGTGTGGCGTGAATCTGCGTGCCCATCTGCGTAGGCACACCGGCCGCGCGTGCCCGCTTGCGCAACTGGGCGGCTTGCGCGCGCGTGTGCGTGAGCGGCTTCTCGCAGTACACGGGCAAGCCCGCCGCGAGCGCTTCGCACGCAATCGGATAGTGCGTGTGATCGGGCGTGGAGATCACCACGCCGTCCAAGTGGAGCTCGCGCGCGAACTGCACGATGTCGCGGTAGTCCACCGCGCGCACCGCATTGGGGAACTCCTCGCCCGCGCGCTGCAGGTAGGTGCTGTCCACGTCGCACAGTGCAACGATCTGCTCGTGGCGCACTCCCTGCAGATTCTCCCAACCTCGGTTGCCCACGCCGATGCACGCCAAGCGCAGTTTGTCGGGCTGGCGCGCGGGGCTTGCGGAGAGGAACGCCGGCGCCGGGCGCCGCGCGGCGCAGCGAGCGAGCATGGGCGTCAGCGCGAGGCCTGCGGCGGCGCATAGGAACTGGCGGCGTGAGGGCATTGCGCGAACGGTACTCACCGAAGCCCGCTTGTTTGGAGAAACGGGTCACAATCGCCAGACTCCCCTCTTTTGCCGGCGCGCGCCGGAGAAGAGAATGGGGGCCACGGAGACCTACCCACCATGTGCATCAAGACCAGTTCGTTGTGCACCAGAGCCAGCGTGTGCTTGTCACTTCTCGCGCTCTCCTTATCTTCGCTCGTTCACGCCCAGACTTGGAACGCCGCTGCCGACTTCAACGGCAACTTCGGCAATCCAAGCGGCGCGTGGAGCTACGGCGGGCTCACCGCAGACCTGACGGAGTTCGTGCCGCATACGGTGCAGATACTCGGCCCCATCAGCCCTGGGTGGTCCGGTGAGCCCGGTCCGGGTGGCCAGCCGCTCATGTGGATGAATCTGAGCGGGAGTTTGTACTACGGCATTCCACCCGGCTCGCTTTCCATTCACCCCGGTTCAGGAACTCAGTCGAGCAGCATCCGATGGACCGCGCCTACCGGAGCGCAGGGCCAGCATCGAGTGGTGGGAGCGTTTGGACCCGGCGACCTCGGCACTCCCACGATCACCGTTCTCCACAACGGCGCGCAGATCTGGGGAGCGGTTGACTTCGGAAGCTTCGACCTCACCCTTTCGATCGCTCCTGGCGACACGCTCGACTTTGAAGCCCACGGCATCTACAACTTCGGCAACACCGAAATCGGCGTTACGATCACCTCGGAATCGCCCTGCCCCGCCGATCTCGACGGAAACGGCATCGTGGATGGCGCAGATTTGGGTGCTCTACTTGGGATGTGGGGCGCATGCGCCGGTTGCGCAGAAGATCTGGACGGAAGCGGAGTGGTGGACGGCGCAGACCTGGGTGCGCTTCTTGGGGCTTGGGGCGCATGCCAGGATTGAGGCCCTCAGCCGGTGGTGCAGGAGCTTGGTGCAACGGGTTCGCGCCTTACAAGAGTTCCTTGGACCCGTGCGGAGTTGCGGTTGCCAGACTTCTGATGGACAACGATGTACCACCAGCGCACAAGGCTGCGCTGCGCGCTTGGCTACCTCGGTCCCAACCACTCCAAGGAGGGGCACCGAAGGGTCAGATGATTCACGCCGCAGAGAGTCCATTCTGATGCGGCAAGATCAAAACGACTGATAACAACCAGTTCGTACAATTCGTTTGTTTCGCTCGTTGCGAATCGTCCAGTTGCGGGCTACCCTTGCCGAGGAGGAAACCATGATGGCACCCGACATCGATCTTCCACGGACTCCGCCCAGCGATGCTGACGTGCGCCTGGCACGCGAGTCAAGTCAGCGCTTGCGTCGCGTCGTGAAGGCCAACCGTCCGCTGCGATTCACCGCGGTCAACGGAAAGACCGACGGCAAGGACGAGACCGTTGAGATCCCCGCCTCCGCCGCGGAACTCCTCGTTCGCCTGCTCAACCAGATGGCCCAAGGCAACGCAGTGACGCTGATCCCGATTCACGCCGAGCTCACTACGCAGCAGGCCGCGGACATCCTCGGAGTCTCTCGCCCGTTCGTGGTGAAGGAGATCGAGGCGAAGCGACTGCCCGCACGCAAGGTCGGCACCCGCCGCCGCGTGATGTTCGGCGACCTCATGAGTTACAAGCAACGCTCCGATGCGAGCCGCCAACAGGCACTCGAGAAGATCGCGGCGATCGACGAGGAACTGGGTCTGTCGTGACCGATCCGGGAGGGGCTTGAGTTCATGCACGGCAACTTCACCGTCGTCTTCGATGCGTGTGTCCTGTATCCAGCGCTGCTGCGGAACGTGCTGCTTCAGCTCGCGACGACCGAACTCTTTCGCGCACGATGGACCGAGGCGATCCACGACGAGTGGATGCGCAGCCTGCAGGTCGACAAGCCCGACATCGGCCCTGACAAGATCTCGAGCCTCCGGCAAGCGATCAATGACTCGGTCCCGGACTGCATCGTTACGGGCTACGAGCCGCTGATGAAGGGCCTCACGCTGCCGGATGCGAACGACTGCCACGTGCTTGCCGCCGCCATCCGGTGCCGAGCCGAGGTGATCGTGACAGCGAACCTTCGCGACTTCCCCGAAGAAGTGCTCGCACCGCTCGGGGTCCGCGCTGAGCATCCTGACGAGTTCGTTCTGCACCTGATCGACCTCGCGCCGGCAACGGTGTGCGTCGCGATGAAGTCCGTCCGCGGCCGACTCAAGAAGCCTCCGCACACCGCCGACGAGTTGCTCGACCGCCTAGCCGAGCACGGGCTGGTCGGGTCGGCGAGCAAACTGCGCGAGTTCGCGCAGATGCTTTGACGCATGGCCCGAATTCACGCCTGCAAAGCGACGCAACCAGCGACGCACATTGCCCTCAAGGCGGGGCAAAAGGGCGTCACAGCACTCGATCGCCCGGGTTCGCCCCGGTTCGCCCCGCGTCGTTTCACCCACGCGTACCCCCATAACGCACCGTGGTTGTGCCGCTCAATGCGAGCGAACACAACCACGTATGTTCTTCGTCAATGGGCGAAGAGGGATTCGAACCCCCGCAGGCATAAGCCAGCAGATTTACAGTCTGCCCTCGTTGGCCACTTGAGTATTCGCCCGAGTTGTCTCCCGCCGGTGCCCGGCACGCTGATATGCCGGGCGGAGAAGTGTAACACAGCCAGAAAGTAGACTTTATCGCATGAAAGCCGAGACGGAACTGGTGTTCGCCGCGCTGGAAGAGCGTTTCCAACGGCCGCTCAACCCCCCTGACTTTCTGCACATGCGCACGGTGGCCGACCTGGCCGCCGCCGTCATCCGCGGCATGCGCCCCTGCCCTGATCGCAACGTCACCGTGGCTCAGTTTGTTCGGGTGCGTCAACTCTTGATGCAGTCGGTGGGGGTGCCGCGCAAGTCAGTTCGCCCCCGCGCCGAGCTCTCGGTGTTGCTGCCACATCCGCGCAAGCACACATGGAGTCGTCTCTCCAGCGCCTTGCCCGGACTGCCGCCACTGGAGACGCCCAGTTGGATGGAACGATCTGCTCTGCTCGTAACCGCGCTTGCCATCTTTCCGGGAGTGATGTTCCCAACCATCGTGGGTTACCTTTGGATGGGAACCACAGCGAGCATTCTGCTGGTCGTGGCATACGTCGTGCTGCTTTGGGCAATCGGCACGTTGATCGCCAAGCACGCTGCCACGGATCTTCCCCAGGGAATGCGCACGGTGGGCGACGTGGTGTTGCATCTAGCGCCGCCGCAATTGGTCACTGAACACTCTGGCGCGCGCTTGCTCGGCGAACAGCGAGTGCTGCTCGAAGTTCGCCAAATCATCGCCACTCAGGCGGGCATCCCGCTGGAGCAAGTGCCAGCAGACTGCCCACTAAGCGCCGTGTGCTGCTAACCACGGGCGGAGACCTTCCATGTGCGGCCGCTTCACTCATTACTACACCTGGAGCGAACTGCACAAGCTGATGAGCCTGACTACTGCTGCAGCCGCACCCAGCCCCGACCTGTTGGCCGCGCTCAACCCTCGCTACAACGTGGCACCCACCCAACGCGCACCAGTGGTGCGGCAGGATGCCCAAGGCAACCGCTCGGCGGACGCGCTCACGTGGGGTCTTGTGCCCCACTGGGCCAAGGATCCCACCATTGGCAGCCGCCTCATCAACGCGCGCAGCGAGGAGGCCGCCGGCAAGCCATCCTTTCGCGAAGCGGTGAAGAAGCGTCGCTGCCTAGTGCCGGTTTCAGATTTCTATGAGTGGCAAGCTGTACCCGGCGAGAAGCGCAAGCAACCTTGGGCCTTTCGCGTGAAGGACGCCCCGCTGTTTGCATTCGCTGGACTTTGGGAGCGCTGGGACAAAGCCCTTGAGCCGCTTGAGACATTCACCATCCTCACACGCACACCCAATGAGCTCATCGCGCCGCTGCACAACCGCATGCCCGTCATCGTTCGTCCGCAGCACTATGACGTGTGGTTGGACTCTCGGCTCACCAGCATGACCGATCTGGCTGAAGTGCTTGAACCCTTCCCCGCGGCGCACATGGAAGCGCGGAGGGTGAGCACCCGCGTGAACTCTCCGGCCAATGACGATGCCTCGCTGATCGCTCCTGAGTAGCGAGCGGCGTACGCTGCGCAACCATGGAACGGACCGATCGCCGCGAGTTCTTTGCTCACGTTGCAGTCATGGCCGCCACGGGAGCGTCACTGGCGGCAGTAGCGCCCGCGCAAGACGCCGAAGCTGTTTCAGCAGCCAGTTTGGCTGAGGCAGAAAAAATTGCCGGCATCACGTTTACACCCTCTGAGCGCGCGCAAATGCTGCGCACCATCAAGGAGCACACGCAACTGCTTGCGGCGCGGCTTGCTGCGGGCCCGCTTGCCAATTCACTTGCACCCGCTGAGGTCATGCGCGCGGCTCTGCCCGGTCAGCCCGCGCAGCCTGTGACGCCGACCGGCGACCCCAATGAACTACCCCTCTTCAAACTCTCCGCCACAGCACCACACGACGATGAGCTGGCCTACGCCACCATTCCCCACTTGGCCGCCATGCTGCGCGCCAATGTCGTGACCAGCCGCAAGCTCACAGAACTCTCGCTCGCCAGATTGGAGCGATTGAATCCCACGTTGCTTTGCGCCATCACCATCCTGCGAAGTCACGCGCTCAACCGCGCCGACCTCATGGATGCTGAACTCCGCGCGGGCCAAGCTCGCGGGCCGCTCCACGGAATTCCCTACGCCGCAAAGGACCTCTTGGATACGGCGGGCATCGCCACCACATGGGGGGCAGAACCCTGGCGCGATCGCGTTCCTAAGCACAATGCTTGGGTGATCAACGCGCTTGACAACGCGGGCGCCGTGCTGGTGGCCAAGACCGCCGTTGGTGCGTTGGCGTACGGCGACATTTGGTTTGGCGGAACGTGCAAGAATCCGTGGAACACCCAACAAGGCTCGAGCGGTTCTAGCGCGGGCAGTGCATCCGCCGTGGCTGCGGGAATCGTGCCCTTCGCGCTGGGCACTGAAACGCTCGGCTCGATTGTCTCGCCGTGCGTGCGCTGCGGCGTGAGCGGGCTGCGCCCCACCTTTGGCCGCGTGCCTCGCACCGGATGCATGGCGCTAGTGTGGTCCATGGACAAGATCGGCCCCATTGCACGATCGGCCACAGATTGCGGCATCGTTCTCAACGCCCTGAATGGATACAGCCCTCATGATGCCAGCAGCGTGCTCCAGCCATACACGTGGTCCATGCGCCAAGATGCGCGCGGACTGCGCGTGGGCTACGCGCCGGAGTGGTTCCAAGACAAGGCGGGCGCGGAGTATCAACCCTCCTTGGACGCCCTGAAGGATGCGGGCGCCACGCTGGTGCACGTCAAGCCACCCAGTTTGGATTCTTCTCCGCTGTTGATTCCACTCATCACCGAAGCTGCCGCAGCCTTTGAAGAACTCACTCGCGGCGGGGGCGATGACACGCTCAGTTGGCAAGCGGATGAAGCTTGGCCCAACTCCTTTCGCCAAGCCTGGTTCATTCCGGCGGTGGCCGCGGTGCAGGCCTCCAGACTGCGCCGCCGCGCGATGGAAACTATGCATCAGTTCTTTGATCAGGCCGACTGCATGGTGTGCCCGCCCTTCGCGGGTGGCATGCTGCTTCTTACCAATGCGTGCGGACAACCGTGCGTGGTGGCTCGCGCCGGTTTTCAAGCCGCCAATCAACCGCGCTCCATCACTCTCATGGGCAGGCTCTTTGACGAAGGCACACCCCTCCGCGCAGCAGCCGCCATCGAAGCTCGTTTGGGTGGCTGGGACATCAAGCCCAATCTGTAACAGAGCACGCACCTACAGCACAATGCTCTTCACCACCAGAAACCCCAAGGTGGCGATGAACATCAGCACACCGGCCACGGGCAGCCGCACGCTGGTGCGCTGTGTTGCGGCGGCCTCAATGATGCCCGCGAGTGATGCCACCAAACCCACGCCCAGAAGTATCGCCACAAACCCCGAACTCACCGGTGCAACGCTCACGATCATGGCCCCCAACATGCACACCACGGCAGCGATTCCAAGCTCGGACATTTTCCGCGATTGCTCCGGCCGAATGTAGGGCTGCACCACACTTGTTTGCACCGCCCCGCACTCGGGGCACACCACATGGGCGAGCCCTTCCATTTCATATCCGCACTGTGAGCAAGGGAACTGTTGCATGGCAGGTCACGCCAAGCGGTGAGTCAAAGCCGCCGATCGGAATTGAACCGACAACCTCATGATTACAAATCAGGTTCGGTCAAGTTACAAAGGACGCAATACTGCAGCACTTGACTGCACAGTATCGCATACAAGTTGAGGGGTGCGATGTAGTTGTGCGCGTGCGAATGCGCACGGATGCAACCCGCTGAAAGCCGGCGAGGCCGTGTGACACTGGTGCCGCTAGACGCTGCCCACAGCAATCGTCAGGGCGCGCCTGGCGTGCCGCGAATGGGCTTTCTATTCACCGCACATCATGCAGCACATGGATTGCCCGCGCGGCGAATCGGTGGTACAATCACCGCAATACATGCGGCGAACAATGAGGTACATCCACGAGAGGGCCGGCTGGCCGAAGTTCACTTGGGACGGCGAGTCGCTCGCGGGCCCCTTGGCTGCTGTGCGGCACAAGCAAGGCCGATTGCTCGGACACATGGAAGCCCTTGGATTCGACTGGCGGTCTGAAGCGAGCCTCGCCGTGTTAACGAGTGACGTTGTGAAGTCCTCTGCCATCGAAGGCGAGAAGCTGAACCCTGACGAGGTGCGGTCCTCAATCGCGCGGCGGTTGGGGCTCGACGTGGCGGGACTGCCGAAGGTTGGCCGGGATGTCGAGGGCGTTGTGGAGATGATGCTCGACGGCACGCGACACTTCGAGAAGCCGCTCACGAAGAAGCGTATCTTCGACTGGCATGCATCGCTCTTCCCGACCGGCCGTAGCGGCATGAGCCGGATCACCGTCGGGGGATGGCGGAAGAGGAAAGCGGGAGCGATGCAGGTCGTCTCCGGGCCGAAGGGACGGGAGAAGGTGCATTTCGAGGCGCCGAAGGCGGAGCGCCTCGAAGCGGAAATGTCCCGGTTCATCAAGTGGTTCAATGCACCCACGTCGGTTGACCCGGTGCTGAAAGCCGGGATCGCGCACTTCTGGTTCGTGACGATCCACCCGTTCGAGGACGGCAACGGGCGCATCGCCCGTGCGATTGCGGACATGGCACTCGCGCGCGCCGACGGCACGAAGGACCGTTTCTACAGCATGTCGTCGCAGATTGAGGCCGAGCGGAAGAACTACTACCTGAAGCTGGAATCTGCTCAGCGCGGTGACGTCAACATCACGGGTTGGCTGGCCTGGTTCGTCGGCTGTCTAGACCGAGCCATCAGCGGCGCCGATCAGACGCTCGGTGCCGTGCTGAACAAGGCCCGGCTGTGGCAGCGCATCAGCCGTCGGCCGGTCAACGAGCGACAGCGGCTGGTCATCAACAAGATGCTGAACGGATTCAAGGGGTTCCTTTCGACCTCGAAGTACGCGAAACTGGCCAAGTGTTCGACGGATACCGCCCTGCGCGATATCCGTGAACTGCTAGAGCGCGGCATCCTGGCGCAGAACTCCGGCGGCGGTCGGAGCACCAGCTACCGGCTCGGCGAGCCTGACGCTGTGACGGAGTAGACAACCGGGGGGAAGGTCATCTAAAAGCCGCCGATCGGAATCGAACCGACAACCTCATGATTACAAATCAAGTGCTCTACCAATTGAGCTACGGCGGCGAGGTTGAAGATGGTAGCGCGTGAGACCTGCGCACCGCCAGTGCGATGAGCGTGACATCTGCAGGCGAAATCCCCGCAAGCCGCCCAGCCTGACCAAGCGTGGCAGGGCGAAACTTGCGAAGCGCCTCCTGTGCTTCTGCGCGCAGCCCCGTGATTTCTGCATCCGGCAATGCGGCCGGAATGCCAATGTGCTCGCTGGACTCCTGGCGCTTGATCTCCGCGTGCTGGCGCTCCACGTATCCCGCATAGCGCAGTTCTGTCACCACGCGATCCACCAAACTCACATCATGCACGCCGCCCATGTGATGCCACACATGCCGCACCGATGTCTCCGGGCGCCGCGCCACATCCGTCAATCGCACCCCCTGAACCTTGACGGCTTGCATGGCATCGCGCAGTTCAGCCAGCTTGCGCTCGCGCCTCTGCCAACCGTGCCAACGTGCATCGCACACCAAGCCATGCTCCCGGCCGATGGGTGTCAGGCGTTCATCCGCATTGTCGCTGCGCAACAGCAAGCGATGCTCCGCCCGGCTTGTAAACATGCGATATGGCTCGCGCGGCGTTCGCGTCACCAAGTCATCCATCATGACGCCGATGTATGCCTGTGCGCGACTCAGCCGCACCGGTGGCAACTGCCGCGCACGATGCGCCGCGTTCAACCCCGCCACTAAACCCTGCGCGGCAGCTTCTTCATATCCACTGGTTCCATTGATCTGCCCCGCCAGAAACAGTCCGGGCACACGCTTGGTTTCGCAGGTGGCGTCAATCTGGTGCGGCCACACCATGTCGTACTCCACCGCGTAGCCCCAGCGCAGCACGCGCGCGGCGTGGCACCCAGGCATGCCACTCACCAACTGCGCCTGCACTTCAGCTGGCAAACTGGTGCTGATGCCGTTGCAGTAGATCTCATTGGTGAACAGGCTTTCAGGTTCAAGGAACACCTGATGGCTGGTGCGATCTGCAAACCGCACCACCTTGTCTTCGAGACTTGGGCAATAGCGTGGCCCACACTCGGCCTCAATCTGCCCGCTGTACATGGGCGCTAAGTGCAGGTTCTGGCGAATCACCTGATGCACTTCCGGAGTGGTGCGGGTCAAGCGACACTGCACCTGCGCAAGCGCGGGAAACGCACGCTTCGCTGCATCGATGCTGGTGAGGTCGCTGAAGGGCTGCGCAGGATCATCGCCCTTCTGCGGCTCAAGCTCCTCCCACTGAATTGAGCTGCGCTCCAAGCGCGGGGGCGTTCCCGTCTTGAGCCTTCCCAATTCAAACCCCAGATTGCCCAGCATGGCGGAGATGCCCACCGCGCTGCCTTCGCCCACCCGGCCTCCAGGTGTCTGCTCTGCGCCAGTATGCATGAGCGCACGCATGAACGTGCCGGTGGTGAGCACCACCGCAGAAGCGCGGAGTTCAACTGGCTGGCTGCTCGCACCCCCGGTCGCCGCTCGGTGGAACACCGGTTCAGCCATCGCGCGACCCGTGGCATTGCGCTCTATTGCGCCACGGTGCGCCGCGCACACCTCCCAGCCGGCTGGTAGGCGCACTCCCACACACTGCCCCTCTTCAACAAGCAGTTCATCCACAGTGCCTGCAATGACTTCAATCTCTGGTCGCGCAGCCAGAAGTGCTTGCACCGCCGCTGCGTAGTGGTACTTGTCGCACTGCGCGCGCGGTCCGCGCACAGCGGCACCCTTGCTCTGATTGAGCACCTTGAACATGATTCCAGAGGCGTCTGCCGCGCGACCCATCACTCCACCCAGCGCATCAATCTCACGAACCATTTGCCCCTTGGCCAAACCGCCGATCGCGGGATTGCAACTCATCGCACCGATGCGCGAGGGATCCATGGTCACCAGCGCGATGCGCGCGCCGCCCCCCAACGCGCTGGCCGCCGCCCACGCGGCTTCCACACCCGCGTGGCCGCCGCCGATGACAATGACTTGATAGTGCTGCACAGCCTTCAAGGATAGGAGCGCTCGCTGCTCCTGCGCACCACTCAACCACTGCCGATGCATTTACACTGCGCAGCCCCATGTTTAAGTCAATCAAGCACGGCCCCACCCCCCGCCCCCTGACCGTGGTGTGTGTTTCCAGCACCAAGAAGAGTGGCCCCGCCGCGGTCGCCACCGCGCTGCAGAGTCCCGGGTTCAAAGGTGACAACGGCGAATTGCTGCCTGCGGGCCAGGGTCACTTGCTGCTGGGCGTGGGAGCCGTCGCCGACGTCACCGCGACCACCCTGCGCACGGCCGCCGCGCGATTGGTGAAGCACCTTGACCGCATTGGTTCCAAAACCACCAAGGTTCACGTGGATCTCAACGGCGTCATCAAAGGCAAGCGCCACGAGCTGGATGCGCTCGGCCGATCCTTTGGTGAAGCACTGCAAGTGGCCAACTGGCGCTTTACCGGCATGGAAGGCAGCGCATCCAAGCGCACGGCGCCTTCAGCAGCACTCGTCGTGAACAGCTCCGACAAGCACTTCAACACCGGCCTCGCCACGGGCATCGCGCTGGGCGCGGCGATCAACTTCAGCCGCACCATTGGCGCCACGCCCCCCAATGTGTGCAATCCGGCGTGGGTGGTGAACCAGGCTCGTGCGTTGGCGCGCTCCTGCGGATTGAAGTGCACCGTCATTGACCACGCCAAAGCCAAGAAGTTGGGCATGGGCGGCTTGGTGGCCGTGGGCCACGGCAGCGCCAGCAAGAGTTGCATGATTCACCTCGTGCACAAGCCCAAGCGCATCTCGCGCGCCGCGCGCGGACAGAAGTTGGCGCTAGTGGGCAAGACGCTCACCTACGACACCGGCGGCTACAGCCTGAAGGTGAACAACGGCATGAAGGGAATGAAGTACGACAAACTCGGCGGCACCGCCGTGCTGGGCGCCATGATGGCGATTGCAGAATTGGACTTGCCCATTGAGGTTCACGCGATTCTGGCCGCCGCAGAAAACATGGTGAGCGATGACTCCATGCGCCCCGACGACATCATTCGCATCAGCAATGGCGTCACCGTGGAGATCACCAACACCGACGCCGAGGGTCGCCTTGTGCTGGCCGATGCGCTGGTCTACGCAGAAAAGACCGTGGAGGCCACGCAGATCGTAGACATCGCCACCCTCACAGGCGGCGTGGTGGTTGCGCTAGGCCACTTTAGCGCGGGCTACTTCTGCAACAATGAATCGTTGCGCACACGCATTGAACAAGCCTCCGCAGAAACGGGTGAGAAACTCTGGCGACTTCCCCTGTGGCCCGAGCACCGAGACTTCATGCGAGCACAGCACGCCGATCTCTTAAACAGCAATCCCGCACGGAGCGCGCACCCCATTCAGGGCGCGGCGTTTCTTTCATTCTTTGTGGATGAATCCACACCATGGGCACACATCGACATCGCAGGGGTAGGCAATGTGGAAAGCGCCAGCGACTTGTACACACCAGGCCCCACCGGCTACGGCGTCAAACTGCTCACTGAACTGGCTGCGGGCTTGGCCGGCTAACGCACTTACGTTCCGCCGAGAGTCTTGCCCTCTTCAATAAAGCGGATCTTGTCAATGCGCCGCTGATGGCGCCCGCCCTCAAACGTGGTGCGCATGAATGTGTCCACCACACGTTTGGCCAGCGTGACCCCGATGAGGTCCGCGCTCAGACAGAGAATGTTGGCGTTGTTGTGGGTGCGGCTGAGCTGCGCACTCAATTCGTCCTGTGCCAATGCGGCAAGCACACCCTTCACTTTGTTGGCGGCGATGCACATGCCGATCCCCGTTCCACACATCAAAATTCCCCGGTCGGACCTTCCCATGGCCACTTCGCAGGCCACTAGGTATGCCACATCGGGATAGTCGCACGCGTTACCACCGCAATCACCGTGCACGGCCACTTCGTGGCCATCGCCCTTCAAGTGCTGCACGAGCGCAGCGGCGGTGGCGTAGCCCCGGTGATCAGATCCGACGGCGATACGCATGCTTTGTCCCAATGAAGGAGTGTTCGCTTTCTTAAAGAAGTTGGCTCAAACGGCTGGGAATGACCTTTGCCATTCGCGAAGCCAATGCATCGTACGCACTCTGCGACATTCCGATGGGGTCTTCGACGTCCCCGGAAGGGTCCAGCAATTGCACCTTTTCTTGATGGGGCTCCCCCGCCACCAGCGCCCGGGCGGCCAGCACATGCGCTCGCGTCATGCCTAGCACCACCTGAGCCTTGCGAATCATCTCTCCCGTCAGGCGCTTGCTGTGTCCGTCGAACTCAATGCCCAGACGCGCCAGCGCGGCCAGCGTCTCGTCGGAGATGGGTCCACCATCCCACGCCGCCAGCCCTGCTGAGCACACAAAGACATCGCGCCCAGCGCCGTTGACGTTGCCGCTTTCAATGGCATGCCTTGCCACGGCCTCAGCCATGGGGCTTCTGCATGTATTACCTGTGCAAACAAAAAGTACGGTGCGCACACCCGCATGGTATGGCCGCGCACCCCCTGCACCTGCAAGGTAAAGTGCACCCGCGCCCCCTGCATCCACGGTTGGCGGCAGGGCGCGCAGGAGACCGTCGTGGAGTTCGTGGAAAACAATCTGACCTGGAACCGCCTGCGCAAGCAGGGTGTGGTTGAGGCAGATGACAACGACGCCGAGTTGCATCTTGACCTGGACGAGAGCAGCCCCGTGGTGGCACTGGATGTGGCTGCCACCGATCACCCCCAAGCTGGCGCCTTGCCCGATGCCGTGCTCAGAGTTCCCAGAAAAGAGTTCGGGACCATCGTGGAGGGGGTGCTGCACAAACTGCGCATCACGGAATCTGTGGTCATTCCCGTGGGGCGATGGCGACGCGTCTTTGAAGCCGTGGCTCAACCCATGAGCCATCACACACAGTGGAATCAGATTGACTCCGCCGCGACGGTGGAGCTCAACACGCGCGATCCACTCCTGGTGCTGCAGAGCCACCATCACTTGCTGCGAGATCTGGTGAACAGCGTGGTGACCACCGGAACGCAATCTGATCAAGGTCTAAGCGTGGCTGCCATCGGCGTGCGCCTGCTCATTGAAGTGCTGCCCAACGGCCAGATGATTATCTTTGCAGGGGACGCCGCGCTAGCCAAGCACGTGCGTACGGTGGTGGATCAGGCCGCCAAGCAACTCTAGCTCGCTGGCAGTTCTTCGCCATTCACTGCAAAGCGGCTGCCACAGGCCACGCACGTCAACTCTCCCGGTTCCAGCGCCACCGCGCGTTCTTGGCGACACAAGGGGCAGATGCCCTTGCGCAAGTATGGCCGCGTGGCCGCACGAGCTGCGGCACGGATAGCCATTCCCAGCAATACTGCGGGCACGAGCGCAAAGATGCCCACAAAGACCATGCCCAAGGCCAGCGGGGGAAACACAAAGATGGACAAGAATGCCACCACGAACGCGGCAACGTAGATCCAGAACACCGCCAAGGCGTAGTTGCCGCGAAGGACATGAAGAATGCGTTGAAGCACACGCAAAGGCTAGACGCACGGGGCCCTGCGGCGTCCGCCGCTACACTGCCCTGCCCTGCACACAGGGTTTCGTTGCGCACACACACTTGGGCCCCATTTGCGGCCCCACCGGAGTTCACAATGGCTGAACACTTGAAGGTTACTTGCGACCGCACCGCGCTCGTTGACGCCCTGAACTTGGCGTCCGGCGTTGTGCCCACACGCACCACCACGCCAATTCTCACCTGCCTCAAGCTTGCCGCCAAGGACGGGGAGATGACCGTCCGAGCCACTGATGGGCAGATCTCGCTTGTGCTCACCGTTCCGCATGTGGAGGTCACCGGAACCGGCGAGGCGTTGGTTCCCGCGGACAAGCTCGGCCAGATCGTGCGCGTTTGCGAAGACAGCACGGTGAGCATTCAGATGGACAAGAATGTTGCCACCGTGAAGGGGGAAGGCAGCACCTTCAAGATCTTTGGCTACGACCCCAAGGAGTACCCCGCGGGCAAGGATCCGCAAGTCACTGGCGCGTTTGAGGTCACCGCCGAGACGCTGCGCCGACTCATCGTGCGCACCATCTTTGCCACCGCCGTGGAGAACGCGCGCTTTGCAATCAATGGCGTGCTCATGGAACGCAAGGGCAAGCGCATTCGCTTGGTCGGCACCGATGGCAAACGCCTGGCAGTGGCCGGCGGCGGATGCAGCGGCGAAGGCGACATGACCATCATCATTCCCAGCAAGAGCCTGAACATTTTGCTCAAGATGCTGGGAGACCCAGATACCAAAGTCACCATCGGCAAAGCTGATGGCCAGGCGGTCTTTCAGGTGGAAGGCGTGGGCACGCTTGTTTCCAGCCTGGTGGAAGGAACCTTCCCGCCCTTTGAGGATGTCATCCCCAAGGACCATGACAAGCGTGTGAGCTTTGACGCTGCAGATCTTGCGGCTGCCATTCGCCGCGCCGCGCTCTTGACGAATGAAGAGAGTAAGGGCGTCCGCTTTGCCTTCGGCGGTGACACGCTGGTGGTGAGCAGCCGGGCCCCAGAAATGGGCGAAGCTGAGATTCGAGTACCGATGAGCGGCTATCAGGGCGAGTCCATTGAGATCGGTTTTCAGCCTGGATTCATCGTTGACGCGCTCAAAGTGGTCGACGGTCAGCAAGTGGTGGTGGAACTGCGCACACCACAGAAGCCTGGCGTGCTGAAGGTGGGCCAGGAGTTCACGTACGTGGTGATGCCAGTGCAGATGGTCTAAGCGGTACTTGCCAAAACTGGCAACTACGGGCCCTGCCCCACCACCGAGGCAAAACTTAACCGGCCCGGACTCACCATCGTGTGTCCGGGCCGGTTTCTTTCACTCTGCGGTACGCGCCACCTGCGGGCGCGCTGCCACTTACTCGGCCTTCTTGCGGGCCTTGTCGCCGTACTTAACGCTGCAGCCATAAGGCACGGTGCTCGAGGGGGTCACTGCAGTGCCTGCCTTCAGCGCCTTCACGGCATTCACCACGTAGTTGGTGCTGCCCTTGTCATCAATGGCGCCGTCATACACAAGTACGCCCTTCGCATCAATAACAAAGCAGTGCGGCGTGGTGCGCGCGTTGTACGCGCGACCCACGGTGCCGTCGCCGTCAATGAGCGCAGGAGCCGAGATCTTGTTGCTGGACAGATACTCCGCGCTCTCCGCAGGATTGCCCGCAGTGGCGGCCGTGCTGTTGATGAACAAGAACACCACATCCTTGTCAGCTTCACGCGAGGCAGCCATCATCTTGGAGACGGAGCCATCGGTCACTTTGCCTTTGCAGATTGGGCAGCCGGGATTCATCCACTCAAGCACCACGATCTTGCCGGCGAAGTCAGAAAGGCTGACGTCCTTGCCGGAGGTGTCCTTGAGTGTGAAAGCGGGTGCGGCCTTGCCAATCTTGGAGTCCTTCTTGGCGCCGTCCTGAGACTTACCCGATGGTGGAGCGGCGGTGCCGGGGCCGGTGCCCTCTTGGAGCGATGGAGGATTGGTGACTTTCTTGTCCTTGGGGGCGGCCATTGCGGCGCTGGCGGCAAACAGCCCGGCGGCAAGGCCCAAAGTTGCGATGAGTCGAGTGGTCTTCATGTGTGAGTCTTTCGTTGAATCTTCGCGAGCGGTCCTGAATTGCGCTCGCATTGCGGACCCGGGAGTGCCGCGGGGTCCATTCGCGGTATCTGGATGAAACGCGCCAGACGCGCTGTTAGTTCTCTAACCCGTGGGTTTACCTTGCCCTGACGAAACCCGAACATACACGCAGGGATCGGATGCGCTCTTTCCAAGCAAAACAAGCCCTTCTGCATCGGGCAAACGGCCGCCGTTATCCACCGCGGTTCGTTCGAATGGCACCAGAAGTTCAAATCGGCCGTCCTTCACGGTGCCGGTCACCACGCCCTTCGCGGCAGAGGGCTCGGCCAGACTCAACCCCGGCGCGTTGGCCGGGATGAACGCCACCGAGGTGGTTCCTCTGGCAGGTCCAGAAATGCGAAGGATGTCTCCCTGAAGTTCGGTGATCAAACCCGCTGCGGTTGCGGTCATGGGCAAGGCGCGCTCATTGAATCTTTCCACACTCAGGTCAACTGCGCCCTTGGGGGCCGAGGGGGGCCACTCGCCTGTGAAGTTGAATGTTCCCAGCACGCACTTGTCCTTGCACACCAGCACGGTGCATGACGCATGCCAGCGACCCTCGGGTGCGGCGCCTGCACCGCCAGCACTTGTGGGCGCAGGCGCTGAAGCGTCCGGAGCGATTTGGACCAAAAAGGTGGCTTTGCCTTCGTAGCCATAAAACGGCAGCTCATCCATGATCTTGGCTTCGGGTCTGGGGAACTGAATGGCTCCGGCCTTCCACCCCTGGGGGAGCGACCACGTTGCGGAGGGTGCATCACCGCTGCCACCGGGGTTTTGCCAATAGGAATGCCAACCCGGCTTGAGTGTCAAGTCAAAACGGGCCACGTATGCGCCCGTGGCTGTGCGTGCCCACGCGCACGTCATCTTTTCAGCGCCGGCTTGCCACCCTCCGTTTTGCGTGCTGGGAGCAAGGGCATCGCTCCACGTATTGGGCGTAGGCGCAGAACTTCCAATTGCGGCGGCGGCCCCAATGCAGAGCACTGAGGCAAGCACATTGTTCAATGTCAGTTGCACGAATGGAATTGTCCCACACCAGGCCGTGCTTGCCAAATGAGCCCCCATGCTGCACACTGCGCTTATGAAAACCACTGCCGCGCTCCTAGGACTCGTGGTAGCTGCTCTGCTCACGGGGTGCACCAAGAGCTACAACGACAGCGACATCGTGTGGCTTCCTCCCGCTGAAGCTGTGGCAAAGCTCAATTCTCCTGCGGGCATTTTTCAGCGCACCACGCGAGGTGTTTTCATTGACCCAAGGTCGCCGGCGGCCTTTGCCGAAGGGCACATTCCGGACGCCGTCAATCTACCTCTGCCCGACATGGAGGAAAACGCTCCGGGGGTGCTGGCGGGCTACGACCTGTTTGTGGTGTACGACTCCGACTTTAGCGATGTGATGGCGCGCGCAGGAAGCAAGCGGCTCATGGAGCTCGGGTATAGCCCCGTGTACACCGTGGCGGGTGGGCTGCGTTCGTGGAAGAAGGACGGCTACGAGGTGGCCACCGGCGCAGCGCCTGCGCCCAATGCCCAAGCGGGCACGCAGCCTTAGGCCAAGGCCTGAGCGCCGCTCACAATTTCGTTGAGTTCGGTGGTAATGCGTGCCTGACGCGCACGGTTGTAGTTGCGCTTAAGGGTGCGCCCCAAACTTCCCGCGTTGTCCGTGGCGGCCTTCATGGCCACCATGCGCATCACGTTTTCGCTGACCACCGCATCCAAATACGCCTGAAACAGGCTTACTTTCACAGATCGGGGGAGCAGTTCATTCATCAGCTCAACCGGAGAGGGGAGCATTTCATACACCTGATGTCCACCAGCAGCCTTGGCGCTCTTGGCGCCATCAGCGCCCTCACCCGCCACCCTGGGCAGCGTGAGCGGCAGCAACTGCATCACCTCAGGCTTCTGCCGCGAGTTGCTAATGAACTTCATATAGACCACTCGCACGGAATCAATCTCGCCGGCCACAAAGCGATCCATGTAGTTCTGCGCAATGGCTTCCACCATGTCGAACTGGGGCTTGTCGCCCACGGCGTGGCGTGCGGCGATATCAATCCGCTGGAACTTAAAGAAACCCACGGCCTTGCGACCGGAGACATCCAACACTTCCGACCGGCCTTGGGCTCGCAGTTCAGCGAGCAATTTGTTGCCCACACGGAGCACGTTGCTGTTGTACGCACCAGCTAGGCCGCGATCGCTTGCGATCACCAACACCAGGTCCTTCTTGGACTGCTTGCCTGACCCGGTGAGCAACGGATGTGAAACATCGCCGGCATGCTCAGCCACCTGCGCCACCAACGTGCGGATGGTCTCGGTGTAGGCGCGGCTGTTCTTGGCGCGCGTGAGCGACGCCGTGAACTTGGCGGTGGCGATCATCTGCATCGTCTTGGTGATGCGCTGGATGGTCTTTACCGCGCCCATGCGCTTTTTGATTTCACGGAGCTGAGCCATAGGGGCGGGAATGATAGCACGACCCCCCTGCCGCCCCAACCCCTGCACTGGCCTAGTTACGAGCCGTTGAACTGCAAACCGTCAAAGCCAAGTTCCACTCCTGGCGGCAGCCGCTGGCTGAGTTCTGCGTGGAGCACATCGTGGGTCATGTGTGTGAACACCGTCCGGCGGGCACCTACGCGATGCGCCACGGTGAGACTCTCTTGCAAGCAGAAGTGCGTGGCGTGGTGCCGCTCACGCAGCATGTCCAGCACCAGCGTCTGAACTCCGGCGAGGTGCGGCCACGTTTCGGGAGGAATGCCATTCACATCTGTGCAATAGGCCAGCGGAAATGACCCTGCCGACTCGGGAAGGTCAAAGCGGTATCCCAGAATGGGGAGCGCTCCGTGAAGCAGCCGCAGCGGAGTGACACGCAGTCCGAAGAGTTCAAATGGCCGCGCTGGCTCAGTCGGATGCGTTGATACCGTGGCCACAAAGCTGCGATTGACATTTCGGTGCGCCTGAAAAATGTGGCGGTAGATGCGATCAAGATCTTCAAAGACAGAGCGCTCCGCGTACAACGCGATGGGGCCACCCATGCTCACGTTGTACAGGCGCGCATCGTCGAGCCCAAAGACATGATCCACATGAGCATGCGTAAACAGGATGGCGTCTACCCGCTTCAAACGCATTCGCAAGGCATGTTCGCGATGGTCCGGGGGCGCGTCAATCAGCACCACGCGGTGGTGACCAGTGGCGTCTGTAAAGCTCAGCACAGCTCCCGCGCGAGTACGGCGGTCGCGCGGATCGGTGCTGGTGCAGGTGGCACATTCGCACGCGATGACCGGCACGCCCGCACTGGTGCCGGTGCCCAGCAACGTAAAGATTGGGTCGCGCAGAGTCACGTGAATGCCTTTGCCAATTCGCCAACCACTGCAGCGGGGTCTGCTGCGCCGCAAACGCAGCCGCTCACGGCCACCCCTCGCGCACCAGCGGCAGCAAGTGTGGCCACGTTGGCGGGGGTAACTCCACCGATGGCTAGGTGCGGCATCGAGGGGTGCACGGAGAGAAACTCTCGCAAGTATCGCTCTCCCTGCACCGCAACGGAAGGCTTGGTGGCAGTTGCAAACATGGCGCCGACGCCGCAGTAGTCCGCGCCGGCAGAGACGGCGTGATTGGCCTCTGCCACACAGTGGGTGCTGCAACCGATCAACAAGCTTGTGCCCGCCAAACTGCGCGCGTCTGCCACTGAAAGGTCGTCCGCACCCAGGTGCACGCCGTGGGCGCCGCATGCAAGCGCAACGTCCACGCGGTCATTCACCACCACCGTGCAGGAGCCGTTGCGGTGTTGTTCTACCGCAGCCACCACTGCACGCACGCGCTCAGACAACTGCCGCGTGGTCATGGCCTTCTCACGCACCTGAATACAGCACGCGCCGCCGGCCAACACGGCCTCCACCACCTGTTGCCAGGGAAGCACGCACAAACTCTCCGTAAGCAGCACGCACACACGCCACTGCCGCCTGCGGCTGCTGCCCATGCGCAACACCAGCGCGGCCTCAGCCTGATACGCGGCGTACCGCATCTGTTCAACGCGGCGCGCCGCACGCGCGTCCACCATTTTGAGCGCCTCTTCAATGCTGCGGAGCGCCTCACCCAAACGCTTTCCGGCCGCGACCACCACGGCGTGGTGATCCGAGCGGCTCATCTCATGCTCTCCGGTGATCTCTTGCCCCACATCGCCCGCAACGTCGCGATGCGCCAGCAACCAACCTTGCGGCAACACTGACAGCGCGCCCTGAAGTTCGTGCCTCAAATCCTTGAATCGTGCGCTTAGCGCGGCATCGTTCAACGCAAAACGCGCGGCATCTTCCAGCACGCGCAACGCCTCGCGCGCCCGATTGGCATTGGCATCTATCACACGCGCCGCAGCGGACATTCACACAAGCCTACGCGGGGACTATGATTGACCTTCCGTCATCCGCATGTCTGAGAATCACCCCGAGCAACCCGTTCGCCCCGACGCCGTCAGCAGACGGAGTTTTGTGGCCAGTGCCGTGGTCTCCGGCGTGGCCGCAGGATTGCTCGGGCGGTCCGGGGATGCATCGTCACCATTCGCACACTTTGCCTCGCAGGAGTCACACATGCCATTCACACTTCCCGAATTGCCCTACGCCGAAAATGCGCTCGAACCTTCCATCGACGCGCAAACCATGAACATCCATCGCACCAAGCACCACAAGGCGTACGTGGACAACTTGAACAAGGCTCTTGAGGGCCAATCTGCGTGGGCAAACAAGTCCATCGAAGAGATCTGCGCTGGAATCACTCAAGTGCCGGAATCAATTCGCGGCGCGGTGCGCAACAACGGAGGCGGGCACTACAACCACTCGCTCTTCTGGACCATCATGTGCCCCAAGGGCACAGGCGGTGCGCCCAGCGCGGAGTTGAAGTCTGCCATTGAAAAAGCCTTTGGCTCCATGGATGCCTTCAAGACTCAGTTTGCCGACGCGGGAATGAAGCGCTTTGGCAGCGGCTGGGCGTGGCTCATCAAGAAGGATGACCGTTCAGTGGCCATCGTCAGCACACCCAATCAAGACAACCCGCTCATGAAGGGTGTTGTGGATATCACCGGCACACCGCTCCTTGGCATTGACGTCTGGGAGCACGCCTACTACCTGCACTACCAGAATCGCCGCGCGGACTACTTGGCCGCGTGGTGGGACATTGTGAACTGGAATCAAGTGAACGCGCGCTTCAAGTAGTCCGCCGGCCCCGCACGGACCGAGGCGGCCACCGTTACTTCACACTCTTCAGCATGGCGTCAAAGGCCGTGCGGTTGCTCTCAACCGTTTGTGTGGGCCCCACCAACTTAATGAACACGCGTTGATCGCCCGCGTCAATGATGGCGCCCAGTTGCGCGTAGCCAGGGCGCGGCGCAGCTTGCCCCATCATGCCGGCGTAACTTCCTTGGCTGTCCTGACGGTAAATCTTCTTGCCTCCGGCTTCCATTTCGCTGCGCGTGTGCGGCGCTTGCGAGCCATCTTCATTGCGGAAGAATGCGGCCCAACGGTCCAAGTTGCTTGCAATGGGGCCGCCATCAGTCCCTGTAAACACCGTGAACGTCAGTTCAGCAGCGCCCGCCGTTCCACCCTCGGCCGGCACGGCGTACTGCAGCGCGCGCATGCTCTGCGATGGCGTGGTCCACACCCACGTCACCGGCTTGCTCATGGTGAGCCCCGCCACCTGAATGGTGGTTGGATCATCCTCCGCACCGCTCACCTTGAATGTGCCAACATCTTTGGGCGTTGGCTTGGCGGCATCGGCGGGCGCGGCGATGGGCGACGCGCTGCCCGCAGCGTTCATGGTGGTTACCGGCGTGGGCGGCTTGGGGGGCGGCGGCTTGTCGCACCCGGTGAGTGCGGGTGCTGCAACGACCACCAGTACTGCTGCTGCGCGCGTCCACCAATCATGCTGGGTGTTCATTCCTCATAGGATACGGAACGCGATGCCCAACGCCGCCTTTCCTTCTCGCGTCAGACTGCAAGGCGCACGTTTCTGGACCGCTGATCCATCACATCCGTGGGCCAGCTCGCTGGACATTCAAGATGGGCGCATTGCCGCCGTGGATGCTCCGGGTAGGCCCGACACGCCCGTGATTACGCTGCCCGGGCACACCGTCACTCCAGGATTGGTGGACGCACATACGCACCTTTCGCTCGGTGGCGCCACGCTGGCGCAAGTTGACCTTTCGCAAGCACGCACTCGGAAGGATTTCGAGGCCGCCATTGCCAAAGCTCACGCACAACTTGCGCCCGGGGAGTGGCTGCGCGCACATGCGTGGGATGACTCGCTGTGGGGTGGTGAACGCCCCACCAAGGAATGGCTCCGCGCGGCCGGCGATCGCCCGGTGATGGCATATCGCATGGATCATCACGCGTGCCTGGTGAATCAGGCGGTGCTCAATCTGTTGCACGGCAAGCCCTGCCCGCCAGGTGGAGAGATCGTGAAGGATTCCAAGGGTGAGCCCACCGGCCTGCTGTTAGAGCAAGCGGCATGGAAGTTGGCCAATCCTCTACTGCCCGAACCAACGGATACACACAAGCGCACCGCGATCGCCCAAGCTTGTGCGCTGGCGAACTCCATGGGTGTCACCACCGTCTGCACCATGGAATACGGCGCAGACCTGCGCGATACGTTTCTGTGGATGCGGTCGCACCAACCGCAACAGCTCACGTTGCGCGTGCGGGCCACGCTGGTGGACCGCGAGTGGCCCATGGACTTTGCCTTTGGCACGCAGTTCCCCAACGACGATCTCGTGAGCATCGTTGGCTACAAGACATTCGCTGATGGCACGTTGGGCAGCCGCACCGCACGCATGTTGGAGCCCTACTCAGACGATCCCACTAACAGCGGCATGTTTGTTGAGTTTGCCGAACGCACCGATGGTCGGCTCCAAGAGTGGTTTGCCCAGGTGGTGGCCAAGGGGTTCAGTCCTGCCATTCATGTCATCGGTGATGCCGCGGTGCGTATGGCAGTGGACTGCGCCGTGGCCGTTGATCCCGGCAGGCTCTCTCGCTTTGAGCACGCTCAAACCATTCATCCGCAGGATGTGCTGCGCCTGGCGGGAAGGTCCGTCAGCATGCAGCCGCTACATAAGGCCAGCGATGCGCGCATCGCCAAGGGTCGGCTGGGCGAGTCCAGGATGGATCGGTTCTACCCCTTCCGCGACTTGCTCAACGCGGGTGCGCAGCTTGCGTTTGGCAGTGACTGGCCCATCGTGAGCATGGATCCCCGAGCCGGTATCCGCGCCGCGGTGACCGGGCTCGACGACTTGGGCCACCCCTGTTGCACATCACAGAACCTCACCGTGCAGGAAGCGCTCCACGCCTACACCGCAGGTGCAGCGCAGGCGTTGCGCGATCCCACCGTGGGGCGCCTAGCCCCCGGAATGCACGCAGATTTGTGCGTGTGGGCAACGGATCCCTTCGAGCACGATTGGAGGGCGGGTCTTCCCGCACTTGCCGGCACCGTGCTCGGCGGCAACGTGGTCTGGCGCGCGCCGGGGCTGACGGGCCTCTCACCCACTCCGCAGATGCAGCACTCTGAGGTCAACACATGACGTGGTGGGTGCAGTCGCTGTATGAAAGTGGCGGAGTGGTTCCGTTGTTCAGCTGGATCTTTTGGGTGATTGCCAGCATTTGCCTGCATGAACTGGCACACGGTGTGGTGGCCATTCGCAATGGCGACAACACTCCGCGCGCCTTGGGGCATATGACGCTCAACCCTGTCGTGCACATGGGCATGACCTCGCTCATCTTGTTCGCGGTGGCGGGCATCGCCTTTGGCATGATGCCCACCGACCCCAGCAGATACCGCAATCGGCGTTGGGGCAATTTCTCCGTAGCCATCGCGGGCCCGCTCACCAATCTCATATTGGCATTCGTCTGCCTCACCAGCGCCGGCGTTTGGGATTGGATGCAAATCACTGACCGCGTGGACATGACGCAGCCCTTCAGCAGGAACCTGGCCATCTTTCTGTGGCTGGGTGGATTCCTAAACTTGCTGCTTGCGGTGTTCAACATGCTGCCAGTGCCACCGCTTGACGGCAGCCGAGTTCTGGGAAGCATGGTTCCCCGAATCGAACGCCTGTTTGATGACCCGCAAGTGCGCCTGTACGGCATGCTGGCCATGCTGATCATTTTCTTCACCGCGATCAATGATCCGCTTCAGGCGGGTTTGGCGAAGTTCGCTCGTGATTACAAACAGGCCACGGCTAAGTACCTCTTGGAACGGGATGTGGCCGCACTTGGCGCGCCTTCGGGCGATTCTGCCCCGCAGGACAACCAATAACCCGCGCGCGGCACGCGCGCCCGCGCATCCGCACCCGCTAAAGCCATTGAGATTGTGCGGGGTTTCCTGTACCCTTCTGCGCTCGCAACCGCCTGTCAAAGGCGCATCGCACAGCGGGCCAACAGATGTAAATCTGCGGCTTCCGCCCCACGGTGCACCCGACTCGCGCGCGGCATGGTGCCGACGCTCGACCGAGACAAGCGCTTACCAAAGGACACGACCTATGGTCGTTCTGCGTCTTAAGAAGATGGGCCGCGCCCATCACCCCTTCTATCGTTTGGCCGCCATGGACTCCCGCTCTCCGCGCGATGGTCGCACCATTGAGCAGTTGGGTTGGTACGAGCCCCAGGGCAAGGAAGGCAAGCAGTTCAAGCTCAAGATGGAGCGCCTGCAGTACTGGTTGAGCGTGGGCGCACAGCCCAGCCCCACCGTGGCCACACTCATCAAGCTGGCCGGCGGTGCCGTGAGCGACAAGGTGCTGGCCAAGGTGCACGTGAAGGGCCGCATGAAGGCGGACTCCATTCGCGCGAAGAAGGGCCTTCCCCCAAAGCGTGGCCCCAAGCCAGTGCCCGAGAAGAAGGCCTAATGCAGATCTCTGCGTGAGGCGATCGTGAGAATTGATCTCCTTACGCTCTTTCCCGAGATGTTCCCGCCCGTCTTGGGCGCGTCCATCCCGGGCAGGGCTCAGACCTGCGGCGCGCTGGAGTGCCACGTGCACGACATTCGCGCATTTACGCAGGACAAACACCGCAAGGTGGATGACCGACCCTTTGGCGGCGGCCCTGGAATGGTGCTCATGTGTCAGCCTCTTGTAGACGCGACAGAGGCTGTTGAAAGACTGGATTCTCGAGCAGCATGTCGCGTGCTGCTCACGCCGCAGGGTGAGCGCCTGGCTCAACCCCGCGTCGAATGGCTTGCCAGGCAGCCCCGCCTTCTGGTGATCGCGGGGCATTACGAAGGCATTGACGAGCGCGCGATACAGGAACTCGCGCCACTCGAACTGAGCGCAGGCGACTATGTGGTGAGCGGCGGAGAGATCCCCGCCATGCTGCTGGTCGATGCGGTGTCCAGACTCCTACCCGGAGTACTTGGGCATGAGCAGAGCGCGGCTGAAGACTCCTTCAGCCATCGCACCCTGGAAGGCGACCCCCTTCTGGACTGCCCTCACTACACGCGGCCACGCGAGTGGCGCGGCCGCGCAGTGCCTGATGTGCTGCTGAATGGCGATCACGCGTTGATCGCGCGTTGGCGGCAGGAGCAGATGGTGGAGCGCACGCGCGTGCGTCGCCCCGACCTTCTGCAGCGACCCCTGGGCGGAATGACCCGTCCCACGTCGCAATCGGCCGACGGTGGCCTGGCGCAGGACGCGCAGGGCTGAAGGCTAAAGAAGCAGGCGGAAGCCTGCGGAAAGATTGGATTGCAATGAACAAGACTCACATCATGGACTCCGTCGTCGCCCACCAGTTGAAGAATGAAAAGGAACTGCCCAAGTTCAGCGTGGGTGACACGATTGACGTTCACTACCGAATCATTGAAGGCGACAAGGAGCGCGTGCAGGTCTTCCAGGGCGTGCTCATCTGCACCAACGGCCGCGGCATTCACAAGATGATCGTGGTGCGCCGCATCGTGGCCAACGAGGGCGTTGAGCGCACATTCCCGCTGCACTCGCCGCGTCTAGCCAAGATTGAAGTGGTGCGCCGCAGCGATGCCCGCCGTGCCAAGCTCTACTACCTGCGCGACCGTTTCGGCAAGGCTCGCCGCCTGCGCGATCAGCGTCGTGGCCTCAAGCATGTCGAAGGCCAGTCGGTCACCGGCGAAGCTCAGAAGCAGGCCCCCAAGGCCAAGAAGGAAGCAGCGGGCGAGACCACGGCGTAACGCCGAGGGCTCGCACGTTGAAACCGCGTGTCCGTCCGCTTGGTCAAGTCCTTTGGCTTTGAAGCGGCGCACTGGTTGCCCACCTTTCCAGAAGGGCACAAGTGTCGGCGCATGCACGGACATAGTTTTAAGGTTGACGTGGTGATCGAGGGCGACCTCGACACCACCAAGGGCTATTTGATGGACTACGGCGACATCAAGGCAGCCACGGCGCCCATTGAAGCCGCGCTCGACCATCGTTGCTTGAATGAAGTTGCCGGGCTAGAAAACCCAACGAGCGAAATGATCGCCAAGTGGATCTGGGATCGATTGAAGCCCGCGTTGCCGCAACTTGCGCTGGTGGTGGTGCAAGAGACCTGCACCAGCAAGTGTGAGTATCGGGCTACTGCCTAAGCAATTCTAAGAACGCAACTTCGGCGCCCACGGCATCCGTCACGGGAAGCCACCGCCCCACGTCTGGCACATCCATGGGGTCGGACGCTTCCGTTCCTCCCAACGAGCGGACGCGCTTCACCACAGAGTCCACGCTATCAACTTGAATGTAGGGGTACCACCGGCAGAACTTCAGGCGGTCGTCGGCGCACTGCGCAAAGAGCGTGGCCACGCGAGTTTCGCCTGCGCTGGCGACCTGCATGTCTCCCCACGGCATTTTCTTGGTGGAGTAGGTCCAGCCCAGAACCTTGCTATAGAAGTGAGCCGCAGCAGGCACATCGGTGGTCACCAATTCAAGCCAGCACACCGCGCCGTGGCCAACAGGATTGGTGCCGTCGGTCTTTCCAGGTGCGCCTTTAAAAAGCGCAAGGCGGGCCCCCTGCGGATCCTTCACCCGAGCGGTGCGTCCGATCGCAAAGTCATGTGCGGCGCAGTCGACCGTGCCACCATTGGCCACCACTCGCGCCACCGCGGCATCCACGTCGTCTACAGCCACGTAGTTCATCCATTGGCTGGGTGTGTTGGTGTGATAGGTTTCACTGGCGGGCTGAAACCCTGCGAGTGTCTGCCCCTCTAACTCAAGCACTGAGTACTCGCCCGCCCCAACCGGAAACGACTGCACTTGACCGCCTAAGAGTTGCCGGTAGAACTCTGCCGCCTCCTTGGTTTGCGCCGTGACCAACTCATGCCAGCAGAACATTCCGTGGTGAACGGGGGTGGTCTTCATGGCCACACCTTACCCGCCATCGCCGCCGTGATGCTCCGCAGCCAGTTGCCCCAGGGGGTTGCCCGGATCGTCACGCTTGGCGCGAAGTGCGCTGATGACGCTGGCCGGCACAAGAGTCTCAAGCTTGTCCAAAGATCCGCCGAACGCGGCGATCTGCTTGATGAGGCTTGAGCTGGTGTATGCAAAGCTCTCGCCTGTCACGATGAAGACCGTTTCAATACCCGCCACCTGCCGATTGGTAATGGCAAACTGGCACTCGGTGGCCAGATCGCTCACATTGCGAATGCCGCGCACGATGGCCGCTGCCCCAACTTGCTTGGCAAAGTCCACGGTGAGTCCGGTGTAGTGCTCCACGCGCACGGGCGCCCCGGATTTCTCCGCGTTCATAAGCTCAGTCACGCACTGGCGGGCCAGTTTCAGGCGCTCCTCAAAGGTGAACAGCGCGGGCTTACTGGGATTGTGCCCAATGGCCAGAATCACCTCGTCAAAAAGGAGGCGCGCGCGCGCCAGCACATCCAAGTGCCCCAGCGTGATGGGGTCGAAACTGCCTGTGTAGACGGCCAAATGACGAGACATGCGCGCACGGTAGCGCACTCAGGGGGCCACCCGCGCCCGATAGTCCGTCTGTGCGGGCGGCATTTGGCATTCGGTAAGGCACACACTTGCGGGGTGTGGGCCGTATTCGACAGTGGTGCTGTACTCGGGCGCATGGAGGGTTGCGCCCGGGACGAACAACGCGTGGCGGCCGAGGCAAACACATCGCCCGGCTCCACGCAACGGACTCCGCCGGCGCCGAAGCGACCACGAACGCCCCGCGCCGCACGACACCGGGCCCGAGCAGTATGGGCCCATCTGTCCCTGGATCGGCCCCGACCTGGATTCGTTCCAAGTCGGGGTCGTTTTCCAGAGATTTTGCGACCGTTGCGGGGAGTGGCTCAGCGGCGGCGACGACCGCGTGCTGCGCCGAGTCCCTTCCGCACCCCGAGTTCAAGATTCCCACGCAGTAGGACCGGCTCCAAACTCAATCCATCAAGTGACCAAGTCCGCTGGACTGGAGCACGTTGCGAAAGCTGTCGCTAAAGACAAAATTGTGCTCGGGGAAGGCCAGCCCGCTCACATTCTGGTCCACATGGCTGAACAGAATCTCGGTCTCGCCGATCTTCTGCCAGGCGCCCGAGCGATGGTCCATGACCTCAATGGTGCCGGCGGTGCTGGCCCCCTGCGGGTCAAAGCGTTCGACGCGTGCGTCGTAGCGAATGCACTGTCCGGGGAGCACGTCCTGTGTGATCTCCGCACGCTGAATCTTGGCAAGGATCACCTTCTCCTTGAATCGACGCATGCTTCCCGCAAGAATGCCTGCCGTCTGCGCCATGCCTTCAAGCATCAGACTGGCCGGCATCACCGGCTGCGCAGGTAACCCGCGCGCGGCATCCGCGGGAAAGTGCTGATGCAAGTGCTCCTCGGCAAGGCTGACATTCTTGATCGCCACCAGCCGCTGGTTGGGCTCGTAGGCAACGATGGTGTCAATCCACATCCAGCGCAAGCGGTCAACCCTTCTTGAGCTTGATCTCGATGAAGTCGCAAAGGCTCTTCACGGTGAACATCTTGGGTAGCCCCTTCACGCTGCGGTCCGCGTCAAAGGAGGAGAGGTCCACGTGCGGCATCTTTTCCTTGAGCACAGCCATGCCGGCGTCAGTGAACTTGCCGTCCTTCAGATAGTCCGGGTTGCTCATCATGTTCTCTGGAAAGAGCTCCCCCTGCTCAATCTTGAACGGCTTTTCTGGCGACGAGAACTTCTTCTCAAGCTGGAACTGGATGTCTAGAAAGTCAATGCTCTCGGCTCCCAGGTCCTCAGTGAGCATGGCTGCAGGAGTGATGTCCTCTGGGCTTGCACCCAAAGCGTTCTCTAAAACCTGCGTCACCTTCTGCTCGATCTCGTCGCGTGAATGAGCCATGTGTGCTCCGTAAGAGGTAGGGCCGCCAGCGGGCGGTCCAGAATCGTCACCCCAATGTGGTGGGGCTAGGCCCCACCCGGGACCTGCGGGGGTACCCGCAGGGGGCGCATTGTAAAGCGGCCTGATACCGCCGTTTCGGCTTCGGGGGATGCGGCCCCCGCATGGAGCAGCCCGGCGGTTTGGCGCCGTACGGTGCCTACGCCCTTAAACAGAATGGACCCATCCGGCTGCTCCTTTTCTAGACTCACTTCCATCACCAGACTCTCGCCGGGCTTCACAAAGCTGCCATAGCGCAGCGCACGGACCCCACCAAGTACCCAACGGGGCTTGCCCGCGGCATCCAACATGTGGCGTGCGGTCTGCACGAGCGCCTCGAGCATGAACACCCCGGGCAGCACGTGAAATGTCGGAAAGTGGTCTTGCAGGTACTCCTCAGAAAGGGAGACTTGCTTCACGGCCACAGCCCTGGTGGCGTTCTGTTCCAGAATGGTGTCGACCAACGCAAAGTGCATGCGGGTTGTGATGGTAGCCAACCCCCCGAAAGATCGTTCTGAATGGGGGCTAAATGCCGATACCCACTCGAATATGGCCCGTTCGAAGACGACCGAAGGATCGACCGTCACGCACCTCATGAAGACCCCGGCGTTCAAGAAGCGCCTGACGTGGGTGGCATGTGCAGGGTTCACCCTTGCGCTGCTTCTGGCGTTGGGTTCGTTTAGCAGCGCCGACTGGCCCAGCAAAGCCGTGGCCGTTCACAATGATCCGCCCGCCAATCTCCTTGGCAACGGCGGCGCTGCTGTGGCCTTTTGGACTTACGGCGTGCTGGGCTACGGTGTGTGGACCACGCTGGTGCTTGCCGTTGTAGCCCTCGTGGCGACGGCACGCAATGCGCGGGTGGAACACTTGCCCGTTCGCGTGGTTGGTGCGGTGATTCTGATGCTTGCCGCCAGTTCCATTCATGCGTTGTGGTTCCCCAATCTTGGGCCCGTGGCTGGCATGGAAGCAGGAATGCTTCCGCAGTGGATCTCAGGTGAGCTGGGTGTGCGGTTCAGCGGTTTGGCCACCAGCCTCATTCTGCTTTGCGCTCTTGTGATTGGCGCCATCGTGGCTGCGGACGAGGTTGTCTTTGCGCTCCCCGCTGCCACCATGCGGGGCATGGCCTTCCTTGAGCCCGTTTGGCAGTTCGACTATGCCGCGTTCCTGTCCCCACTCTGGGCCAAGCTCCGCGGATCCGCACAGCCCGCGCTGGCCGTGGCCACTCCCCCCTCCCCTTCCGCGACGCGCACCCGCTTGAAGCCGGCCAATGTTCGCCCGGTGGAGCAGGATGACGAAGAGCAAGAGGATGAGTTGGAAGACAACGTCAGCGTGGCGGAGGCAGATGACGAAGCAGACGAAGACGACGTGGATGGCGAAGACGTGGACGCCCAGGACGCCGAGGATGAAGAAGAGGAGTGCTCGCAGGACGATGATGAGGCTCAGGGAGAAGACGCATTGGCTCCGCGCGCGCTGACGGCCGAGGAGCTTCGTGAAAAGATCGCCCGTCTGCCGGTGCGCATGGCCAACGCTCCAAAGGTTGTGGCCCGCGATGAGGACATTCCGCGCGCCGAAAACTACGAGGGATACCGCTTCCCCACGCTGGATCTGCTGGAGGACCCCGAAGGCGGGCAAAGCATCCAGATGGAAGAGTTCGTTCGCACGCAGGCAGGGCATCTTGAGCAAGCGCTGCGAACCTACGAGATCGAGGGCGAAGTGAGCGGCATCGAGAGTGGCCCGGTGGTGACGCTGTACAGCGTTGAACTGGCCCCCGGCACTCGCGCAGCCAGATTGCAGACCATCGCCACAGACATCGCGCGCGCCCTGAGCGCCCCCAACGTGCGCATCATTCCCAACATGGTGGGACGCACCGCGGTGGGCATTGAAGTGCCCAACAAACACAAAGAGAAGGTGCGCCTAAAGGAACTCATGAGCGGCCCCGCCGCCGAAGGCATGGCACTGCCCATGTTCCTAGGCAAGGACAGCTCAGGCGAAGCGCTGGTGATCGACTTGGCCCGTCAGCCGCACATGCTCATCGCCGGCACCACCGGCAGCGGCAAGAGCGTGTGCATGAACACCATCATCATGAGCTGGCTCTACACCAAGCGCCCGGACGAGCTCAAGCTCTGCCTGGTGGATCCCAAGATGGTCGAGATGAGCCAGTTCAGTGACATTCCGCACTTGATGTGCCCGGTGATCACAGACATGGACAAGGCCGCCGGCGTGCTGGAGTGGGCGGTGGGCAAGATGGAGGAACGCTACGAACTGCTCAAGTGCGCAGGCGTGAAGGACATTGGCAGCTTTAACGGGTTGGGCGAAGAGGAACTCAAAGCTCGCATCGCGCCCGAGAACGACCTGCAGTGGGCCCGCACTCCCAAAAAGCTCCCCTACATGGTCTTTGTGATCGACGAGCTTGCAGACCTGATGCTGCAGCACAAGGAGGTGGAGACCTTCATCGTGCGCATCGCACAGAAGGCGCGCGCGGTTGGCATGCACTTGGTGCTAGCCACACAGCGGCCGCAAGCCAACGTGGTCACCGGTCTCATCAAGAGCAACATGCCCTGCCGCGTGAGCTTTAAGGTTGCCAGCGCCATGGACAGCCGAATCGTGCTGGACCACAAGGGCGGCGAACTACTGCTGGGCCACGGCGACATGCTGGTGGTCACACCGGTCACCAGCGATGTGCGCAGGGCGCAAGGCACGCTGGTGACCGACCGCGAATCTCGTGGCGTGGCAAAGTTCCTGAAGGAAGTGGCCGCCCCCACATTCGAGCGAACGCTCATCGCCATCAAGGGACCGGGCGCTTCGGCTGAAGCAACCTCCGGTGAGGGTGGTCTTGCTTCTTCCGAGCGCGATCCGCTCTTTGATCGCGCCGTGGAGATCGTGATTGAAAGCGGGCGCGGCAGCGTAAGTCTGCTGCAGCGGCGCATGGCCATCGGCTACGGCCGGGCCAGCCGACTGGTGGATCAAATGGGGCAGGCCGGGATCGTGGGTGAGCACAAGGGTGCCGTGCACCGAGACGTGCTCATCACCATGGAGGACTGGCAGCGCATGACCGCCATGGAAGCCGATGGCGGCGCCACACCTACCGCAGAAGCAGAAGATTCAGACTCACTATGAGGCCGTTGTTAATGGCGTGAGTCCAGATGCTTGGGTTGATGCTTCCGCGCCACTCGCGCATCAGGCAGAAGGCCACCGCCAACCCACCCAGGACCGGTATGAACACAATGCCCTGCGGGTGAATGGCCGCAAAGATCACGCTGGACGCAAGCACTGCGCCCGCTACGGCAACCACCGGGCCCGCGGCACCAAATGAATCTCGCAAGTGGCGATAGAGCACGCCCCTGAAGAGAAACTCTTCAAAGAGCGGAGCCATCACTGCTGCGAGCAGATAAGTAAGCAGCAAAGTGCCCGCGCCCCCGGTTTCCAACCACTCCTGCACTGGGTGTGAAGGCTGCAATTGCTCGTCACTCACCCCGAGCGCCTTCATCACTGCCACCAACAGAAGCATGATGATCACGCCACCCGCCAAGCACGCCACACCCATGGAGTAGCCCACCAAGCCCCACCACACATCTGAGATCCGCGCGGGTGTCAATGCCACATCCTGGCGAATGGAGCTCCATGACAGGCCTCGGAAGAACCCCCATGCAAGTGCGCCCACGAAGGCCGCCACCATCATGAGCATGGAGAGAATCAACTGCCACTCATTTGAGATCGGCGGCTCAACAGCAATCTCGGGTGACTCTCCAATGAGCTGCGCGCTCACCAGGTGCAAAACCAGGAATCCCGCCAACCACACGGCGAACACTTCTGCATACACGTGGGATCGCCCACCCGCGCTGGGCCCCGGCCCTTGAAGTGTGCCCGTAATCGCCTTGACCAGAAAGACCACCAGAGAAACCAGCCCCAGCAATCCGAGCAGGATGGCGCCCAAACCAACCACAATCAGCGCCACCAATCTCACGATCCCCTGCTCCGCCAGTGACTCCAACTGTTCAGTGTCATCGGTGGCCATCGCCGAGAGTGTGCGGCCCGCTGAACCCAATCGTTCCGCCAAACGCTCTTGAGTTTCTGCTGAGAGCGCGTCAGGCCCAGGTGCTGCAAGCGCGTCGAGCCCCTGCCGCACATCTTTCACAAGCTGCAGGTCTGCTTCAGAAGCCTTCACCGTGCCATCCTGAATGGCGGCTTCTAACTCATCGATCAGTCCTAACGCGGCGGGCACGTCATTCAATCTGGCCGCCACGACAGCGGCACCCAGTTCACTGCCCGGTCCTGAAGCGTGAGCGGTGTCCACCACGCCTTGTGATGTGCCTAATAATGCTTCTTTGCCCTGCCCCTCAAAAGCAGAATGCGAGAGTCCGTTGGCGATTCGCAGCAAAATGCTCAGTTGTGGCCCCACGGACACTTTCATGGACGGCTTTTCCGTGCTCTCGCTCATTTCTGCGGGGAGCCCTAGTGGCGCAAGCGCATCGTTTTTCCACATACTGAGGCCCAAGGCCACCACGATCACCAGCCACGAGAGGGTGACCGACCAAGTGTTGGACCGCGGACTGGTAGGTTCTGGGAGCATGGCGGGCAAGGTACAGGCACGCCCGGGGGGTTGACAGAATGCCCAAAACGCCTATCTTTGGCGATTCTCCATCCGCTGGATGGATGCCCCAAAGGACCCGTTGCTATGCCCCGCCAGACCACTCATCTCAAGCCCGCCGAAGTCACCACCAACTGGCACGTCGTAGACGCTGATGGCATGATCCTCGGCCGCATGGCCACAGAAGTGGCCATGGTTCTGATGGGCAAGCACCGCCCCAACTACACCCCCAATGTCTGCTCTGGCGACTGCGTAGTGGTGACCAACGCTGGCAAGGTGAAGCTCACCGGCAACAAGGCGGCACAGAAGTCCATCAAGCGCTGGTCGGGTTACCCCGGCGGCCTGCGGGTGCGCAGCTACGAATCTCTGCTGGCAACCAAGCCAGAGGTGGTGGTTGAAGAAGCCATCGGCCGCATGCTGCCTCGCGGTCGTCTCGGCCGGAAGATCCGCCGCAATCTGCGCGTGATCGCTGGAACCGACCACGGCTTGGCCGCACAGCAGCCCAAGGCGATGGACTTTCCCTGCGCTCGCCGCTGAATCAAGACACGCACTCCTGAAACGCACACGAACTCAACACACCGATGACCACTGAATCCACTCACGCCGCCAAGGCCACCCCAGCTTCCAAGACTGCCCCAACCGATCTCAACATCCGAGAGATCAAGGGCCCGGACTCCAAGGGTTGGTTCTGGGGAACTGGTCGCCGAAAGACCGCCATTGCCCGCGTGCGCGTGAAGCCTGGCAGCGGCAGCATTCTCATGAATGAGAAGGCGCTTGAGGACTATCTGACTGAAGACGCGGACCGCAAGTCCGTGCTGGCCGTGCTTGAAAAGACTGGCACCAAGGGCAAGGTTGACGTGAAGGCCGGCCTGGTGGGCGGTGGCTTTACCGGCCAGACTGGTGCCATGGTCATGGGTTTGGCCCGTGCCCTGCTGGCCTACGACGCTTCACTTGAACCAGTGCTCCGCGAGCACAACTTCCTAACACGCGACGCCCGCAAGGTGGAGCGCAAGAAGTACGGTCAATCGGGCGCTCGTCGTCGCTACCAGTTCAGCAAGCGCTGATTCTGCACGCCGCACGAATCTCCTTCATCGCTGCGTACAGCTGCGCCTGAGCGGCGGCTGCGGACCCACGCGTCATGTGGGCGAGTTCCGCCATGGTTGCGGGTGGCTGCCCATCCAGCCCAAAGCGACGAGCCACCAACGTCGCGTGAGGGGCTGACACATGCGGCAGCCAGCGCGACCAGCGATCTCCAGGGTCAAGGTGTGCCATCCAGGGGGCCACCAATGCGGCATGTAGCACGGGCGGCGTGCGAGCAATCCACGCCTCAAGATCCGGTCGTGAAAGCATGCGCTCCACGGCCATGGCTGCTGCGCGCAGCGGGTGAACATCATCGATGGAGACGCTTGAAAGTGCGCGAAAGTCAAGCGCATGAGCTACGGTCTGAGCGGCAGCAGCCGCCCAGCAGAGTTGAAGATCAGTCGGAAGGCGCGTCCATGGAGAGCCCAAGTGTTGGGCCACGCGTGCCAGCGCATCCGGCAATGCCGATTCCACAACACGTCGACGAAGTCGGTACGCCCACCGCAGGTCGCGCTCAGCTTGGTCTAACTCGGGTGAACTTGGCCTGCGACCGCTGGCCATCACACGCTGCGCCCGCCACTGCAAAAAGTGGTGCGCCACCACCGCCGCTGAGTCTGCGCGCCCCGCCAAGCCCCCCTTTGCCGCAAACCTAGGAGTGGGCACAGCCCAGGCGCCAGCCGGCAGGTCTTGCCGCACCGCAGGGGGTGCCAGCAGGGTGGCCGCTGAGTCGGCGCGATGAAAGTTTGGCAACGTGAGCACCACACAGCGCTGGCACGCAGCATGCAAGTTGTGCGCGCGCCCACGTTGCACGGCGCGCGTGCACGCCGCGACACTGGCCATTCCATGTTGATTCATGGCTTGTGGGCTTACGCCCATCTGCCATGCGCGGGCGGCGCCAATGGCCGCGCGCTGGTCAAGAGTGCGCGCCATGGGCGTGGCGCCGGCATTGAGTGCGGCATCCTGCTCCAGCACGCGGCGAACGGTCCGGGCACTCAAGCCAACTGTTGATGCCAATCCTTGCGCCAGTGCCTGCAAAGTGGCAGGACCCTCCGCCAACCTTTCGGCCGCACGGGTACGCAGCAACTCGCGCGCCTCGGGGGTAAGCCTGCCGGTCTGTGAGGCACGCCTCACGAGAGTCTGGTGCTGCTGCACAAAACTGCGCAGCACTTCTGCGTACACGCAGAGTTCAGGGCCAGAAGCGCGACGCACCACATGGCACATCAAGCCGCGTGCTCGGTAGCGGTCAAGCGTGGTGCGAGAGACTCCTAGTGTGGCCGCGGCGTCAGCCAACGCCAGCGCTCCGCCGCGCACATCTTCGCGCTGCGGCGCGCGAGAGGTGGCGTGCTCCACAAACGCCGCCAAGTCGGCCAGCAGCGCCTGGCCCACAATCACGTCGCCAGCGGCAGGTGCATCGGACCGGTAGCGCGTGATGCGTTCCAAAACTTCTTGCTCGGGGTACGCCTGCAGCGGCTCCACGGTGGCGGCAAAAGCTTCGGCATCTTGAGCAAGCCGCACCAGCGTCGCAGGCGGCGCGAAGCGAAGTTCTTCCCACATGCGCGCCAGCGCTTGCGACCTGAATGCGCGCGCTCGCACCATGGTTACCACTCAAAACACTTCAGCGCGCGCACACCGCCGAAGATGCCTGCCGCAGCGCACTCTGCAAAGAAACGTTCCAGTCCCCCACGGGCTTCAGGTGTGAAGTCAAAGCGAAGCATGTTGCTTAGATAGTCACGCGCCAATTCGGCGGGCCAACCATGTGATGCACACTCACGCGCCACCATTCCGCTCAGCCGTTCCTGATTGTGCCTGCGCTGATGATCAAGCACTCGAGCCACAGTTTGCACGCGGGCGTATTGTTCTTGTGTCAGATCTGCGCGGGTCATCCACACCGCAAACACAAATGGAAGCCCGGTCCACTCGTGCCACGCCTGCCCGAGGTCAAGTTCGTGCGCCCATTCGCCGGGTGCTGGGGCGTCGTTGACGACTTTGTCGCCAATGAGCAGCATGGCATCGGCATCGGGGCGCCGCGGACCCGTGGAACGGTGGTAGTCCAATACAGCGGCCTTGGAACCATGCCGGGCCAGAATCAACTGCGCCAGCGCGCGTGAGGTGTGGCTCTCCAGGTCGCACGCCAACGTGCGCACCTGGCCCAACGGCACGCGCGAATACAACCGAACGGTGTGCGTGGCACCGCAGCACCCCAGCATGCCAACCGGAACAACTTGCAGCGCAACCTTGCTCACTTGGTAGTCCACCGCAGAACAGAGCGCAATGTCCACGGAGCCAGATTCCAACAGCGCCGACAGCTCCGCCGGCACGTGCCGTTGAAGGCTTATATCTCGCAAACCGCCCAGCCCGTCAATCAATGGCAGCGTGTTGATGTAATTCACCACGCCAACGCGCACGGGTTGGGTGGATCGTTCTGAATGGCTTTGCTGGGGTTGGGTCAGACTCACGGCCACAGCGTAGCGGCGGGTGCCGCCTCGGCTTCGATGTCTGTGCGTTACGCAACGTCTGGGGCGGCGCGCACAGCTGCAGGTCGCGCGGCCACGTTGGCATCCAAGCGCGCTGTCGCATCCTGACCCGCCAGCGCCACGCGCGGAATGCGCGGGTTGATTCTGCACAAGAGTTCGTAGACGCGAACACCCACTCGCTGCGCGATGGCCGCAGGAAAGTTACGCGCCGTGGGATCCGCGCCGTACAGTTCCACCTGACACTGCAGTGCGTGCGCCATCTCTTGACCAACCACGCTTTCGCGGCCGATGTCTAGGCCCGTGAGATCCACGCAAATCTGGTCCATGTTCACCGCACCGATCACTGGCGCAAAAGCAGAGCGCTCCACTCCGTTGCGGCGCGATGTCACGCGCACCCAGCGCGCGGGCGCATCCTGATCTTGCGCCATCACGGTGCCCAGTTGGTTCAGCGTGGGGTATCCATCGGCGTATCCAACGGGCACAAGGCCAATTGTGGAATCGCGGCGTGCGGTCCAATGCCAGCCGTATCCAACACCCGTGCCCCGAGGCACGCGGCGAACATGAATCAACTGGCTGTTCCAGCGCAGAATGGGGCGGAATCGCTCCAACCCTTCAACGTGTTCTGTGCCATCCGGGCCATCCATCGCCAAGCCTGTCCAAGCCAAACCCACTCGAACCATGGTCTGGTGTAATCGGCCAGAACGCAGCGCACCGTAACTGCTTGCCATGTGTAGCACGCACTCCGGCGGAATGAGTGCGCGATGGCTGTCCACAAACACTTCAAACTCGCGCAATTGCTCTGCGCACCGCTGCGCGCTGGCCTTTGCGTGCGAAAGGTGAGTCATCACTCCTGCCAAGCGCAAGTCTCGCGCGGCCGCCACGGCCAGCAGCATCTTGGCCGCATCTTCTGCGCCGCATCCACCGCGCGTCATTCCGGTGTCCACTTCCACATGCACGGGAATGGTCACTCCCACTTCTCGCGCCAGCAGCACCAGTTCAGCCAAGTGATGAACGTCATGCGCCACCACGTGCAGCCTGCCAGCCACGAGCATGGAGTGCAACACTCCCCCTGCGTCAATGGCGCGCACAGGTTGCAGCACCAGCACTGGAACGGTGGTTCCTTCGAGCGCTTCAGCCTGATCGGGACCAAAGACCGTCAGCATGGCCGCACCCGCCTGCACGAGGCGGCGGGCCACTCGGGCCACCCCCAGGCCATAGGCGTCGGCCTTGACCACGGCATTCACCGCACATTGCGGACCCACCATGGAGCGCAACACGCCCATGTTGTGGGCGAGTGCATCCAAATCCAAGGTGATGTGACTGTTGTCCTTCATGCAGAGGGCATCCGTGCCTTCCGCCTGTTACGATCGGCTCAGGGGTCAACCTACCATGAACCCCTGCCTTGAAGGAGTACGGATCCCGGATGGTTAGCAGCGAGACGTTTGACACTACCAAGACATTTGCCGACCTAGGCCTTCCGCCCTCTGTGCTGGAGGGTGTCCGTGCAGCTGGATTCCTCCACCCCACCAAGATCCAAGCGGCCCTGATCCCCTTGGCCATGACTGGGCGCGATGTGTTGGGTCAAGCCAAGACCGGCACGGGAAAGACCGCGGCCTTTGGCCTGCCCATTCTTTCCACCATCAAGCCGGGTGAGCCGTTCAGTGCACTGGTGCTGGTGCCCACACGCGAGTTGGCAATCCAAGTTTGCCGCGAGATCAAAGAGCTCACCGGTCATACCCGCCTAGAGGCGCTGCCTGTCTACGGCGGCAAGCCCATCCGAACACAAGCCAAGCAGCTGGAGCGCGGACCTGAGATCGTGGTTGGCACCCCCGGCCGCGTGATGGACATGCACGGCCGAGGCATGCTCCCCTACGACACCGTCAAGGTGGCCGTACTGGATGAAGTGGACCGCATGCTGGACATCGGCTTTCGCGATGACATCCGCCGAATCCTTGGCGCCATGCGCCAGCGGCCGCAGACAATCTTTGTAAGCGCCACCATCAGCCCCGAGATTGAAAAGCTGGCCCGGACCTATATGAAGGATCCGGAAAAGATCGTCACCACTGAAAAGAGCCTCACCGTGGCCGCGGTGGACCAGAGCTGGTTGAGCGTTGAACCGTGGGACAAAAAGCGGCTGCTTTTGCACCTGCTGCAGCATGAAGAACCCGCGCTGACATTGGTGTTTTGCCGCATGAAGCGCACCGTTGACCAAGTGGCTGACTTTCTAGGCAAGCACAGCATTGACGCGCACACCATGCACGGGGACATGTACCAGACCAAGCGCGACCGGGTGATGGACCGCCTGCGCGGGGGAACCCTCAGCGTGCTGGTGGCCAGCGACCTAGCCGCCAGAGGATTGGACGTGGACGACATCAGCCACGTCATCAACTATGACATTCCTGAGGACCCAGAGGTCTACATTCACCGCATAGGCCGAACGGCACGCGCAGGCCGAGGTGGCGTGGCGTGGTCCTTTGTATCGCCCGATCAAGGCGACCTGCTCAGCGCCGTGGAAATGCTGGCCAACATTGAGATTCCCCAGCGCAGTTACCCCGACTTTGAGCCGGGCCCGGTGCCTGGGGATGTGACTGCCATTCGCGAAGCTGAAAAGACGCGGCGTGAACGCGCCGCCGTCGCCAAGAACCGTTTGAACTCCACCGCACCCATGCCAACCGCAGCCACCGCCGATGTCAATGCGTTCCCAGGTGGCGTGGTGCCCAGCGCTCGACCCATGAAGCGCCTGGGCGGCGTGGTGCGCACCCGCAAGCGTTGATCACGCGCTTTACCTGCCCACCGTTCTCAACCACATGGCAGCCCGCTCGCTTGTGATCGCTTCTGACGTGCGCCGCGCGCTGGCCGACCGCGTGCCCGTGGTGGCTCTAGAAACAGCGGTGGTGACGCATGGACTTCCCCGCGCTCCATTAGCGCGCGCGCCCACCTGCACTAGCGACTGGAACGCGTCCGCCCCCGCCAATCTGGCGTTGGCCCAACTGCTGGCTCAGACGGTGCGCGCCAATGGAGCCGTGCCGGCCACCATCGGCATGCTGCGAGGGCAGCTCCTGGTGGGCATGAACGCAGAGCAACTGCAAGAACTGGCGGCGCTACCCGATCCGCGCAAGCTCAGCGCACGTGACTTGGGGCCTGCCGCAGCAGACGGTGCCAGCGGCGGCACCACCGTGGCGGCCACGCTGGTGGCATGCGCCATCGCCGGAATCCGCGTTTTTGCCACGGGTGGTATCGGCGGCGTGCACAGAAACTGGGCCGTTCGTCCAGACGTTTCCGCTGACCTTCATGCCATGGCACGCAGCCCAGTCGCTGTGGTCTCCGCGGGCGCCAAGTCAATTCTGGACTTGCCAGCAACGGTGGAAATGCTGGACACGCTTGGCATTCCCGTTCTTGGAATGGGTACTCCATACTTTCCGCGATTCACCACCGCGGGTGACGACACCCTTCGCGTGCAGGTGCAGGTGAACAACGCCGCTCACGCCGCTGCCATCTGCGCTGCGCACTGGGAGTTCAACCCCGGAACGGGAGTACTCGTCGCCAATCCGCCACCCGACGAAAGCGCGCTGCCGCACCAAGAGTTGGAAGCAGCCACGATTGGTGCCGAACGCGCCGCTCATGCAGCGGGCATCGGCGGCGCCGCACTTACGCCATTCCTACTTGACCACGTGGCCCGCACCACTCAGGGGCGAAGCGTAGAAGCCAACATTGCGCTCTTGAACGCTAACGCCCGGCTGGGCGCCGCACTCGCGGCCCAATTGGTTTCGAACACCGGTCATGCCCGCCCTTGACACGCCCCGCGCCCCCGCTGATATCATTCCCCCCGTGCGGAGATCTCCGCGCCTCCCCATTGTGCGATCAGCCGCATGAAACGCCAGTCAGGCGTTTGCCATTTGGCTCTTCCGCACCTCCGGCGGGACTCGTCCGACGATGAGCGTTCCCCCTTTCACCGACTGCACAGTGATCGCACTCGGTTTCCTAGCGTAGAGTTCAAGGTGTTTGCATGACAATGATGAACGGGATTCTTGACCTTCCCCAAGGTGCACATGAAGGTCGCATTCGCAAGTTCGCAGATGGAATCGTGGCCACGCAGGACGATCCCGTGGTGCCCAGCGAGTTCTGCAACGAACACAATCTGCGCAGCGGTCAGGAAGTCACCATTGAGTTTGTGGAGCAACCCTCCCGGCGCCGACGGACCACCCGCCATGTGGCCGGTCGTTTGGTGGCGGTGGAAGGGCTGGCGCCCGACGATTACGCGCGCCGCAAGACCTTTGCAGACCTCACGCCACTTGACCCGCAGCCTCGCATGCAACTGGAGTACCCGGGTTGCCCCGTGGCGTGCCGACTGATCGACCTCTTTTGCCCGTTGGGTTTTGGCACGCGTGGGCTCATCGTTTCTCCCCCCAAAGCCGGCAAGACCGTGCTGCTGCAAAACATCGCACACTCCATTAAGCACAACCATCCCTCCGTTGAACTCATCGCACTGCTCATCGACGAGCGTCCTGAGGAAGTCACCGACTTTAAGCGCAACGTTCCTGCGCACGTGCTGGCTTCCAGCAACGATCAAGAATTGGAACGGCACATCGCGCTGGGCATGCTGGCCATCGACCGCGCCAAGCGCATGGTGGAAGCGGGCAAAGATGTTGTGGTGCTGTTGGACAGCTTGACTCGCCTCGGACGCGCGTTCAACAACAGTCGACGCTATGGCAGCAGCGGTCGCACCATGAGCGGCGGCCTGGACAGCCGAGCCTTGGAAGTACCCAAGCAACTTTTTGGCGCCGCGCGCAAGGCCGAGGAGGGCGGCAGCCTCACCATCATCGCAAGTTGCTTGGTGGATACTGGCAGCCGCGCTGATCAAGTGATCTTTGAAGAGTTCAAGGGCACAGGCAACATGGAACTCATTCTGGATCGGCAGATCGCCGAACGCAGAACGTTCCCCGCGATCAACTTGGCTGCCAGCGGCACTCGCAAGGAACACCTGCTAATGGGTGAGCGAGAACTCAAGACAGTCACCGCCCTTCGCCGCAGGTTGATGAGTTCACCACCGTGGGTGCAAATGGATCAACTGCTTGGTGCCATGAAGCGCTTCCCCACCAATGAATCCATGGTGACCAGCTAGGCATCTGCTACGATTTCGCCCCATGGCGGACGCATCACCACATTCAAACACCATCCGTGCGGGCGCGTTCCTTTTATCCACCACGGTGATCGGTCTCGCCGTGGTGATCGTGCTCACCAAGTCCAACATCCTTGCCAGCACCAAGCAGTACGTCGTGCAGTTTCAAATGGCTGATGGAGTCTCCGGTCTTGAGAACGGCGCGGAAGTTCGCGTCTCAGGACTCAAGGTGGGCCGCGTGAACGCCATCAATGAACAATTCGCCGACGGGCGGATTGATGTCACCATCCAGATGGACGCCTCCATACCGCTGTACAAGGACGCACAGGTCATTCGATCCCAGCCGCTGCTGGGCAACACCAGTTGGCTCAATTTCTTAGATCTGGGCACCACCTCCGCAGGGCCACTGCCCGAGAATGGCGTGCTGGCCGCCAAGCCCAGCGGCGGATTGCTGGCCACCATTGTGGGTCCCAAGAACGCCATCCGAGCGGATGCGATGTTTGATGACCTCACTGCGTTCACTGGGTCACTATCAAGTTTTGCCAAGGTGCAGTACCCAGAGAAGGTGGTTCCTATTCTGAATGACATGGCAAGCATCGCTGCGGATGCTCGCAAGGACTACGAAGGCTGGCGCACCGATGTCACCAAGGCACTGTCATCGGCAAGCGACGCCGCAGGCAAGTTCGACACCGCCATGGACGACGCCAAGGTCATGGCCGCCGATGCCCGCACCGTGGTGAGCCACTTCCGTGAGAAGAATCTGGAGCAGATCGACCGCATTCTTGATGACGCTGAAGTGGGCGCCGCCAGTCTGGCCAATGCCCTGCAAACGCTGGATGTTGAGATTGGCGTACGCCTGCCGGATCTGCGCGCCATGCTGACTGATCTCCGAACCGCAGCAGCGCAAGTGAAGCTGGCCACGATGGAAGTGCGCCGCAGCCCGTGGAAACTGCTCTACACGCCCAGTGGCGGCGAGCTGAGCCGAGAGAATCTGTACGAAGCCGCACGAAGTTTTGCTTTGGCGTCCAGCGATCTTCGCGTGGCCGGCGAAACGTTGGAGGCGGCCATGCGCACCGCTCCCGAGCGCTTCAAGGACGATCCGCGATTCCGCACTGCGGTTCAGGAACAGGTCACCTCATCGCTCACCCGCTTCCAAGCTTCGCAGCAGAGACTCTTTGACGTGCTGCTGGACGGCAGGGAGCCACCCACTGGCAGCGAGCAGGCAGAACCAGCGTTCGCACCGCCCCCTCCGCTGCACTCGCCACCCCCCTCTGTTTCGCCGATCAAGCCGTAACGCGGCACGGATCCTCTTGCCGTGGCCTTCGACCGATCACACACACAGAACATGCGCGCCGGCATTGGCGTGTTTGCGTGCTTGGCCCTAGCAGCGGGCATTCTGTGGGCGGCGGATTGGTGGGAGGCGCGAGGAAAGGTCACGTACATACTCACATGCACCCCCGAACAGGGCGTGTATGGACTGAAGCCAGGATCGCCTGTGCGTGTGGGTGGACTTCTCCTCGGAGAAGTTGTCTCCGTGGGCCCGTCTTTTGAGGGCGAATCGCTTGTGGGCTACCACGTGGAGTTTGTCCTCTCCCGCCAAGTTGTGCTGTACAAGCAAGCACGCATCGTTGCCTCAGTTGGCGGGCTGGCGGGCGATGGATTCGTGGAAATCGCTGACACCGGTCGGGGCCGCACAGTCACCGGCGTTCGCTCGGGTGAACTTACAGACCCTGGAGTGCTTCCACCCAATGCCATCATCGCCGCCACCGCTCCCAACGACTATGAGTGGATCGTCGGCCACAGTTCCGCGAAGGCCGTAGGCCATTTGGCAACCCGGCTCCCTGAGGCGTGGGCACAACTCAAGGAGATGGGCGCCGATGTCTCCCCTCGGCTTGAACGAACCAAAGGCGAATGGAACGCACTGCTGGAGGCGATTCGCACCGACCTTCCCGGGTGGCGCGCCCAATGGGCCACACTCACTGAGCGAGCGGAGCGCGCGGTGGCCAAACTGGGTGCCGGAGAGGGCGCCGCAGCCGACGCCGTGGTGCCAACGCTACGGGCCGTGAAGGATGACTTTTCGAAGATCAATGTGGCGGGCATGCGTGACCGCCTTCAAATGCCTCGCCATGCGCTATCCCAAGCGGCGGCCACACTCGATGCGTTGCAGGCACAGGCGTACGCCGCTCGCACAGCATTGGGTGATCCCGACCTGAATCTGGGTTTTGCCAAGGCGGACTTCGCCATCGCAGGCGCAGAACTCTCCGCCACCAAGCGTGAGGTCATGGCCCAATTGTGGACGATCGTGGGCTGGCCAACAGGCCAACAACAACGTCAAGCGTGGCGCGAAGACGAAGCGCGAATCTTTGCCGAAGCCGCCGCAGAGTTTGACCGCGCAGTGCACTCCATTCGCCAGACTGTGGATCGTGACGCCAAGTTGCTGGCCACATCTCCCGGACTGGCGGAACTGCTCGCCACGAGCGTAAGCCAGGCGTCGGCACAGTTTGACGCTGCGATGGAGCGATACGGCCGGGTCTTGATGTTGAAGCCCGCCCCCTAAGACAACATGGGCGCACGGCCCGAAGGCCGCACGCCCAATGAGAGAGGGGATCGTGTGAATTGGCTTACGACTCTGCCGCGGGCACCTGCGGATCCTGCGCCGCACGAGCCGTGAGACCAGCACCGCGAACGCTGGGAATGATGCTGGGGATGGACTCCTCAGGCTGCTCCACTCTGGACTCCTTGCATCGCTCGATGCTGGCGCCAAGTGTTCGAAGCGTTTCTTCCATTCGGTTGTACCCGCGATCAAGGTGGTAGACGCGGCTCACTTCTGTCTCACCCTGCGCGGCCAGCCCGGCAAGAACCAGGCAGGCGCTGGCACGAAGATCGCTGGCCATCACCGGAGCGCCGCGCAGTTGCCGAACGCCACTGACCACAACGGTGTTGCCCTGCCGGTAAAGCTGCGCGCCCATTCGCGAAAGCTCTGCCACGTGCAGAAACCGCTCGGGGTAAATCTTTTCGGTAATGATGCTGTTGCCTTCCGCTGAACTCAACAACGCCATGAACTGCGCTTGCAGATCCGTGGGGAAGCCAGGGTGCGGTTGAGTGGTGATGATGGTGGGCTTCAGCACACGATCGCTCTCCACCCGCACGCTGCAGCGAAAGTCATCGTCGTTGGCATTGAGTTTGCTTACGTGGACGCCGATTTCATCCAAGTGGTTGATCGCCGCCAGCAGACTGTCGTACGGAAAGTCATCCAACACGATGTCGCCGTTGGTCATCGCCGCAGCCATCGCGTAGGTACCCGCAACGATGCGGTCGGGCATCACGCTGTGCTCACATCCGCCCAGTTCCTCCACACCGTCAATGATGATGCGGGGGCCGCCGGCGCCACGAATGCGGGCACCCATGCGGTTGAGCATGTTGGCCAAGTCAACAATCTCAGGCTCGCATGCAGCGCTCTCAATCACCGTGCGCCCTTGTGCCAAGGTGGCCGCGCTAAGCACGTTTGCGGTGCCCAACACGGTTGAACCATTGGCGCCACCCAAAAAGATGGTGGCTCCACGCAGGCGGTCAGCCGTTGCCGTGATGTTGCCGCCATCCATCTCAATGCGGGCGCCGAGCTTGGCAAGCCCCTTCAAGTGCAAGTCAATGGGGCGAGTGCCAAATGCGCACCCGCCGGGCATGCTTACGACGGCCTTCTTGCGTCGGGCCAGCATCGGTCCCAGGACGCAGATGCTGGCGCGCATCGTTTTCACGATGTCGTAGGGTGCGCGCACGCACTCCTCGTCCACCGTTTGCATCGATATGGTGTTGTCGTCGCCAAACTTGGATCTGACGCCAAGATGGTCAAGCAAGTGGGACAGATTGCGGATGTCCGCAAGGGGACCCACATTGGTGAGCTTGAGGCGGCCAGTTGTCAGCAGCGATGCCGCCATGAGCGGCAAAGCGGCGTTCTTGGCGCCTTCGACGGTGACGCGGCCGCTGAGTCTGCGGCCGCCCTGAATGCGGAAGAAATCCATGGGACAAGTCCCTTCAACGCTTTTGGTGCGGGCATTCCGTGTCCCGCGTGAAACCACCATCGGCGTTCCGCGCGCCCGATCCTGAAATCACGGGCAGCCAATAAGATAACCATTCTGATGAGCGCCACAAGTCCCGCCAATTCGCCCAAGAAGCAGACTCCCGGCCTTGAGCCAGTTCTGGCGGACGCCCGCATGCATGTGGTGCTTCCCACAGCACCTGTCGTGGGAACCACCACCGCCAACGCCCTCTGCACTCAGGGAAAGAGCGCCAGCTACGTTCGCCATGTGTGCATCGACGTGGCAGGAACGCCGCTCGAAGGCGCCTGGCTTGCCGGGCAGAGCTTTGGCGTGCTCCCTCCGGGGGTGGATGAACGTGGAAAGCCCCACAAAGTGCGCTTGTATTCCATCGCCAGTCCCACCTACGGGGAGGATGGCCACGGCCGGGTGCTTTCCACCACGTGCAAGCGACTTCTTGCTGAACGGCAGCCCCAAACCGCCATGGACGACCCAGGCGATCACCGACTCTTCGTGGGGGTCTGTTCCAACTATCTCTGCGATCTCCGCCCCGGCGATCGCGTTCACGTGGCAGGGCCCAACGGCAAGCGATTCGTATTGCCAGCTGATCGAGATGCACACAGCTATCTGCTGCTGGCCACCGGCACGGGCATCGCCCCGTTCAGAGGGTTCATCCACGAAATGTTCATTGGGCCGCCGCAGGACTCCCCCGCTTTTGCGTCATGGAAACCCTGCACGAGCCGGGTTGACCTTGTCATGGGAGTGGCCTACTCCACAGACTTGCTTTACGACGCCTTCTTCCGCGAAGTAGCCAAAAACCATCGTAATTTTAAGTACCACACCGTGGTCAGCAGGGAACTCAGGCCCGATGGTGGCAAGGGTGAGTACATCCATCACTACGTGGACCGCCAACTGCCGCACTTTCGGGATCTGCTCCAAAGCCCTAATTCATTGCTCTACATTTGCGGCCTTGCCGGCATGCAGGTGGGGGTCTTTCAGACGCTCGCCGCCCATGGGCTGAGCGAAGGGTTCTTGGACATCCACGCCGACATTGCGGATATCCCGCCAAAGGAGTGGTCGGCCGAGCAAATCAAGAGAAGGGTTCATGCCACGCGCCGCTGCATGCTGGAGGTGTACTGAACCATTCCCAGCGTGCCAATTTTCCCCTCCACGGTCTTGTAAGTAGGGGCACCACGCCCTCCAACCGTGCGAGTCCGCCACATTCGAAGTCAATTTCGGGCCTCTGGGAGAGGTAGTGATAGGATTGCGCCAAGACCCGCATGAACGATCCACAGGGCGAATGGCGTGACGGAGACGACCTGGCTGAGCAGGCTCGGCGACACTTTGAGAGTGGGCGCTATGCCGATGCCGAGGCTGCCCTGCGTCAAGCCCTAGAGCAGAACCCGGAACGGCCGGATTGGCACTTCAATCTGGGCCATGTGCTTGAGCAAAGCGATCGCAATGCAGAAGCTCGGGCCGCCTACATGCGCTGTCATCAATTGGATCCAGACGCCCCCGAGCCCCTGCTGGCCGCGGCCCGAACCCTAGCCCTGGACGGCCACAATTCTGAGGCCATCAAGCTCATCGACCAAGCCATCGCTCTGGACCGCCACAACGATGCTGCACACGCCCAGAAGGTGGCGGTGCTGGGCAATTGCGAGCGATCAGATGACGCGCGCGATGCCTTCTATGTCGCGCAGGAGTTCGTCGAGGCGCCGGCATTCACCATGCTCAGCATGGCTCAACTGCTTGAAGAGACCTCAGACCTGGCCCGGGCTTCTTGGTGCTATCGCGAAGCCCTTCGCCATCGCCCGGAAATGCTCGAAGTGCGCACCATGTACGCACGCTGCCTGACCCGTCAAGGGGACCACAGCAAGGCCTTGCAAAACTACATGCAAGTGCTGCGCGAAGACCCCGGAGACGTGGATGCCCTCATCGGCTGCGCCCGCCTGCTGGCAAGCTTGGGCCGGGAAGCCGACGCGCAGGAAAAGCTTCGACGCGTCGTTGAGATCGAACCCGCCAATGTGGCTGCGCACTACGAATTGGGAGCGCTCGCCATGCGTGCGGCCCGGTACGAACGCGCCGCCGTGGAGTTTGAATTGGTGCTAAAGCTGGAGCCGGAACGGAACCCCGTTCGCGTTGACCTGGCTGAGGCACACTTTCGCCGTGGCCGCATCGTGGAAGCGCGGGAAACCCTCCGCTCGTTCATTCTTGAAGGGCTTCCTGAAGCCCCGGACAACCCCGCGGACACGCGCGCTTCAACCACAGATTCCATGCGTTCCTACGTCACCCTACTGGCGCGCGCGGGCGCCCTGCTCTCAGGCACGGGCCTTTGGGCCGAAGCCGCCAAGGTGCTTCAAGAATCGGTACGCCGGCTGCCAACTGAAGCTGCCCTTTGGCGTGCACTGGCCCGTGCTCGGTTTGAAAGCAACGATGCCGACGGTGGGCGAACCGCCGCGCGGCAGACGCTTGCGCTGGACCCCCAGTGCACCGTGAGCTATCACAACATGGCGCTCAGTTCACTACGCGCAGGCCGCTTGGACGAAGCCGTTGAATGGACCAAGCGCGGCCTGAAAGTGCGTCGCGATGACGAGGGCCTGCGCCGAATCAGATCTCGAATCCTGATCGCACGCGTGAAGCGTGTGCTTGGCTTGAGCTAGCGCTCAGCCCCACACTCAACCCATCGCATTGGCGTACGGAAGCAGCGCAAGGAACCGAGCGCGCTTGATCGCTTGAGCGATGCGCTTCTGCTCCTTGGCCGTGGCCCCGGCGCGCTTGCGCGAAACGATCTTGCCATTGCCCGACATCAGGCGGCGCAGGTCGTCGATGTTCTTGTAGTCAATGACGATCTTGGCGCGAGGTGTGTTGGATGGGCCCGTGTGAAAGTCCGCGCCGAGGTCATTTGAGATTTCAGACATTGCATTGCTCCGACGAAAGGTGACTGCTGCGGGCCACGTGCCCGCACCTCGCCTTGGCTTCTCGGAAGGGGAGCTTCCGGCAGCGGCCGGAAGCGGCGAGGATCGAGAATGCTAGCCGAAAACGCCACCCTTGGCACACCCAACTCCCTGGGGTCCAAGAACCCACGTCAAGGGTGGGAAGAACGTCCGTGCGGAGTTACACTCCCTCTCGTGGCAGAGCACTTTCATGCGGAACGGACGCCGCACCGTGTTGAGTTGAGCGCTGATGAATTGGCGCTCCTCTTGGGATCTGACCGCTATGCCCCAACCCCAAGAAGCCCCGAAGACGCTTCGCCATCACCCGTGTCAGCGCTGCCCGAGCCGGAATTGAGCCAGCAGCCAACGCTCACCCCACGGGCTGAATCCGTACCCGCACACGCGCTGGGAGATGCGGTGCAGCCACCCACGGGGGCGCCCAGACTGCTTGGCGACTCCGATTTGATACAAGCAATCCTCGACGGCGGCGCCAACGTTGAGGCGCTCTTGATGCGCGTGGTGCGAGAACGCACCGGCGAGCCGCTCGCACGAATCGTTGATGGCTCCGTAGCCGACGCCATGGTTGCCGCAGGAACAGCCACACCCGTTGACGGTTCGCGAGCGCTGGTCGCCCCCATGAGTGCCGACGTTCGAGCCGCGTGGGCCCAGTGGCTCTCACGGTGGATGCGCCTTTCAACGCTCATCACCATGCGTGCGCCGCAAGGTTCATGGGACGATCCCACCGGCCTCCCCGCGTGGCCGCGCGTGCGCTCGCACACCGCTCATCGGATTGCCACCGCACGAATGCGGCGAGAGCCGGTGCATGTGGCCGTGCTCCGCGTCGAAGACTCTGACCTTTGGAATCGACGCGCGCAGGTGTTGATCAACGACGCCTTTCAGGCGCGAATCGCGGCTGAGTTGGATCAACACGTGGCGCCCGGTGACGAACTCAGCAGACTTGAAGATGGAGCGTTCGTTCTGGTCACCTCCCGCGATGACGCCTCTGCCGCGCTTGCTCAAGCGCTTCGCGATGTCATCGCACAATTGCCGGGTGATGGCCCCCGTAGTTTGGTGGTGTTCTTGGGTGTCGCCACCGCGCCCTGGGATGCCACCTGTCCACAGGCGCTCCTCGAAGCCGCGCTCCGCCGAGCCGCAGATCAGCGCTCGTGACTGCACCCCCCTTCTCACAGCCCATGCGAGCTAGGCCGTGATCGTGGTGCTCTCCGATTTGCACTTGGGTCTGCAAGGAGCGCCGGATCCATCCGCCATGGCTCCTCTCATGGAGGGGGCCACGCACGTCATCTTGAATGGCGACACCACCGAACTGGCCACGCCAGCGTTTGCCCAAATGGCTCAACAGCAACTTCATGAACTGCACGGCGTAGTCACCGCCGCGGGTGCCACCATGCAGGTGCTTGCTGGCAATCACGATCCCCGAGTGTCACCACAACTGCACAGTCACGTGAATGGAGAGAGCATTCTGGTCACGCATGGCCATGCCTTTCACCCGATGATCGTTCCGTGGTCCCCGTATGCCACACAGGTGGCGCAGGAGCACCGCAAGGCGTGGGCGGAGGGGGCCCAATTGCCGCCGTTGGAGCGCGCCCTACACGCGGCCGCTCGCGCCGCTTTGCTTGAACGCTCCATTGATGTCGCGCGAGCACCCATGATTGAACTCCTGGCCACGGCCATTCGCCCGCTCCGCGCATTTCAGATCATTGCGTATTGGCGCATCTTTCCCGAGTTGGCGGTGCGGTTTCGCGATCAGTTTGCGCCAACATCAAACGTGGTGGTGTGCGGGCACTCCCATCGTGCCGGCGCGTGGTGGCTACGCGGCTGCCTGGTCTTGAACACCGGTTGTTTCACTTTTCCCGGCTCTCCTCACGCGGTGCTCATTCACGATGACCGCGTCGAACTGGTGCCTCTCCAGCGCACCAAACAAGGGTGGCGCTATCGCACAGACGTGCGCAGAAGTTGGCGAATGGGTGAGATCGCTTCCGCAGCAGCTTCAGAGCGAACCCCCGTTTCATAGCCGAGCGATTGCAGCAGTGCGAGCACCGCCAACGTGTCCACGTTTCCGGGAGCGCCTGGTGCATAGGGGCAACCCCCCAGCCCACCCACTGAACTGTCAAGGCTGCGCACACCCAGTTGCAGAGCACACCGGATGTTGTCAAGGGCGCGTCCCTTGGTGTCGTGCAAGTGAAGCGTGGTGAATGCGGCAGGAACACATGGACCAAGTGCGGTGTACAGCCGCACGATGTCTTCTGGCGATGCCGCGCCAACGGTGTCACCGAGGTCAATCTCGTCGACACCCATTGAGAGCAACTCTTCCACGACGGCTCTCACGGCATCGGTTCCGATCGGGCCCTCATACGGACATTGCACAACACAACTCACATATCCGCGCACAGAACGGTGAGCAGCGTGCGCCTGGCGAACCACGGGCGCAAGCCTGCCCAGCACTTCCGCCACGCTGCCTCCAGTGTTCTTATGGCTAAAGGTCTCACTGGCCGCGGCGAAGACACTCACCTTGTCCACGTTGCACATCAGCGCACGTTCAAGCCCTCGTTCATTGGGCACCAGCGCGCTGAGCAGCACACCTGGCCGCCGCTCCACTGCCGCAAAGACATCGGCGGCGTCCGCCAATTGCGGCACCCATTTGGCACTCACAAAGCTGCTCACTTCCACTTCAGGAAACCCCGCCCCCGAGAGTGCATTCACAAAGTCCACCTTCATCTGCGTTGGAACTTGGCCGCGCTCGTTTTGCAGACCGTCCCGGGGCGCAACTTCGGTCATGCGCACCCAACGCGATCCATGCGCAGACAGCTCCGCTGCCAGCCATTGCCCTGCTGCACCGATCACGCGCCTTCCTCCGATCCGCCGGGGCCATCGCACACATCTCTCTGAGCGCGCGCTCGCTCTTTGGCCGCCTGATTTTCTTGACGCGTGGCGCGAGCCCAGAACACCAGCATCACCACGATGAGCGCCACGGTGAGCACCGCACCACCCACAAAGAGCGTGACCTCGGGAGTCACGCGCATCATGTCGACCTGCGCAGTGCCATCTCTCATAACGGCTTTCCCTCTGCACTCAAAAATGGCAGTTGGGGGCGCACTCGAACTTCCGTTCGTCCTCCTTCGGCGGGTGCAACCAGCACCGTATCCGCCACGGCGTGCGCACTTTTCACCATGGCAAACGCGATAGGCGCCGCACCAAGCATCGGGCTCAGCGCGCTACTGGTCACTGCGCCCACGGGATTACCTGGTTGACCGTCTGCGGAGCGCTCAAAGACCGGGCTTCCTGCTGTAGGCAATAGATCGTCCGTCACCCTCAGCGCAACGAGTCGCTGCTTGGGTTTGCCCAAACTCTCCATGCGCGCCACGACCTCTTGCCCCAGATAGCACCCTTTTTTGAAACTCACGCGCTCATGGAGCACGCCCGTTTCGTGCGGCAGATTCTCCGGCCCGAAATCGACGTGAAACAGGGGTGTGCCCGCTTCGATGCGGGCGATGTTGTACGCGTACCACCCGGCAGGCCGTGCGGCCCGACGCCCATGGGGAGTTCCCTCCTGCACGCGGATAAAGTTCTCAAAGAGCAACGTGGCAGCCGTACTGCCCACCCACATTTCAATGCCGGGCGCCGCACACTGATCGCGTCTCGCCGCCACCGCACGCGTTCCGTCTAGATCAAAACCTACGCATGAACCGTGTTCATTCAGTGTGCGCACAGCGTCTGTTGGAGCTCCCACCGCGGCCAGCAACTCAAGAGCGCCCGGGCCATGAAGCGAAACACGCACCCACTGGTCTGACACATCCACAATCTGCACATCTTCTGCAAAGATAAACGCACCCAAACTCTTCACTGCGCTGGTCGCGTCGTGAACATCTAGGTCAACAAGCAACTGGTCCGGCAACTCGCACAGCAGCAAGTCAGCATCAATGCGACCCTTGCGGTTCAGCCAAAAAGCGCTACGGGCCTGACCCGCAGTCATTCCTTTCAACTCCTGTGTCACCATTCGGTTTAAGAACTCCACGCGGTCCTTGCCGGTGACCGCAAGCGTGGCTCGATCGGTGCGGTCCATCACCGCAGTGCCCCGTCGAAACGCTGCATACTCCAGTTCTAAGAGCCCATAGGTGGCCACGATCTCCTGCGGTTCGCCGGAGATCTCGGCGCCGTACGGTAGCCATTCCACTGCCACTGGCACTCCGCCAAGGCGCAACGTTTCGACACGTGCGTAGCGCTCATGTTCGGTGCGTAGTGAGGCCCGTGGCATCCCTGAAGGATAGGTGGCTCATCGGGTACCTTGCATGACCCATGAAGCTCGACCTTCCCCTGTTCAAACGTCTGTGTGAAACTCCAGGAGTGCCCGGCCGCGAGGAGCGCGTGCGCCAACTGGTAGAGAAAGAGGTGTTGGGCAAATCCAAGGGGCTCTTTGACGAGCACCGGGTCGATGCCATGGGCTCACTGATCTGCACTCGTTACGCAACCAAAGGTGCTGGAAAGCGATCGAGCAAGGGCGCACGTGCCGGTGAGGGCGGGCGGGGCAAGCCCACACGCGTGCTGCTGGCCGCACACATGGACGAGATTGGCTTTTACGTTCGCCACGTTGATGACAATGGATATCTGTGGCTCAATCCTGCTGGAGGCTTCGACCCCCGCAACCTCTTTGCCACACGCGTGCTGGTGGTGACCGATGGTGGTGACATTCGCGGCGTGATGAACCCGGGGGGCAAGCCCATTCACATCTCAACCGATGCTGAGCGGAACAAGGTGCCCGGCCTGGAGGAGTTCTTTGTGGACCTGGGCATGGCTGCCGCTGAGGTCAAGAAGCGCGTCAAGGTCGGGGACTACGTGGTGCTGGATCAGTCATTCATGGAGACTCCGCTCAAGGTTGTAAGCAAGGCTCTGGACAATCGCATGGCCGTGTTTGTTGCCATTGAGGCCGTTCGCCGGATCGCCGCTAAGAAACACCGGCACGCCGCAGACATCGTGGTGGCATTCTGCACACAAGAAGAAGTGGGGCTGCGCGGCGCCACGATCGCCGCCAACCAGGTGGGTGCTGACATCGGTGTGGGACTGGATGTGAACTTGGCCTGCGATACGCCCGGCGTGCCCGACACCCAGCGGGTGACCAAACAGGGCGATGGTGCTGCCGTCATGGTGCAAGACAGCAGCATGATCAGCGACCACCGGCTGGTGGATGACATTTGTGCAGTGGCGCGCAAGCACCGCATTCCCTGCCAGCGCGCGGTGCTTCCACGTGGCGGTCAAGATGGCGCTGCCATTCAACGCAGCGGCAAGGGGGCGCGATGCGTGGCCCTAGGTGCCGGTACTCGTTACATCCACACCACCACTGAGATGATCGACAAGGGTGACCTTGAGTCCGTGGTTGACTTGCTGACAGCCTGGCTCGTCACCATTGACTAAGTGCGCGGCTGGCTGTCGCTTCCGCGATGCAAAAGCGTGCGCGCGATGGCAAGCGCGGCGTCCGCGCTTCCTCGCTGAGCAAGGTTGGCTTCCATGGCGTCGCGAAGCCGGCCATTGGTGATCAATGCCACAAGCGGTTCCCCGATAGAAACCATGTTGTCCTGAGGGTTCAAGCGGTCAAATGCCATCTGTGCGGCACCCGAGTCAACCAACGGTTTGACATTCGCCACCTGATGCAGGTCTCGATGGTGCGGATAGGGCACAAACAACGTTGGAACTCGATTCACCTCTGCTTCGGCCACACTGTTGGCCCCACCACGGCTGACCGCCAGTTCCGCGGATCCCCATGCCAAACCCATCTCATTCAAGAAGGGCAATACCGTGGCATTCACGCCGGCGGCTGAGTAGCACCTTTCCAACTCCGACGTTCCGGGATCGCTGTGCGGCCCTGCCAAGTGAAGAATGTGCCAATTCTCCAGAAGTCGCGCGTGCTGCCGAGCAAACTCCGCAAGGAACCAGTTCAAACTTCCGGCCCCTTGGCTAGCACCCGTGACCAGCAATACTGATCTGGTGCTGGGGATGCCCAAGCGTGCCCGGCACGCCGCCCGGCCCGCAGGAGCAATCGCGCTCCGCCGTATGGGCATGCCCACGATCGCTTCGGCAAAGTGAGGTTTGCTCGGTGTGTCTACCGCGCTCAGCACCCGTTGCGCGCGCCGAGCCACCAAGCGATTGGCCCTCCCTGGATGGGCATCCAGATTCACCAACGTAATGGGAATCCCCAACAGCCGGGCCGCTGCGGTCACCGGCCCTGTGACAAAGCCTCCCAAACTCACAACATGTTCCACTCGTTCTGCTCGCAGAATCTGCTCTGCCTGACCTCTTCCTCGAACATAGCCGGTGGCAAAGTTCCAGATTCCACGCGGTGTCAGGCTCAATCCAACCGCCGAGATTGGGCGGAAGTCCGCCCCCGCATCGCCCAGCATTTGCGCATCAATGGCGCGAGTGCTGCACAGAAAGAGTGGCCGCGACTTGGGTTCCAACTCAATCAGTCGCTCGGCAATGGCCAACCCAGGGCTCAAATGCCCACCACTACCGCCACCCGCAAAGGCAAACGTGCGCCGCGACGCCGCAAATGGTGCCGCGGGCCTGGGCTGTTCCTGCGCCATGGATGCTGCAGCACTCACGCTGGCAGTGGGTGCCGCACTTCGGGGTCTTCGCCGCTAGGTAGTGGCACACACAGTTCGCGGCGGCGCTTATCCGCCGCGCGCTCCATGGCCACCAGAAGGCCCAACGAAAGCCCGGTGAGAATCCAACCGGTACCTCCGCGGGACATCAACGGCAGCGCGATCCCCTTGGTGGGTGCCAATCCGGTCACCACGGCAATGTTGATCAACGCTTGCAGTCCCACTGTGAGCACGATTCCCAAGCCTAGGAGCTGTGAACCATTGGAGAGCAGCGGAGCGCCAGCAGCGCCGCCCACGCCCGCAGGGCCGCGCACCCTGCTGGTGACGATGGCGGCTCCGCACAGCACCAAGACGGCGTACAGCGCCACCACGGTTCCTGCACCCAGAATGCCCAGCTCCTCTGAAATGATGGAGTAAATGAAGTCAGTCGTCCCCTCGGGCAAATAGCCGAACTTTTGCACGCTATTGCCCAACCCCCTGCCGGCGAGTCCACCACCACGGATCGCGTCCATGGACTGAATGATGTGGTAGCCAATTCCTTGGCTGTCCGCATAGGGGTTCAGATACGCAAGAATCCGGTTTAGTCGGTAGGGACTGGTGATCACCAGCGCGACGAACGCCAGCAGCCCAACGGGTGCCAGCGCCGCAACGTACTGCCACCGAGTGCCTGCAGCTAAGAGCATGGCGATGGCGACCGTTTCAATGAGCACCGCGGTTCCCAGATCCTCAAAGGCAATCAGAGCGCAGATGGCGCTAACCACCGCAAGCGGTAGCAGAAAGCCCTTCTTGAACTCTCTAAGACTGTCCCGCCGCGCCACCGCGTACCACGCAACCAACAGCGGCATCACCCACTTGGCTATCTCGCTGGGCTGAAGTCCAATCGGCCCCACAGAGATCCAGCGCTTGGCTCCATTTGCCTCTCTACCCACACCCGGCACATGCACAAGGACAAGTGAGAGCACCATGGCGGCAGCCACCCAAACCAGCGGGCTTCTCCATGACTTGACCGTAAGCAATCGATCCACCGGAACCCACATGCCGGCGCAAAGCGCAAGGAGCGCCAACGCCGCGTAGGCCGTTGGCCTGCTGAGAGCGATCCCAGCAAGGGTGGTGGGTGTTCCTGAGTTAAGGCTCAGGCTTGCAGAATTCACCATCACCGTGGCGACTACAAGTAGTCCAACCACGGCCAGAATCAGTCCTTGGCTCGCCCGCATCATGGAGGTTGGTATCGGCGCTCCCGAAGGCAATACCCCAAAACAAGCGAACACCGCCGCCCCACGAGGGACGGCGGTGTTCTGAGTGCTTCAACTGCGACTGACCGGCTAGGCAGCGGTCAGCCCGCCAGTTAGCAGTTAGGCGCGGCGACGACGGCTTGCGACCAAGCCACCGATACCGAGCAGCGCCAGTGCGCCGGGGCCTGGAATCACGAAGGCAAACTGTTGCCCATCGGAAACCTCGCCGCCGTTCACGGTGGCGCCGCCCAAGAACGCGATGTAGGAATTGGCATCAACGGCGTTGGTGGCAACCACAAAGTGGGCCACGAGCACGCCGAATTGACCCTCGGCACCCTGACGACCGAACGAAATCGCCTTGGTGACGTTCACGTTGGTGTTGGGATTGCCCACGCCCCAGCCAGCTCCGGCCCCGTTGGCCTGCAACTGGCTGAAGTCCTGAGCGCCGTTGGAGTCATCGAAGTTGTTCAGATTGGCATCTGCAACGGTCTCCGCGTACGCATCGCCGTTGTCATGAGTGCCCAGCGTGATCCAGCTGTCCAGCGACTCACCCATGTTCTGCGTGGCGCCTGGGGCCCAGAAAGGGTTGTCATTGCCCTGATGGAATCCACCAAAGCCATTGGTGGTCACGTTGAGATTGCACACATTCAGGACCTGATCGCCGTAGGCGTTCGAGGTTGCATACACGTTCATCACGTAGTAATCGCCGCTCTGATAGACCTCAGCGGACCAGCCGGTGAAATCAGCGCTAGCGACAGTCACGACACCGAGCGCCAAAGCGCCCACGGTCAGAATTCGATTCTTCATGCCTAGACCTTTCAAGTTGGGCTGAAAACGAAGGGGGATTGAGCGGGGATAGGGACCCAACTCAGGGGAACAATGTGCCACCGCGCAGCCCAGCGCGGGTTCACAAGTCTGAGAATACGCCAAGATGCGCGTGGGACAAGAAATCAATTGCCATATTCACGACTCGATCTCTCGAAGGCCCGCGCAGTTATGGCCCGAAGTCCATCTTCAAAATACCCTGCAGCAATAGAGGATGGCTCTGAGTGATTCGAACTGCCGCTATTCGGCCCACCAAGGCCTGCGCAGAATCATGACCTTGCACGTCCACGGCCACAATCAAGTCTCCCGGAGTTCTTCCGGTCACCTGATGAACTGCCAGGTCGCGCTCGGGTTCTCGGGCGCACGCTGCGGCCGGCTCGGCCAAGCGTCGCGTGGTCACCGGCGCGCCCCCCACCAACATGGGCACTCCTCCCCCGCTCAATGATTGGTTCAGGTGTCCATTTCTCTCCACCTGAGAACTCCGCTGCCGAACCTGATCGAACAGAACTTCAACGGTCTTGCCCTCCCAACTGCGGTGGACGCGCGCACTGGTTTCACCTTGCAGGGCCAGCAACGTGTTGTTGCGCCAACGCTTCACTGAATCGGGCACATCGTCAGAAAATCGCTCTTTGGCAACGGTGCCGGGTCGCTCTGAGTACTTAAAGATGAAGTTGTTTTTGAAGGGCAGTTCCCTCACCAGATCGCACGTTTCTTCAAATTCGCGGTCGGTCTCTCCTGGGAACCCCACGATGATGTCACCCGCAAGTGTTGCATCTGGAAGGTGTTCAAAGAGGCGGGCAACGAACTCGCGGTACTCAGCCACCGAGTAGCCGCGATTCATTCGCTTGAGCACGGCATCGCTACCGCTCTGCGCCGGCGCATGCAGGTAGCGGCAGATTCTTGGGCACTCGCGCATGACTTGCAGAATGTCATTTCCAAAATCCCGCGGATAGCTGGTGACAAACCGCAGGCGCTTAAGTTCAGGAACCTCATCGTGAATCCTGCGCAGCAATTGGGCAAACGTGGTTGCCCGCATGCCCTGCGGCGCAGCCTGCCTGAACGCCTGCAACCCTGGGCCCACTTGCGGCGCTTCTTCGCCACTCACGGTGAGCGCCGTTCCATGCACGTAACGGTAGTGATTCACCGTCTGACCCAGCAGCGTGATCTCCAGCACTCCGGCATCAACTAAGCGTTTGCACTCCTCCACGATGTGATCTGGTGGGCGATGCACTTCGGCGCCACGCGTGAAGGGCACCACGCAATAGGTGCAGAACTTGTTGCATCCACGAGTGATGCGCACATAGGCGCTAAACTTCTTTTCTCCATCCTTGGGCTGAAACGCCCGCGACAGATCGAGCATCTCAAGCGTGTCCTGCGCTGCGCCAAGCGTTGCGCTTCTGCGATTGCTGTTGCCTGCGAGTGCCACTCTGCGTTCGCGCGATGCACGCACGGCACCATCGTCAATGTGCTGAGTGCGACGCACGTTGTCGATGAGCTGCGGCAACTTGTCCAGTTCGCCAGGGCCGCACAAGATGTCCACTTGCGGATGACGGCGAAGCATGTCCACGCCATCTCGTTCTGCCATGCAACCCAGCACACCCAGAATGATCGATGCACCTTCCCGCTTCCGTTGCGCCACTTGCCCAATGCGGCTGTACGCCTTCTGCTCCGCATGCTCACGAACGCTGCACGTGTTGTAGAGCACGATGTCTGCGTCAGAATCCTGCCGCGTGAATGAGTACCCCTGACTTTCCAACTGGCCGCGCACGAGATCGCTGTCCAACTCATTCATCTGGCAACCGAAAGTCTCTAGGTAGATGCGCATGTGCAGCGTTCTGGAAAGGGAATGGAGGGTATCCAGATGCGGGTTTAGGGCAACTTGACCAAAAGAGCCCCGGCCTTGCAATGTCCGAGAAAATTGATGTTTGGGCCAAGTGAGCCGCGCTATTCAGCCCAATCCCCCATTCCAGACGGTTTCTAGGTCAGGCTTGGGGGCGCATTTCTTGAGCCTGTTTCTTGACTGTGCTCCCAGTGGGGTTACCTTCGGACTGAGGAGGTGAGGTTCCGGACGAGCAGCAAAGGGCTGCGTCGTCTAAGAGAAGGGTCCCACTTCAGGTCACCAAATTCCCGCAGAGCGGGATAAGGGGAAAAGGTTATGAAGATCGGTATGTTTGGTCTTATCGGTGCCGCTGCTTTCGCAACGGCTGCAAATGCTGCGTTCACCGGCTACGTCACTGAGATCATCAGTCTCGGCAGCGGAAACAAGGTCATGAACGTGTACGCATCCTTCAGCAACGCGAACGATCGCGTTCTGAACGTTTACAACACCGCAATCACCACGAACAACGCGAGCGGCTTCTTCCAGTCTGCAGGCAATCCTTTCTGGAAGGCCGGCAACACTCAGAACAAGGCCACTTCGGATGACAGCTGGGTTGCAATCGGTTCCAATCCCAACGGCAGCGGCAACGCTGGCGGCAACGGCGGAAGCGTGGTTGGCGACCCCAACTTCGTGAACTTCGACGATGCCAATGACTCCACTGACTTCAGTTTCATTGAAGGCATCGGTGGCGGAGCTGGTTGGTACAACGGCAGCCCAGCCAACACTTACGGTTATGCGTTCGACGCTGGCCGCGTGCTTCTCGCCCACTTCGTCTTCGCAGGATCCACCTCCAACACGGCCGTGTCTTGGTCCGTGTCCATGGCAGTGACCTTCGCTGGCGATACCTCCGCCACCAGCGGCGTGGGACAGGGTGCGAACACCTTCCTGATTCCGGCCCCAGGCGCTTTGGCCCTGCTCGGAGTTGCTGGTCTCTCTTCGCGTCGCCGTCGCGCCTAATTGGCGACACGCGAACCTCACTTTCGAGGATCTTTCTCGCCGGCGCCCCCAGATTTGGGGGCGCCGGTTTCTTTTGTTGGTTATTGCCCCGCAACACCAACAAAAGGCCTACCACACCTCCAGAATGGACTCCGTACCCCGCACAACCCAAACCGTCTGGATGATAAATGCCTAGAAAACAAGAAATCTATGCGCGGTTGGTTGGCAGCACCCAAAACCCGTGGCAGTCTCCCGATGTCTTCGTGGGTGCTCCCTTGTACCCCCAGCGTGTGCTGGCGCCCGTTTCCCTTACGAGTATCGGAGGTTTTCTAAGATGCGTCTCCCTTTCGCATTTATTGCATGCGCAGCAACCCTTAGCTGCGCAGCGGCCGCAACGGCCGATTTCATGGGCTTTGAAGTTGAGCGTATTACGCTCGGCAACGGCCATCGCGTGCTCAACGTCTTCGCAAAGTTCAGCAACTCGGGTGACCGCGTTCTGAACGTGTACCGAAGCGACATCAGCACGACCAACGGCAATGGCTTCTTCCAGTCCGCTGGAAATCCGTTCTGGAAGCCAGGCAACACTCAGAACAAGAACACGTCGGATGACAGCTGGGTCTGCATCGGCACGAACCCCAATGGTTCGGGCAATGCCGGCGGTAGCGGCGGTAACGTCGTTGCCGACCCCAACTTCGTCAACTTTGACGATGCCAATGACTCCACCGACTTCAGCTTCATCGAGAGCGTCGATGCTCAGAATGGCGCTGGTTGGTACAACGGCACGCCGACCAACACCTACGGCTACGCATTCGACGCAAACCGCGTGATGCTCGCCCACTTCGTGGCCGATGACGCCCAGCTCGGCGACAAGCTCAACTGGTACGCTCGCTTGACGATCACTCGTCCAGGCGTTCCCGGCTCGAGCGAAGTTGTGCCGACTGGCGGCGTGATGTTTGACTGGATCATCCCCGCCCCCGGCGCTTTGGCGCTCTTGGGCGTGGCTGGCCTGGCTTCCCGTCGTCGTCGCGCCTAATCGCGTGCCGAAACGGGCGTTCTTCGGAACGTCAGCACACAATGTCTGATTGAGCCGCCCCCTTCATCGGGGGCGGCTCTGTTTTTGCCCGCAGAGATTCTTGGGGTTTAATCTGCACAGTGATCGCACCGTTTATAGGCCATGGACTGACGAAGACTTTCCAAGTTCTCCCAGTCAAATGCTTCCATCTGGCTCCAGTTGGACTATCGTTTTGGGACGGGCAGCGGTCGTTTGGACGGCTGCCCTCGCTTGTTCTATTCGCGGGACTGCAGTCCTGCACACCACGGTCGCGCCGAACTCATGTTGGCGCACAGACATAGGAGATAGCACGTGAAGATCGGTCTTCTCTTCGGAGCATTGGCAGCGGGTGGCATCGCCATTGCGCTTGGACAAATGAACGCAACCGCTCTTCCGGGCGACGAAGGTGATGGCGGAGTTGCCGCGGGCCCCGACGTGATCGTGGGAGGGCTTCCTGAGTACAGCAAGTACGGAACCGTGGGCGGAATCAGCGCCTACTCGTTCGGCACGACCAGCTGCAACATCGGAACGCAGCAATTGCTTTGGTATGACTTCGATCCGGATGGAGCCGGCCCTATCACGGCTTCCGATCACCCGGTGATTCCGCAGAACATGTATCGCGTGAAGGGCGGCCGCATCGAGCAGATCGGCCAGAGTTGGATCAAGCACGGATTCTGCGCGCTTCAGCAGACCCTGTGCGGAGCGTGCTCCCCCGCTGGTGGCGGCTGCCCCAACTTGCTGGGCATCGGCTGCAGCGACCCCTACAGTTCTAGCTTGAACGGCTCTCAAAGCGGCCTCGGGCCACGTTCTCAGGTGAACGCCAGCACCGGCGTGTTCCCCTTCCCGTTCAGCGCTCCTTCAGCTCCGGCAACCATTGGTCGCCGCTGCCAGGTGCTTTTGTCCGATCTTGATCCGGCACAGAACGCTGGCGCCGTGTACTTCTGCGAAGGCCAGTACGTGCACAAGCAGGATGCGAGCTTTGGCAACGGCAACAACAATGCCAGCTACCGCCAATTCACCGTTGGTGCACTTTCCAGCGGTTCCTACAACCTTTCGTTGACCGGCAGCACATTCCAAATGCTCCCCGCGATCTACGGCTGGAAGCAGGTTGATCCGTCGGTGGCCATCACCACCGTGGCTGCCGCCGATGGCCGCTACTACGTGGGCTATCGAGTCACTGACAATGGCAACGGAACGTGGCGCTACAACTACGCCGTGTTCAACTTGAACAGCGATGCTTCGGCAGGCAATTTTGCCCTGACGCTGCCCGCTGGCGTTGTGGTGACCAACCAGGGTTTCAGAGATGTGCCCTCGCACTCCGGTGAGCCCTATGACAACGTGGATTGGAACATGACCACCTCTGGTGGCCAGGTGAAGTGGGCGACCGTGCAGACCTACGCACAGAACCCCAATGCCAACGCAATGCGCTGGTCCACCATGTACACCTTCTGGTTTGACGCCAACACGCCTCCAGTGGCGGGCTCGGGCTCTATCGGCTACTTCAAGACCGCTGGAAGCGCTGGCTTCACCGGTCTGGTGCCTTCAGCGCCGGCCAACCCCTATGACCTGAACAACGATGGAATCGTTGACGGGGCTGACCTGGGAATGCTCCTAGGACAGTGGGGCGCAGACGGCACGGCCGACTTCAACAACGATGGCGTGGTTGATGGCGCCGATCTGGGCGCATTGCTTGGAGCTTGGGGCTAAATCCTCTCGTCTCTGAGATTCGTCTAGCCAAAACACTTCCATGCCGCCCGGCCTAGCGCCGGGCGGCATGTGTTTTTGGGCGCACAGTGATGCTTGGGAGTCACTAGGCTTGCGGCCTCTTGAGCCGCACTCCCACGAGCAACCCCGCTGCACCACGCACGCAGCAACCGCCCTTGGAACCACTCGCTGTGGCTTCGGTGGTCTCTGCTGTGGTTGTGGGGCTGTGCCCGTTCGGAGCTCTGGCCGCGATCATCTTGGGCTCGATGGGCCTGAGGAGAATCCGCAACTCCCAAGGGGCCAAGCGCGGGGCGGGCCTCGCGTGGGCTGGGCTTGCGCTGGGAGTGGCAATCCCTGCGCTTCAGTTGGTGGCACTGGGATGGCTCCAGTCACACGTTGAGGCCAGCATTGACCGCGCGGCAGAAAGCTCCATCGTTGAAACGCTGAATGGCGGGGACCTTCCCAGCGGAGTTTGGGCTACCACGGCACTCGGTGGTCCACCTACGAGCGCGGTTCAGGACTTTTGTAAGGCCGTGGAAGCTCAACTGGGTGGCCTGCGCGAGGTTCGTTTGACCAAGCGCACACTCACCGAGTGGCCCAATTCGGTGATCGCCGTCGCCTTTAGCGCGGACTTTGAACGGGGCACTGCGTTTGGAAACGCCACGTTTAAGCAGGGTCCTCCCGCTGACTTGAATGTCACGCTGCTGATGCAAAGTTTGGAGCTTGATGCAGGCGGTGTGCGAACGCGAGTTCCCGAAACCCACGCGGATGCCAGCAAGGAAGGCGCTGTTCCATGACTCACGGTGACGTGTCAATGACTGATGTTCCGCCCGCCACCCACAGATCCAGACTGGCTGTGTTGAGTCTGGTGCTGAGCGTGGTTCCCGTGGCAAGTGCGGTGGGGGCGGTCTTGGCTGTGATTTCGCTGGTACGAATGCGCAGCAACCCACGTTTGGAAGGACGCATGCTGGCATGGACGGGGCTGGTAGTTGGCACCATCGTGTCAGTGGCCACCGGCGTGATGGGCTATGCCTTGGCGGAGCAATTCCGGCAATTGGTGCAACGCCCCAGCATTGCGCTGAAGGCGGCCATGGATGGCGATGGCGCGCTCTTTAGAGCGCAGATGACCGGCCCCGGGGCCGAAGTCACAGCCCCGGAGTTGTTCGCGTGGACTAGCCAGATGAGGCAGCGATTTGGCGAGATCCGCTCTGTGACTGCTTCCCCGGATCGGCCTTCGAGCGCTCCCGCCCCGGATCCGCGAGGAGATCGCATGACGGCCGCGTTCATCGTGGAGTTTGAGCGAGAGCGCGTGCCTGCCCTTGTACTGTTTGCGGCACCAGAGGGCTCCCCCGGCGGACTGCTGCAAGCAAAGATCAGACGTCTCACCCTGGAGCCGGCTCAGGGAGCGCGTATCGTGTTTCCTGATGACGAATCGGCGGAAGCGCCGAGCCCTTGAAAACCAAACCATGAGCAATGCTTCCAACATCTCGGCTCCAGCCACCGGCCCAGATGCTCTTATTGAAGTCGAAAGTCTGGTGATGAAGTTTGGCACGCAAACCGTGCTGGCAGGGCTGGACTTGAAGGTGCTGCGCGGCGAAACACTCGTGGTGATGGGCGGTAGCGGTTGCGGCAAGTCAACGCTTTTGCGCCTGATGATCGGCGCCATCAAGCCTTCACAGGGCAGCATCCGCATGTTTGGCCAGGATCTTGCCACCGCAAGCGCCAATGAGTTTGATGCCATGCGACGGCGATTTGGCATTCTCTTTCAGAGCGGTGCACTCTTTCAGAGCATGAGCATCGCCGACAACGTGGCGCTACCCATGCGCGAGTTGACAGACCTTCCTGAGGACCTGATCAACCTGCAGGTGAAGATGAAGCTTGAGGCGGTGGGTTTGCGCGAACATGCAGACAAGTTCCCTGCACAGATTTCCGGAGGCATGAAGAAGCGCGCGGGTCTGGCGCGCGCACTTGCGCTGGATCCGGAGATCATCTTTTATGACGAACCCAGCGCCGGCCTGGATCCTGTGACCAGTGCTGAAATCGATCAACTGATCCTGACTCTCACTCGGAAACTTGGCGTCACAAGCGTGGTGGTGACGCACGAGATGGACAGCGCCTTCACGATCGCTGATCGCATGGTGACGCTGGACAAGGGGCGCACCCTCAAGATCGCCCCGCTTGCCGATTATGAGCGGATACGCAGCATGACCCCAGAAGACGCGGCCATGATGAACGAAGACGATCGGATCGTCCGCCAGTTCATCCGCGGAGAGGCTTTTGGGCCCATCACCGACCGCCGCACGATGACCAATTACGCCGACGACCTCATGGGAATCCTTTCGCCGCTGCCAGGCACCAGCAGCATCACACCCAGCCGCTAGAGTCTTGCCGCGGTGATGCGTGGCAGCCAAGTCAAGATTGCACGGACGCATGAAGCCCTATCCACACACCTTGAGCGGTGCGAAAGTCCTGGTGATGGGGCTTGGGCAGTTCGGCGGCGGCGTGGGCACCACGCATTGGCTGTGCGATCAGGGCGCGCGCGTGTTGCTGACCGATACCGCCTCGCACCAAAAGTTGGCGCGGTCGCTGGAGATGCTGCGGCCGTTGATTGACAGGGGTGTGGTGCAGTTGCGCTTGGGCGAGCACAAGCAGCAGGACTTTGAAAGCGTAGATCTTGTGGTGGCCAATCCCGCCGTGGCGCAGCCGTGGGAGAACACGTTTCTGCGCGCAGCGCGGACAGCGGGCGTGCCGGTGACCACGGAGATTCGCTTGTGCGTGGATCAACTGAACCGCGCACGCACCGTGGCTGTGACTGGCAGCGCAGGCAAGAGTTCCACCAGTGCCATGCTGGCGCATCTGCTGAAAATGCAGCCTCAAGGGGCGCGTTTGGGGGGCAACATTGGCGGAAGCATGCTTGGAGACTTGCCCACTCACCAAGAGTGGACGGTTCTTGAACTCTCGAGTGCCATGCTGTGGTGGCTGGGTGAAGGATCGGCTTGGGCGGACAAGGCGCCATGGTCGCCCGCGGTTGCGGTACTTACCAACCTAGCGCCTAACCACGTGGATTGGCATGGTTCACTCGAGCACTATTACCGCAGCAAGGCGGGAATCCGCGCAGGTCAAAAGGCAAACGACAAGTTTGTGTCTCTGTTTGCGCTCGAACAACCAACCGCGGCGCGGGAGGCTGAACGCGTGTGCGCTAAGGCATGGTGGCAGTGGGCGGAACAACCCCCGGAGGATGCGCTGCAGCGGCTGCTCTTGCAGATTGAACTTCCACATGCGCCCGGCGAGCACCAGCGACGGAACGCACGACTCGCCATTCTGGCTGCGGAGGCTGCAATTCAATCGCAACAGGATGCGCCCGCCATCGACGCCACATCGCGCGCTCAGATGATCGATTCGTTGAGGCATTTTCGTGCGCTGCCCCATCGATTGGAGTTTGTGGGCGAGTTCCGCGGCTTGAAGTGTTTCAATGACTCCAAGAGCACCACCCCAGATGCCACGCTCTTGGCGGTGGCGGCCTTCCCTGAGCCCAAGCGAATACACTTGATCGCTGGGGGCTACGACAAAAAGGTTGACCTGAGCGCCATCAAGCAACTGGCGCCGTCGCTTGCGGGCCTCTATGCCATTGGCACCACCGCGCCACAGTTGGCGGCATCGCCTGCCGAAACATGTGGAACGCTGGAGACTGCGGTGAAGAGAGCTGCGGAACGCGCGCAGCCGGGTGATGTACTGCTGCTCTCCCCCGCCTGCGCGAGCATGGATCAATTTGTGAATTACGAGGCGCGGGGAGAGGCGTTTTCGCAGCTTGTTCGCGCCTTGTAGTATTCGAACCATGCCAAGGATTGCTCTGCGCATTGCCGCCTGTTCTGCCGCGCTTCTGACCATTGTGGCGCTGTCCAGTTGTTACTCCACCAGTGGCGGCGTCATGTCGCAGACGGGGGGCGGATTCACCTACATCTCCACGAGTGCACAGCCGTTGACCGTCTCGGTGCTCAACACGTGCGAACGCTCCAAGATGCACCCCAACGGCACGCCCTTCTTCATTATGGAGATTCCGCCAGGAAAGCAGCTCACCTTTAACTTTGAAGAAACTGGCGGCGATGATCCGGCGCTGCGACCGGCGCGCATGATGTACGCGGTGTGGGAAGCGGAGACCTCAACCGGTTCGCTGGGAAGCGTGTTGAGTTGTGCACCCGCCGCCTGCCGCAAGATCGAATTGGCTTACCGCCCCGCCCCTGAACAGCGCCGCCCCGATGAGAGCTACCGGCTCACCATTTACGCAGGGCAGCCCGCAACCGCTGAAGCGCAGCCGCGCGCACCCAGGCCTGAACGCACAACTGAAGCGGATCGTTAACGCGGGCTGGCGCGATCATTCCAATCATCACCAGTGCCCGCAGAACTTTCATACCGCATCGGACACGGCTACGACCTGCACCGTTTGGAGGAGATTGCTCCCGCGGGTGCCGGTCGTCCATTCATCCTAGGAGGCGTGCGAATTGATTCACCGCGCGGACCGGTGAGTCACTCCGATGGCGATGCTTTGCTTCATGCGGCCACAGACGCCATCTTGGGCGCACTGGGACTGCCGGACATCGGCCAACTGTTTCCCGATACTGACCCTGCGTGGAAGGACTGCGAGAGTGCTGCTTTCCTGCGCGATGCCGCGAAGCGCATGCGCCAGTCTGGCTGGGACGTGGGAAACATGGACATGACCGTTATCTGTGAGCACCCCAAGATCGGCCCCAAGAAGACGCTGGTGATTCAATCGATGTCCCAGATGTTGGGGGTACCTGCGGATCGCCTCAACCTAAAGGGCAAGACGCACGAGCGCGTGGATGCCGTGGGCGAGGGCCGTGCCATAGAAGTGCACGTGGTGGCCCTGCTGGTGCGTGCGCCGCAGGCTTAAGCGCGTACGCTGCACCGTTCACATGCGAGCAATCGTCACCGGTCAGATTGGCGTTGACAAGAAGCCCTATCTGCAGGCTGTGGCGGACGCCGCCGGCCGTCGAGGGGAGCGGATCGACCTCTTTCATGTGGGAAACCGCATGTACCAGGAGGCTCCTGATGTGCGACCCGGGCGAATTCTTGATTTGCCCTGGAGCCGGTTGGCCAGCCTTCGCCGAGCGGTGCTCAAGGATGTGATCGCCGAAACCGCTCCCAAGGAGGATCACCCCAACGTTTTGGTGAATACGCACGCCACATTTCGATGGCGCCACGGCCTGTTTAGCGCGTTTGACTTTGACCAGTTGCGCATGCTGGAACCAGACATGTTCATCTGCTTGGTGGACAACATTGAAGTGGTGCACCACCGGCTGCATGCGGACCACGACATCGATGCCACGCTAAAGGACTGCATGGTCTGGCGAGAAGAGGAGATTCTGGCCACTGAACTCATGGCGCAAGCCATGGGGTGCGGCCAGCAGTTTTACATCCTGAGCCGGGGCCGGCAGAAGGACACCGTGGAGACCGCTCTTCGGCTGGTGACCCGTCCCCACATGCGCAAGGTCTACCCCAGCTTTCCCATGAGCCACGTGGTGGACATGCCCGATGTGCTGGCTGAAATTGATCAGTTTCGCGATGCGCTTGCCAAGCACTTCATCACCTTTGACCCCGGTGACGTTGATGAAAAGCTCTTGTTGGATCGGGCCATTGAAGCCGATCGCCACGGCAAGAAGTTCATCGATGTGGAACCGCACAGTTTCGGTGGCAGAGCCGCTGGTCCCACCATGTCTGTGCCCGTGGCAGAAGTGTTGGATATCGCAGGCGACGTGGATGGCCAGATCTACATGCGAGACTTCAAGCTCATCGACCAGAGCGACATGATCGTGAGTTTGGTGCCGGAATTGCCCAACGGTCAGCCGGGGCTTTCCAGTGGAGTGGAGCGTGAACTTCACCACGCCTTTGAACACACCAAAGAGGTCTACGTGGTGTGGAAGCCCAAGAAGAACCCAAGCCCCTTTATCACTGAAACCGCCACCAAGATTTTTAGAAGTGTGGATGAAGCGCTGGCGTACTTCGAAGAGCACGGAATGTTTGCCACAACCAATCTTTTTGGCCATTAGGGGGCGGGTGGGTCCTAGAGCGCCCAAATCCCCCTTGTAAATGCAGGTCTGGGGGGATTTCGTGGGGTACCCTGCTACCAACCCATGAACGCACTGCAGCACCCACAGAGTCGGCTTTCCGGTTGGCGGTTTGTGCCCCGAAGGGCGCTTCGCGTCGGCATCGCCCTGGTGGTGGCAGCGCTTGCGGGCACCGCCGCTCCCATGGCTCTGGCTCAGGCCAGCACCTACCCCGGCATTGGAGCGGTTCCATACACCGCAGGAGCCCAATACGGCGTGACCTTCCGGGTCTGGGCGCCCAACGCAGACAGCGTGAGCGTGGCTGGCACCTTTAATGGATGGAGCCAAACTGCACATGCGCTCACGGCTGAAGGAAATGGCTTTTGGTCGCGGGACATCCTCTGGATCAACCCGGGATCCCAGTACAAGTTTGTCATCAAGCGCGGAGCCGTTACGGCCTGGAAGAACGATGCGCGCGCACGGCGCCTGACCAATAGCACGGGAAACAGCATCGTCTATCAGCCCACCATTTATCAATGGCAGTCGGGGGCGTTTCAGACTGCTCCTTGGAACGAACTGGTGACGTACGAGATGCACGTGGGAACCTTCTACGTTCCGACGGGGCAAAACCTGCCCGGAACGTTTGGAACGGCCGCGCAGAAATTGGACTACATCAAGGACTTGGGTGTAAACGCCATCATGCTCATGCCGGTGAATGAGTTTCCCGGAGACTTGAGTTGGGGATACAACCCAGCGCACCCATTCAGCGTGGAGCAGGCATTGGGCGGACCCGATGGACTCAAGGCATTTGTTGACGCCGCCCACATGCGGGGAATCGCAGTCATGGGCGATGTCATCTACAACCACTGGGGTCCCTCGGACTTGGACCTGTGGCAGTACGACACGTGGAATATCGACAGCGGTGGCGGCATTTTCTTCTATCAAGACAGCCGGGCCAACACGCCGTGGGGCCCGCGCCCTGACTTTGGCCGCAACGAAGTGCGCTCCTACATCCGCGACAACGCCCTCATGTGGTTGAGTGAGTTCAGGATGGACGGCCTGCGATTTGACGGAACCAAGTACATCCGCAAGGTGGATCAGAACGGTCCAGACATTCCCGAAGGTTGGTCGCTGCTGCAGTGGGTGAACAATGAGGCGGACGCGCAGTTCCCGGGCAAACTGCTCATCGCAGAAGACATGGATTCCAATCCGTGGCTCACCAAGACCACCGGAGCAGGCGGCGCCGGATTTGACTCGCAATGGGATCCGGGGTTTGTCCACCCCATGCGCGACGCGCTGGAGGCCACCGTTGATTCCGCCCGAGACATGGAGCAGGTGCGGTACGCGGTGACGAATGCCTACAACGGTTCAATGCAGCAACGCATCATTTACACCGAGAGCCACGATGAAGTTGCGAATGGCAATACCCGCCTTCCCGAAGCGATCTGGCCCGGAAATGCATCAAGCTGGTACAGCCGAAAGCGCAGCACTCTGGGGGCGGCGCTGGTGATGACCTCGCCGGGGATTCCGATGATCTTTCAGGGACAGGAGTTTCTTGAGGATGGTTGGTTTGCCGCTGAGGACCCATTGGACTGGACCAAGGCGGTGACGTACGCACCCATCACTTCGCTCTACCGCGACTTGATCTCCTTGCGGAAGAATGCCCACGGCACCACCCGTGGACTCTCTGGCAACTCCACCAACATGCATCACGTGAACAACACAGCCAAAGTTGTGGCGTTCCATCGTTGGCAGAATGGCGGCCCTGGGGACGATGTCATCGTGATGGCCAACTTCAGCAACAACGCGTTTACAAACTACCGAATTGGCCTGCCTCGCAGCGGCACTTGGAAGTTGCGATTGAACAGCGATTGGTCGGGGTACAGCGCTGACTACGCCAACTACCCCAGCTTTGACACCAATGGTGATTCCATCGCATACGACGGCATGGCCTATAGCGGCCTCGTGAGTATCGCTCCCTACACAGCGCTGATTTACAGCCAGACGCCACCGAGCATCTTTGACCTGAATGGCGACTGGTATGTCGACGGCGCCGATCTAGGAATGGTCTTGGGCATGTGGGGCCAGTCTGGATCCGCCGACTTTAACGGCGACGGAATTGTTGACGGCGCGGACTTGGGGTCACTGCTGGGAGCGTGGGGCGCCGTCCAATAACAGTTGGTGCATTTGGGGGTTTTTGCTTGCTGCAACCCCCTTGCTGAACTACCTTTCGGGCTCAGGACAAGTGGAGGATTGGGTGAGGGTGCGCACTGCGTGTGCGCGTTGTTTGCATCACCCCGAATTGGAGTTCCTCCGCACATGCGTACCCTCTTCTTTGCTGCCGCCGCCCTTGCGTGCACAGCCGCCGTCCACGCTGATGTCTACACCGATGCCACTGGGGACATGTTCTCAACAGCCCCGAGCAACCTCGATATCTCCTCTGTATCGGTGACCAGCGACGCAACCACCCTGTACATCTCGGTGACCACAGTCACCTTTGACACCTGGACCAAGTACATGATCTTCATGAAGACTGGTGCAGGAAGTTCCACTTCAAGCAACGCATGGAACCGTCCCGTTGACTTCTCGGGGCAGACCATCAATCACTTCATTGGATCTTGGGTCGACCAGCCCACCAACAATTCACAGAATGTGGCTTGGGACGGAGCCAACTGGGACTGGGGTGGATCTTCCACATTTACCAACAGCGTGAGCGGCAACACCGTCACGTGGGCCGTGAGTTTGGCCTCGCTTGGCTTGGGCCAAGGAGACAAGTTGCTGTTTGACGTGGCAACCTCAGGCAATGGTGGCGGCGATTCTGGAATCGATCACCTGAGCCGCTCCGATCCAGCTACGGGCTGGTGGACCGACACTTCGTACTCGGGCCAATTCCTCAGCTACACAGTTCCAGGCCCAGGAGCGCTAGCGCTGCTGGGGGTGGCTGGCATGGTTGGACGCCGTCGTAGGCAGGCCTGACAGTTTTTTCACCTGCAACAGGAACGAGTATTTCCATGAGTTCAAAGCACTTGCTTGCAATCGTGGGGGCCGCAGCCTCCGTCACCTCCTTCGCCAGCGCTGACTTCACCGATGTTTCATTCATCACTCAGGGCTATGCGCAGACGGTGACCATTGTTTCTCCCGGCTACAACGGCAGCATTCTGGCTGGCCAATTGCTCATCTCGCTGGCCAATAGCACCGGCGGAAGCGGCTATCTGAACGGCAATCACATTGCGTACTGCGCCGACGTCTACCAGACGGTAAACGCTGGCCCAGACTTGTATGAGATCGTTTCGGTGGCTGCGCTTCCTTCGAACGCACCCATGGGTGCGGCGGCAGCGGCGGGCATTGTGGATCTCTATGCGGCGGCGGCTGGTGCCCAGTACGGCACCGACGCTGACCTGGCATGTGCCTTTCAGCTGGCCATGTGGGAGGTCATTAACGATTACGGTTCCCTGGACATCAACACCGGCAACTTCCAAGCCACGGGCCTGACAGGCGCCACGATGGGGTACCTGAACCTGTTGCTTTCCGCGGTGGGAACGAACGGTTCAGCATCGCTTCTGGGCCTTACCAACTTGGATCTTCAGGACATGATCATCGAAGTTCCTGCGCCCGGTGCAGTTGCGCTCCTGGGGTTGGCCGGACTTGTTGGTCGCCGCAAGCGCCGCGCCTGAGCCGCCAGCCAGACCGCTTGACCACCCCGCCATCCACGTGCGCCTATCGGTGTGCGTGGATGGCTTCGTTTGCGGGCAGGTAGCCCCAGCTCAGGTACTCGCCCACCATTCGATCGGTGTTGAACACGCCGGGAATAGTGGCCACGCTGCGAAGCGCTCGCTGGATCCACGCGTGAGGCAGCCCGTCTGCATGGCGGTCGTAGAACTCAGGAACCACGCTCGACTCCAGAAGTTGGTAGAGCGCCTCCGCGTCTCGGGCGTTTTGCTGCTCGTGATCTGGGTCTTCACTGCCGTCGCCGATGGCCCAACCATTGTCACCGTCAAACGCTTCGGGCCACCAGCCGTCCAAAACGCTCAGGTTCAGGCCGCCGTGGAGCGGCGGCTTCATGCCGCTCGTGCCACTGGCCTCGTAGGGGCGCAGAGGATTGTTGAGCCACACGTCGCACCCGGAGGTGAGCATTCGGCCAACCTCCATGTCGTAATCCTCAATGAGAGCGATACGCCCGCCAAACCCCGAATCGTGAGCCACACGCCAGATCATCTGCGCATACTCCTGGCCGCCTTGATCGCGGGGGTGCGCCTTGCCGGCAAAGACTACTTGCACCGGCCGCTGGGGATCGCGAATGATTCTAAGAATGCGGTCCACGTCGCGGAAGATCAGCGGTGCGCGCTTGTACGTGGCAAATCGGCGCGCGAATCCAATCGTGAGCGCGTCGTAGCTAAAGCACTGCGAATTCTCGGCCAGTTCCGCAGGGCTGTCTCCGCGCGCAAGGCCCTGCCGGTGCAGGCGCAAGCGCACGAAGTCCACCAGTCGACGACGAAGTGTTGAGCGAAGCGTCCAGAGATCGCTGGGGCTTACATTGGCCGCAGCCGCCCAAGGGTTAGCGTCCGGAGCGGGTCGAGAGAGATCAATGTCCACCGTGCGCTGCCAGAAGTTGCGCGCTTCGGGAGCAATCCACGTGGGAATGTGAACGCCATTGGTGACGCTGCCGATAGGCACGCGTTCTTCCTCCTGCGTTCCGTAGACCTCCTGCCACATCTCGCGCGAGACTCGGCCATGCAACTTGCTCACGCCGTTCACATGCCCGGCCAGACGCAGGGCAAGCACCGTCATGCAGACGGGTCCGTGACCGGGATTCTCGCGTGCAAACTCCGCGAATGATTCGTGCGTAAAGCCCGCGCTTCGAAGGAAACGGCGCAGCGCGCGCCAGCACAGTTCAACGTCGTACCGATCGTGCCCCGCAGGCACGGGCGTGTGCGTGGTGAAGATGGTGGTGCGCCGGACGCGCTCGATGGCATCTTCCAGCGACACCCCGCGCTGCACCAGCGTGGCCAATCGCTTGAGACCCGCAAAGGCCGCGTGGCCCTCGTTCAGGTGATAGACCGTCGGCCGCTCCTTGAGCGCGCGCAATGCAAGCACTCCGCCCACGCCTAAAAGCACCTGCTGGCGCATTCGCAGCTCGGGGTCGCCCTGATAGAGCGCCATGGTGAGAGCGCGATCCCGGCGCTTGTTGTCGGCGATGTCCGTGTCCAAGAGGTAAAGCGGCACGCGCCCCACCTGAAGCTTCCACACTCTGGCGCGAACGGTTCGGCTGCCGATGGGGCACTCGATGCGAACCTTGGTGTCCACGAGCGGCCACTGGCTGTAGTCGTACTGAGGGTGAAGAACGCGCGTGGTGCCATCGGAACGGAGTTCTTGCTGGTAGTACCCGGTTCTGTAGAGCAAACCCACGGCACAGAGCGGCACCCCCAGATCGCTGGCGCTCTTCAGGTGATCGCCGGCAAGCACGCCGAGGCCACCCGCGTACTGAGGCATGGATTCGTGCAGGGCAAACTCGCTGCAGAAATAGGCCACGCGCAGAGAGGGCCGCACGGAACCGTGGGCTTCTTCATACCAAGGGATGGTTTCGTAATAGGCGCGCCGAGCATCGTCAGCGTCTGAAACCAACGCGCGAAATCGCTCGTCCGCAAGTTTGGCTTCCAAGATTGACGGATCGACGCGCGCCAGCACCGCCATCGGGGAGTGCTTGGTGGCTTCCCACAGCACCGGGCAGAGCGCTGCAAAGGGACGACGACCAATCTCATTCCACGCCCACCACAGGTCTACGGCAATGGAGCGGAGTACCTCCAGAGTTCCGAACGGGTCCGAGATGCGTACTTTCTGATGTTCTGAAGCCATGGAACTGCCAATGGACGCGGGCGCGCGGAACTGACAATCAGGTGCGCGCGGACGCTTCTGCGAGTCGCAGAATGTTAGCGGCATCTGCTCCTTGAAGGGCATCCATGGAAAGTCTCCATCGCCATTGTCCGCGTGGCACTCCCGGAGTGTTCATGCGTGCTTCTGCTCCAAGACCCAGATAGTCCTGCATGGCAATGATGGCCGTGCGAGCTGGCGATTGCATGACGATTCTGTTCATGGCGGCAGGCACCTCGTGGGCGCGCGTCAGGCCCGCGTAGGCCACAAAGCGTCGGCGTGCCGCGGCATCGAGCGAGCGCCACCATCCGGCGGTGGTGTTGTTGTCGTGGGTTCCGGGATACGCCACGCATGACTCCGGGTGGAGCGCGGGCAGGTCCGCACTGCGTGGCCCGTAGAAGGCGTTGTGCACCAACTTCATGCCGGGCAGGCCGAACCGCTGCCGAAGCGCGTTGACCTCAGGCGTCACCGCGCCCAAATCTTCTGCCACCAGTGGAAGTGGGCCGCATGCGCGTTCCAGCGCGGTAAGTAGTTCCAGTCCGGGCGCCGGCTTCCAGCACCCCTTCCGCGCCGTCTTTGCGCTGCCGGAAATCTCGTAGGCGTGGACAAACCCCACAAAGTGATCGATTCGCAAGGCATCAAAGCGAGTGAGCGAGTGCCTGATCCGCGCTACCCACCAGGCAAACTTGGTCTTGCGATGTTCGCTCCACCGGTAGTGCGGATGACCCCAGAGCTGACCGGTGGTGCTGAAGCAATCCGGTGGAACCCCCGTCCGCACGGTGGGGCGACCCAACGAGTCAAGCCGAAAGAGATTGCGGTGCTGTACGACGTCGGCGGAGTTCAGCGGAACAAAGATAGGAACATCGCCCAGCAGCTTGACTCCACGCCTCGTGCAGTGTCGGCGAAGGCTGCTCCACTGGTCGTGAAACATCCATTGCACGAATGCGTGGTAGCCCAAGTCCGAAACAGCACCGGGCGCTGCACTGGCAAAGTGACACCATGATGTGAGCCATGACGACTGACTGCTCTGCCACTTTCTAAAGTCGGCCGCGCGGTGGCCGCGCTTGTGCCGCCAGTTCTCATACGCCTGAACCAGACGTGGAATCTTGAACGCACGCACGGCGGAGTAGTTGACTGAGCCGGTGTTGTGTATGCGGGAGTTTCTGCCGGCCCGGCACTGCGCAACGGTGAGCAATCTCTTGGCGCGCAGGTCGTCAAGACTTACAAAGAGTGGTTCGCCCGCAAAACTACTGGTGCTGGCGTAGGGGCTGTCACCAGGACCCACCGGGCCGACAGGCAGCATTTGCCAGATTGAATTGCCTGATTGCACGCACCAATCGGCGAAGGCATGCGCGCTGGGCCCCAAGTCTCCTATGCCATGCGGGCTGGGCAACGAGGACACATGAAGCAGCACGCCTGCGCGCCGCTCCCTGAACACAGCATTGGCGCGTGGTGGCATGGGCGCTCTCTACCCCTTGGGTGCAGCGCGAACCCACACTCGCCCCGCCCGCGCAGGAATGGTCACCGCACCAAGACCCTTCTCACTGGCGGAGGTGTCGCCCCAGATTGGCTTCCATCCGTCGCCCACCTCCAATTCGGCAAAACCCACCGTGCTGGGCTTGGCCCCGGCGTTGAGCGCCACCAAGACTTGCTCACCGCTGCCCTCTCGAACAAAGGCCCACACGTCTTGCACATCATCTGTGAGCACCGTGCGAAAACTGCCCGTTCGCAGTGCAGCGTGTTGCTGTCGCAGCGCGATGATCTGCTTGTAGTACTGAAGCATTTCCAGATCCACGGCATCTTGCGCGTTCTGATAGGGCTGCAGATCCTGCCACAGCATGGGCTTGCGATTGTTGGGATCACTGGCGCCCCACATGCCCACTTCGTCGCCGTAGTAAATCATGGGCGCTCCCACGTAGGTCATTTGCAAGAGCGCAAGAAGACGCTGCTTGGCGTACTCCTCTGGACCTGGCTTTTCTTGGTCATACGCGGCGCCGTCTTGCGCTCGATTGGCTTGGTTGTAGACGCGATCAGGGTTCTTCATCATGCTGGCCACGCGATCCGTGTCGTGGCTGTCCAGCAGATTCATGAGCGCGTAGTGCGCCTCGGCCGGATAGGCCACGCGCACTTCCGCAAGTTTGCGATCCACTTCACTTGCGGGGATTTTTTGGGCTTTGTTGCCGACCCATTCAATGGCGGGCTTAGCAAACTCGTAGTTCATGACGGCGTCAAAGGAGTCGCCCGCAAAGTACTCCTCGGCACGGCCCCAGATCTCGCCGCTGATAAACGCATTGGGGTTGATCTGCTTCACCAACTTGCGCCACTGCCGCCAGAATGCCAACGGCACTTCATTGGGAACGTCGAGTCGCCAACCATCCACGCCATCGCTGGGATCGCCATCGCCGTTGGGATCCATCCAGCGGCGCGTGACGGCAAAGATGTGCTCACGCGCGGCAGCGCTGGTGATGCCGTTGGTGGCGTCCTTCTTGAGCACCGGCAGTTCGCTGAAACCCCACCACGCGTCGTAGGTGAAGGGGTCCCAGCTCTTGATATCAAACCAATCCGCAAAACGGCTGGCGGGACCATTTTTCTTGACATCCTGAAATGCGGGGTGCCCCGTGCCTACGTGGTTGAAGACGCCATCGATCACCACGCGGAACCCCTGCTTCTTGGCCTCCGCCAGAAAGTGAACAAATGCTTGATCCGATGCGGTCATCGTCCACGACTTGGGATCCAGCACATCTTCTTGTGCTGCCGCTGCGGAGTAGTCATTGCCGGCGCCAAAGTGCTCGTCAACATGCACAAAGCTGGTGGTGTTGTACTTGTGAGGCGTGGTGGCCTGGAACATCGGCATCAAATAGAGCGCGTTCACTCCCAACGACTTCAAGTACGGCAGTTTGGACTGGAGCCCCGCCAAGTCGCCGCCAAAGAAGCGGTCAAACACAAAGTGCCGGTAGAAGGTCTGACCATCCTTTCCTTCGGCCCCTGCGGCCGTGGACCAATCGTGGGTCCATGGAAGCGTGTTGCTGGGATCGTTCTTGGGATCGCCGTTGCGGAATCGTTCCACCATGACTTGGTACCACACCGCATTCTTGGCCCAGTCAGGCGTGCGAAACTCGCCGGTGGCGTTTGGTTCGAGCGAATACGTCTTTGGATCGCGCACGGTAAGGGGTCCATCCTTCACAAGAAACGTGTACGCCATGGAGCCCGCTGCTGCGGGCATCGAGGCTTCCCACACATCAAAGGGGCCCAGGCGAGCCACCAGATTCATGTTGCGTTCCCCGGTGGTCACGCCGGTGCGCCAGACCAACTGAACGTGCTGAGCGTCACCATGCAGCGTTCGAAAGCGCATGATCCACGCTTCGCCGGTTCGCTGTCGATCGCGCTGCCCGCGAATGTCGTGAACCAGCGCAGCGCCCTCCACGCGGCCATCTCCGACAGCGGCTTTGGAGGGATCCAGCGCGGCTTCGGCGCCGAGGCGCAGCATCGAATTGCGTCCACCGTGACCATCATCCTGTGAATCCGGGTTCGCGGAGTCAGCAATCCACGTGGAGTCGTCAAGGATGAACTTGTACCCCTGAGTGCCGGGCGGAATGTCCAGAGTGGCGCGAAAGGAACCATCGGACTGGCGTTCCATGGGAATAGCGCCGGACTTCCAGTTGGTGAAGTCCCCGGCCACCAGGGCGGACTTGGCGCCTCGGGCTGACTTGGCATCCAGCACCAGGGTGATCCGCCACGTTCCCGCGGGGCCGCGGATTGCGCGAACACCGGGCGGGACCCGAGCCTCCGATTGTTGGCCTGACGGCGTTGCTGCTGGAACCGATGGCGGAAACTTCACCGCAGATGGCTGCGATTGCCCTGCCCACACACTTCGCGTTCCCAACAGACATGCCGTAACCACCGCCGCAATGCCGCCCACACCGCGTACCGCGCTGAGCGCAGGCCGTGACGTCTTGGTGAGCCTAACGCAGTGGGGTGCTATTCTTTCGTGCATGCTTCGTGAAGGCCTTGCGGCGACGCTATTCAGGATAAGCGTTTCCGCCGCACGCTGGACCCTGGGTGCCGCAGCCGCGGTGTTGGTGCTTTGGGCGTTTGCCCGCGTGGCGTGGCGCGAGGGAACACGAATGGTAAGCAGCGCGGGAGGTACGGAGCTGACGGTTCTGCATTGGAGCGGCGAAGGGGGACCTGAAGAAGATGAGATTGTTGAACGCAGCCTGCAGAAATTCCAAGAGGCAAATCCGGGTGTACGCGTCCGGCGCATTAATCCGGGGGATGCTGCAAGTTTCTATACCAAGCTCCAGACCATGATGGCGTCGGGTTCGCCACCCGACGTGTTCTACGTGGGAAGTGAGCGCATTCCCAGTTTCAGCTCATTGGGTCTGCTGGAGCCCGTGGAACCATTCCTGGAGCGCGATGCCGCTCACCATGAGCCCGGCGCCCTCAATCTTCAGGACTTCTACCCGCAGGTGGTGGATGCGTTTCGATGGGACGGCGTTCAGATGGGCTCCGGGCAGTTGATGGGAATCCCGAAGGATTTCACAACGGTGGGCTTCTATTACAACAAGAACCTCTTTCACAAGGCTGGGGTACCTCTGCCCCGTGCCGACTGGTCGTGGGAGGAGTTCATCGCGGCGGCCCGAGCGATCGGCGCCATGACCGATGCCAACGGCGAGCACTTCACCGGCGCGGAGTTCGTCACGTGGCCGGCCATGATCCGCGCCTACTTGTTCACCGAAGGTTGCGATGTGCGCGGTGAGACGTTTGATCAGATCGCACTGCGAGAGCCCGCCGCCATGGCTGCGCTCGATCGCCTGCGCTCATGGCGCCACGACGAGCAGAATGCGCTCACCAGTGGACGGAGCAAGCTGGCCACTGGCGCTGCAGTCTTTAGTACCGGCCGCGTGGGCATGGCGGGACCGTTCGGGCGCTGGGTGGTTCCGGAGTACGCACGCATCACTGAGTTTGATTGGGACTTTGCACCGCTCCCCCGGGGGGCGCAGCGCGCCAACATCATTCTGACGGTGGCGTGGGCCATGAGCGCGCAAAGCCCACACAAAGATGAGGCGTGGAAGCTTGTGCGTTGGCTTACCAACGAAGAGAGCCAGCGGCAACAAGCGCATCTGGGTCTTGCCATTCCCAGCAACAAGCGGGTGGCGGAGAGCGATGCCTTTGTGGATCCGCAGACCAAGCCGGCCAATGATCGCGGCTACTTGGATGCGATCGCCACTGCGCGCGTGGTTGATTGGCCCGTCAGTGCACGCTTTGAACAATTGATGGGAACGCGGTTGGACCAAGGACTCAAGACGGCAGACCTCTCCTTGCCGGCAGCAGTGGCTGAGTTTGAGGACAAGTGGCGCATGGAGCGCGAGAGCCCGTTGGGGCGAGGGGGATTCGCATCAGTGCCGTGGGGATTGGTGGCGTGGTTGGCGGGGGCGGTGTTCGCCATCGCTGCGATCGTGGCTGGAGTGTGGCTTCGCCGCAACCCCATTGGAGTTTCAGATGCGCGCGAAGAGCGCGCCGGCATGGCGATGGTCTCCCCGTGGCTCTTGGGTTTTGGCCTGTTCATGGCCTTTCCGATCGTGCTGAGTCTGCTGCTGAGCTTTTGTGCGTGGAAGGGGCTCAGCACTCTCGACACTGCGCGCTGGGTGGGGTTTGGCAACTACGCACAATTGATCGCCAACGACTCAACGTTTCGCACCAGCGTCTTGGTGACTCTGTATTACGTGGCGGTTGCAGTGCCTGCCGGACAAGTGCTGGCACTTGGCGCGGCCTTGCTCATGAATCAAAAGCTGCGCGGTATCAGCATTTTTCGCGCGGCGTGGTACTTGCCCAGCGTGCTGGCGGGTGTTGGTGTTTCTGTGCTGTGGCGCTGGGTCTTTGACTCCGATTCAGGGCTCATGAATCAACTTCTGGCGCCAGTGTTGGCCGTCTTTGACACCACGCCACCACAGTGGTTTGGACAAGATGCTGCCATCGCCGGACCGCCTGCGTTTGCTCTCATGAGCATGTGGTTTGTGGGCGGTTCCATGATGATCTACTTGGCGGGTTTGCAAGGCATTCCCGAGGAGTTGCACGAGGCTGCGGGGGTTGACGGCGTGGGGCCCATCCGCAGGTTCTGGAGCATCACTCTGCCCATGCTCAGTCCGGTCATTCTCTTTAACGGGCTCATGGCAATCATCGGCAGCTTTCAAGTCTTTACCCAGGCGTTCGTGATGACCGGCGGTGAACCGGGAGACTTGACGCGGTTCTACGTGCTCTACCTCTTTAACCAAGGATTTGAGTTCTACGAAATGGGCTACGCAAGCGCCATGGCGTGGTTGTTGTTGGTGGTGGTACTGGCCGTCACACTGCTGGTGCTGCGAAGCAGTGCCAAACTGGTGCATTACGAGGCGATGCGCAAGTGAAGCGCACCGCCGCTCAAGCCTTTCTCTACGCCCTGCTGCTGAGCGGCACCGGGCTGTTCTTGTTTCCACTTTGGTGGATGCTCATGGTGAGTCTGATGAGCCCGGCGGATGCGCAGGCCGCCACCGTGCGCGGAGGTTTGGGCGCCGCATGGCCCTCTCAAGCCGATTGGTCAAACTATGCCACCGCACTCGCGCAGATGGGAACGGTGCGATGGAGTGGATTCCTCGATGCACTGGCCAACTCGCTGGTGATCACCGTGCTGGTGACCGTGGGCACCGTACTCAGCAGCAGCGTGGTGGGTACTGCATTTGCGCGGATCAAGTTCAGGGGCAGTCGCCCTCTCTTTGTGCTCATGCTGGCCACCATGATGTTGCCCGCGCAGGTGACACTCATTCCGCTCTTCATTCTCTTTCGCAGTCTGGGTTGGATCGACACCATTCTTCCGCTGGTGATTCCCGCCTTCTTTGGCAATGCCTTCTTTATCTTTATGTACCGCCAGTTCATCGCGCAAGTTCCTGAGGCACTGCTGGACGCGGCGCGCTTGGACGGATGCGGATGGTGGCGCATCTGGTGGCATCTCATTCTGCCGCTCACGCGGCCAGTGACAGCCATCACCGCCATATTTACATTCATCTTCACGTGGAACGACTTTCTAGCACCACTGATCTATCTGCAGTCCAATGAACAGGCCACGCTCAGTGTGGCGCTCAACAGTTTTCGCAATCAGTACGGCGGAATCACCAAGGTGAACCTCTTGATGGCGGCCAGCCTGGTGACCATGGTGCCTTGCATTCTGCTCTTCCTTGCGGCGCAGAAGCAGTTCATTGAAGGGCTGGCCAAGGGAGCAGTCAAGGGCTAAGAGGAACGCATCATGGCGGACGTCACACTCACGAACATCGGCAAGACCTATCCCGGCGGCGTTGTGGCCGTGCACAACACATCGCTTCACATGCGCCACGGTGAACTGACGGTGCTGGTAGGACCATCCGGGTGCGGCAAGTCCACACTGCTGCGCATGGTGGCTGGGCTAGAGTCCATCACGCACGGCACGGTGTCCATCGGCGGAGTATGCGTGAATGACACTCCCGCCAAGGATCGCGATGTGGCCATGGTCTTTCAAAACTATGCGCTGTACCCACACATGACGGTGCGCCGCAACATGAGCTTTGGACTCCTGCGGCGCAGGAAGCATGGGGGACTCATAGGCGCGCTCTTTGCACCAGAAGCTCGGCAGCGCGAGTTGGATGAGATCAATGTCAGAGTGGAAGAGACTGCGCACAGTTTGGATATTTTTGCACTTCTGGAGCGCTACCCTCGCGCGTTGAGCGGCGGGCAGCGGCAACGCGTAGCGCTGGGGCGAGCTCTGGTGCGCCAGCCGCGCGTCTTTCTCTTTGACGAGCCACTCAGCAATCTGGACGCTCGGCTGCGAATTGAAATGCGTGCGGAAATCAGATCTTTGCACCGGCAAACGGGAGCAACCATGATCTATGTGACGCACGATCAAGAAGAAGCCATGACGCTGGCCGACCGCATGGTGGTGATGCGCGCGGGCGAGGTGCAGCAGTTCGATACCCCCGGCGAGTGCTATGCACGCCCCGCCAATCGATTTGTGGCAGCGTTTGTAGGAGTGCCCGTCATGAACTTCTTTGACGGCTCAGTACACGATGGAGTGTTCCACGCAAAGGGACTTGCGGTACCACTCCCCGCGGGGCGCTGGGAGAGCGCCGTGCTGGCGGCAAGCCCGCAGACGACGCTGGGGGTGCGCCCCGATCAAATCAGGGTTCGTGCCGATGCGCATGCCGCAGGCGCCGTGCCCGCGCTGTTGGAGGCCGTGGAGCAACTGGGTGATCGAATGGATCTGGTGTTGCGCGCAGGGAGCCACCGCATTGTGGCGCGAGTTTCGCCCGATCACACGTTGAAGGAGGGTGCCGCCGTTGGTGTGCACATGGACACAGCGCAGGCTCATTTGTATGAGCCCGGCGAAACTGGCAAGAGGATTCTCACCAACTAGTCAGCCATGCTGCACTGCGGGGGCCTTAGCCGCCGCAGGGTCCCCACTCGCCAAGCAGCATGCCAAGGTCAGCGCCATCCACGATGCTGTCGCCATTGAGGTCTTCGGGAGATCCGAAAGTTCCCCAGGCGCCAAGCAATGTTCCCAAGTCTGCTCCGTCGACCATGCCATCGTCATTGAAATCTGCAGGGCAGGGAACGGTGTCCGTGCCCGGCACCACAAAGAACTGGTCGCCAGCCACAGCATTGAAATTCACGAACCGTGGATCGCCAAAGTTGCCGGTGCCCGCGCCGCATCCAGCCAGCACCTGATTGCTCACCCAATCGTGTCCTCCGCCGTTCACGAATGCGCAGATGCGGATGGGCCCAGACGTGTAGCCCAAGAGTGCCAGCGGAATCCGGTACTCCACGCCGGTCACCACGCCCGCGCCACTTGCGGGGTCCGTGCCGCCCGGTACTCCGGCAACATTGGAATTGTCAATGGCGGCCTCAAGGCCGTTGCCTGACACCAATGGCACGAGGGCGCCTGTGGAACCCTGGTAGCCGCCAACGCCAGCACCGCCGTCGGTGTAAAGCTCTGCACAATTCACATACATGGTGAATGTGGAGAGCTCGTTGTTTCCACAGGTCACGCCTACCCAGTAATCAGCCGCAAACCCTTCGTCAAAGGTCAAGCCATTGCCGCTGGAGTCGTCACCCATGCGGTTGAGCCCGTTGTAGTCAACGTCTAGGTTGTCTCCACGAAGGCGATTCTGCCCGCCCTCTTTGCAATCGATAAAGAGTTCCAACTTGTTAAAGTTGCTCTCCAAATTGCCAGCGAGAACCACGTTGAGGTATCCGCCCGAGATGTAGGCAAATGCCTGATCAAGTTCGCTGCCGTTGGCGTAGTCCACCACTCCCAGATTGGAGTCGCCAAACTCAGTTCCCACATTCTGCACGCTGGCTGGCTTGCTGTACAACGCCTCCGCGGTGCCATCCACGGTGGGGTCTCCAACACCCGCGATGACGGTTGCGGAGAGGCCAAGAACGCCAACGGCTGCGATGAACTGCTTCATTGTCTTTACTTTCTAGGTACGAATGATGGGTAGACGCGCGTCTGCCGGAACACCCAATCCTAAAGCGAAGGGGGCAAAAGTCCAACAGCGAACCGCGCTTTTACACGGTCCGGCCGCGCGTGGAAAGACTTCTCAAAAGAGTCCAAGTAACACGAAGGACCTTGCACAAAGCTGGTTGAATTGCCTCCTATCCTCTACCAATGCCCCGCATTCGACTCCTGGTGGCCTACGACGGCACCGACTTCCATGGCTGGCAGCGGCAGGAGCCCCCTGGCCAGGAGCCCCTCCGCACCGTGCAGGGGGTACTGCAAGAGGTTGTGACTGCGGTGTGCCGACACCCCGTGGAGGTCGTAGGGGCGAGCCGCACCGATGCTGGTGTTCACGCGCGAGGTCAAGTAGCGACCTTTGACTCACCGCAAAGCGTGCCTTTGGACAAGTGGGCGCTGGCGATCAATGCGCGGCTTCCAGACGACGTGTGTGTGCTGGGTGCCACCGTGGCGGATGATCGATTTGACCCCATTAGTTGGTGCACCAGCAAGTGCTATCGCTACCAGATCGCTCACAGCGCGCGCATGGCAAACGTGCCATTGCTCTTTGAGCGGCGCACCGTGTGGCGCACCTGGCACCGATTGGATTTGGCGCGTATGCAGCGCGCAGCGGCACACGTGGTGGGCACGCATGATTTTGCAAGCTTTGCGCAAGTGAACCATGGCCGACAGTCCACCGTGCGAACTGTCCACGGGTGTACGGTGTGGCAGACGGAGCCGGGGAGAGTCACTCTTGAAGTAGCGGGGAGCGGCTTTCTTTACAACATGGTTCGGATCATTGCGGGAACACTGGTGGACGTCGGCCGAGGACATCTGGAGCCCGACGCAGTGGCCACTGCCCTGCGCACCAATGACCGCTCGCTGGTGGGCCCAACACTTCCGCCACATGGGCTTCGTTTGGAATGGGTGGCATACGACCGCCATCCAGATACGAATGGAATGCATATGGCAGCCCCCCAATCAGGTGAACTCGACGTTGAGTAACTCAGGCAATCCCGATGACATCGCGAATCGCTCACTGTGCGGCCCTAGGGCTAGCGCACGAGCGACTCTTGTACCACGAATGCCTTGGGTGTTGGGACTGTTCATGGTGTTGCTGGGCATGGTTGCCGGAGCAGCGGGGCAGTCTGCACCAACCGATGCGGCACCGCCCGTGACGCTGGTTCTGGACACTGCTGCCGTGCCCCCACCGCTTGGCGCCACGAACGCAGCAGCATCGTTGGCACGGACTCTCAAGTCAGAGATCGAAGCTCTGGATGCGCGCGTGAAAGCTGGCGATCTCAACGCTCAAGTTCAACACGCATGGCGGCGCGTGGCTTTTGACCTGCTCTACCACGGCAACGGAGCCACAGAGCAGTCGATGGCCATCGCTGGCTTCAGATTGGCCGATGCCCGCATCGCCTTTGACAGATTGTTGGAGCGACCGCTGCCCGACGAGGCTGGCGGTGCCGCCGTGAAGACGGCACTTCGCGAGTTTGTGGAACAGTGCGCCAACGGTGTGCATCCGGTGCCGGATGCCGCGACACCAGAACTGCTTTTGGCTCCGCGCTTGGAAGCATTGCGCAGAGCTGTGAGCCTGATGGAAACTCGCGCTGAGCCCGAACCCGAGGACGCCTGGCCCACCCTCTGGGCATTGCAGGGAGCACAGCAAGGGTTGAGCACCCTGCCCCCTGAGCCACCGCACCAATCACTTTCGGCGGCACGTGCCGCGCTGGCGAACCTGACTTGGATATCAAACGCAGAACGAGAAGCACTTGACGCCGTCATCAACGGGCCGGCCCAGAGCGACCCTCGACTGGCCGCCAACCTCAAGCGAACCTTGGAATGCGCAGCGGTACTCACCAAGGGAGATCAGCCCTGGGACGCAACGCGTCTTCGGGCGGGCCTTCTTGCTCTTGCACAGCAACCCACTGCCGCAGGTGCGGAAACTCTTGCCAAGGTGCTGGAGGCGGCGCAGGAAGTTCGGCAGTTTGAACTTGCGCGAGTGTCTGCAAGTTTGCGCGGTGCGGCCAAGGAAGTGCAAGCAGAGGCAAAGCGATCAGCCATGAGACTGGCTCCGATGCTTCCGCAGTTAGCCACCGCCACCCACGTGGCGGCAGACCCAGCGCTGGGCAGCGCCGTTGACGCACAGACCGGCGCCGCGGCGGATCTGCGGCGTTTGGTGGCCGCCGGAGCCTGGCCCGATCGGTTGAACGCCATGCGAGCAGGTTCACGCGATTCCTTTGAACGAATCGTGAAGAACTGGGCCACGGCGCTCACGCAACCGCAGCAACGCGTGGCGGCCAGATCCAACATGGACGCATTTGCAACGCAGTTGGCACTGTTTGTTCCGATGCGTCTCGAATCACGCCTTCGTGCGGGTGATGACGCTGCCATTGACGCCAGTGCCGGGCAATCGCAAGCCCTGCTGGTTGAGATCGACCGACGCCGCGACGCTTGGGCCGCCGCGTGGACCCGAGGGTCAGCGGGTGCGTCTCTGGCGGGCATGCTCCGCGCCGCCCGAACCATGGAAGCACTGGCGGCAGTGGCGGCCGTTGAAGGGCGCGACCCCAGTCAGAGTCTGCTTTCTCGCTGGGGTGGTTACAGCGCTGCCTCGGACGGCGTAGCCGTTCACAGCGCCGCGCTTACCGCTCGCGCCAAGCTCGCCGTAGAGGCGTTGCTGGCGCAAGACGACGCCGGCGTCGAAAACCAGTTGAGCGCACTGGAACGCGATGTGCCCGTCGCGTGGCTCACGTCACAATTGGCCGACCGACTTCAACCTTGGCTTGCCCCCCGCATTGGAGTTCTGGCGCAGTTGGATGCACTGTGCAGTGGGCCGCACGCGGACTCATGGCTGGGAGGGGTTCGCAGCGAGCTCATGTTGTTCTCGCGCTATGCGCGCGAAGAAGCAGCGGCCCGTCAAGCGGATGACAAGCAGTTGGCAGAGTCCCTGCGCGCCTATCTCGCCGCGGTGGCGCGAGTCATTGCGCCCAGCTTGGGAGGGTCGCCCATTTCGATGCCGGTGGCTCCCGCCATCAACCAAGGCACCACCGCCCGCCCTGTTCGCTCCCGCTAGTCTGGCACGCATGAATGTTCTTGTTGTGGGTGCACATCCTGATGATCAGGAACTGGGTATGGGTGGCACGATCGCCCGATTGGCAAGTCAGGGGCACACGGTGCTCTTGCTTGACCTGACCAATGGCGAACCCACTCCCTACGGTTCAGTGGCCACGCGCGCGGCGGAGGCCGCTGCCGCTGCGGAGATTCTGGGAGTGCGGCGCCACACACTTGACCTACCCAACCGGAGTGTGGTGGCTTCTGTGGAGGCACGCCGTGCGGTGGCAACGGTGATGAGAACTTTTCAGGCGCAGATGGTGTTCATGTCCCACCCCGACGATGCACATCCTGATCACGTGGCGGGCGCACGCTTGGTCGAAGACGCCCGCTTTGAAGCCAAGCTCACCAAGACAGACCTTCCCGGCCAGCCGATTTACCCACGCTGGTTTTTTCACTACTACGCCACGCATTTGCGCACAGTGCCTAGCCCCTCGTTCATCGTGGACACGTCGGAGTTTCACCTCCGCAAGCGCCAGGCCATTCTTGCGTATCACAGCCAGTTTGTGGCGGCGCCAGGCAATCGGCCCATCGTGGAATGGCTCGATGCTGCTGCGGTCTTTTTTGGAAGCCGCATTGGAACCTCTGCCGGTGAACCCTTCTTTTCGCGTGAACCGCTTGGGTTGAGCTCGTTGGATTCGCTGGTGGGCTGCGCCTAGCGGGGCTGCTCACACTACGCCAGCGCGCGAACAGTATCCACCACGCTCTCGGCCACCCAGTGCAGTTGCCCCTGCGTAAGCTCACCATAGATGGGCAGCGCGATGGTTTCAGCCGCCGCTCGCTCAGCGTGCGGAAAGCTCCCAGGCCGGTGACCCATCGAGCGGAAACACTCCTGCATGTGCATGGGAACCGGGTAATAGATCTCGGTACCGATCTTTCGATTCTGCAGTTCCGTACGAACGGCATCGCGGATGCCCGCTGGCACACGAATCACATACTGGTTGTAAATGTGGCGCCCCTTGGCAGGCGGCTTGGGGGTGCGAATGGGCGTGCCGCCAGAGTCCACCGGCGAGCCACTGTCGGCCGCGCCATGCGCTGCAAAGAACTCGTCGTACCACGCGGCGTTCTTTTGCCGAGCTGAAGTCCATGCGTCGAGGTGGCGCAACTTGATGGTGAGCACCGCCGCTTGCAGCGCGTCCAACCGGGAGTTCATGCCAATCTCCGCGTGGTAGTAGCGAGGCTCCATGCCGTGATTGCGCAGTCGCTTCAGTCGCGCAGAAAGCGCGTCGTCGTTGGTGGTGATCACGCCACCATCGCCAAATCCACCCAGATTCTTGCTGGGGAAAAAACTAAACGTGCCTGCGTGACCTTTGGATCCAACGCGCACTCCATGATTGTCTTCAGTGCCGATGGCTTGCGCGCAATCCTCAACCACAGCGATCTTTCGCGTGGCGGCGATGCTAAGAATGGAGTCCAGATCTGCCGCCTGCCCGAACAAATGCACCGGCAGCAACGCCTTAGCCCTAGGGCATTTGGCCAGCACCTGCTGCGTGTGCGTGGGGCACATGTTGTAGGTGGTTGGATCCATGTCCACGAGCACCGGCTCTGCCCCCACTCGATGAACACTGCCCGCGGTGGCAAAGAACGTGTACGTGGGCATGAGCACCTGGTCGCCGGGCCCAATGTCAAGCGCCTGCAGCGCCAGCACGATGGCATCGCTTCCATTGGCACAGCCGATGCCGTGTTTGGTTGAGCAATAGGCCGCAATTCCGGCCTCCAACGCTTCCACATGTGGACCGCCCACAAAGTACTGGCTCTCCATCACCTGCTTTACCACCGGCTCAATCTCCCCCCGAATACCTGCATACTGCGCCTTGAGATCAAGAAGCGGAACGGTGCATGCGCTTGCGCGAGCGGTGGCTGAGGACATAGGGATTGAATCCTACCTCGCACCGACACCAGTGCTGCCGAACCCCCCGCTACCCCGCGTGGTGGCCTCTAGCTCGGCAACTTCGCGGACTCTTGCATGGATCACCGGCGAGATCACCATTTGCGCGATACGCATTCCCGGTTCCACCGCAAACGCCACCCTGCCCAAGTTGATCAGCGGCACCTTCACTTCTCCTCGATAGTCCGCGTCGATCGTTCCTGGAGTGTTGGGCATGCCCACTCCGTGCTTGGTGGCCAAACCGCTGCGAGGTCTCACTTGCGCTTCGTATCCCACTGGCACAGCTATCGCAAACCCACAGGGCACCAGCGCGATGTCGCCGGGGTGCAGCAGCAGCGGATCTTGCACGCAGGCGTGGAGATCCATCCCCGCCGCATGCTCAGACTGATACTCAGGCAACTGCGCAGCTGGGTGAAGACGCTTCAAAAGCAGTTCAACGGATGGCATGTGGACCAGCGTAGTGGCTCATGCCCCGCCACAGATCAGCGCGCTACAGATCGCGGCGGCGATAGTCCAGGCTGGGGCGGGTCAGAACGCGGGCGTCCAACTCCGGCGTGCGCCAACACCCCATCCATCGGCCGGGCTTTACTTCAACAAGGCAGTGTTCGTCGCGATCTTCGGCCAGCGCGGGCACCAGAGCGGCCAACCCGGGGTCACGCATGATTCCTGCCGGTGACCGTTCGCGCAAGTGCGGCCACCACGGCGTGACGCCCGGAACTTTGGTGAATTCAGCCGCGTTGCGCGTGACATCCTCGATGGTCACCAACCGGCGCTTGCTCTCTCGCAGCATGGGAATCGAGCGGAACAACCCTCGCGTGTATGGATGCAACGGTTCGTCGAAAAGCTCAAAGACTGTGGCGTACTCCACCACTCTTCCCGCATACATCACGCACACCACATCGGCGTTCTCAGCCACCACGCCCAGGTTGTGAGTGATGAGCATGATGCCCATGTCTCGGGAGAGTTGCAGGCCGCGTAGAAGTTCAAGAATCTGCGCTTGGATCGTGACGTCCAGAGCGGTGGTGGGCTCGTCGGCCAGCAGCAGTTGCGGACGGCACGCCAGCGCCATGGCAATCATCACGCGCTGCCTCATGCCTCCGCTGAACTGATGCGGATACATGCGCAACCTGTCCTGCGGCTGGCGAATACCCACGTCCTTCATGGATTGAACGGCAATGTCTTGCGCCTGACTGGTGCTCACCTTTTGGTGAAGCAGAATGGCTTCCATGATCTGATCGCCGATGGTGTAGACCGGGTTCAGGCTGGTCATCGGCTCCTGAAAGATCATGGCGATTTGCCCCCCGCGAATCTTGAGCATCTCCTTCTCGCTCACGCTCAAAAGATCGCGCCCCTGAAAGAGAATCTGACCGCGGTCGAACCGTCCTGGAGGTCGCGGAATCAACTGCATGGTGCTCATGGCCGTGACGCTCTTGCCGCACCCGCTTTCGCCCACCACGGCCACGGTCTGTCTGGGAAACACTGAAAGATTGACGCCATTCACAGCCTGAATGCGCGGCCCACCACCAGAGTTGTCAAAGCTCACCGCAAGATCGCTAACGGTGAGCACCGGCTTGGCCAGGTCAACACCCGGTGCGGGCGAATCGATGGGAGATGTGATCTTTGCGGTGGACATTGTGATCGACTCTCAGGACGTCGGCCTAATGGGCCGCCTTGCGCAGTTTGGGGTCAATGGCATCGCGGAGCTCTTCGCCCAGCATGTTGTAGGCCAGCACCGTAAAGAAGATGGCCAACCCCGGAAAGATCGCCAGCCACCAGATGAATGCACCAGTTTCCCCGGTGGCACTGCTCAGCAACTTGCCCCAACTGGGTTGTCCATCCGGGCCGAGCCCCAAGTAGCTGAGCGTGGCTTCAGCAAGAATCGCTGCCGCCACGGCAAAGCTGGCATCCACCAGCACGGGCGTCACACCATTCGGAAGCATGTGCTTAAACAGAATGGAGCGCAATGGCAGCCCCAGCGCCTTGGCGGCTTGCACAAAGTCTTGATTGCGAAGTTTCATGAACTCTGCGCGGGTGAATCGTGCGGAGCCCGTCCAACCCACGCAGCCGATGAGCGCCATCATGACGTAAATGTTGCGGGGTAGCACTCCCGCAGCCACGATGAGAAGAAAGAGCACCGGTATGGCCATGAAAATCTCCACCAACCGGTAGAGCAGCAAGTCAAACTTTCCACCGTAATACCCCGCCAAGGCGCCCAACGTGATGCCGATCATGAGGCTGATGCCGGTGCTCACCAGACCGATGCTGATGGAAAGTCGGCATGCCCACAGCATTTGGCTCAGCACGTCCTTGCCCACGGCGTCAGTGCCCAAGATGAACTGCCGGTCCGCCAGTTGGGTCTGTGGCAACGCACTGTTGTGCAGTTCACTCACCTTGGTGAAGGGCTCCTTGCTGTACAGGTCCGTGCGGCTAAAGTCGGGGCTCCATGGAATGGGGGCGTAGACCGCCTCAATCTTGGTGCCGGGCGCAGCGAAGATGAACTGGTCGTAGTTCACAAGTCCGGCGCCTGACCGGGTGGCCAGCAGCGATGCGGTCAATACGGCCACCAGCGCGAGTGGTACCCATCGCACGCTCCGACTGCGCGCCGTTCGCATACAGGCACCGATGGCGGCAAAGAAGAGCGTGACGCCAATGGAGACCAGCCACAATCCACCGCCATCCATCATCCATGCGCGGGTGCTTTCACTGCGATCACTTGACTTCAGAATGCCAATGAGGCCCGAGCCCACTACGGTGGCAAACCCTGCCACCAATCCGGCGACAAGCATCACTCTGGCACGCTCTGCGCGCGTGGGCCGTTTGCAGGGCCACAGCAACCATGGAACGCCCAGCAGCACCCCCACCACCAGCAGCAGATCCGGCGGAGTCAAGCTGTCAAACAGAGGCCACTGCACAATCTCGTTCCCATCGGGCTGGATGGTCTTCATCCAGATAGGGTTGCTGTTGGCCAAGAGTGGCGCAAACACGGCAAAGAAGCCAACCGTGCCCATCCACACCAAGGCAATGCGTGCGCGATTGTGCTTCAGCACCCGGCTCCAAGCGTCCGCCCAGAATCCGCGCGCGCGTGATTGCCCCACACCGCGCATGACATCGATGCCGCTGATGGTGGCGGTCTCCGCAGGAGGATGGCCGCGCGATTTACTCATAGGTCACCCGCGGATCCGCCAGTGCATACAGAATGTCAGCGATGAGCAGCGCGGTGAGGTTGACCCCCGCCACCATGAATGTGTTGGCCAGAATGAGTTCACGATCACGAAGATTGATCGCCTCAAGAATCAAACTGCCCATGCCCGGAATGCTAAAGATCCGCTCCACCACCACGCTGCCAGCAAGCGTGGCAGGGAACACACTCACAAACATGGTGATGAGCGGCAGAAGGCTATTGCGAAAGACATGTCTCATCACCACGTCCTTGCGCGCCACTCCCTTGGCCTTGGCGGTGCGCACATAGTCCATGCTGAAGTTGTCCAGCATGGCCGCGCGCGTCTGCTTGCTGAGCACTGCAAAGCCGCCGTACACCAAGCACGCCACGGGAAGCACAATGTGCCACAGCATGTCGAGCAGGTATCCGCGCTCCCAGCCGTTGGGCCCCCACATGGGTAGAAACGTAAATGAGTCGGCGTTGGGATCGTGAAGCCCACTCACCGGAAAGAGACCCAGGTACTTGTTGTTGGCTAGGTATCCAATGGCCAGCACTCCGGCCCACACCACCGGAATGGACCACAACGCCACGAAGAGCGCACCGCTCAAGGTGTCAAACCAACTGCCCCTGCGAGTGGCTGCCAGAATGCCCGTGGGAATGGCAATGCTGTAGATGAGTGGAAAGGCCACCAAGTTCAGCAGCAACGTCACCGGCAGCGCAGCGAGCAACAGATCGATGACGGGCCGATTCTTGCTGAACGCCACGCCAAGATCAGGGGAGTCCACACCCAGAATCCCTGGAATGATTGAAAACCCGCTCTTGGGAAACGGGGAAGCTTCAAACGCGCGCACAACATCCAGTCTGGCCGCGTCGGCGGCGGTGTAGCGCGCGCGCATGTCCGCCCCTGCCGCAAGCACCCCCTGCCATTGCGCCAGCGAGGTGTCTGGTTGCAGCGTTCGGAAGGCGTCGAGGCGAGCAGCCCCCTTTCCATCCAGCAGCCCCGGCACCTTGGCGGCCAACGCGTACTCCGCCAGCGCCGTGCGAAAGGCGCGCGTGCTGGCGATGTAACCCGCTCGCGCGCTTGCGTAAGCCTGAGCCAGTTGCCTGAACTGGCGCTGTTGCGCCTCTCCTTCCGCCTCAATCTGCACGGCGGACTCTGCAGCGCTCGCAGGCTCTCCCCCCGACCATGCGGGCAGAGGTGGCCGTTCCAACGCTCGCGGTGCAGAAATGCGCTCGCCATTGGCGGTGCGCAAATCCATCTGTCCAAACTTGATTGGCGAGACGCGCCCGAGCCAACGCACGTACTGCACTGGAACGGGATCATTGAGCCCGTATCGATCCTCGAGATACGCCTGCATCTGCGCCACTTTGCTGGCATCGCTCATCTGCCCGCCCGTCACCATCAGCCCGGCCCCGATGCCCCCGGGGCTCAGCGCGATCAGGCTGAACACCAAGAAGGTAATGCCAATGATGGTGGGAATCATCAGCAGCAAGCGGCGAGTGAGGTAAGTGACCATGGCGGTTCACGTGAGCCAATGGAGCAGCGGCACAGCCATTATCAGTTCGCCGTGGGAACCGAGCCGGCACCCATGCGGAAGAATTCTTGAGGTTCCAACCCTGACTTGTATGTTTGCACATTGCCAATCGTGCGTTTCACAAACCGCAGCCACGGCACGGCACGCACAAACGTATACGCCTGCCCTTCGGCGATCACCGCTTCAAGTTGCTGCCAGATCAACTGCCGCGACTCATAGTCCATCTCCCGACGGGCTTGTTCAATGAGTGCGTCAGCTTCAGGGCTCTTCCATTGCACAAAATTGTGTCCACCCTCCTTCATGCTGTCGCTGTGCCAGATTTGCTTCAGGTCGCTTTCCGGGCCGCTCGCGCTCCATGAGAGTGTGAGTGCGTCAAAGTCCCGGGTCTTCATGATCTCCGTATACACGCTCCAATCCACAACCCGCACTGTCATGCGGATGCCTGCCTTGGCATACGAGTCGCGCATGAACTCGGTGAATCGTTCCTGAGTCGCCCCCCCAGTGGCGCGCGTGAACTCAAACTCAAATCGCTCACGCGCCTCGTTCTCCAGGATTCCGTCTCCATCGCGGTCGATCCATCCTGCCTCCGCCAGCAACTTCTTGGCAGCCTCCACGTCGTAGGGAAGCGGCTTCACCGCTGGATTGCTGGCCGCGCCCTCGGGGTTCATGGGTCCCTTTGAGATCACTCCCACGTTCTCATAGATGTCGCGAATCATCCGCTCGCGGTCCAGCAACATGGTCATGGCGCGACGCACGCGCACGTCGCTAAAGGGCGTGAGCTTCTTGCCTGCGCGCAGGCCGCACTGCCACCCGATAAAGCTGTAGCCGCTGCGCATGTTCACCCAATTCAGCGCGTAGTTTGCTTTCTCAAACTCAGGATCGTCTTGAAGCACCTTTCGGTACTGCACAGACGCAGGCAACATCATGTCTCCCTCACCATTGGTGTAGGCCACGAAGCGAGCCATTTCTTCATTCACAGTTCGATAGCTCAGCTTCTCAAGCGCGGGTTTGGAAGCCCAGTACTGCTCATTGCGCACAAGCACCACGTCATCTCCCGGCCGCCACTGATTGGAGAGGTCCTGCGGGCCCGCCGGAATCTTTTGCATTCTGAACGGGCCACTGCCCATCAACAGTCCAGTGGATTGGTTGATCTGCGTAGGCTCAAACTGGCTGTAGTAGTGCGCGGGCAGCACCGGATTGACGAGCACGTTGAGCGGATTGGTAAAGAGCCCCGAACTAAACTGAAACTCCACAGTTCGGTCGTCAATGCGCACAACATCCGTCAGGTTGTCCATGATGCTGCGTGTGACTTCGGCCTCAATCATGGGGTCCTGCACGAACGTCTTGAAGGTGTAAATCAAGTCCTCCGCGGTGACCGGATGGCCATCGCTGAATTTGGCGCGCGCATGAAGATGCGCCCGCACCCAACGCCCATCCGGATCCACCTGCCAAGCTTCCGCCAAGGAGCCAACCAACTGCAGCGTCTTGGGCTCAAACACTCCCAGAGAGTCGCAGACCCGATTGATCACGCGGGTTCCGTACACATCGGTGTTGATGTAGGGCACCATCTTGGCAGGCTGCGCTTCAAAGAGCTCGGTAAACGACCCTCCCACGGCGTACCCCGGCAGCTTGGTGGGGTCGGTGGCAGGAGCCGGAACCGGAAAGCGCTTGATGGCCACGCCGGGCCGGGCCCAACTATCGCCGGGCAGCGCGCTCCCCGGGGCCGTGCCAGCTCCGGCCGCCCCGGCGCTGGTGGCGCCCGACACTTGCACGCCGCGTTCCAACTTCTCACGCACGTCAGCGACGGCACCCTCCATCTTTTGCACCTGGCTGTCAACGTGCGAGACTTGTGTCTCCAGTTTGGTCTGCGCGTCCTTCACAGCGCGAAGCACCTGCTCCATGCGTGTGCCCTGCATCATGGCCAGCCAAACGCTCAACAGCACCGCGAGCAACAGAAGCACAATAAAGAAATCCTTGAGGCCAAATCGATTCTGCATGACTTTAAATCCTGTGATCAGGGGGCCGTCGCAATGACTCCTGGGTAAGGCTCTGGCGAGCGGGGCAGCGTAGCAGAGGGATGCGGCCGTCCTACCATCGCGCACGAGTGCTCGTGGGATCAAATCGCGCTCGCAAAGAGTCCCCGATGAAATTGAGCGCCACCAGCGATGCCGCGATCAGCGCGCACGGACACGCCAGAAGCCACCAACGGCTGGTCACCAGATTGATTTCATTCAATCCGTCGGAGGCCAAGTTGCCCCAACTGGGTAGGGGTTCGCGCACACCGATTCCCAGAAAGCTCAGAAAGCTCTCCGCAAGAATGGCTGAAGGCACCGCAAGCGTGGCATACACCACAATGGGGCCCACAAGATTCGGGAGCAAATGAAACACAAACTGCTGTGTCACGGGCACGCCGATGGCGCGGCAGCCCTCCATGAATGGTTGTGCTTTCAGGCTCAGCACCTGCCCACGGATCACGCGAGACATCGTGAGCCAGCTTGTTCCACCGATGGCGGCCAGCAGCACCACCATATTGAGCACTTGAATGGAGGCAGGCGAAAGCTCACCGCCAAACCGATCCAGCAAACCATCCACCGCGACGGCCAACAGCACCACCAGCAGAATGCTGGGCAGTCCGTACATCACGTCTACGGTGCGCATCATGAGCGCGTCAACGCGCCCACCTCGGTATCCGCTCAACGCACCGTAAAGCGTGCCGATGCCCACCGCCACCACTGCCGCGGAGAGCCCCACCGCAAGGCTCAACACTCCGCCCGCCAACAGTCGCGCCAGAAAGTCCCGCCCCAATCGATCGGTTCCAAGCAATCGTCCAGGAACATATTGATGTTCGGCGATGGCGCGTTCCACTCGTTCTGATTCGGCAGCGGACAAGTCCATCCACGCGGGTGGAAGCAAGTTCAACTGCAAGTTTCCCGCCGCGTACCGGTGCTCCTGAATATCTCCCACGGCCACGCGCCCGAAGGTCCACGGGGTTGAGAGCACGGAGATCAGCAGTACCGCGCCAAGCACAAACCATCCCGCCCGCGCCAACACGCGCACTTGCGGGGGCGCAGTGCTCTTGAGCGCCATGGTTGCCATGCACGCGAGTCTAGAGTTCCTTGGGTTCGGTGGCGCTTAACTTGCGCCGCTGCCGGGCTTGGGCTCGTCGCGGGGGGGGCGCCCCTCGCCATCGCGCGGACGTCCTTCTCCATCGCGCGCCCGCCCCTCGCCTTCGCGGGGCCCTCGTCCCTCACCATCCCCTGGGTACCCGCGCCCTTTGATGGGCTGGCCCTTCTTGATGGCTTCCACTCGCTCGGCCACTCGGTCAGCGCGCTCCTTCACTTCAACTTCCAGTTCCTTCTTCAGGTCCACCAGCTGCTGATCCATGGCGCGCAGTTCCTGCGCACGAGCCTTCAAATCCAACTCCACTTGGATTTTCACCTTCTTTTCAATCTCCGCTCCCAGCGTGGCCATGGCCGCAGAATCCTTCTTGGCTTCCGCAGTCATGAACTTCTCGCCCAAACCGTGGAGCTCCAATTGCACGCGCAACTCCTTCACGCGCGTGTCATAAAGCTCGGGGTTGCGCTTTTTCAACACAACCAGGGTGACCAGCCTGCGCGCATTCTGGCGCATGGCTTGAACCTTTTCTTCGGGGGGCAAGTCGCGCAGTTGCTCAAGTTTCTCGCCCATTTCAGGGGAGACATCCTTGGCCACCGCGATCACCTGTTCAAACATCTCTGCAGACATTGCCGGACCGCCACCCCGGCGCATTCCATCGCCGCGCGGCGGGTCGCCGGGTGAATCAGGCTTGTCCACAGGCGCACCGGGATTCGCACGTTTGGCGTTGCCATCCTGTTGCCGTGCGGGCGCACCCTCAGGTGGCGGAGCGCCACCCGCAGCAAGTGCGGCAGTCGCTGCAAGCAAACCAGCGAGAGCGAACGAAGCCGCGCACGCGGCGCGCTTCACCGGCCACCCCCGAGTGCCAGCAGACCTTGAATCTCCCGCTGCACTTGTTCGGCGCGATGTCCGCGTGTCATCGCCACAGGCGCGATGCCATCGCCGCTAGACATGTCAATTGATTCCAGCGCGGCGTTGTCGTCAAAGAGCCCCACGAGCATTAACTCAGAGACCCCCGCCGGGGACAGCTGTGCAGTGCTTGAGGCCACCATCACATCGCTGCGCGATTCATTGCTAGAGAAGACGCCAAGAGGGATCAAGACGGCCAGCCCAACCACTGCGGCAGCGGCAGTGACTCCAGCCCAACGCTGCCACCCGATGCGCGCCAGGACTCCAGGCCGTTCACCAACGCCAGTTCCCAACTGAGCCACTGATGCTTCGAAGACCCTCTCCGCCAGTCCGCGCTCAGCGGCTTCGCGCACGTGGTGTGCGCCTAAGGCGTCAAGTTGAGCAATCAAACGCTCAAGGTGCACATCGCGCCCATTGGCCTCTTCTCCGGAAGAGCCGCTCGACGAATCATGCTGGGGATGGAAGTAGATGCTTCTGTTCATGGCGATCCCTTTCTCGCTCCGTCACATCATGCGATGCGATCTGCGAATTCCCTGGATCGGAGCCGCAAGCACTCTGCGTCTGAAACGCCGATTCAGGGTTCTCATTGCGAAGACTCTTCGATGTTCGGGCCAATAACTAGTCATTCTGGTCCGCCTGTTCCGTCCAGGATGGCGCGAAGTTTCTGCAGCGCCCGGTGATGTCGGGCGAGCAACGTGCCCAGAGGCTCCCCCAGCAATTGCGACATTTGCTTGAAACTCATTCCCCCCATGTGGCGCAGGTCCACCACTTCACGATCGCTGGCGGAGAGTTTTGCCATGGCTACGCGCAGGGCGCCCAATTCCTCGGGGTCTGCACGGTGTTCATCGCCTGATGGTTCCGGCCCTCGATCGGCCAAACTGGCCAGCACCTCACCGTCTCCCACCGGCCGCGCGTGGCGCTTGCGCCGGCGGGCGTCATCCCGCAGCCTGTTGAGGGCGATTCGAAAGATCCAACTTTCAAAGTGCCCCTGCTCCACATAGGAAGGCAGCTTGGTGGCCAACGTGCAAAAGACGCTCTGGGTGATCTCTTCAGCCCGGTCGGGGTCCACTCCATGGGAGCGCAGCACCCCGTACACCCGACCGGAGTAACGGTCCACCAATTGTCGCCATGCGTGTTGATCCCCTTGCGCAGCGCGCACCAGCAGGTGGTCGAGCGCAGGCTCAGGGGTGTCCATCGTGGCGAGTCTAACGCCCCACTTGCACCATTGTTACGAAGGAATGTCCATTCCGCCGTCATCGTCAGGCGGGGCGCTCACCCGCAGCAGATTGCGCTCCGCCCCGGAGTGGTAGCCCCCGCCATGCGCCGATCCGCCATACTCCACGCCGGCAGAGGAATACTGCGCAAAGTTGCGAAAGGCCGTTGAGCGGGAGTCCCAGAGCAACTTCACCGTCCCCGTGGGGCCGTTGCGCTGCTTGGCGATGATCACCTCGGCCACGTTGCGTTTGTCTGGATTGGCCTCGGCCCAGTTGGGATCCCCCAAGTGGTAGTACTCCTCGCGGTGCAGCATGAGCACGACGTCAGCATCTTGCTCAATGGAACCAGACTCGCGCAGATCGCTCATGCGCGGTCGGTGTCCTTCGCGCCCTTCTGACGCGCGGTTCAACTGACTCAGGCAGATCACCGGCACGTCAAGTTCGCGCGCCATGGCTTTCACGCCTCGGCTCATTTCGCTCACTTCAACCTGCCGGCTTTCGGTACGGCTGCCGCTACTCATCAACTGCAGGTAGTCCACCACCACCGCTTGAATCTTGTGACGTTCCCGCAACCGCCGCGCCTTGGACCGAAGCTGCAGCATGGTGAGCCCGGGAGTGTCATCGATGAAAATGGGGGATTTCTGCAGCAGATCGCACGCACGGTGCAAAGCCTCCCACTCGTCCTTGCTGATTAACTGACGGCGCAACTTGTGACCGTCGATGCCCGCCTTGGCGCACAGCAATCGCTGCACCAGCTGTTGTCGACCCATTTCAAGGCTGAACATGGCCACCGCGTGCCCGGCTGCCGCGATGTTCTCCAGAATGTTGAGGCTCAACGCGGTCTTGCCCATGGAAGGTCGCGCGGCCAAGATGAGCATCTCGCCACGCTGCAAGCCGCTGAGCGTTTCATCCAATTCGTCGAACCCTGATGGCACGCCGGTGACATGCCGGCCTTCGTTGTCCTCCAATTGCTTCATCGCCACTTGAATGAGGTCTTCAAGACTTTCGGCGGTGCGAGTCTCGCGGTGCTGTGCGATCTCAAAGATCCGCTGTTCTGCTTGCTCCAACACAAGGTTTGCGTCCTGCCGAGCTTGATGCGCATCGACCAGAATCTCGCCTGCGGCGCGAATGAGTTCACGCAGCGTGGCCTTTTCGCGCACCAGCCGTGCGTACTCCACTGCGTTGGCCGCGCTGGGCACTCCCTCTGCCAAGTTCTGCAGGTACGCGTCGCCTCCAACATCTTCAAGCACTCCCTGATCCCGCAGTCGCTGGTACAGACTCACAATGTCCAGCGTGGCGGTCCGGTCATACAACTCCACCATGGTGGCAAAGAGCGTGGCGTGCGCGGGCACGCTGAAGTCATCCGCGTGGCGCACCACACCAAGAATGTCGGGAATCATTCGCGGGTCCACCAGCATGGATCCCAGCAGGCTCATTTCGGCTTCGGGGGAAGCGGGCGGCAGCGAACTAAAGAGCCGCGATACCTCTGCGGGATCCGCCATCGAACGACGCACCGCGCCAGCACGAGAGTTCTTTCCGCCACCTGACCACGATGTCACTCCGTCGCACACGCTTCCAGAGCCGCGCGGCTGCTGCTCGTCCATGGCAATCTCCCAAATAGCGCACTCCGCGCGTTAGTCATCATTGGACGCGCCGTGCGCGCCACCCGTCACCGTCATGAGGTCGGCTCCCTCGTCGACGCATGTTTGCATCAACTTGCCCACCTTAAATCGAACCGTGCGCTTGGCAGGAACCATCACCGGATCCAGAGTCTTGGGGTTCTGCGCCACACGCGCTGCGCGTTCACGCACCTCAAAGACTCCGAAGTCGCGGAACTCAAGCCGGTTGCCTCGAGACAATTCATTGATCACTTCATCCAGCAACGCCTGCGCCACGCGCTTCACATCGGAGCGCTTGAGCTCCGTGTTCTTGGCGATGCGATCGATGAGTTCCTTCTTAGTGGTTGTGGACATTGCCATCCTCTCTTCGCCGATCCCCCGAACAGGATCGGGACCACGAACCCCAAGTATGCGGCCAAGGCACCCGCCCGGTCAAGACCAGACGCCGCCAAATGTTGACCTCACAAAGACTTGCGGTGGCAGATAAACGACAGGTAGCACGCGACTTGTCCACCACTCGTCAACCGGGCATGACGTCACTGCGAGGCCACCGCTCGCTGCAAGGCCCGCACAAGTTCCGCTTCTCCGCATGCAAATTTTATCTCAACCCGCGGCACCACCACGGTGAGAGGGTCGCGTGCAGCAATCTGCGCCAGTGGTGCGCTGAGTTTGGTCCAATCTTTCCACGTTGTTGCAAGAATCAAGCGGTCTTGGCACGCCAGTTGGCTCAGCCTGCGCGCATCAGACAGGGAATAGGGTGCGTGATCACGGCGCAACACCGTGTGGTGCACACGTGCGCCCGCTACCTCCAGTTGATTGAGGAACGGAGCGGGATGCCCCAGCGCTGCCGCAGCAACCACCCTGCGGCCAGACAACCACGAGACCGGCTCACGGCTCGATACCCATTCTCCGGAAGGGGTCGACTGAAACACGTCCAGATGAACCCAGGCGTGCTGGCACCACGCCACGGGTGGCCGGCCGTGAAATCTTTCCACCAGCGCTTCAAGCACGGGGTCTACAGCGGCTGCACGTGTCACAACCACCAAATCTGCGCGCTGGAGTGCGGTTGCAGGCTCCCGCAGCCAACCTGCGGGGATCAACTGCCCCTGCAAGCAGTGGCGGGTGGCGTCAACCAGCACCACGTCCAACTTTCGCGCCAATTGACGGTGCTGAAAGCCATCGTCCAAGATGGCGCAGTCCACGCTAGGACTCGCCCGGATGACCTCTTGAATGGCCACAGCTCGATTGGCCCCCACGGCTACTGGAACCTCGGGCAACAGCGCTTGATACTCCATGGCCTCATCCGACCGACCCCCATGGGATCGGTACCCGCGCATGGCGATGACGGGAGAATGACCCCGGCTCTGAAGCGTGGCTGCACACCAGCGCACAAACGGGGACTTTCCGGTGCCTCCCACGGTGATGTTGCCCACGCTGACCACCGGCACCGGTGCACTGCGGAGGGGCGGCACGCTGCTAAACCGTTTGTTGCGAATGCGTAGCGCAACTGAATAGGCCACTGCTGCCGTCCGCGATACAGGTGCCAGCCAGTTGGGCAACGGACCTTGGTCACTCATTGATCGCCCCTTGAACGCGCATTCGGCACTCCGATGATGGGCAGCACCAGACGCGATGGCAGCCCCATCACCGTCTCAGGGTCACCATCGCAAGAGAGCGGCCACCCGGCATCCACTCGATCTTGGTAGTTGTAACCACCCGCTTTGCCCTGCCATTGGTTGCTCTCCGCGTAAAGTTGGAGGATCTGTTCTTCCACCGTACCCAGTTGCACCTGCGCAGAATCAAAGAACAGATGGCGCGCTTGCGATTGGCGGTCAACAATGCACACGCCCGTCACCACATCATGGCACCGGCCTTCAAAGGAACGGAGCATGCGCCGCAGATCCTGAGTGTCCGCAGGTTTGCCGATGATCCGGCCGTCCTGCACACACATGGTGTCCGCAGCCACCAACCATCGGGGCAGTCTTGCCCCCTTGGACTCATTCTGAGCGATGTCCCCTAGGACCAACCGCGCTTTGAACCACGCCAAACTCATCACGAATGCGCACGGATCTTTGGCATCCAACGGAGCGTCCGAATCGTCAAGTGACGGAGCCATGACCAATGCCTGAACACCCGCGCGACGCAAAATCTCAGCCCTTCGCGCCGACGTGCTGGCCAGAATCACCGTAGGGGAAACAGTCATGGGCGGTGGCCCCCGCGCGACACTTGCGCTTCCGGATGCAACCGCCTCCCGCATCACGCACGGAATCTTCCGGCGTGGAGACTGCGGGGTGCAACTGCCCTGCGGGCGCTTACCAAACGACGCACGTGGAGCGTGCAAGTATAGTTCCGAGCCCGGAAGCCCTTCCGAGGGGTTCCGAACATGCGTTTAGAGTTGCCACCTTGACACCCGCTCACGGCCGAAACACTCCTGATCCCTCCGACCCCAAGCGCGAGGCCGACACTGCTCCAAACTCGGATCCGGCCAACCTAGGCACCACGACCGTGGGTGGCTCGTTGGCGGGCAAGCATTCCGTTGAGACATTGGTGGGCCGAGCGGCGGTGGAAAAGGGGTTGGCTTCACGGGACGAAGTGCTGGCCGCGTTCGAAGTGCTCAAGCAACTCCCCCGAGCGGAGCGTGCGCCAAAGTTTCAGGAGGTCTTTCTGAATCGGGGAGTTCTCACTGCATCGCAGATTGAGCGGCTGCGGCGCGAAGTGCTGGAGGGCGCCGCAGCGGTGGAAGAGTCCTCCAAGTCAGACTCCAAGTCTGGGTCCAAAGCATCACTTGCAACGGGGGAGTTCATCCCTGGATTCAAGTTCGTACGCAAGCTGGGAGCGGGCGCTATGGGAACGGTGGTGCTGGCGCGGCAGCTGAGCCTAGATCGCCCGGTCGCCATCAAACTGCTGCCTCGCAAGTTTGCGCAGGATCAACAATTCGTGGAGCGCTTCTTTAAGGAGGGGCGCGCGGCCGCAAAGCTCAACGACCCCAACATCGTGGCCGCCTATGACGTGGGCAAAGCTGGTGAGCACTACTTCTTTGTCATGGAGTACATCGACGGCGACACCGTGTACGACCGGATTCAGGAAAAGCGCCGCATTCCTGAGGCCGAAGCCTTGCGCTACATCCGGCAGACCGCCAGCGCGCTGATGCATGCGCATGCACGCGGATTCATTCACCGCGACGTCAAGCCCAAGAATCTCATGATCAACAAAGCTGGCGCGGTGAAGCTGGCGGACCTTGGCCTAGCCCGCGGAGACAACGACGAAGGCGCCGCAGCCCAAGAGCAGGGAAAGATCTTCGGCACGCCGTACTACATTTCTCCGGAGCAGATCCGATCACGACCTGTGAGCCCCGCCACTGATTTGTATGGCTTGGGTGCCACCTTCTATCACATGGTGACCGGTCGAGTGCCCTTTGAGGCGGCCAATGCCCGAGAGGTGATGCAGAAGCACTTGAAGGAGCCCCTGACTCCCCCAGACCAACTTGCTCCGAATCTCTCGGGCGGTTCCTCCATGATCATTGAGATGCTCATGGCTAAGGATCCTCGCGACCGCTATCAGAGTGCCGAAGAGTTGATTGAAGACCTAGACCGTGTGGCCGCGGGCGAAGCACCCATGCATGCTCGCCCCAAGTTCGAAGCCGCCGCGCACGTGGCTTCGCACGATGCCGAGATCGATCCCAGCGAGTTGCAATCCGCGCCAGGTGGCGATGGATTGCTCGGCTCCCGCGCTGGATTGGTGCTGCTGATCCTTCTATGCCTGAGCATCGCAGCCAACCTGATTCTGGTGCTGCTGGCCCTTCGCGGCTAGCGCACTTCAACCACCATCTCAATTTCCACGGCGGCACCCAAGGGGAGCGCGTTTGTACCCACCGCAGCGCGTGCGTGACGACCCGCCTCGCCAAAGAGCGCCTGCAAAAGTTCACTGCCTCCATTAGCCACCTTGGGCTGCTCAGTGAACCCCACGTCGCTGCATACAAACACCCCCACGCGGACGATGCGAACCACCCGCGAAAAGTCACCGCCCAGTTGGTCACCCACCACCGCCAAGCCGTTCAACACGCACTGACGTGCGGCCTGTTGAGCCGCTTCAATGCTCACGGCGCTGGGTACGGCACCTGTCGCCAGCAGCGAGCCGTCCTTAAAGGGCAGCTGACCGGACACAAACACCAAATTCCCGCTGCGGACTGCGGGAATATAGGACGCAACCGGCTTTGGAGCTTGCGGAAGGGTCAAACCCAATTGAGAAAGCTTGTCTTGAAAGGTGCTCATGAACACATGATGACCGAAATGATAAAAAGTTGCAGAATGTTGCCTTGACCTGACCCTCATACTCCGTATGTTTCTCACGGTCAGACTGCGGGACATACCTGCGAGGCAAGTTCCGATAGGAACTCGCGTAGCAAAACATGCCCTGATGTCGGTTGTGCGTCTCTCTATGAACGCCTGCAGATGACCGACAATCCGCCGCGCCTTTGGAGCCCCGCTGGGCTCGGTGCTCGTTGATCGCAAAGATTCGTTCTGCGCTTCTTACGGGCTACCCTCCGGCATCCCGGTTCCAAATGTGCATGGTTGATCGGGTGAACCCGGTTTAGGGCCAACTCTCCAACCTTTCTGGTCGCTTGCTCTTTGGTGAGCGGCTAGGCCGCAATTGCGGTCGCTGGTTCGCGCTTTGCGCCAATCGGCCTCCGGCCCTTGCGTGGCACCCATGGCGCACCCTCCATCGCTTTGAAATGCAGTCCCGTCACCGCCTTCGTCCTGATTTTTACTTCGGCGTGACTCCAGGACTGCTTGCAGAGAACGGCCGCCTTCAAGGGCGACCGTGGCCAAATCCCCGCGCGTGCGGGGAGCCGAAGGACAGGTTTCACACCCTCATGAAAGAGGAGAGACAGCACATGAATACGAAGCCCATGAACAAGCGTGGCTTCACCCTCGTCGAGCTGCTGGTGGTTATTGCCATCATCGCGTTGCTCGTCGGACTGTTGCTGCCCGCATTGGCCAAGGCCATGTCGGCGGCGAAGACGGTGAAGGACTCCACGCAGATCAAGCAGATTCACCAGTCCATGCTCAGCATGGCTCAAGAGACCAAGGGCGGCAAGATGCCAACCCCCGGCCTCATCAACCGAGTGGGAACTGTCCCCGGCTCGGGAATTGAGAACTACGCGGAGAACCGCACGCAGTGGCTCTACTCAGCGTGCGTGGCCCGCAATCTCTTTAACACTGACCTGATCGTGGGACCCACTGAAGTGAATCCGCAGATCACGGTCTATCAGAACTACAACTATGACCTGTACCGACCGGCCAACGACACCTACTGGGACACGGGCATGACTGCCAATGTCGCAGCAGCTCCCGGAAGTGCATCCGGCTCCAACACGTCATATTCCCACTTGGTCTTGGCGGGCTACCGCAAGGACCATCAGTGGCGCAACCACTTGGACTCCACCAAGCCACACTTTGTCACGCGCGGCACCAACAACGGTGTTACCACCGGTGCCAATTATGAGCAGAGCCCAACCCTGCGTCTTCACGGACCGCACAAGAGCTGGGCAGGCAACATCTGCTTTGCAGACAACCACATGGAGTACATCGAAACCTTCACCCCTGAAAACGTGAGCTTCGAGTGCGGAACGGGAAACCTCACCAAGGACAACATCTTTGTGAACGACCCCGCGTTCACCCAGGGCGCATGTGTTCCTCGCAACGCTGCGGGCAATCCGCAGACCTTTGCCGGAGGAGATGCTTGGCTGGGAATTCATCCCAACACCGCAACTCAGTACTTGTGCCTTCCGGTCTACGACCCGAACACTCCGTAACACTTGAACTCACGCATACTCTCACTGGAGAACTCACTTATGAATCGCAAGAAGGGCTTTACCCTCATTGAGCTGCTGGTGGTGATGGCAATCATCGCCCTGCTGCTCGGACTCCTGCTTCCCGCACTGGCCAAGGCACGCGCCACGGCCCGTCAGGTGAAGGATTCCACGCAACTTAAGCAGATCCATACTGGCTGGCTGACGGCCGCCGTGGACAAGCAGGGAGCATTCCCGCTTCCTGGTGAAATCAACCGCGCTGCTGATCCTTCGGCGGGCAATCAACAGTTGCCCGGCCGCGGACCCATCGACGAGACCCGCAACGACCACGACTCTCTGTGGTCGGCATGCATCGCTCTGAACTTGGTTTCAGCGCAGCTTTTGTACAGCGCCGCTGAATCCAGCGGTCGCGTCATCATTTGCAGCAACTACAACACCAACTCGTACAGCCCCGCCCAGGACAAGTACTGGGACGAGGTTGCCTTCACGGCCGATCTGGGTGTGAAGTGCAACACTTCCTACGCGGTGTTCCCGCTGGATAAGACCCAGCGCCGCACCAAGGAATGGCGCAATACGAGCAATTCTCGGTTTGCGGTGCTGGGCAACCGCGGTGTAAAGGGCGGCGCCATTACGGGCACCGACTACACCAACTCCAAGACGCTGGACATCCACGGCAATAAGAACGAGTGGGAAGGAAACGTGTGCTTCAACGACAACCACGTCACCTTTGAACGCACGTTCTACTCGGAGGCAATCGAGAAGCTCCCCACCGGTGCAGGAGGCACGGCTGGACAGGCTGACAACATGTTCAAGAACGACACGAACTCGTTGGCCGCCACCAACCCCCTTCGTAACAGCGACGTGTTCTTGGTGATCCAGAAGGATGCCGCTCCCGTGGGCACCTTCATCACCGAGGCTGGCACGCAGGTCACCTGGGACTAAGTTCAATCTCCAGCTGCGCAGACAAGGCGCGGCAAAGGAGTCCATGCAAACCCTCCAACCGCGGCCCTTCATCGGGCCGCGGTTGTGTTTTTGCGTGCGCGTATCCTTTGCGGCAATGAACGGTGCACTTGGCATGCGCGGGATGGCAGATTGGCTACTGGCCTTGCTCACGGTGCTTTCGGTGGCGAGCCTGTGCTCTGCCGCGCCTCAGCAGCAGTTGTCGGTTCCCGCGTGGCGCGCGGCACCCAAGGCAGCCATCATCACCCTGCAGGGCGAAGTAGACGCGGTGACCCGCTCCAGCGTGCTGCGAAGGCTGAAGCAGGCGCAGGCGGATGGCGCGGGTGCGGTGGTGATAGAACTGGACACGCCAGGCGGAGACTTAAGCAGCACGTTGGATATCTGTTTGGCCATCAAGGATGAGACTCAGATTCCTGTGTATGCGTGGGTGCACCCGCGAGCCTTCAGTGCAGGCACCATTCTCGCGCTCGCCTGCCGGGGCATTCTGGTCTCACCCAACGCGGTCTTTGGCGATGCTGCACCCATCCAAGCGCTTCCGGGCTTGGGGCTTACTCCGCTGCCCGCAGCTGAGCGCGCCAAGATTGAGGCACCGGTTCTGGCGGAGGTTGTGGATAGTGCGCGCCGCAACGGCTACGACGAGGCGTTGGTACGAGCCTTTATCACTGTTCAAGAAGAAGTTTGGATGCTGCGGAACACCAAAACAAATCAGCGCATCTTTGTGGGTCGACCTGAGTACAGAGCCATCTTTGGCGAGGATCCCCCAGTGACCCGGGGCAGCGGCACGCCCATGGTTTCAGCCAGAACTCCGCTGGAGGGCGAGTACAACGTGCTGCCCGCGTATGACGATCGGTTTCGCAAGCCGGATCAACCCACCGCCGCAGACGTGGCGGAACGCGAGGAGTATGTTGACTTTTTGCAGGTACGCAAGCCCACTCGCGAACCGCTCACCGCGGCGGATCGGCAGGACTGGGAGTTGGTGGCGCAGGTGGACGGCGCCGAAGAACTGCTGGTGGTCTATGCCCCTGAGGCACGCGCCTTTGCACTGGCGCAGGAGACGGCGTCAAATGATGCGGAGATCGCCGCGTACTTTGGCGCAACCCAAATCACGCGGTACGACGAGCATTGGGGGGACTTCTTTGTTCGCTTCCTCACCAGTTGGCCGGTGCGGTTGGTGCTGGTGATCGTGCTGCTGGTCGGATTCCTGGTTGAGATCGCGGCGCCTGGCGTGGGTTGGTTCGGCGGAGCGGCCACCATGGCGCTGATCCTTTTGTTGGGCGCACCGCTTCTTGCGGGCATCCAAAGCTGGTGGCCGGTGTTGCTCGTGCTGGCAGGGGTACTGCTGGTGGTGATCGAAGTCTTCATCACTCCTGGATTCGGAGTGCTTGGATTCCTAGGTGCGGGATGCGTGGCTGTTGGATTGGTGGCAGCGTTCGTACAAGCTCCGCTCAACACTCCCGAGGGTCAGAATGACCTGACCAACGCGCTGGCCGTGGTGGTGGGGGGTGGAATCATTTCAGGAGTGTGTGCGTGGTGGGTGGTACGTGCGCTCCCCAAGTCAAGATTTGCGCGCGGCGCAGTGCTTTACGCCACCACCGGCGATATCAGCGCGGCGCACGCCCCAGTGCGCCCAGTTCTGGCCGTGGGGCAAGTGGGTGTGGCGATCACTCCATTGCGACCCGTGGGCAAGGCCGATTTTGGTGGCCGTTTGGTTGAGGTGCAGTCTGTCGGCGACTACATCAGCGAAGGAAGCAAGGTCGTAGTGACCAGTTCCAGCGCTTACGCTGTTGAAGTGGAGGAGCAGGCGTCGTGACACTTCATTCGTTGATGGCATCTGTGCATTCGGTGTCCAGTGCACTGTTGTCTCAGGCAGCACCTGTGGTGACGGCGGCAGCTTCAAATGCCAATACCGCATGGATGGCGGCGGGGTTCATTTTGCTGGCGGTTGGCGTGGGGATTGCCGCACTCGAGCTCTTTATCCCTAGTGGTGGAATCTTGGCTGTTGCGGCGGCCACCTCACTGGTGGGTTCCGTGGCCTGCTTCTTTGTGTATGACACGTTGTGGGGGTTCGCAGCGCTCGTCTTCTTTCTGGCGGGTTCACCGGTAGCCATTCTGGTGGGGCTCAAGATCTGGACGCACACCCCACTGGGCAGACGCGTGGTGTTGGGTGGGCAGGACGATGTTGACGAAGAGTCGGGGGGCGCACGCCTGGCGCCCGAAACCGAGCCAACGCGCGTGGGCGTTGGCGCTCCAGGGTCGCGCGCGCCCCTCGCATCGCTGGTGGGGCAAGTCGGTGTAGTGCTGACCCCCATGCGACCAGTGGGATTTGTACGGCTGGGTTCGGAACGAATTGAAGCTCACGCAGAGAGCGGCATGATCGACGCGGGCACCAAGGTCACCGTGATTGACTGCGAAGGCGCACGCATCGTGGTGCGCCCCGCCACCGAGTGACCGCGCGGCGTGTGCGGTACGATTGCCCTTCCAAGGAGACTCTTCAATGCCCCCGATGGCGCACATGATGATCGACATAGCTTCACTTACCACCGCTAGTGCGGGATCAGGCGTGGCCGGCGGGGGCGGCGGCTTCCTTGGCATGCCCTCCGCGGTGATCTGGGTGGCGCTTGCCATCGTGGGCATTTTTGGCCTCATCCTGCTCATCATCATCAGCCAGTTCATTCAGCTTTGGCTGCAGGCGTATCTCTCAGGTGCGCCGGTGAATCTGGTGAGCTTGGTGATGATGCGGTTTCGAAAGGTGCCGCCAGCACCCATCGTCATCAATCGCATTGCCGCCAAGAAGGCGGGGCTGGAGCTCTCCACGGATCTCTTGGAATCGCACTTCTTGGCGGGAGGCAACGTAGACCGCGTGGTGCGCGCCATGATCGCGGCGGACAAAGCCAAGATCAATCTGGGTTGGAAGGACTCCACGGCCATCGATCTGGCCGGGCGCGACATTCTGGACGCCGTTCGAACCTCGGTCGACCCCAAGGTGATTGACTGCCCCAATCCCGCCACCGGCAAGACCACCGTAGACGCCGTGGCACAGGATGGGATTCAGTTGCGCACCCGCGCCCGCGTGACTGTGCGCACCAACATCGCCAGACTGGTGGGCGGTGCCACCGAAGAGACGATCATCGCGCGCGTGGGCGAAGGCATCATCGCCACCATCGGCGCAAGTGCCAGCCACAAGGCGGTGCTGGAACACCCAGACAAGATCTCAAAAACCGTGTTGGCCAAGGGGCTGGACAGCGGCACTGCGTTTGAGATTCTCTCCATTGACATTGCAGAAATCGACGTGGGTGAGAACATCGGCGCCAACTTGCAAACGGCCCAGGCAGAAGCGGATACCAAACGCTTTCAGGCACAGGCCGAGCAGCGGCGCGCCCTGGCCGTGGCACAAGAGGCGGAATACATGGCGGAAGCGCAGAAGAACCGCGCACTGGTGGTGCTGGCCGAGTCCGACGTGCCGAAGGCAATCTCCGAAGCACTTCGCAGCGGAAACTTTGGCATCATGGACTATTACCGCATGCAGAATCTCATGGCAGACACAGGCATGCGCAAGACCATTGGAAAGTCAGAAACCCAGGGTTGATCCTTGCCCACGCTGCACGTGGTCATTCCGGTCTTTAACGAGGGCGCCACGCTCAGTGCGATTTTGGAGCGGATGTTCGCCGCATCGCTCCCCGAGGGCTGGACGCTTGACGTCACACTGGTTGACGATGGCAGTCAGCCTGCGGCGGCGGCAGAGATTCGCCACGCCGCCGCGCGGGCTGCTGAACGGGGTGCCGTTCGGTTGCACGTACACCCCCACAATCGAGGCAAGGGAGCCGCGCTTCTTACCGGTTTTGACCGGGTGATGAACGCTGCTCATGACTCGTCCGCCGTGCTGGTGCAAGACGCCGACCTTGAGTACGACCCGGCGGAGTACGGAGCCCTGTTGGGCGCACTGAAGTCGGCAGAAGCCTCGGGCCGCCCTACCGCAGTATTCGGAAACCGCTGGGGTGGAACAGCGCACACTCGGAGCACCTATCGGCGGGCGCACGCGCTGGCAAACCGATCGCTGACCGGGCTGAGCAACCTGCTCACCGGCCTCAGCGTGCATGACATGGAGTGCTGCTACAAACTGCTGCCGGTGCCACTGCTGCGCCAGATCCGGCCGTGGCTCAGCGAGGAGCGGTTTGGCATCGAGCCACAGATTGCTGCGGCTTTGGCGCGCGCCGGTGCCGTTGTGGTCGAAGTGCCGGTGAGCTACAACCCACGAACGATGGCGGAAGGCAAGAAAATCCGATGGACTGACGGAGTGCATGCCGTCACCGTCATCATTCGCGAAAGGTTTCGCAGCCACCCCCCGAGGCCCGCGCCGAGGGAAGGCGGGTGAAGAGTGCACCCGAAGGGCACACCGATCCATCCGTGGAGAGCGCACGCGGACTGCTGACGCCCTTTGTGTCGCCGGGCAAGGCCTTGGTGCAACTGGTGGGCTTTGCCGTGGGCGCAGCGCTGCTCTGGTGGTTGGTGAAGGGCGCGCTTGAAACCGCACGCGATCCAAGCCGCGCGGGGATTCTGGAAAGCGTTCACCTGGCATGGAATCAACGGCCTTGGTTGGTGATAGGAATCGTTCTCACCACGGTGGCCAGTCTGGTGATTGACGGAGCGCTGTTTTGGCTGGTGTTGTTGCCGGTGCGTCGGCTCAAGTTCATGGAAATGCAGTGGCTCACCCTAGTGGCATCGCTGAGCAACTTCTTTCCGGTTCGACTGGGCATCGCTGTGCGCTACGCCTACCACTTGCGCGCCAATCGGCTGACCTTCTTGCAGTGCACGGCCTGGTTCATCGCGGTAACGCTGGTGATCTTGGCCTCTCTGGTGGCCGTGGTGGCCGCCACCATGGTGGATTCACACCCAGATGTACTGTGGGCGATGACTGCACTCGCAGCGCTCGCGGTTTCTGGGCTGGCGCTGCGTTGGGTGGTCACGCTGCCGATGGTCCGCAGCCGAATGGGTGGGTGGGACAGGATGCTCACCGTGCAAAGCACCTATTGGGCAGGGGCGCTCTTGCGCGTGATTGAAGTGCTGCTGTGGATCGTGCGTATGTGGTGCGCCGCTGAGATTCTGAACCTCGGACTGAGCTTTGCGACCGTCACCATCCTGGGCGTGGCGGCCATTGCGGTGATGCTGAATCCGCTTGGAAGGCTGGGGTTTCGCGAGGCCACCACGGTGATCGTGGCCAGTTGGCTTTCCGGCGCGGGCACGGATCTGGCGCACTTGGACGGCGGCTACAAGCAATTGGCGCTGCTGGAAAGTTTTGGCGAGATGCTCACCACCATTCCACTTGGGCTGGTAGCGCTGCCCATGATTGTGAAGTGGTACCGCAGGCGGCGCGCGGAAGCCCCTGACGTGGCCGGTGGCGTGAGAAGCTCCTAAGTCTGCGGCAGAACTCGCCGCAGTCCGTCATCAATGCACAGATAGCGCAAGCGAATGGACTCTGCCTTGCTTCCCAACCACGGGGCGCGACCACTCGCGCGATCCACTCGCCCCACGGCTGCGTATGCATCCTGAATGGTGGGAACGCTTCTTCCGCACGCCGCTGCGTGTGCCCGCATGAGCCACAACGCTGACGCGGCATTGAGCGCCAACGCCTGCAGCCCCTGCATCATTGACCAGTCGTAGAACCCGCTGCCCCACGCGCGACCACCAAGCACCGTGGCGCGCATCCAACGTGTCAACAGATCGTCAATCTGGGCCAAGTCGGGTGACTCCCACGGTGACCGCACCTGCTCGATCGCCTGAAACGTGGCGCCGGTGGGCCACTGATCCCCGGTGTGCGGCACACTGCCGTGCCCGCGCGCAAAAGCACGGCTTCGCATGTATTGCGCCAAGACCGCACGAATACGCCCCTTCTGCTTCAGATCGCCGATCTTGGGGTCCTCCAACCGAAAGAACGCGGCCTGCCGCAGAGTGGCCAACTGCGCACGGTTGGGAGGAGAGATGGGGTGGAGCGGAAGTTCACTCGGCAGTGCATCCACCAGCACGCCCATGAGTTCACGAAAGCGTTCTGCGCGAACTTTGGCGAGTCGAGCCCGCGAAAGCTGTTGAGCCAACCACGCCACACCATCCAGGCGGATCGCCATGGGCGTCTCATGACTGGTCAGCCATCGGTCGAGCGCCTGCGAAAGGGCTGAGGCTTCCAACGGCTCCGCTCGAAGCCCCTCTGCCAGAAGCGGCGGCGAGGGAATGAGCTCCGGCACCTGCTCGCTTAGGTCGTGAATCTGACGCGTGTGCGACGCAAGCGACGCGCCTTGATTGGCAAGCACACTCTGGCACGCGAATGAAAGTCCAACCAGCACCCGTTGTTCGGCCGGCGCAAACACAAAGGGAAAGAGCTGGCAGGCCAACGGTTTGGCGTGCAGACCAAACTCAGCATGAACACGGCAGTGGCCATTGGGAAGCAAAAAGACGCAGGCACCGTCGGCGCGCTGGCTCAGGTAGCGCTTGCCCCTGAACTCCACGGTGATGGGGGTCTCCATCCGATCTTCCCAGTGCTGATCGTGCAGCTTTTCAAGATCTTCAGCACGCAATTGCACGGTAAAGTCGCGGCAACAATTGCCACACCCATGACAGGAATACCGCTGCGCCGGAAGCGGCAGAATGGTGAGCGAAAGGCGTGATTCGTTGGTGGCCATACCAGTTGGATTGCCGGAGTTCACCACGGTACACCCCTCCCCGCTACTCAAAGATTCGCTTGTGCTTCATGAGATACGCCAGTTGGCGCACAGCCATTCCACGATGGCTCACGGCATTCTTTTCCTCTGGTGTGAGTTCGGCGCTGGTCACGCCGCGATCGGGCAGCAGCAAGTACGGGTCGTACCCAAATCCATTCTCACCACGCGGTTGGTCGGTGATGACGCCCTGGAACTCCCCGCGGGTCTCAACCAGCACCGTGCCATCGGCGGAGACCAGACACATGGTGCACACGAATCGCGCGCGCCGCTGATCAATCGGAACTCCGCGAATGGCACTAAGCAGCTTGGCGTTGTTGCGCGCGTCACGTTCGCTGCGGCTGCCTTCTGCACCCGCCCAATAGGCGCTCTGCACTCCCGGTGCCCCCTGAAGTGCGTCAACTTCAAGCCCACTGTCATCGGCAAGAACAACGTGGCCCACTGCGGCGGCGTAGTAGCGCGCCTTGAGCCGAGCGTTCTCCTCAAAGGTGTTCCCAGACTCCTCAGGTTCAGCTGGAACAACTGCGCCAAGCTCATCCAAGGCCACAACGTCAAATCCCAACGGCTGAAGTACTCCCCGGATCTCCTGAACCTTGTGTGGATTGCCAGTGGCGATCACGATTCGCACGAGAGCCTCCAGCCATGAAGTTTAAGTTTGCAACACGCCGGTTCGATACGGGCCATCCATGGGTGCCTGATAGGCCACCTTGATGGCAGCCAACAACTCAGTGCGCGTTTGTGCGGGATCAATGATCCGGTCCAACCAACCCCGGCTGGCACCGTAGCGCACATCCTGTTGCTCGTTGTAGCTGGCGGTAATGGCGTCAAGCATCTGCGTGCGCATGGCTTGATCAACAACTTCGCCCTTGCGTTCACGAGCGGCAAGATCGATCTGCAATAGGGTGCTGGCGGCTTGTGCGGCTCCCATCACGCTGCACTTGGATCCGGGCCACGCCAGCGTGAGCAGCGGGTCGAACGCCCGGCCGCACATGGCGTAGTTGCCCGCGCCGTAGCTGCCGCCCACGATCAAGACCAGTTTGGGCACCACGCAGTTGCTCATGGCATTCACCATCTTGGCTCCGCTGCGGATGATTCCCCCCTGTTCGCTGTCGCGCCCCACCATGAATCCGGTGGTGTCGTGCACAAAAAGCAGCGGAATGCGCCTCTGGTTGCAATCCATGATGAATCGCGCTGCTTTGTCCGCGCTGTCGTCGTAAATGACCGCGGGCATGTTGGCAGAATTGCTGGGGCCAGCCTTGCCCCCCGGCAGTTTGCGCTGCGTGAGCTTCTTTTGGTTGGCCACGATGCCCAGTGGAAACCCACCGATGCGCGCGTAGGTGCAGAGCAGGCTCCTGCCGTACTCCGCGCGGTACTCGTCCATCGACTTGGCATCCACCACGCACTTCAAGAGCTCCGCCATGTCGTATTGCTGGCCGGGTTCGCTTCGGAAGGTGGTGAACAGGTCCTCCGCAGCGCGCTCGGGCTCTGCGGGCGCACTGGGCGGCGATGGAACCAACGGCGCCGCACGATTGGCTTGCATCAGGTGGCGCACGCGCACCAGGCATGCAGGGTCATCCTTTTCACGAAAGTCGATCGTGCCGGAGATTTCTGCGTGCATGAGCGCGCCGCCCAGTTCTTCACTGGTTACTTCCTGCCCGATGGCTGCCTTCACCAATGCGGGGCCCGCCAAGTACAGCCCGCTGCCGTCAGTCATGAGTAGCGCGTCGCACAGCACCGGCAAGTAGCCGCCCCCCGCCACGCAATTGCCCATGATGGCTGCATACTGTGGAATGCCTTGCGCGCTGAGCACCGCGTTGTTGCGAAAGATTCGGCCAAAGTCATCGGTGTCAGGAAACACATCCTCTTGCAGCGGAAGAAAGACTCCCGCGCTGTCGACCAAGTAGATGAGCGGCAATCGCGCACGCTCCGCCACCACTTGGGCTCGAATGATCTTTTTGCAGGTCATGGGAAAGAACGCTCCCGCCTTCACGGTGGCATCGTTGGCCACGATCATGCACTGGCGTCCTTCCACGCAGCCGATTCCGGTGACCACGCCTGCCGCAGGCGCGCCGCCGTATTCGCGGTACATGTTCCATGCGGCAAACAGCCCCAGTTCTTGGAAGCCCGAACCAGGATCAAGCAGCAATGCGATGCGCTCTCGCGCGGTGAGCCTGCCGTGCCGGTGCTGCCGTTCTGCACCTGAGGGACCGCCCCCCTGTTCGATTCTCGCGGCGTCAGCCAGAAACTGCGATGTGAACCCCCTCAGTCCGGTGGGTGGCGCGGCCGAGCTTGAAGACGCTGGAGAGCCGTGTGCGGTCATCGAGGAAACGAGGATACGCCCAAACACCTGCCCGATAACGCCCAAGGGGACGCACCTTCACCCCTCTGAGGGCTGCCCGCGAACTTGAGTGAATCCTGCCTTCCACTACACTGCGCGGCTCAATTCAATCCATGTGAACACGCGTCAGAAAGAAGAAAGAGACCCAATGTCTATCTCAGCAAGCAAGAAGGCCGCCGTGATCGGCGGCAACCGCCTCCACGAAACGGATAGCGGCTCCCCCGAAGTGCAAGTGGCCGTCATCAGCGAGCGCATTAGCACGCTGCAAGACCACTTCAAGTCCAATCCCAAGGACCATCACAGCCGCCGCGGTTTGCTTCTGATGGTGGGCCGAAGGAATCGGCTGCTCACATATCTCGCTCGCGTCGACCGCGAGCGCTACAACGGCCTCATCAAGCGTCTGGGTCTGCGCAAGTAAGCGCTCCCCTCCCGCCGCCAATCGGGCGGCAGTAGGCAGCGCGCAGCGGACCCCACCAGCGGGCACAACCTTTGCACCCTGCCTCCTGCCCCTCTCGGGCGACGGGTTCCATGTCTATTTCACAGGCAACCTGAAGGAACCAACAGATCATGTCTACTCCAGAATCCGGTCGCAAGCCGGTCGTCTCCGTTGAACGCGAGATCGGTGGGCGCACCATGCGCTTTGAAACCGGCCGCATCGCAAAGCTCGCTAGCGGAGCGGTCATCGCCAGCTACGGAGACACCGCGCTCTTGGCTGCGTGCGTCCGCGCCAATCCGCGCATGGGCATTGACTTCTTCCCGCTCACCTGCGACTACAGAGAGCGCACCAGCGCGGGCGGCAAGTTCCCGGGCGGGTTCCGCAAGCGCGAAGGTCCACCAAGCGAAAAAGAAATCCTCACCATGCGGATGATGGATCGCCCCATCCGCCCACTCTTCCCCGAAGGATTCATTGACGAGATTCAGCTGCAGGTCATGGTGATGAGCCACGACGGGCAGAATGACTCTGACGTGTTGGCATGCTCCGCGGCTTCCGCCGCGCTGGCACTGACTGATGCTCCCTATCTGGGGCCGATCGCCACCGTTCGAGTGGGGCGCGTGATTACGGACAACGGTCCCACGTTCGTGGTGAACCCAACCGTAGCGCAGCTGGACTACAGCGACATGGACTTGGTTCTCTCCGGCCACAAGGACGGCGTGAACATGATTGAGGTTGGTGCCGCCGAGATCGATGAAGCCACCATGATGGACGCCATCAAGTTTGGCTACGAACACGGCGTGAAGCCCATCCTGAGCATGATTGAAGAACTCCGCCAGAAGTCCGGCGCTCCAGCCGCCAGAATGGGAGAGCCCGTACTGCCGTCCAAGGAAGTCATGGAACTGGTGAAGTCCAAGGCTTACGACGAGATGAAGAAGGCGCGCCAAATCAATGGCAAGCAAGCGCGCAATTCCAAGGTGGACGAGATCAAGAAGTTCGTCATGGATTCGCACTTTGCCATGCCCACCGGCAACGCCAGCTTTTCAGATTGGCAGGCGGCTGAAAAGCGTGCCCGCGAAGCCAAAGAAGCGCTGCGTATCCTTGAAAAGAAGATCACCCACGACCTGGTTGCCAATCACGGCATTCGCCCAGACGGCCGCGATGGGCGCACCATTCGACCGCTCGACATGGCGGTTGAAGTGTTCCCGCGCACGCACGGCAGCGCATTCTTTCAGCGCGGCGAGACGCAGAGCTTGGTGAGCTGCACACTGGGCACCATTAAGGACGAGCAGATCGTCGATGGCCTGATGCCTGAGTACGCCAAGAAGTTCTATCTTCACTACAACTTCCCCCCCTTCTGCACCGGCGAGGCTGGCCGAATCACAGGCCCAGGCCGCCGCGAATTGGGGCACGGCGCACTGGCAGAGCGCAGTTTGCGCGCCATTCTGCCAGACCCTGAACAGTTCCCCTACACCATTCGGTTGGTGAGCGATATCACCGAGTCCAACGGCAGCAGCAGCATGGCCAGCGTCTGTGGCGGCTGTCTGGCGCTCATGGACGCCGGGGTTCCGATCAAGGGAACTTGCGCAGGAATCAGCGTGGGCCGCTTTACCAGCTCCGAGGGCAAGGTGAGCCATGTGATTGACATCTTGGGCGAAGAGGATTTCTTTGGCGAGATGGACTTCAAGGTCTCCGGAACCCGCGAGGGCATTACCGGCGTTCAGCTTGACCTGAAGGCACGCGGACTGGGCATGGACGAGATCTCGACGATCTTTCAAATCGCCCGCGAGGGCCGCCTGCACCTGATCACCGAGATGGAGAAGGTGATCGCCGCCCCGCGCGCGGACATCAGCAAGTACGCCCCCCGCATCATCACCGTCAAGATCGACCCGGAAAAGATCGGCAAGCTCATTGGACCCGGCGGCAAGAACATCCGCGGAATCCAAGAGCGCACCGGCGCTCAGATCGACGTGGAAGAAGATGGAACCGTGTTCATTGCCTGCGCCGACTCGGAGAAGGCTGCTCAGGCCCGTGCTGAGGTGGAAGCCTTGGGCGCGGAGATCAAGTTGGGGTCCATCTTTGACGGCAAGGTGGTCAGCATTAAGGACTTTGGAGCCTTTGTTGAACTGGTTCCCGGCACGGACGGCATGGTGCACGTGAGCGAGTTGGCACACGGCTTTGTGAAGACCGTCACCGATGTGGTGAAGATTGGCGACGCGATCCGCGTCAAAGTCATCAATGTTGACGACACGGGGCGCATCAAGCTCAGCCGCAAGGCATTGCTCGAGCCGCCAGCCCGCAAGGAGGGCGAGAGCCGCGAACGCAGCCACGCCTGATCGCTGCATCGTCTTACCTAGCAAGGACTTCCGCACGGGTCTCGGACTTTCCGGGGCCCGTGCGCGTTTTTGCATCCAGTGATTTCAAGGGCACGCCTACCGCAGAGCGCCCCGCGAGCAGTTTCTAAACTTCCGGAACTCCGACAAAATTTCCTCTTGCATAAGTCCGGAAACCGAAGCAGAATACCAGTCGGCCCAAATCTGTTGGGGGCTTACTGATGGTCTGTCACACCGCACCTGCCATGGAACCCGGTTTCATGGCCTTCAGGGTGGAGCCCGAGAATGGCAAACACGCTTGAGAATGTCGAAGGCCAGGTGAAGTGGTTTGACCCACGCAAAGGTTTTGGATTCATCGTGGGGCCCCAGGCGCAAGACATTTTTGTTCACTTCTCTGTCATTGAACAAGAGGGCGGATTCCGCACCTTGAACGATGGCGAGGCGGTGGTTTACTCCGCACAACAAGGCCCCAAAGGCTGGGCGGCTACCAAAGCCCGCTCCCTGAGCCGGGTTCCAACCGCAGGAAGTGAAACCTAACTCGCATGTAGCGTTGGGTTTTTGGCGGAAATGTCAGGCACATCCCCGGTGGACGCAACGAATGGTTGCCGTTGGCGGCCGTGACTTTACTACGCTTTGGATCCGTGCCTGACACATCTATGCCGGTTGTTGTGCTGTTGCTCGCTGCCAATCTGGCGGTGCTGGGATTCGCCACATGGGTGATGGGAAGAAGACGGGACAAGCGCATTCTGGCTGCGGAGCGGTCCGCGGCGGAAAACGCCCGCAATGCAGAAGTTGCCGCCATGACGCGCGGCCTGGCGCACGAGATCAAAAACCCGCTCTCCACCGTGGGGCTCAATGCACAACTCTTACGCGAAGAGATCCTGGACTCCGCATTGGGTGAGGACGACCGGCAGCGAATGGTGAAGCGGGTGGATGCACTGGCACGTGAGGCTGTACGCCTGAGCGATGTGCTGAATGACTTTCTTCGATATGCCGGAAGGCTGCAGCTTGATCCCCGCCGAACGGACGTTCGAGACCTTGTCCGCGAACTGGCGGACTTCTTTGCGCCGCAGGCTGAACAGTCCGGTGTGACGTTTGGCGTGGAATTGCCCTCGTCCCCGGTAGAAGCTGTGGTGGATCCCAGCCTCCTGAAACAGGTGCTTCTGAACTTGCTGCTGAACTCAGTTCAGGCCATGCAACGGGCGGAGTCAGACAGACCCCGGAAACTCACGGTGACCCTCACTCCACCCGAAGTGCGCTCGCGCAGGGAGCGACCCCACTTGCTGCTGCGCGTCAGCGATACGGGCCCTGGAGTGACCGCAGAACTGCGCGAACGAATCTTTGACCCGTATGTGAGCACCCGCCCGGGGGGCAACGGCCTAGGCCTCGCCACGGCGCGCCGAATCGTGGAGGCTCACGGAGGGCGAATTCAGGTGTCCACCGGTCCGGGGGCGGTCTTTGAAGTTGCCATTCCCTTGGATGGCGCAGCGTCCGCGCACACCCCTACTCCAGCCAGTCCTTCTTCTTGAGCCGCTCAGGGACGTACGTCTCCGTGACGTAGGAGATGTCCTTGGTGATCAAGGACTCCACTTCCATCTTGAAGCCGTTGTTCAACAGGCCATCGATCTCCCGTTGCCAGCCCTTGTGATCCTTGAACCACGGATAGGCCTTGATTTCATTGGCGCGTTTGATGTCGGTGTCGGTGAGCAGAATCTGCACGTCATCGCTCAGGTGGCACTCGCGGTAGTCCTTGGCACGGATGCCCAGAAACTTGGCGTCAGGAATCGCCAGCCGCGTTGACTCAAAGGCCAACGAAATGGAGCCCTGTTTGATGACGCTGTAGATGTAGTGCCCCCAAGGGTCGCAATCCAGCACACAGATGATGGGCAGCTTGAGCTCTTGATTAAAGCGCTGCAAAAGCCTGCGCACCCCGCGCGGTGGCTGGCCGGCACCATGCGTCAGCACGCAATTGTTGCGTTCCCAGAACCGATCTTCATTAAAGCGCTGCCACACCGTGCCCTTCTCAACATGCAGCACGAACTTGGCCTCGCACTTTCCAAACTCAATGATGTCCGGTTCCACGATGCTGGGAATCTGATAGCCACCGGTGCCCATGCGCCGACAGTTGATTTCATCACCCTTGTCAATCACCGTCACATTTCCGACCATGGCGCCGCGCGGTTCGGCAAAAACATGCAATTCTTCACGCAGTGACTCGAGAGCCACTTCGAGGTCTTCGAGAATGCCGTCGCTCTCGTCCTGATCGGCAAAGGTCTTCTCCTTGGTGCCGGCCACGGTGTGCAGGCCCTTGTAAAACATTCCGCGCAAACTCAGCGTCTTCTGTGCTTCGATGATCTCTTTGATGCCATTGGAATGCAGCATGGTCTGCATGAAGCTCTTGGCCTGATTCAGGTTGAAGAGCTGGCGCTCCTGCGCACCCGTGCCCATTTCAAGGATCCGCCGCTTTTTGTTCCAGATGGTGTTGGTGCGCGTACGCGTGGGAATGCTGAGCGTGGGCTCCTTGCCGGTGAGCGCACGTTTGGTGACATCTTGCGCCAGGGCCACAATCTTGCTCTGGGTGACTTGGTCGCGAGCCTTGGCCCGAGCGGAAGGCATGCGCGCACTTGAGTTTGACTTCGATCTTGCCATGAGTCTTGTGAGTACTTCCTACACGTCTGGTGCTTGATGAGGCTGCGATGCGCTAGAAAAGCTGCGCTTGGCCCGCAGACTTGCTTGCCGTGCGCTTGGGGGATCGGCGCTTGCGAGTGGGGGCAGATTCGGTGTGCGCAGGCTCGGCGCCGGGCAGAGGCGCCATGGACTGTTCAACAATGATCACTCCGTCGTCATCCGCAGGAACGTCCTTGATGACCTTGCCATCTTCGTCCAGTTCTTGATCGGCCACGGCGGTTCGCGCACGAGCCTGTTTCAGGAGCGCCTCATAGACCTTCTTGGCATCAGCGCCGTGGATGGCGTGCAGAGCCTTGCTGATCTCTCCGATATAGCGCTCAAACACATCACGGCGCTCGCCCTCGCGCCGCATTTTCAGCCGTTTGCGCAGGTAGGTGCCGAGCTTTCGGCCGCACTCCATAAGCGCCAACTTCATCTCCTTGCGAATCTCGTCGTAGTCCGCAATGGCTTCCTTGCTCTCGCTGGTGAAAGGCACCCACACACTTGCCATGTGAATCAGGATCACCAGCGGCCCCACGGGCAGACTGCCCCGAGGCTGAGTGCAGTTGTAGTTTTTCCACCCAGTCTCCACCACGGCCTTAAAGCTGCTGCAGGCGCTCTGCTGAAAGAGCAAAGGCACGCGATTGGCAAAGCGAATCACGCGCGCAGATTCGTCTGCGGGCAATTCTCCACCAAACGCGATGGCTGCTTCAATCTGAAAGGGCCGCCCGCGATACACCTCTGCGCTGCGACTGCTGGCCGCGTAGAACTCCGCGCGCACACCCTTCAACATGCCCGCCAGAAGTTGGCGCACACCGATGGGTGCCAAGCAGTCCGTCGGCGGCGGCGCCAACTTGCTCTCCTGGAACTCCTTGAACAGCTTCTCCACCTGGGCCGGATTGATCTCCCCTGCACGTGCACGCGACGTCACACCAATCGCCTTGCACATGCTTCCCGCGGTGGCGGCAGAAATGCGGCAAAAGCGATCTTGCAAGAACTTGTAGAGCGTGCCGCTGGGCTCTGCCTGCTCGTAATCCTTGAGCATTTGAAGAAGAATGCCCAGTTCAATGCCGCGCGGGTGAGGCTGAATCTCCTGCGTCTCAGGCGGAAGTTCGCTCACGCCCCGGGGAAAGACAATGACGCCGTTTGATTCGGTGGTGACGGTCGCGGCGGCGGCTGCGGCGGCTTCAGCTTCGGCCAGCACCGGGGCGTCGCCCTCGTCATCGGCAGCCACTCGGGTTGGCGGCACAAAGACGATGCGCGCATGTGGGTTTGCAATGGCCGTGAGTTCAATGAACTCATCTACCGATCCGCGACCCTTTTGGTACCGGCCGTCCAGTTCAATGGACACGCTGGTGCCGGTTTTGTAGACGGCTTCTGACAGAAGCCCACCTTCTTGGCTCAGCGCACGCGTGCCGGGTGTGAGCGCACGAAAGCGCTGCGGGGGAAAGTCTTTGGTTTCCCGATCCACGGTCACTTCGGCACGGTTGGTCTTGGTGTTCATGGCCAGCTCAATGTGATGAGCGGCCACGCGAGGACCAGGCTAGGTGTGGATGATCATGGGCCGACCGGTGGTGATCAACCCATACATGCCCGCTGCACTGATGCCGATCCCCTGCTGCCCGCGGCTCATCTTGAGCCGGTGAAACTTGGAGCCGTAGAGCAAGCGGCCGAAGATGTTCTCCACCTGCTTGCGAACGATGCCCGGACCATTGTCCACAACCGTCACTCGGTACTTGCTGCTCTTGACGGTGGCCGGCCGGTCGGGCTGAAGATCCTCAATGATGACGGTGAGGTCGGGGAGCATGCCCCCCTCCTCGCACGCGTCAAGCGAGTTGTCTACGGCTTCCTTCACAGTGGTCAGCAGCGCCTTGCGAGGATTGTCAAAGCCAAGCAAGTGCCGATTCTTGGCAAAGAACTCACTGACACTGATGTCCCGCTGGCGGCCGGCCATCTGCTCAGCCGTGGCGCCGCGGGTGCGTCCCCGCTTTTTCTCACTCGCGGGTTCCGCCTCGGCAGGAGTCTCAGAGACCTCCTGGGGTGGGGGTGCGGCTTTCCTTCGGGAACGGGCTTCCTTGCTTGCCATCAGCGACACGGCGTCCTCACAGGCACGGGGACCGACGCCCTCTGCAGCCAACGGACCGCGGAGGGAGCGGCGCACTCTATGTTCCTTGCATCGTTTCGCCGCCCCTAAACCGTGCAATTTCGCTAGCATTCGCCCCCTTCCAAACTGGAGCCCCCCCATGGAAACCACCCTCATCATTCTGAAGCCGGACGCCGTTCAACGAGGCCTGATGGGTCGCATCATCGCCAGATTTGAAGACAAGGGGCTGCAGATCGTGGGGTGCAAACTCATGATCATCAGTCAGGAACTGGCCGCTCAGCATTACAAGGACCACGCAAGCAAGCCGTTCTATGCGGGTTTAGTGCGGTTTATGACCGGCAGTCCAGTGCTGGTGATGGCCGTTCGGGGCATGGGTGCGGTGGGAATCTGCCGTGGAATGATGGGCGCCACCTTTGGAAGCAAGGCCGCCGCAGGAACCATTCGCGGGGACTTTGGAGTTTCCAACAGCTTTAACCTCATCCACGGAAGCGATGGGCCCGAGGCCGCCGCACGGGAAGTGGCGCTCTTCTTTAAGTCGGGTGAGGTGCTGGACTTCGCACGCGCCTCAGATGCGTGGATCTACGACAGCTCGGGTGGCAAGCCCGAGTAATGCGGCACCCGCAGACGGGCGCTGGGCCTGAGGCCCAAAAAACCGTGCGCAGGGGGCCCATATGCAAATCTTTGGCAGTCCACGCGTGGATTGCTTGAACGGAACGCCTGGGAGGCGCGTATGCACTTTCAGCATTCTGGGGCATTTTTTGGGTCCATCCGAACTGAAAGCGAACCATGACCGGTTTTGCCAACAACTTCATTGGCCAGGATTCACCTCTGGACCGCGTGCGGCTCCGACAGGGTGCCGGCTATGGCATGGGAGCATTTCGAGCGGCCACCACCAAGGGGGTGCGTTCTGCCGTTGAGCCCAAGTCGGCCACCGCTCCGGCTGTTCGTGTGGGTTTCACCGAAGATGAAGAGCGCTTGCTCGACGAGATTCTGAGTGAGCCCATGGACTACATGAAGCACGAGGAGTTCCCAAAGTCGGGGGCTGAGCGGCGCATCTATGCGCAGGCTCCGGCCGTACGCCGCCCGGATGTCACGTGGTATCGCCCGCTCATGGACAATCTGGGCGCCAAGGCTGACACTCCAGCGCGAAAGCATGACAGCGTGGTGCTCACCGCTGCCGAAGAGCGCGTGCTCTTTATGCAGTACAACTTTGCGCGCTATCGCGTGCGGCAGATGCAAGATGAATTGGCGGGTGCGCAGCCTTCAGAGGCCACCGCTCGGGATCTGCTCCGTTGGTATCGCACAGCTCGCCGTTACCGTGAACAGATCGCGGAGACCAATTTGGCGCTGGTGCTTGCCATGGCAAAGCGCGTGCGCATGGGCGAGAGCGACTTTGGCGACCTGATCAGCGAAGGCAACATGGCCCTCATGCGCAGTGTTGACAAGTTTGACTGCGCCCGCGGTTTCAAGTTCAGCACGTATGCGTGCCGCGCCATTCTGAAGGCTTTTAGCCGGCACGGCATCAAACTTGCCAAGTACCGCGCGCGCTTTCCCTCGGAATTTGATCCAGCGCTTGAAAAGAGCAATCATGCCGAAGCCAAGCGCGAGCAGTCCGCCAAGGAAAGCGCGGCTGAAGTTCGCCACTTGGTGTCAAGCAACCGCGCTGACCTCAACGACATTGAGCGCGCCGTGATTGTGCACCGATTTGGGCTGGATCAGCCCGCCGACGCCCCGCAGCTGACGCTTGAGCAGGTGGGCCAGTTGATCGGCGTCACCAAGGAGCGCGTGCGCCAGATTCAGAATCGCGCACTTGAAAAGATCAAGCTGGCTCTTGAGGGGGTTGAAAACCCCGCGGCACACCCAGATGACCGCTTTGGCGCACCCAGCGTCAACTGATCTCGAGTCTGCGCTGTTTCCACGCCAATCCAGTGACGGTTGCGGTGACCGCAAGGTGTACCCCCGCAAGAAGCACGATGACCAGCGTGTAATCGGCGGCCGTTGCATGCTGCGCGGGAACCAACACAATGGCCAGCGTTGTGCCTACAAAGAACCCGATGTCTCCGGCGGACCGAAACGCGCCCAAGGCCACCGATCCGCGGCCGGACTCTGCGGCCAGCGCCAACGAACTTGAGAACAGCACAGCGCCCGCCAGCCCGATCGCTGCCAGGGCAACGGTCAGAAGCCCCGCTGAGTGACCCACCGCGGGAATCGCCGCAAAGGCCAACGCATACACAACGCCCGCAACCAATCTGGAGCGGAGGCTGCCCACTCGATCACAGAGAGCGCCCGCCGGCGCGGTGCAAAGAGCCATGAGAAGAAGGGGTAATCCGATGAGCCACCCACGCTGCGCGGGCGAATAGCCCAGAACACCCGCCATGAGATTTGAAAGCGTGCCCGTAATCAGCCCGCCAGTTGCGCGATCAGAGAACGCCATGGCGCAACTCCAGAGCGGCGGTCGGGGCCGATCATCAAATGCTCCCGGACGAACATCGACCGCCAAGTTTGGCAGAGGCTCTGCGGATCCATTTGGTGAGGCCGGAATCGCGGCCCCCAACGGGCCGCGCGCTGCCCATGCCAAGCCCGCGACCATGACGCACATGAGCGCGCTGACCCCAAAGACCGCAAGTGCGGTTTGCTCGGGCCCCCCACCCACCCACTTGGCGATTCCGCCGCTGGAAAGTGCCCCTGCACCCAGCCCAAAGAGGAGTGGGGTGCTGGCCATTCCCAGCCCGCGTGCGGCGTGCACGCCGCTGGCACCGCGCACAATGTTGAAGAGCGCGGCAAACACCACGACGTCGGTTACACCCTCAGCAGCGCGCAGCCCCAGAGAGACGGTGAACCCCACCGGGGCGGCCAGCGCCAGAAGCAGCAGCGCGTCAATCAACGATCCCGCCACCACCAAGGCCACCGCGCTCACGCGCTTGCGAGCCCAGGCCAGAACGGGAACCGCCGCCAAGGCCCCCACAAGATTAAAGGCCATGAATATCTGGGCGTCGCGGGGCCCCACACCGTAGCGGTCTACAAAGAGTTCCTTCAGCACGGGCGCCGCCATCGTGTCGGGAATGGCCGACAACAGAAGCAACAGTCCAAGAAAGAGCGCCAGAGTGCGGGGAGTCACGGGGCCGAAAGGCTATGCGGGTGCGCGTACACTCGACTTTTCAATGAGCGCCAACAAGGTTTATCCCAACGCCAAGGCCGCCTTGCAGGGGCTGACCAGCGATGGCATGACGGTGGCCGTGGGCGGATTTGGGCTGTGCGGCATCCCCGATGCCTTGATTGCTGCGCTACGTGACTCCGGTGCCAAAAACCTCACGTGCGTGAGCAACAATGCTGGTGTGGATGATTGTGGCCTGGGGCTCTTGTTGCAGACACGGCAGATCTGCAAGATGGTCTCCAGCTACGTTGGTGAGAACGCTGAGTTTGAGCGCCAATTCATGAACGGCGAACTTGAGATCGAGTTTGCACCTCAAGGAACATTGGCTGAACGCATGCGCGCCGGGGGGGCGGGAATCGCGGGCTTTTACACCAAGACCGGAGTGGGCACGATGGTCGCCGAAGGCAAGCCCCACGCTGAGTTTGAGGGCGAAACTTTTGTCTTGGAACGCGGCATTCGCGCCGACTTGGCGCTGGTGCATGCCTGGAAGGCCGACCGCGCGGGCAATCTGATTTACCGTAAGACGGCGCGCAATTTCAATCCCATGGTGGCCACGTGCGGTCGGGTCACCGTTGCTCAGGTGGAAGAGTTAGTAGACGTGGGCCAACTGGACCCCGACCAAGTTCACACTCCCGGCATTTTTGTTCAGCGCTTGGTGGTGGCTTCACCCGAAAAACGAATTGAGAAGAGGACCGTCCTGCAGGGCTAGAAACGCTTGCTGGAGAGTCCGTTGCAGTTATTAGTCACTAATTTGCGGAACGCGCTCCCCCGGTGGCGCGTCCCACCCGATTGCTTGCGATAGTTCGCCGTTTGGCGCGTTGTGATCTCTCCGGCATCCGTGTTGTGGTGCCTGACGCAGTATTTGGAGTGCTCATGCTCACCTTTAGACCATTCTCCCAGTCATTCCGCACCAGTTCGCGCCTGCTCATGGGCAGCGCGGTGATGGTGCTTTCATTGGCCACCACGCCCATTGCTCACGCACAGTTCGGCGGACGCGCCAGCTTTGGTGAGGCCTTCCAGCCCGACATTTTGCAGCGCGATCTGACACTCATGATCAGCACGCTGAATCTTGAGGACTGGCAGCGCCCCATTTTGGAAACGCTGGTTGAGGACTACATGACCGCGTTCAACACCGGCGTGGAAGGCGTGAAGGAACGCATGAAGCTGGCCGCGGATCGAGCACGCGAAGGGGGCGGCGCCAGCAATGCCGCCGGACGCGACCGAATCCTGGAAGCCGTGATGAAGGAATGGAGCGTCTGGCGAACCGAAAAGCGGCAGCTGTTCGACAAGTTCGTGGAGAACCTGCAGAGCCAGTTGGGACCGCAACAGCGGGACCTGTGGCCCAAGTTTGACCGCGCCCTGCGTCGCGAGCGGCAGTTGCCCGAGGGCGAACTGAGCGGCGAAAGCGTTGACCTGTGGACCGTGGGGGCGCAGATGCAGTTGACCCCCAACGAAGCCGAGGCCATTCGCCCCGCCATGGAGGCATACGAGGTGGCGCTGGACGAAGCACTCGTGAATCGCATGGTTCGATCGGAAGAACTGGAATCCGAAATGAAGCAGGCGATGAGCGAAATGAACTACGACAAGGGGGCGGACATCCAAGACCGAATCGTGGCGTTGCGCGTGACCGTGCGCAACACCAACGACGAAGGCATTGAGAAGGTGGCCACTGCCCTCGGTGCACGCGGACCCGAGTTCCGTGCCGCCGCTCTCAAGGCGGGATACCGCGATGCATTCCGGCCCCACCCCGTCATGGTGGTGATTGATCAGGCGCTGCAGTTTGAGAACTTGTCCGAGCAGCAGCGGCAGCAGATCAACGAGCTCCGCGCTGAACTTGAGGGAGTGTCAAATGAAGCCAACCAGCGCTACTACGAGATGATTCGAGTCGAGGAGCCCAAGGTTCCGCGGCGCAAGGTTCAGGCGCAGATTGACCGGCAGCGCAATGGCGGACGCACCGTTCAGCCCACACCGCAGGGCATGAACATGTCCGATCCCATTGTGAAAATGCGAGTGGAACGCGAACAGTTGGGTGAGCCATTCCGCCAGCGCTTGATGGCGATTTTGAATCCCGACCAGCAATCAGAACTTCCACTTGATAAGTTGGCTCCGCCGCAGTCACGCGCTAAAGACCCCAACTCCACTGCCACGCAGGGGATTTCTTCAACGGAGGCACCGCCTGTTGCTGAGGGAAATCCGCGCGGCGCGCGCACGCCGAACAGGCGTGATCCGCGGAGCACCGACATTGTGGGTCGCTCGGGCGGCAAGGAGGGTGCGGGGAAGGAAGGCGCCGGCAAAGATGGCGGCGCTCAGAAATCCACACCTCCGGCGGAACAACCCGCCTCTGGTAAGTAGTTTCACCGCGGCGTCTGACACTTGGAGACTTGAGCATGGATCACGATGTGCAGGCAATGAACTCCCATCCGGAGAGCTTGGCATCGCCAGCGATCGAAACGTCGCTGCGCGAGCGCTGCACATTGCTGGGCATCACGTGGCTGGATGAAGTGCCGGAGTCCGACCCAGAATCCGTGCAGCGCATTGCTCCCGACGTGGCGGTGCGCCTGCGCGTGGTGCCTCTGCGCACCGAACGCGGGCGCCTGCTTGTGGCGATGGTGGATCCGCTCGACATCGGCGCCGTCGACGAGACTGCCATGCTCGCCCGCATGCCCGTCATGCGCGTGGGTCTGGACCCCAGCGTTTTCAGCGAACTCATGCGCCGCGTCTACGGCACAACCGCCGCGCGAATGGCGGAAAGCCTGGCCGAAGACAGCGAACTCTCAGGTGGTGAGATTGAGCACAATCTGGACGCCATTGAGGCGGACGATGTGCACCGAATGGCTGAGCAGCCCACGCTGATCAACCTGGTGAATCTGATCATCCTCGAAGCCATTCAAAACCGCACCAGCGACATTCACATTGAGCCGTTTGAGACTGAACTCAAGGTGAAGTACCGCATCGACGGTGTGCTCATTGAGCAACCTTCGCCCCCCAAGCACCTGCAACCCGCCTTGATCGGACGTGTCAAGATCATGGCGCACATGAACATCGCTGAGCGCTATGTGCCGCAGGACGGCCACATCACGTTGCGCTTTGAAGGACGCAAGGTTGACATCCGCGTGAGCACCGTGCCCACCGTCTATGGCGAGAGCGTGGTGATGCGAATCTTGGACAAGAGCGCCCTGCCACTTGACTTGAAGAGTTTGGGCATGGACGAGTCAATGCGCGGTTCCATGGACAAAATGATCCAGAAGCCGCACGGCATGGTGCTGGTGACTGGACCAACCGGCAGCGGCAAAACCACCACTCTGTATGCGTGCCTGAACAAACTCTACGACCCCCGCAAGAAGATCATCACCATTGAAGATCCGGTGGAGTACGAGTTGAGCGGTATCAACCAGATTCCAGTGAACCCGAAGCGGGGGCTCACCTTTGCCACCGGGCTGCGTTCCATTCTGCGCCAAGACCCTGACGTGATCTTTGTGGGCGAAGTGCGCGACAACGAGACCGTTGACATTGCCATTCGCAGCGCACTCACCGGCCACCTGCTCTTCAGCACCTTGCACACCAACGACTCCATTTCGTCGGTCGGCCGCTTGGTGGACATGGGTGCAGAACCGTTCTTGATTGCAAGCGTGCTCGAGGGACTGCTCGCGCAGCGGCTTGGAAGGCGCATTTGCAAGGATTGTTCCACACGGGTCCCCATGAGCGACGATGTGGGCGCCCGCATCGCTCCTGAGGAGCGCGCGCGATTCAACGGCATGGTGACCGTGGGTGCTGGCTGCGACAAGTGCAATGGCACGGGGTTCAAGGGGCGAATGGGGTTCTATGAAATTGCGCGAATCAACTCGCGACTGCGCGAAGGCATCTCCAAGAATCTCAACACGTTGGACCTTCGCAAACTGGTCGACACGGACTTTGTGACCATGCGCGAGGATGGCATGGCCAAGGCCATCGCGGGCCTCACCACGGTTGAAGAAGTGCTCCGCGCCACGCAGGACATCGATGACGGATGACGTGACCCTTGCCCAGCTTTAAGTACCAGTCCATTGATCGTTCGGGAGGCACTCTGGTGGGTGCTTTGGTTGCACCTGATCGGGCCAGCGCGCTGCGAATGCTGCAATCGCGCGGCTTGGTGCCGGTGGCCCTAGATCAAGACATGGAGGGTGGCGATGGCCAGACGGCGTCTTCGCGAAGCGCGGCCCGATCTGCCGAGCGCACCTCCAAGCGAAACACCGCACGCATGACCACCGCAGCGCGCGTGGCGGATGATCCGCTGGCCGCGTTGCGCTCGGTGATGGGGCGTCGTAGTGGTCGCCCTGGCCTCAAGCGCACCGAGCTTGCCAACATCATTCGTGAGTTGGCCACCGCACTGGAGGCGGGTCTTCCACTGCTGAATGCGCTGAAGATCGCACGAAAGCAAGCCAGTGGCAAAGCGCAGCCTGTGATTCTGGAGTTTCTCATTGAGTACGTGGAAGCGGGTCGGCCGCTTCACGAGGCCATGGAGGAATACGGCCCCCCATTTGATGAAATGATCGTGGGCATGGTGCGAGCTTCGGATGCCAGCGGTCGGACCAGTGATGTGATGCACCAGCTGGCGGATCTCTTGGATCGCTCAGTGGAATTGCGCCGCGAGTTAGTTGGCGCCACCATTTATCCGATGATTGTGGCGCTCTTCATTTTGATCAGCATTGTGATCCTGGTGACCTTTCTGCTGCCCAAACTCATGGCGCCCATTCTGGGTCAGCCCGGGGTGGTGATGCCCTTCCCCACACGCGTGCTGCTCTCGCTCTCAGATTTCATGGCCACCTGGTGGTGGGCGGTCTTGGTGGTGGTGACCGCCATCGTGCTGGCCTACCGCAATTGGGTCAGCGCACCCGTCAACCGGCGCAAGGTGGATCTGGTGCTACTCAAGACTCCGGTCCTGGGAACTCTTCTGCGCGATGTGGCAGTGGCCAGGTTCACCCGAACCCTGGGAACACTGGTCTCGGCGGGTCTGCCCATTCTGCAGGCGCTGCGCATCGTGCGGGACACGCTGGGTAACACCATCCTCATGGACGCCGTGGACGGCGTGCAGGAGAAGGTGACCACCGGCCAGAGCTTGGCTGAGCCTCTTGAGCGGTGCGGGTTCTTCCCTCCGCTTCTGGTGCAGATCGTGAACATTGGCGAAAAGAGCGGTCGGCTGGAAACCATGTTGCTCCATGCGGCGGGGGCGTTTGACCGTCAGGTGAACAACTCGCTCAAGATTCTGACCAAGGTGCTGCCGCCTGTCTTGCTGGTGGTGATGGCGTGTGCCGCAGCGTTTGTGCTGATTGCCATTCTGCTGCCACTGCTGGATATGCAGAAAAACCTCGGCGGCTAAAGGCGTGTTTATGGGGGAATTGATCGGTTCCGATAGCCCAAACGGCTGTGGAGCCGATACAAAACCTGCCATTGGACGCACTTGTCAGGCCCTCTGCGCGTTGAGCCATTGAGGCCCCAAAGCCCCGTTGGGTCGGCCCTGCGGGGGAGCGTGGAACTTGCCTCATGACCATCGGAACTTCATACATGCCAACCGCACACAACACCCGTCGTCACAGCACCCGCGACAGCCGCCGAGCATTCTCTCTGGTTGAACTGATTGTGGCCATCACCATCATGGCCATTCTGGTGGCGCTGGTGGTGCCGCGACTCACCCACTGGATCGGATTTGCTAAGGACAAGGCTGCTCGCGCGGATGCTGAGACCATCAGTCAGCAGGTTCGCCTGTACATGAGCTCTGAGGGCATGAGCACCCTGAGCCCTGACTTTGAACTGGTGCAACTCACTGAAGGGAGCAACCCGCTGCTGAACGCCAACCAGTTGAAGGACCCTTGGGGCAACGAGTATCAAATTAGAATTCCCGGCGAAGTGAACGTGGACTACGACGTGTTTAGCTTCGGCGCGGATGGCCAGCCCGGTGGCGAAGGCGAGGCCGCAGATGTCATCGCGGGGGACTCAACCAAGAAGAGCTCCTAAGCAACGACCCCCCGTGAAGCGATTGAACCCGCATGATTCCCCCCACGCACACACGCGCTCGGCTCGACCGAATGCGCGTGGATTCACGCTCATTGAATTGATTGTGGTGATTGTGATTCTGGGGGTCATGGCTGCCGTGATCGTGCCGCGATTCATGGGTACCGCGCGCCAAGAGGCCAGCGTGGCCGCAGATCGCGTGGGGGAACTCATGAGGCTCTTTGCCTACCGGCAGGCATTGAGCAGCCAGCAAGTGGGTCTTTGGCGCGATGGCGCCGATGGGCGCATGCACCTTTTGGTGATGGACTCCGATCCAGAAGACCCCTCCGCCACCCCCGAGTGGCGCTCTGATCGATTTGCTTCGGTGGTTACCCTTCCCGACGGAGTTGACGTGACTGACGTTCGCGTGAACGACCAGCGCCAGCGCAATGAGGAATGGCTGGTGGCCAGCGTTCCCGGCGGCGCTCGTCCCAAAATTGAGATTCGCGTGGTCGGGCATGGCGTGGATGCCACACTGGTGCTCCCCGCTGGTTCTCCGTCAGTTGTACGCATTGACGAAGGCCAACTGGCGCCGTTTGTTCGCACTCCCATTGACTTGGATCGCGCGGGGCGAGATGAGGAGCCATGGTGAGCCGCCGAATTGCATATCAGCGTCGACGCGGCTGGGCGATGGTGGATGTCATCGTGGGAGGGGTGATTCTTGGCGTGGGGCTGGCGGCCGTCATTAGTTTGGCCGAGCGGTCGCTGGCGATGCAGCAACGCGCGGAGCGTGAAACCAAGGCCGCGCACCTTCTTGATGGGCTTCTGAACGAAGTTCTGGCGGTCGGGCCCGTGGACTGGACCACCACGCGCGCCTCGACTGGTCGGTGCGAAGAACCCTTTGACGACTGGGAGTGGAGTGTTCAGATTACAAAGCAGGCGGTGGGTGACCCGTACCGAGTGCTGGCTGCCGTGCACGATGGAACGGACCACGAGTTCGTGGTGGACACACTGATGGCTCCTCGCATCACCGATGCCGAAGAACCTTCGCGAGCACCGGAGACCCCCATTGACAGGGCCAAGCGCTATGACCAAATCCAATAGCGCCATCCGCCGAGGTTTTACGCTCATTGAGCTGGTGATTGCCGGCATGCTGGCTGCGCTGATTTTGGCAGCGGTGACATTCTCATTGAGCCAGTTGGGGCGCGCGCGCAATATGGCTCGCGACCGAGTTGAGGCGTACCAACGCGCGGCCACCGCCATTGACGCCATTCGCACCGATGTGGTCAGCCTGATTCGCAGCGACGATCTCTTTGATTGCCGCTTCCTGCTGCAGTTAGGAAACACTCGCGCCCGCAGTTATGACCGGAGCGAACTGCTCGTGTTTAACTCGTCGCTCCGACCCATTCGAGAGGTTGAATATCAGGGCGAAGGGCTGGAGTACGAAACCGCCTATCGCGTGGAAGATGACGAGCTTGGCTCCGCGCTTTGGCGGAGGCGCGATCCCGTGCCCGATGAGCACCCCGATGGCGGCGGCATCGCCGAACCCGTGGCCGACGGAGTTGTGGGCGTGCGCATCGAAGCGAGCGATGGGCTGGGCTCGTGGAGAGAGGAGTGGGACTCCGACTACGACGGACTGCCCACGATGGTGCGCATCACGGTGACCGCCTCCGGGGCTGAGGTGGGCACGGAACCGACTGATTCAACACCCGAAGTCACGCTGCGCACCGTGGTGGCCCTGCCCCGCATGGTTCCACCCAAGCCCGACGAACTGCCCAAGGAGGATGCGGCGGCCGCGGCTGCAGCCGATCCGGCAGCCGCAGCTGCTGCGGCCGGCGCTACCCCGACGGGCGGTGGAGCCGAAGCGCCCGCCGTTGAAATCACACTTCCTCCAGGCGGGGGCCGCCCCTCAGGGTCTCCTGGAGTTGGACGCCCCAACTCTCCTTCGCTCCCTTCGGGAGGCGGGCGCGGTTCAGGCGTCCGCGGCGGCGGACGAGGAGTGGGCGGTGGCCGCGGACCCGTACCGGCCAGTGGTGGAGGAGCCCGATGAACACGCAAGCCCACAATCAGCGCCGTGGAAGCGTGGTGGTGGTGGTGATTTGGGCGGTGGCGATCGCAGCGGTGCTTGTGGCGGCCACGCAAATCGTTACATTTCGGCAGGCGGTGCTCGGTCGTGAATCACTCGCGCGCGTGCAGGCCAGATGGGCTGCGCGCGCGGGCGTAGAGCAGATGATCGCCATCATGGAGCACTACCACGAATACCCGGATCCCGAGGATCCGCTGGCCGTGGTGCGCGACATGCAGGATCACGCGCTGGGCGAGACTGAAACCGGAAGCTGGGACATTCGCCACTTTCTTGACGGCGTGGAGTGGGCGGGACCGCTCGACGAGGCTGCCAAGCTCAACATCAACAAGGCCACGCGGTCGCAGTTAGCCAACTTGCCGCGAATGACCCCCGATGTGGTGGACGCCATCGTGGATTGGCGAGATCAGAACAATGAAGTGGAAGGCATGGGCGCTGAGGCTGACTATTACACCAACCGCAGCATGGGGTACCGACCGCGCAATGGCCCCTTCAAGAGCTTTGCCGAGGTTGAACTGGTGGCCGGCGCGTGGCCCATCTACGCCCGCGGTGAAGACTGGAATCAAAACGGGCGTTTGGATCCCAATGAAAACGATGGCACTCGCAGCCTGCCTGATGACAAGCCTGACAACAAGTTGGATGGCGGCTGGTCGCAGTACCTGACGGCGCGCAGCATTCAGAGCAAGAACTCGCTGACGGGCTTGCCCCGGATTCGACTCCAGGATGCCACGCTCGAGGCGCTGCAGGAACGCACGGGAGTTGACGCGGGTCAGGCCAAGGCGCTGCAGGACTACAGCCGCGTGGCCAATGCCCGGGTTGAGAATCTGATCATGATCCCGCTCAGCCAGATCACCACGGCTGGAACGGCGGGCAACAGCAACCAACGGACAAGCGGCAGGACCCCGGGGGCGGCGTCCCAGCAGTTGGGTTCAGGAAGTTCAGGCCGATCCAGTTCTGGGAGCACCTTGAACCCCACCTCAACCGTCAAGGACCTCACTGAACCTCAACTCCGCGCGGTTCTTCGAGAGACCACCACGGAAGACTTCTCCAAGCCGGTACCCGGCCGAATCAACCTAAACACCGCTCAAATCGACCTGATGAAGGAGGTGCTGGACATGGACCCCCGCGTGGTGGACATGATCGTGGCGCGGCGCAGAGCCAGCCCCCAGGGAATCGTAAGCCTGGCGGACCTTGCGGGGTTGAGCGGCATGACGCAGCAGACCATGGCGGTATTGACATCGCAATTTGACGTCTCCAGCAGCGTGTATACCGTGACAAGTCGTGGGCGATCCCGAAGCACCGGCGCGGAAGTCGAGATCGAAGTAGTGGTCGACCGATCAGAATTGCCAGCACGCATCCTCTCTTACCGAGAGCAGTAAGCCCAGCACTAACCTCAATGTCCAAGAGCGAACGAACATCTTCACGAAGCCAGCGCAGCGCCCCCAAGCCCCAGTCGGACCCGCGCGTCGTGGCTGTGTTTCACGCCTCGTCTGACAAGTTCGTCGGCCTCGTTGCACGCAAGGACGGCGCCATCATTGAGACGATTGCCACTCGCGAGTTTGGTCTGAGTGAGTCGGGTGCTGCGGAGTGGGCGGACCAGCACTTGGCGGCTCGACGGATTGTGGTGCTGCCTTCGGCCAGCGTGATCGTGCGCGCGGTGCAATTGCCCAAGGCCCCCGAGGACAAACTACTCAGTGCGCTGGAGTTGAATGCCACCACCTTTGTGCTGGGGCGCACGCCGGACTTCCGCGTGGCAGCCGCCATCCTTCCCGGGGAGCGCGGCGCGGAGAACTTGCGCACGGGCATTGTGGCCGAGTGGCCCATGGACCAGCCCGCGCCACCCATGCCGGTCGGGCTGACAGAACGAGACCGAGTTTCATTTGCGCCCGAGGTTGCTGCTCTGGCTGCGCTCTCAGGAGCAAGTGGTGATCCGCTGGTCGCCATCGATGCCAATCACGGCGCGGTCTCGGTGGCGGTTCCCACTTCCAAAGGCGTGCTGGTGCGCATTGTCCGTGCAGGCAGCGATGAAGAAGAGCTCTCTGCCGATGAAATCGGCCGCGCCGTTGGCGAAGCTTGCGTTCACTCTGATGTGCCCGCTGCGGAGATCAAGCACTCCGTGGCGCGAGCCCATGCGGCGGCGCAGGACGCACTGAATGGCGGATTTGGTTGCACACCAGAGGCAATTCTGGACCTCTCGAAGCATGTTCACAAGCAGTCGCTGACAGAGGGCGCGGAGTGGTGGCGCACCTACGGTGTGGCTGCGGGCACCGCGTTGGCCGCACTGGGCAGCGGAGCAGCACTAACCCGGTTGCAGTCGTACGACCCCGGAGCGCGCCCTGACCGTGCGGGTGCATTGCTCAATCGGATGGCTGAACCCAAGATGGCCTCGCGCCTCATGCTGGCAGCGATCTTGGTTGTGATTCTTGGGCCGCTTGCCTTCCAGGGGGTTCGTCTGCTGGTGCTGCAATGGAAGTTGCAGGATGTCGCTGCTTACGAAAAATCCGAGAGCACAGACAAGCAAGTCCGCGCGATGTACCGAATCCTGGCACGCAATGCGTCCAGCATGACGAAGACCTTGAGCGATGTAGCGGCCGCCTCTCCCGAGGGAATCGAGATCGATTTCATTAACATCGCGCAGGGAACGAACGGGCAATCCGTCACGGTGCGTGGAAAGGCCCATCCATCTGGGGGTCAGCCCGGCACGGAAGCGATCTTGGAGATGGAACAGCTGATGCGCACGAGCGGAATGTTTGAAGGACTGACTCGCAGCAGTGAACCTCCAGATCAGAAGGGGTACCAGAGCTTTTCGATCAGTGCCTTGGCAGTACGCCCCACTGAAGTGGCCAACTACCCCGAAGAGCAGGACTACGGCAAGAAAACCATGAAGGAACGGCGGTATGGACCCATGCCCGAGGATGTGGATCCCATCGCCGAAGGAATGGATTCGGTCGAGCCAAACAATGCCACCGCCATGGCGTCTTCTGCTCGCAATAGCAGCCGAACCACTACACCCGCCACTGCACCCGCCACGGTGACCGCGCCGGCAGGCACCACGACGCCCACCGCTGAAGTTGCAGCAGCGGAGCCCGATGCCGCCGCCGCCGACGCGCAGCCGACTGGCCGAACTGCACGCACACCACGCGCCGGCTCAGGCAGTCTGGCCACCCGAGGCTCCACATTGGGCGGCTCCTCCAACGAGCCCGAACCTCCCCCGCCGCCGATCACTGAGGCCGAGGTGAGCAAGATGTCTAAGAGCGAGGCGCAGTCCGCTCTCACCACCGTCTCCCGCGCTCGCCAGCGCGCCGATTTGTCCGATGAAGTGAAGGCCCGCCTTCGAACCGAGTTCGACATGCTCTTGGAGCGATGCAAGCGCGACTAGGAGCACAATCCAATGACTGAGCCCACAACAACTGCAACCCCTATAAACGCCGCACCCGCCGGCGGCAAGCCTTCGGCAAAGACGCGCATGACACTGCGCCAGCAATGGCAGCAGATGGTGGCGCGCAACCAACGTCTGCCACTGCGCCAGCGCCTCATGGTGTTCGCACTCATCATCGTGGTGGGGTATCTGGCCACTGACGAGTTCTCTTGGTCGGTCGCTCGGCGATGGGAACAAGAAGGCAATCGAATTGAGGGCGCGCTTCAGCGCAACACTCAACGCGATCAATTGGTGACCTCGGACCTGCGGCGCGCGGTGGCCATTTATGGAGAGGTCAAACCTCCCAGCCGCAACGACGAGGGCGGAGAGTCACTCTCGCGTGCCATCGACGAAGTTTTGCGCAAGCACAAAGTCGCGGGCCACTCCTTTGACCGCAGATCACCGCAGCGCATGAAGGATCCCGACAGCAGCATCTTCGGTGGCGCCGGCCTGGACCGGCTGCAAGCTGAGGTGAAGTTTGAAGCGAGCGCAGATGAACTGCCGCGGATTCTTGCAGATTTGGAGGCGCACTCTGATATCGCCGCCATCACCAGTTTGCGCATTCAGCGTTCCGAACCCACGACGCTGCGCCGAATCTCGGTGAATGCCACCATTGAAACTTGGGTGCAGGCATCCAAGGGAAGAAGGCGCTCATGAGTTTGGAGATAAAGATGCCATCGGGAGTCCGATGGTCAGGACAGTTGATCGCGACTGTGGCAGTTTGCGCCGTGGCACTCGTGATTGTTGCGCGCGAGGGCATTCCTGCATTGGTGGCCGTTGTTCGCCCTGCCGCAGATCCAGCCAAGGTGGACGTCACTACACCGCTGCTGGCCAAGCATCAAGAGGTCAGCGCACTCAACCGCGATCGACTCCGCGGGCGGTACCTGTTCTTTCCGCCTCAGGACTGGAAGCGAAAGGTCCCGCCTCCGCCACCCCCACCTCCACCGCCCAAGGATCCACCGCCGCCGGTGATTCAGCCGCCACCCATCACGTACTCGGGACCCAAGCCGATCGGCATGCTGGGATCCACCGTCTTCTTTGAGGGTGGCAAGACAATTGAGCTGGGCAAAGAGTCTGATGGCGTGACCGTTGTGGAGATTGTGAGCACTTGGGAACTGAAGCTCAAGCACAAAGAAAAGGTTTATGACGTGTCTTTTGGCACTTCGTTGAGCGATGACCTTTTTAGGCCCGCATCTCACCGCGCGGCCATCCCGGGAATCACGCTCTCGCCGGGCACCACCGGCGAGGGCCGAACCGATGAGGGAATGCCCGGGGCGGCAGCCTCTGTGCGGCAGCCTGTGGATGCGCTACCGAATCCGGCATTCCCCAATCCTCCGGCACCCACAGGGGCGCCAGAGGCTCCAGGAAGGGCTACGCCGCCAGAAACGCCCGTGGCTCCGGCGGCAGCGGGCAACCCCTCCGCAGCCGCTGGGGCGAACGCTGCACCGGAGATTCCACCCCCGCTGACAAAGGCCGGAATTCAGGCCATGACCCGGGATGAAGCGCGGCAAATGGTTGCGAGCATGGCTCGATTGCCCAACTCACCGGGAATTGACGAAGCCACCAAGGCCCGTCTAAAGCAGGAGTTGGAGTGGCTGGGGGAGCGTCTTCGGCAGAGATAGGCAATCCAGCGTGGCTGGGTTCGTTTGCTAGGACTGGCTAGGGTTACGCGGGGATTGGGGCCTGAGCCGATAAATACACATGACCCCGCAGGCTCAGACCGCCTGCAGGCTCAACACCTGAAGAGTTTGGAGACATCCGTGAAGACAAGAACGACCACTTCAATCGCAGCGCTCATTGCCTCTCTTGCCGCGCCAGGCGCTGTGCTGGGCCTTCCGTCGTTTCAGAACACCCCTGAGCCACCTGCTGAGAAGGCCCCTGAGAAAGCGCCAGACACTGACGAGGGCGGGCTGAACAGCCCTCTTGAGATTCAGAGTCCAGCCCCGGCAGCACCCGGCACTCAACCTGCGGGCGCACAAGAGGGTGCCGTGCCGGTGAAGAATGGCGTTGGGCAGAGCGCGGGCCCGGCATCTGGACGCAAGCCGATCGTGGGAGATGACAAGCTGGTCGCGCTGCAGTTCCGCGATCAAAAGATTGACGTACTGGTTGACACCATCAGCCAGTGGACGGGCAAGGTGGTGATTCCCAAGCAGACTGCGCTGGCACCCATCAAGGTGACCATCATCAGCGACCGCATGATGCCCAAGAGTGAAGCGCTCAATGTGATCTTTCAGGGGCTGCGCCTGAACGGGCTCGGCGTGGTTGAAACTGAGGACATGATCCTCATTGACAACTTGACCGACATCAATCACCTGCAGCCCGCCAAGGTGCTCGGGCCCGAGGTTGATGTGATGGCGCTTCCCGAAATCGGCAGCATCGTCATTAAGGTCTTTCGAATCAAGAACACCAAGGCCAGTCAGGTTTATGAACGCCTGCAAGACTCTTTGCCCACGTACGCAACTCTGCAGGTGGACAACAACTCCAACCAGATCATTCTTGACGGCGATGTGGCCTTGGCCAAGCGCGTTCAGCGCATGATCGACATCCTTGACGTGGTTGCGTATGTGGATGTGAAGACAGAAACCATCAAACTGGCCTACCAGGATGCGCAAACCATTAGCAGCATCGTGACGGACCTGTTCTCAGCGCGTGCACCCACAGGTGGGGCCAGCACCCCTCGTGGCGGTGCAACTCCGCAGCAGGGCAATCGAACGCCCGGGCGCGGAGGCCAGAACCAAGCGAGCAACGAACTGGTGGGTACCAGTGAGCAATTGGTGGTTACGGTGTTGCCGGCCACCAACAGCATGACCATCCGCGCTGAGCCCACGATCATGAAGGAGATCAAAGCGCTGATCGCGGCGCTTGACCTTCCCTCATCACAATCCAATGAGCAGATCTTTAGGTTGTATGACCTGAAGTTCACTGATCCGCTGAAGGTGCAAACCGTGCTGGGAAGCCTTCTGGAGTCTGGCGGCGGAAGCGGTAGCCGTGCGCGTACTGGCGCCAATCAGCGCAACAACACCGGAATCAATCGTGCCGGCGGCGGCGGTGGTGGTGAAGCTGGCGCAGACGTGGCTATTGCCAACATTTTTCGCATTGAGGCGTATCCAGACAGCAACCGCCTGATCGTGGTGAGCAAGACACCCCAGAATTTTCAGTGGCTGGACGACTTGATCCAGCGCATTGATCAGCCCCTGGATGCAGGGCTACCCCGCAACATTCCGCTGAAGTACGCCAGTGCGGTTGAGTTGGCGGAGATCTTGAATGCCTTGTTGGCGCCCAGCGGTTCCACGTCGAGCATTACGGCTCCAGCCACCGGTCTTTCGGGCATCGACTTTGACACAGCGGGCGGATCCAGTACTGGAACGGGCGACCGCACCGCAACTCCCACGGACACCGGAACCGGCGGCGGCGCCGCTCCCGGGCAGATCCAGTTCCCTTGGGGCACCGCACGCGGCGCAGGCGACGGAACTGCCAGTGAAGTGAGCGCCCTGGTGGGCAAGAGCCGCGTGGTGCCGAACGCGGGGCAGAACTCTCTGCTGATTTTGGCGCCACAAGAGATTCAGGACAGCTTGGCCAAGATCGTGACAGACTTGGATCATCCGGGACGCCAGGTGATGATCAGTGTGATTTTGGCTGAAGTGCAGTTGGGCGATGAACTGGCATTCGGCATCAAGTGGGGTCAAGATGTGGCCCCCACCAACCCCAACAATGCGGTGGTGGTGAATGGCAACGGAACCAACGGCGAGATGTTCGAAGGAACCAAGACCGGCATCTTCTTGCCCGACTTGGATACCGGCATTCTGGCCTTTGGCGTGAATGCCAACGTGGTGCTGCAGGCGCTTGCGGCCAAGACTACGGTGCGAATCCTGCAGCAGCCGCGCGTCTTCACCATGGACAACAAGGAAGCCAAGTTCTTCACGGGGCAGGACGTGCCCTTTCAGAGCAGCAGCTTGACCGACGCCAACACCGGCGGTGACGTGAACGCCAGCTTTACGCAGATCGCCGTGGGCATCGGGCTGAATGTGCGTCCGCGCATCACCAAGGATCGCAACGTGGCCATGGAAATCGAAGTGCTTCTGAGCAACGTCAACAACACCACCCCCGCGGGTGTCGGTGGCAATCCGGTGATCGATCGTCGCCAGACCAATACCACGGTGACGGTGGAGAACAATCAGACCATCGTGCTGAGCGGAATCCGGCGCGAGCAAGAGAACCGCATCAAAAACAAGGTGCCATTCCTGGGGGACATTCCTGGCCTGGACTTGATCTTTGCCAACACCAGTGAAGTGAAGACCACCAGCGAGTTGGTGATCTTTGTCACCCCGTTGGTGGTGGACAACCCCTCAGAGAACAACGACAACTTCAATCAGCGTGAGCGTCTGCGCTTGGAAGAACTGCAGAAGCCATTGAAGGAAATGTCCTTGGAAGCCGTGGAAAACCACAAGGTGTTCACGCCTGACTCCAAGACCACGCCCGACCCTGTGGGCGACCCTCTTGCGCCGATTGAAACACCTGTGCGAACTCCGGCGCCCGTGGCTCCCCCTGCTGCCGCGCCGGCACCGCAGGCCCCGGCACCGCCAGCTTCATCACCCACCGCGCCGCCCGCTTCACCGGCTGCTTCGCCGGCTGCCTCACCGCCTGCTTCGCCCTCCACCCCATGAGCCCATCCGCGCGCGTCCAGGCTGCTGGAGCCGCGGCGGCGATTTGGATTGGCGCGGCGCTGGGATGCACAGAGACCACGGTACTCAGCACGCGCCACACACTTGCTCGGGATCCCGTGGCGGGCGCCAGGCACACGGTCATCGTTGACGACCGCAACTTCAAGACGCCATCGGCCATCGCCGATCTTGGTGCGACTCTACGCATGGACCACGATGGCGCCACGCTGCCCGTTGTGTCCCCGGACGCTCGATATGCCGCCGTGCAGACCGCGAGCGATGCGCCTTGGAATGTGCTCTTGGGGGATGCCCTGCCTCCAGCAGGAATGCACGTGCGGATTGAGGGGGTGAGCCTAGAGTCTGGTTCGCTAGGGCTGCCCTGCACCTTGCTTGAGGGAAACTGGCTGCTGGGACGTGCCGCCACTGACGAAGCATTTCTCATCGAGCGCCCGCGCTCAGACGGCGCGCGCGACATCGCGCTGGCGCCCTGGAGCGGAGGCATGATTCATGAAGTGGTGTCTGATGGTTGGACCAACGCATTTGCCACCATCACTCCTGGAGGCAGCTTGGCCTGGAGCAGAAGGCCCGCAGAGGGAGGCGACTGGCAGTTGGTGGTGGAGCGCCGCGGCGTGCGCCGTGTGCTGCAATCATTGCCCGGCGATCAGTGGTTGTTTCCCACCTTTGCGGGTGACGGCACCGGGCTCTTTGCGCTCCGGCTGACGGAGGGTGCTCTGGTGCTGGCGTGGATCCCCTTCGAACCTGACGGAATGCCAAGCAGCACAGCAGCAGTCAAGTCGGTGGATGTACAGCCGTTGGCTCTGGGAGCGTCTCTGGCCACCGCGGCACGGGTTGTGGAACCGGTGGGAGGCCTAGCGGCATCCAGCCCGGGAAGTGACCGAATGGTGTTCTTTGCTCCCAATCAGGGATTGGCTGCCACATGGATCCCAGGCGGACGTCTTGAGACTTTCACGCAGCGAAGCGTGGCTGCCACCATGCTGGACTCTGAGGTGGTGTTGGTGACCACCACTGAAATGCTCGGCCGCCAGAAACTGGGAGATCCGGAGGCCAAGGTGGAGATGCTTGCGGAAGGCCCTTGGGTAGCGCGCCCCACGACTATTGCTCCCTCGCTCGTGGTGCTCATCAGGCCACTGCGCGGTCGAGTTGAATTGGCCAAGCTAGATGTCGTAGCACAATCCGCCACGCGCTAGGCCGCTCACTCGTCATCGTCTTCTTCTTCCTCTTCTTCGTCGTCGTCGTCGTCATCGTCGTCGTCGAATTCATCGTCCTCTTCTTCTTCGTCTTCCTCTTCTTCTTCTTCTTCGTCCTCGTCCTCTTCTTCGTCGTCGTCCTCCTCCTCCTCTTCTTCTTCCTCTTCTTCGTCTTCGTCTAGTTCTTCTTCCTCGTCCTCATCTTCATCTTCGTCCTCATCTTCGTCTTCGTCCTCGTCCTCGTCTTCATCGTCATCTGCGTCAAAGGCAAAATCATCATCCTCTTCTTCATCATCTGCGGCCATGAGGGGCGCAGACGCTCCATTCAGGCAGGCGAGTAGTGCAAACTCGAGTTCATCCTGATCAAATTGCTTGGCGAATGGGGCGCGAGTGGTGGCAGTAAGACTCATTGTGATCCTTCTCTCAGGGCTGACCGATTTGGGCGCCGGGGCGGAAGTGTAACCATGGACATTCCGCAATTGTCAACGGTTTTGTGGAGTGGATTTCCGGAATTCAACAGCATGCACCGTAGCCTGATTGGCCAGCAAAATCCATCCCTCCAGGGCTCGCGCGTCCGTGAATTCAGAGCCCTTTGCGCGCACTTGGACGGGGGGGCCAACAGCTCTGCCCCCCGACCGGGCTTCAAGCCGAAAAATTTCAGCATCAAACTGAAGGGCATTCTGGTGCACCAGATGGTCAGATTGGGTGTCAACGGCGATGAGTTGCGTGGGAGCGGGTAGGGCAAATGAAATGCTTCGATCGGCCAGCACGACGTCTCTCCCCAAGAATTGACCCGTCGTGCTGAAAAAATCTGCACCGCTGTTGCGAATGAGCGCCACCCAGCCCTCACCCTGAACAACCTTTTGCACGGCCTCCAGCGGCGCGTCCACCGCTCGAAAGGCTGCAGGATCAATGCGACCCGTATGGGTGTCTATTGCCAGCATCTCATTCCGCATGGTTTGCACCAGCAGCCATTGACCGCAACCCCACGCATTCGTGGAGTACTGAACGTCCGAAGTCTGAATCTGCCAATATGGGCCAAGTTCATCTCCACCCGCCAACCTGCGCGCTTCGATGCCCATGTCTGATCCAAGCACCAACAGCCCTCCTGGAAGCAACCGCATCCATTGAAGTTCCGGGGAGACCCCTCCGGAGATTTCCACGCTCAAGAGACTTTGCCCGGTGAGGGCGTCAATCGCATGCACGCGCGGGCGTACCGCAAACGAATCGTCCCGTTCGGTGGAGGCCACCACCAGCGACGAGCCGTCGAACTGCACGTCTACAACGTCTTCGGCGCCGGGTGGTCTGCTCCACAAGCGGGTCGTGCCGGAGATCGCATCCAGTGCCACCATGGCCCCATCGCGACGAACAAGTACCAGCGCGTTGTTGCAAACCATGGGCAGCACCTGGTCCAAAGGCACCACCTGACCGTCCGGAAGCGTGACGGTGGGCGAAGCCTCCCCCGCACTTGAATCCTCACCACGGAGTGGCCCCAACACTTGCGTGATTGGCGGGGTCTGCCAGATGAGCGTTCCATCTTTGGGCGACACGCGAAGCGCAGTACCCATTCCTTCGGCTCGATGAACCCAGAGAACGATGCGCTCACCATGTTCCACCAGCCAGGGCGCACCCGCGCCAAAAACGGCTCGCCACGATTGGGCAAACTCCGGAAGCCGCCGCAGGGCGATGGAGTCCCCCTGCACCGTGAGAAACTCGGAAGCACTTGCCCGTGCCCCTGGGGCCAGCCGGCACAGCGTGCCGGGAATCTCCAGCGATCGAATCCCCTCACCATCAAGCGCAGGCACGCGGGCAGGAGGGGCTGCTGTGAACTCTGCCTCCAAGCGTGCAGACATGGATTGGTCCAATCGCTTTAACGCAGCGAGCAGTTTGGCTGTTGAGTCTCGATCACCCACGGCGTGCGCCACGCGTGCGGCTTTCCGCAGTCCACCACATATGCGTTGAAGTTCGGCCGGAGATGTTGCCCCGCTCTCGGTGGTGAGTTCTGCGCCCTTCATGGCCACCGAGACCGCGGCGGCGGCCCCACCTGTTGCTGTCCCAGCTGCGTCTGCTTTCACGGCACGCTCAAGGCGCTGCAGGGCGTGTGCATCCATGGAAGCGTCAACACCGTCCACGCGCACTAGGGTTGAATCCGATGGCTCCATGAGCAGCGCTGCCAATTCACGGGCTGCCTGCTGGTTTTGCCCGCGGCGCATCAGTCGGTCAGCTCGGGCTAGGGCCGAACGCGAACTACGCCCAGCGGCCTTTGCCACGGCGTCCAACACGCGTTCAACATCCTGCGCTTCCTGACCGGTGAGAAAGCCTGCTGCGTCCAATTCAAGCAAAAGGTTCAGCGCAGCCAGCAGTTCTGGCCACCCCTCGGAATGCGCCCAATCAACGCCTTCCATCCGCTTGGCAAACGCGCGCGCACCCTCAGATGCCGCGACGCCCGAGCGCGTCAAGCGCGCCACTTCAAGCAGAGGAAGGACCGCCCGAGGGGAAGGGTCTGCAGCCACTCGAGCTTTGCAGAGAGCCAACGCACGGCTCAGGTTCATGAAGCTGGTAAGGGAGGTTGCGCCCGCAGAGGCAAACTGATCGGTGTCTAAAAACGGATTGCCACGACTTGGCCACTGTGCGAGTGTGGTTCCCGTATTCGCGTCCACCAAGTGTGTGGACTGTGCCCCGGGAATCACTAGGGCGTTCGGCCAGTTGGCGGAAGCGGGTATCAGCACCACCCGACCGCTCAAAGGCAAATCTGCCTTCCATGTCCATAGGGGCGCGAGCGGTTGCTCGGCGTCCAAGACAGCAACGCTCTCTCCCACCGCGGCCACCACCGTGCTGCCCACGGCTCCAGTCATGTACCGGGGAGAGCCCACTGGTGACGCAGGGCCGGTCTTCAGGTCGCTGAGCAATGACCCTGAATCGGCGTCCAAAACCACCACCCGGCTTCCATCGGGAGCCACTGCGAAAACTTTGCCACATGCCACCGCTGGGGTGAACACATTCCACGAGGGCGCATCCCGAGAGAGCGGCTGTTGGGGCACGTGAAGGGTTCGCAACCAGCGCGGAACGCCCGTGGATGCATCCACCCGTCCCACCACGCCAGTGCCCGTGGCAACGTAGATGGAGTCTTGATAGAGCACGGGTGAATCGTGCACTCGGACGGCTGCACGCAACTCGCTGCCGGCGGTGGCAATCGAGTAGGACCACAGCGGCACAGTGGGATCCTGAATGTTGAGGCAGAACAACCAGGATGAGCTCTCCAACTGCGCCGAGTGCCGACGCGCGGAAATCACCACGCGCCCATCCACCACCAGCGGCTGGCCCACGGGCACGAACTGTGCCGAAGAGTTCGGCATCGCGGAACCCAGTGCGCTTTCCCACAACAGTGCCCCCGTGGCCGCGTTGCAGCAACGCACCATCGTGGTGCTGGTTCCGCTGCCAATATCCCAGTGTGTGACATAGCTCACAACGGCACTTCCCAACACAGCGGCGTAGTTCAATGCGGGCCCAAGAGGGCCCACCGCCTGCGCGTGCTCCGTGGCGTTCGTCCAAAGCCGTCGACCGCTCAGTCGATCGAAGGCCGCTAGCCCGGTTCCGTCATCCGCAAAGATGCGGGTTTCGTCTGCGGTGGGCCACGCAAGAGGTCGAGCGATGGCAAGGCTAGGAGGCGATGACGCTGCACCTGACGTGTGCACCGACACATTGGAAAGAAGCGCCGGTCCGTCCAGCGGTACGCGCCAGATCTCACGCCAGTCGGCCAGCGCCGATTTCTGTGCCTTTGTGCCGCCCTGCCCCGGACTCGTGCTCGGCACCAGTTGCGCAAGAGCGGCGGTGCGTATCTGAGTGCGTTGCTGTTCCCTAGCACCGGTCAGCCCATCATGGTTTGAAACCCGGTCCAGCAGAGCGAGTGCGTTGGAGGCCCTGCCCGCATCTAGGTGCGCTTGAGCCGTCTGCAGTACTGCGTCCAATCCGGCCATGGTGACCACTCTGGTCGACATCAGACGATCAAACTGCCCTGCGCGCAGCATCTCAGCAGCCTGCGCATCCTGAGCACTGCGAAAGGCCGCGAGCAGCGTTGCGTTCTTATACAGAAGGCGCTCTGCAAGTCGTTGTGCCGAAGTGAAGAGATAGGAATCTGAGGCGTCCTGCACCATGCGAGTGCCCCAGTCATCGAGCACCCTTGCCAGGATTTGCGCAGACTGCTCAGGATGCTTCTCGGCAAGTTCCTGGGCTTGTGCCACCAGTTGGGCCGCCTGCGGCGCGTGATCCACCTGCGGCACTGCAGAGTCCTGCGCTACCGCTGCAGCGCACACAAAGGGCATGCACACAGCCGCCATGGCCGATAGGGCGCAGAGCAACGGGCACCTTCGAAGTTTGACGATGACTGGTCTCATGAAACGAGCCTGACCCGACCTGAAGCAGGCCGGTGCGCTACATTCTGCCACCTGTGAGCCAACGTTGCCTAACCAATCGTGTGCCTTGCCTTGCCACCCGGTGGTCGAGCGGCGCATGGTGCCTGATTCTGACGGTGCTCGCAGGTACGTTCGTGGGCGGATGCGCCAGCGGCCCCACGGTAAAGGCCGTGAAGGCAGAGCGGGTGGCTTGGACTGACGAAGCAGCCGAACTTCGCGTGACGCTGGAATTGACCAACCCCAACGATGCCCCGGTGGAACTTACCGAATGGGAGTACACGGCCACGGTAAATGGACGCACTGTGTATCAAGGATTGTGGATCGCTGCCATCACGCTTCCAGTTGGTGTGCCCATGACCACAGAATTGCCGGTGGTGATTGCCGCCGCGGACATGGCAGGTTTGGAATCGGCAACATGGAGCCTAGGGGGCAGCGTTGGATATCGAGCCACCAGACAGTTAGATCGCCTGCTGTATCAATTAGGGATCAATCGTCTGAGTGCCGGATTTCAGGTCAACGGCCAAGCTGTGCCGGTGGCGCCGCGCGGGCAAGCACCATCCCCCAGTTCATGACTAAGTTCGTGGAACACCGCGACGAGCCTCATGCCGGTCCCTGTGAAACTGCATGAGTCGGGTGTGCACGCCAAGCGCGCGAGGTTCATCTGCTGCCAGATCTGACCATACGGGAGCTTTGAAGCTCCCATCCGGTTGCATCTCCCACGCGCTGCGGCGGTCTTCTAAGCAGCATTCCAAAATGTCCCACAACAATCTGCGCGGCTGCGCCCCCAGCACCGGCGTGGCGGCTTCGACGCGGGTCTGAAGATTGCGATACATCCAATCCGCGCTACCGATGAAAAACTCGCCGTGCATGGGGTCGTCTTGCCCCGCACCGAACCAAAAGATTCGGCTGTGCTCAAGAAACCGGCCCACGATGGAGCGCACGCGGATGTTCTCGCTAAGCCCGGGAACGCCCGGTCGTAGGCAGCAGAACCCTCGAACAATCAGATCGATCTGCACCCCTGCCGCACTGGCGCGATAGAGCGCGTCCATCACGCCGCGATCCTCCAGCTGATTGAGCTTGGCGATGATGCGCCCCGGTCGACCGCCCCGCGCCAGCGCAGCCTCGCGCTCGATGAGTTCCAGAAATCGCTTCTTCATGGAGACCGGGGCAACCAGAAGCCGCGTGTACTCACGCTGCCGTGAACGGCCGGTCATGTAGTTAAAGAGATTCACCAGGTCTTCGGTGATCTCTGGGTTACAGGTGAGTAATGCCAAGTCCTCGTAGAGCCGAGCGGTGCGGCTGTTGTAGTTGCCGGTACCGATGTGCGCATACGCGCGAAGACCACCGGGCTCATCGCGCACCACCAATGCCGTCTTGGTGTGGGTCTTGTACCCCACCACACCGTATGCCACGTGCACCCCTGCATCTTCAAGTTTGCGCGCCCAGAGAATGTTTCGGGCCTCATCAAAGCGTGCGCGCAGCTCAACGATCACGGCCACCTGTTTGCCACTCTCAGCGGCTCGGATCAAGCTGGCAATAAAGGGGCTATCGCCGCTTGTGCGATACAGGCTTTGTTTGATGCACAGCACGCTTGGGTCAGTGGCGGCGTCCTCAATGAACTTGTCTGCAGACAGGTCAAAAGACTCGTACGGGTGGTGCACCAAAATGTCGCCAGCGCGAATGGCCGCAAAGATGTCAGAGTCGTCTGCCTCGATCCTCTCCGGCGGCAATGGAGTCCAGCGCGGCCAGTGCAGTTCTGGCATGTCCAGATCTGCCACTTCATTCAGGGCGCCATAGTCAATGAAACCTTCGCTTTCATACACATCCTCCGACGCCACCTGTAGTTCCTCCATCAGAAACTTCAGGATGCGTGGATTGGCGCCCGCGCTGATCTCAAGCCGAACCACACGCGCAAAGCGCCGCTCCTTCAGCAGGCTTTGTGTGGCCTCCAGCAGGTCCTCGGCGTCTTCGTTGTCGCGCTCCACTTCGGCGTTGCGGGTGACGCGGAAGGGAAGCACCTTCAGAATCTCCATGCCGGGAAAGAGATCATCCAGATTGTGCGCCACGATTTCTTGCACCGGCACGAATTCGCGCGTTCCTTCAAATCGATACAAACGGCTGGGAATGTCCGGCACCTTGACACGAGCAAAGAGCTGCTCGCTCTCGCCAGGACGGCGCAACATGACGCCCAATGAGACGCTCATGTTGCTGATAAAGGGAAACCGATGGCCAGGGTCAACAGCCAGCGGAGTAAGAATGGGAAAGACATTCCGGCGGAACCAGGCTTCGCACTCCAATCGTTGCGCCTCGGACAGGTCGACCCATGCGCTGATCCGCACTCCGTGCACCGCCAACGCCGGCAGCACATCGCTCAAGAGTGTGCGCGACTGCTCATGCCCCAGTGCGCCCACGCGCCGACGGATGGCGTCAAGTTGCTGCTGCGGCGTGGACACTTCGGGCGCGCCGCTCACGGACGCCTCAATCTGGCGGCGCAACCCTCCCACCCGCTTCATAAAGAACTCATCCAAGTTATTGCTGTAGATGGCCAGAAACCGCACGCGCTCTAAGAGCGGTGTGGAGGCATCCCGAGCGATCTGCAGCACGCGCGAATTGAATTCCAGCCATTGCACATCGCGGTCAAGAAAACGCTGCGGATCGTTGGCCGCAACCGCAGCGGGAATGCCAGCTTCAGCGTCGTGCACCTACGTGGTCTCCGCGAAGGGGCTGATGTACGTGGCTGAGCAGCCTGGGGCCTCAGAAACCGTGGTGGAGTGCACTCGCACGCCACGGGGAACTTTTACGCCCATCGTGACCGCCACAAACTGTGCAATGAGCTCGGCCGTGGGGTTGATTCGATCAAATGGCGCAACCTGATTGAAGTTGCGATTGTGAAAGGGGGCCAGCACCGAGTCAAGCGCGGATTCCATGGCGTGAAAATCAACCAGCAATCCATCGCCGTCAAGGCTGGCGCCGGTAAGGGCAACTTCGACGCGCCAGTTGTGGCCGTGGACGGGCTCGCGCGTTCCACTGATCTCCAGCGCGTGCGCGGCACTAATGGTGCGCTCCACTCGAACCGTGTACATAGGTGGGAAAGTATACGGTGCCGATATACGCTCCTCATGCCATGACACAATCTTTGCCTCACTCCAATGCTCCGCTCATGCTCTCTGTCAGCGGTGCGCGCGGAATCGTTGGACGCACCATGACTCCTGAGACTGCCGCTGCCTACGCGGCGGCATTTGGGTCGTACCTCAAGGGAGTCAGCGGCAACGATGCCCCGTTGGTGGTCTTGGGGCGCGATGGCCGAGCGTCGGGTGAGTCATTGGCGCTGGCAGCGGCCGGCGGTCTGATGGCAGTGGGATGCCGCGTGTGCGACATCGGCGTGGCGACAACTCCCACCGTGGGTGTGATGATCGGCGAGCAAAAAGCTGATGGCGGCTTGGCCATCACGGCCAGCCATAATCCCATCGAATGGAATGGAATCAAGTGCCTCGATGGCAGCGGCTTGGCGCCGCCTCCGCACACCGCCAGCGAGATTGTTGAGCGCTTCAAGGCGCGCCGAATCGACTGGGCTCCACCAACGCACGTGGGCCAGATGCAGCGTCTTGAGACCGCCGCGCACATCCACGTGCGGCGCGTGCTGCGACACGTGGACGTGGCAGCCATCAAGGCCAAGCGCTTTACGGTGGTGCTGGACTCGGTGAATGCCAGTGGATGCGTGGCGGGGCGCATGCTGCTTGATGAGTTGGGGTGCCGCGTGACACACTTGTTTGGAGAGTGCACTGGAGTGTTTGGGCACACCCCCGAACCATTGGCTCAGAATCTGGTTGCCCTGAGCGGTGCGGTCGCAACCACACCCGGCGCCGCAGTTGGATTTGCGCAGGATCCAGATGCCGACCGATTGGCGCTTACGGATGAAACCGGCGCATACATCGGAGAGGAGTTCACCTTGGTGCTCTGCGCACTGCGCGTGCTGCAGCGCACGGGCGGCGGAGTGCTGGCCACCAATCTCTCCACCAGCCGCATGATTGACGATGTGGCCGCGCGCTTTCAGGGAAGCTCTGTGCTTCGCAGTGCTGTGGGTGAAGCCAATGTGGTGGGAGCGCTTCGGCCAGCTCAGGGAGTGCTTGGTGGAGAGGGAAATGGCGGCGTGATCTTTCCGCAAGTGTGCTGGGTGCGCGACTCCCTGAGCGCCATGGCGCTGGTGTTGGAGCTCTTGGCGCATGAAGGCAAACCGCTCAGCGCCATTGTTGCATCCTTGCCGCGTTACGCCATGGTGAAGCACAAGTTGGATCTGGCGTCCGTGGGTGGTGAGGCAGCGGTGGCTCCCGCACTGAACAGGGTGCGCGCGGCGTTCAAGAATGAACGCGTCACTGATGTGGACGGAGTTCGGGTGGACTTTGTTGGCGGCTGGGTGCACTTGCGCGCTTCCAACACTGAGCCCATCATGCGCATCATTGCTGAGGCCCCCACCGCCGATCAGGCGATGGCGCTCGTGAAGCAATGCGCCCATGCGGCGGGGCTGCCTGCCTAGGGGAACAATCCGCCAGATTTTGGCGATCAAGAGGCGGTAACTCGCTGGGCAGGGTCAATTTTGGGCGGGCCCGGTTGTGGCGGAGGTGCGCCCGGTTGAGAATGTGCCGCCACGGCTCATGCATTCCGAGACACCCATCCCTGAAGGTTTGAGCCCCGAGGCATACGCCGCCTTGCATGAGGTGGCGGGGGCACTGATGCGCCGCGAACGCCGAGGTCACACATTGCAGCCCACGGCGCTGGCGCACGAAGCATTCCTGCGAATGAAGGCCGCGCACACGCCCTTGACCCCCAATCCGGACACTGATGCGGAGGAGTGTTCCTTTCGAGCCATCGCTGCCGCCACCATGCGACGCATTCTGGTGGACCACGCGCGGAAGCACACCGCTGACAAGCGCGGCGGAGGTTGGGTGCGCGTGGAGTTCCCCGAAGTGTCCGTGGAAGCGCCTGATGCTCTGGACCTATTGGCGCTTGACCAAGCGTTGCAGGAGTTGGCGGAGCTGGATCTTCGGAAGTCTCGCGTCGTTGAGCTCAGGTTCTTTGGCGGGCTGAGCATTCAGGAGACGGCGCGCTCCCTGGACATCGCCACCAGCACCGCCGACGAGGATTGGTCCGTGGCACGCGCGTGGCTGCGCCGACGCATCGGGGGCGCCGCACGGTGACTGAGGTCACGCCGGATCCCCGAGAGTCCTTTGCCCGCGCGGCTTCAGTGTTTGCGGAACTTCGCCATCTGTCTGCGCTCGAACGCGAGCAGCGCTTGGATGCGCTGGCACTGCAGTCCCCGGAGCTGGCTGAAGAAGTGCGCTCGTTACTCTCGCACGCGGGGGGCGAACCTCAGATGCTCGATCGGCCTGTGGTGATGTCCCCCGAGGGAATGATGGTGGGGCGCTTTCGAATCTTGAGCACAATTGGTGAAGGGGGAATGGGAACCGTTTTCTTGGCTGAACAGCAGGAACCCGTGCGCCGCCATGTGGCGCTCAAACTCATCAAACTGGGAATGGACACCCGCGCCATCGTGCGAAGATTCCAAGCCGAGCGACAGGTGTTGGCTCAGATGGAGCACCCGGGAATTGCGCGCATTCTGGATGGTGGAGTGGCGCCGGATGGTCGGCCCTACTTTGTGATGGAATTGGTGCGCGGGCAGCCGCTCACGGACTGGTGTCAGGCACAAAACCTGGACACGCAGGCGCGAATACGGCTCTTTTTGGAAGTGTGCTCGGCGGTTCAGCACGCGCACCAGAAAGGTGTCATTCACCGCGATCTCAAGCCCAGCAATCTGCTCGTGACCTATGGCGATGGACGTCCAGTTCCAAAGGTGATTGACTTTGGAATCGCCAAATCGCTCACCGATGACTCTCAGGGCGCCACGCACGTGTCAGGTGGTGTCGGTCGCGCAGGCACTCCGGAGTACATGAGCCCGGAACAGTCGGGCTTGATCGAGTCCAACGGCTTTGACATTCGCAGCGACGTGTACTCGCTGGGCATCGTGCTGTACGAGTTGCTCACCGGCACCACTCCTAGCCGCGCCCGCACTCGGTCGGGCGCCACGCGCAGGCCCGCGAGCATTCAGCCCCGGTTGCGCGGCGATCTTGATGCCATCATTCTAAAGGCCGTGGAGCGCGAACCGGCTCGGCGCTATGCCACGGTGGCTGCATTTGCTGAAGATCTACAACGGCATCTTGCCAATGAGCCCGTGGTGGCCCGACCGGCGAGTGCGCTGTATGTATCCGCCCAGTTTGCGCGGCGGCACACACTAGTGCTTGGCGCTGCGTTCACCGTCTTGATGGCGCTTTGCGTTGGTCTTGCGCTTGCTCTGTGGGGAATGCAGCGCGCACGGCAGGAGTTGTTTGCCAGTACGGTGGAGCAAGGTCGTCTTGCAGGCGTGGTGGGTGATCTGGTGGTGGCCCGTGACATCCTCTGGAAGTGCTATCAGGAGCAACCCGATTCGCCTCATGCGGCGTGGGCCTTGCGCGAATTGTATTTTCGACACCCGAGCCTGTGGACGCTTCAGCAATCCGGGCTGCGCTCCAGCCAGGTTGAAGTGGTGGATCCTGAAACCCTGGTGGTTGCATGCGGCGGTCGCGCCCCTTTTGCGTTGAACCTACAAACGCGCGCAGAGTTGTTCGCATGCTCTCCCGCTGCCCCCGATGGACGTTCTCACCATCCACACAGAATGGATGTGTCGCCGGATCGTGCGCTGGTGGCGGTGGGTGACAATGACGGCGATGTACGCGTGTGGTCCCTACGCGACCGGGCCTTTCTTGGCACTGTGGCTTCGCATGGCTCCGGCACAGCATCGGCGGTGTTTCTTGACGGCGGTGGCACCCTGCTCACCGCAGGAGCCGATGGCCGACTGCTGCGAGTGGCACACACCCACCCCAATGAGGCTCAGGTGATCTGGCAAGCGCCGGCGCATGTCCGCGCACTGGCTTCGCACGTAGCGACTGGCCACGTGGCGGCCGGACTGGCGGATGGAACCGTGCTGTTGTGGCGTGCCCTAGACCAACCGCCGCAGCGATTGAACGCGCATCGGGACTGGGTGCTCTGCTTGGAGTTTGATGCCACCGGACAGTGGCTGGCAAGCGGTTCGCGCGATCGTTCAGCCAAGGTGTGGAACACCCAGGATGGCACGGAGCACTTGCGGCTGCCAAGCAACAACGGCACCGTGCGCGATCTGGCGTACGCCCCGGATGGAACGCTCTTCATTCTCGGGTGGTGGCATCTTGATCAGCTCCGCCCAGGTCGTACGGAGGTGGAACAAGTGGTGTCCGAAGGTGGATGGCGAGTCGCCGTGCCCAGCAACGGTGAAGTAGTGGTTTCCAACGCGCAAGAGCCCGCATTGCGCCGGTGGCGCTTGGACTCAGAGTCGTTGCTCTCGCGCGTGACCGCCAGCGCAGGCTGCACACTGCGTCAAGTGGGCGGAGGATCTGCGCCGTTGCTGTTTGCCAGGGGGCGGAACCTAGAGGCAAGGAATCTTGGTGGAGAGGTTGAATGGACGCACGAGTTTGGTGCTGGCATATCTTCGGTTGGCGCTGCGATTGAAGGCACGCGCGTGGCTGTGGGGCTCACTGACGGAACCCTGTGGTCGCGCGCAGTTCCTGCTGCCGCCTGGGAGTGTCTGGCGCGAGACTTTGCACCGGGCAGCGCGGACGTTGTTGCGGTGGATAGGTCAGGTACGCACGTGGCCTACCCGACGGCTGGAAATGCCGTTGTGGTGGTTCACGTTGACCAACTCACCGGCACATCACGCCGCGTGCTCGCGGAGTCACCCAACGGGGCGATTGCCATTCAATTCTCACGCGACCAACGCACACTGGCGGTTGCGGAACGGCGCACAGGGTTGCGTGTGGCTGACTTGCGCTCGGGCGAACAGCGATTTCACCCGTGTGAGCAGACCTCGTTCTCATTGGACACTACTGCGGACGGAGAGATCCTTCTTGGCTCGTGGACTGGCCCCATTCTGGTGGCGCATCCCGAACGGGGCGCACTGGAAACACGCTCGCTGCGGGGCCACACCGCGGTGGTGGGCGCGTTGTGTGTGCACCCGACCGATGCCAACCTGCTGCTGAGCGGATCCATGGACGGAACGGTTCGATTATGGCATCTTGGCTTACAGCGAGAGGTGCAATCCATATCTCCGTTTGGCGGCGCGCCCGTCTCGCGGGTGGCCTTTGACGCCACGGGGGCGCACGTCGTGGCCACCAGTTCAGAAGGGCGCGCCGTGACATGGGCGCTCTACGCAGCGGACTCGATGATCAGGGACAACTACCCCAAGCTCCCAGAAGAAGCCCAAGATCAGCCCCGTCAACAATTCCATCTTGATTGAGATCTGCAGCACCACGCGTTGAACCCCACTTGCCAAGCAAGAGTCCAAGATCAGCGCCGTCAACAATGTCATCGCCATTCTGGTCCGCGTCGCAATCTGGCTGAGCCACACCAAGCGAAACCACCTGATCTGCGGGGACTGTTCGCCATGCCAAGGTGTCGTGAACGGCCGGGTCCTCATTGGTCATGCTCTTGGCCATCACAAAGCGTGAGCCGCCCGGGCCACCGTCGAAGGGCGATGTTGGATCTGCAACCCATTCGTCGTTCTGCTTCTTCATCACTCGCGTGATGCTGTCGCCCATCAGGTAGAGCTCGCCCCTGTCTCCAAACTGGAAACTCTTAAGTCCGCCGGACACAAAGAGCGGCACGATGGTGGACACTGTGGGCCCGGCCGCGCCGTACTCCACGTTGTAGAGCAGCGTCGAAGCATCGGTTTTGAACCATGCCTTGCCCGTGGTGGGGTCCACTTGCACGGAACCATCTCCGGACATCGGCACCGCGGTGGGCACAACAAAGTTCTGAATCTGGTTTAGGTTCTTGTCGTACTTCAGAACTCTGCGACTGGCGATTGAGAGCAGGCTGAGCCGGTCGCTTTGGTGGTGAAAGCAGATTGAAGCTGGAGTGTGACCCACGTTGATGGATGTCGCCGCGGGCCCCTCGGGGGTGAGTTTGAAGAGTGAACCCACATTGTTGAACGCAAAGATGTCCCCCTCTCGTCCTGGGGCCAGTTGAACCAAGTTCTGAGGGGCGCCAACCAGTTCCGTCATCGCCCCGCTGGTGAGGTCCATTCGTCGCAGTATGGACGGCTGACCGTTAAAGATTGATCGAGTGATCACCAACGCGTCGGTCATTTCTGGGTCAAGCGCAATGTCCTCCAGAATGGTGAAGCTAGAAATGTTGATCTGAGGAAGCGTGGCCCCTTGCGAGCCCTCGAAAGGCGTTGGATCAACGGTGTGGAGGGAACCTCCGGACTGTCCCAAAAGATTGGGCGAGCCCACGAATCGAATACCCCACGCTGGCCTGACGCCCCAATACGCATCCACGATGAACACCGTTGAATCGCCTGACGTGTAATCCAGAGCGTTCATTCCTCGCAAGATGCCGCCGTGGAACGCGGTGTACGTAACCGGTGTCACCACTTGATTGCTGAACACCGATTGAGTGGTGAGCGAATTGTCATCCGCTGGGTCGCGATACTTCAGTTGATAGGAACTGCCCGAGCGAGTGGCCCGATTGAAGGAGACGGCGTGCCCCCCATCTCTATCCACCACGGGGTACCCACCAGACGATCCGATCACATCGTAAAACCCGAAGGTGAAAGAGATGATCCACCCCTGGCAGGCCAGCTTGGCCATTTTGGCCACCGTGGGCGTGTAGTTCACGGCTTTCGAGAGCTTGAAGTAGATGAGGCTGCCGGATTGTGCTGAGAGAAAGTTGAGCCCGGCAGTGGTCCCAGATCCGCCGGTGCCATCCTGCGCATCAGTGCTCATCAGGCCGCCAACAAACGCGATTGCGGTTGTGGCATCGCTGTACTTGGCCTGAGATTGCCAATTGCCGGAATAGGGATAGGCACTCGGAAACCCGTGATTCGCCGCGTACGCAAAGATGTTCACTGTCGACGTGGGCACGCAATACATGCCACCGGATCCCGGCAGGCTGCTCCGCCGCTGGTCTAGGTCTGGCATGTGCACCACGCGGTAGTTGAATTGGCTGGTCGCCGTCCAAGAACTATTGGTGACGTCGGCAGAAACACTCGCCACAAGCGTGGCGGGAACGGCAAAGGCGATTGCAAAGGTGCGCACGGGTCTGATCTCCAAAAAAGTGTGGCTCTCCCCACAGGTAAGCGCAGTTCAATGGCTTGGTCCCCGGCCGCGATTGAGAATTCAAAAACAAAGCAGGGCCCGGCGTTCATGCTCGGGCCCTGCATGTATCTGAACCGACGGAAAAATCAGCCGCAGGGGTCGTTGCTGCCTAGACAGTCAGCATCGGGCTTGGGGTCAGTTCCCTTGCGGAACCCATTTGGCGGTTCGGCGCCGTCAAATGTGTATCCGGTCAGCACAACAGAGGTCACATTGGCTGTCCAGCAGGTGTTGGCGGCATTGTTCACCTGAACAGTTGCTACCCCTGCAGCATTGGTGGTGGCAGTACGGGTGTAGTTGACTCCATTGCCCGTGAGCACAACTGTCACAGAGGCGTTGGCCAGCGCGCCACCCAGATTGTTCACCACTTGAATTGCAAGCGTGAGATTCTTGGTTCCGCCGCCGCCGCCTGCTGTGTTGTAAGTCAGGCACTGCACAATGGCCTGCGTGGGAGCGGGAGCGCAGTTTGGCGCACCAGCACAATTGGGGTCCGCGCAGTCCACAAATCCGTCGCAGTCATTGTCGATCCCATCGGAGCAATTGGTTTCGGTGGCTGGAGCTGCCCCACAATCCTGCGGGCAGTTGCAGGGTGTCTCGCCGGGGTCGCAGTTGCCATCACCACAGAATGGTGCCGCACCAGCTGTCAGCGCGTTGTTGAGATTCACGCGGCCAGCACCAAGCTTGCCTGCCATGGTGCCCGAATTCACCGCGTACACGTTATCGCACGTGTCACGCAAGCGCTGCCAGACCTGCGCAGCGGTCCACGTGGGATTCCTTGACCACACGTTTGCGGCTACAGACGCCACAAGAGGTGTGGCCATCGAAGTGCCATCCAGCGCCGCGATGTAGTCACTGCCGGGCACCGCATGATTGTGATAGGTGGAGTAGATCGCGACGCCAGGAGCAGAAATGTCCGCCCAAGTTCCATATGAGGAAAAGGACGCCCGAACGTCCGACTGGTCAAGTGCCACTACGGAGTAGATATCCGAGCGACCGCACATGTAGTCGGCAGTTTGATTGTTGGAGTTGCCCGCAGCCTTGAAAATCAAACCTCCGGAAGCCAGAAAGTTGTCGATCGCGGCGGCGATGCCTCCTGAGTTTGAGGATCCCCAACTGCACGAGGCGATCTTGGCCCCCTTTTGAGCGGCGTAATACAAAGCGCTGGCGGCATAGTCCATGCGCACGTACCCCACTTCCTGACCCAGATAGCTGGCGCTGTGTCCGATGCGGAGGCACATCACTTGGACGCCGTTCCCAGACGCGGAATTGGATCCAGAGCCCCAGCCGCCGCCCGCACTGGCCACGGCGTACCCGTTGTTGTTCATGGCTCCCACCAGGCCCGCGCAGTGCGTGCCGTGACCGTTGAAGTCTCGTGGGTCGGCGTCTGCACCCGTGCAGTCTTCGCCAGACCAACACGTGGCAATTGCACTGCTCACAAAGTCATACCCCACCCAGTCGTCCACGTAGCCATTGCCGTCATCGTCTACACCGGCCACACCAGTCCTTTCAGCTTGGTTAATCCAAATGTTGCCCTGAGTGGCCGTGGTGTTGGTGGACGAAGCATTCACGCCGCCCAGATCCTTGTGGTAGTAGCGCACTCCGGTGTCGAGCACGGCCACGATGGTGGCGGAAGAACCCGTCCATGTGTTCCATCCCTCCGGTGCGTCAATGTCCCGGTCGTTGGACTGATTCAGGTGCCATTGATTGACGTAATTGGGATCGTTGGGGACTCCCCACACTGGATGAACGCCGATCTGCTCCACGGACACAACAAGTTTGAGCCTGCGATACTCCTGTAACGCTTTCTCAACGTTGGACACGGTGGGGTCAAAGGTGACCACAAAAAAACCACTCAGATCTGGCGTACCCATCGGACGCGCTGCCAGTGGCTGCGCGCCCTGAAACTGTTTCTCAATGGACTTCACCCCCAAGTCTCGTGCAACGGCGTCCAGTTCTTGAATGCCGGTGAGGCCCTCTGCGAGCCGTCCACCCACCTCACTCACCAACGCCGCTACGGGATCCAATTGCACCACCACAGCGTCCGGCACAATCAAGTCCGGATCATCCGCCGAAAGCGGCGGAGGCGATGCGACTGGAAGGTCCTGCGAAGAAGTCTGTGACACCGCCGCCGCACACAAGAAGATTGCGGCCGCTGCACCCACCACGATTGGGGATCTCATGAGATTGGAATCCTTTCCGGACTGGGTCCGATTCCAAAATCGTACTGCGGTACCACCCAAAATCTAGCCGGACGTCCCCCGAATTGGGCGCCCCCCAGTGCCCCAAAGCGTCAACCGGCCTTCCAACTCTCAACCACCCGGTGCACCATGGGGGTCACGCTGCAGTCGATTTCAACCATGAAGAACCCCCTGGCGTGCTTGCGCACGTTGGGCCACATGATGTCGCGGTCGGTCTGGGGTATTGGCAGCTTCTCAATCTCGGCCTCAGGCACCCACTCAAGCCTGCCCTCATCAAACTCCATGGTTGGTATCTCGTGCGGGTGAACCGGCCGGGTGACTTCAAACAGAAAAATGAGCCAATGCATGCTGCCCTGATAGGCGCGCTCGCTGACGATGCCAGAAAGGCGCACTTCATCAGGGCGCAGCTCAAGCCCTGTTTCTTCCTTGGCTTCGCGAACCGCGCATTCGTGCGGGCTCTCACCCCGGCTGATTTCAAGTTTGCCCCCCACCGGGCTGTACATGTCAATATTGGGAAGTTTGCGCCGGTGCAGCATGAGCACACGACCCTGCGGATCGCGCACGTACACCAACACCGCGACTTTGTAGGGCAGCGCGAGTGTGTCGTACTCCGGCGCGTTCAGTGAACTCACCGCGCCGCTCCGGCGGCAATGGACGCAGGGGTGATGCCTGCGGCCGTTTCAAGTCCAACGCGCCGGAGCAATTCCTGCACTCGATTGAGCGCATCCCGCGAAGCTGGCGCCATGGGCAACCGCACGACTCCTAAGTCACGACCCAAGAGCGCCATGGCGGCCTTCACCGGAACTGGATTGGTGTCCAATGAAAGTAGTCCACGGAACATGGGAAACAGCGCATCATGCTCAGCGCGCGCTGCGGCAAAATTGTTGGCGTTCAACAGTTTGCACATGGCGGAGATCCTGTCGGGCAACAAGTTGCTCACCACGCTCACCACACCCACCGCCCCCACCGCGGCGAAGGCAACGGTCAAACTGTCGTCACCAGAAAGCACGGTGATGTCACACCGCTGACGGATCTCGCTGGCGCTGTCCATGCTTCCCGTGGCTTCTTTGATGGACTGAATGTTTGGATGCTTGGCCAAACGTTCCACCGTCTCAGGCAGTATGGCCACGCCTGATCTGCCAGGAATGTTGTAGAGCATGATGGGCAAGCTGCAACTATCCGCCACCATCATGAAGTGCCGGTAGATGCCCTCTTGTGAGGGCTTGTTGTAATAGGGAGTGACCTGAAGCGCGGCGTCCGCACCCATGGAGTGCGCCAACTTCTGCAGGTGCACCGCGTGCGCAGTGTTGTTGGAACCCGCTCCCGCCACGATCTGCAGGCCCAGGGGGCGCCCCACGCGGATCGCCGTCTCAATCACCGAGCAGTGTTCAGCCTCCTGAAGCGTGGGGCTTTCTCCGGTGGTGCCACAGGGCACGATGCCTGTGACCCCGCCTTGCGCTTGAAAGCGCACATGCTCAGAGAGGCGAACTAAATCCACCCCGCAACCATCCGGCGTAAACGGAGTGACGATGGCGGTGTAACAACCCTTGAATTGCAGTCGATCAGAACTCATGGCCGCAAGTGTAGGCGGGCCGACATGAGTTGCTTCATCTCAGCTACCGCCGTACGCATTCCGGTGAACACCGCGCGGCTGACGATGGCGTGGCCGATGTGAAGTTCGCGCACATGGGGTAGCGCGGCGATCGGCTGCACATTGAGGTAATTCAGCGCATGGCCGGCATTGAACTGCATGCCTGCCGCCACGATGGCCGCGCCGGCCCGTTGGACCCGGCTCAACTCTTGCGCCACCCCTTGGCCACAATGAGCGGCATGCGCGTACGGACCGGTGTGCACCTCACACACTCGCGCTCCCACACGGGCCGCGGCCTGAATCTGGCGATCGTCTGCGTCGATAAAGATGCTGGTCACAATGCCCGAATCTGCCAGCTGCCGAATGACATTCTGAATGTGCGGCTCCTGCGCCACGACATCAAGCCCACCTTCGGTGGTCACTTCGTGCCTTCCCTCTGGAACCAGCATGGCCAGCGCTGGCTTCACTCGGCACGCAATGGCAACCATCTCCGCCACCGCAGCCATTTCAAAGTTCAGCTTCACTGGACATTCCTTGGCCAATCGCTCAACATCGGCGTCCTGAATGTGCCGACGGTCTTCACGCAAGTGAACCGTGATGCCATCCGCCCCACCGAGGATCGCCTGGGCGGCAGCCTCGATGGGGTCCGGTTCGTAGGTACGCCGCGCCTGCCGAATGGTGGCCACATGATCAATGTTGACGCCAAGCTCAACCATGGGGGCAAGGGGGCCGAGTATAGGCGGATCGCTCTGGTCTGAGCGGTAGCATGATGGCCCATGCCCACCTTTGAGTTGCATTTGGCAGGCCTTGAACGCGACCTTGTCCTGCAGGGAGCGCGCGTGCTTGACCTGTGCACCCAAGCGGTGGAGAGTTACTTTGACGTCGATCTCAAGAAGGCCGCGGGCGTGGTGGAGTTGGACCACCCCATTGACAAAGTAGACGTGGAGATTGAAAAGCGCTCTGTGCCCCTGCTGGGCATGGGTCAAACCGACGAGCATGAGATCCGCCGGGTGCTCACCGTGGTGAAAGTGAACAATGAGTACGAACGCATCGCAGATTGCGGCGTGAACATTGCTGAGGGAGTGATCGACGAGCGTGAACGCGCCCTTCGTGTACCCGACACTTTTCGCGTGATGGCCAACAGCGTTTTGGGCATGCTCCGCGACACGAATCGCGCGCTGGAGCGGCACGATGCGGATCTTGGCCGGCAGGTTCTTTTGTTTGATGACACCGTCGACCGGTTCAAGAAAGAAATCGTGCTTCACGCCCAAGAACAGGTGGCTGCGGGCCACTTTAGCGTGCGATTTGCCTTTGGGCTCATGTCGGTTACCAAGAGCGTGGAGCGCATTGCCGATCACTGCACCAACATCTGTGAGCAAGTGATCTACCTCAAGAGCGGGATGATCGTTCGCCACCGACCCGAGGGCTGGAGCGCCCCCACGCAACCGCATGCCTAGAGCGCCGCGAGCGCTATTCAATTCCCGACAATTGGCCTTGAGAACATGAAGACCTACGAAGAGACCAAGCAGCGCCTTGAGCGCACTGGCCAGTCGCACTTGCTGAACTTCTGGGGCACGCTTGATCCCGCGCACCGCCGTCAGCTGCTCACTGAGATTGAGCGCTTGCCATTGGAGCACTTGGCCTCCATGCTTTCGCAAAGCGCATCGCTGGCCCGCCCAGCCGCTACGGACATTCGCCCCGTTCGCCCTTACACGCGCGCCATGGCGGACGCCGACAAATATCACGCCATCGGCGTTGACCTCGCAAAGCGCGGACGCATTGCCGCATTCGTGGTGGCGGGCGGACAGGGCACTCGCCTGGGATGGCGCGGCCCCAAAGGAACATTTCCTGCCACACCCGTGGCGGGTAAGCCGCTCTTTAGAGTGTTTGCTGAACAAATCTTGGCCAGCGAGCGCCGATACGGTGTCACCATTCCGTGGTACATCATGACCAGCGAGGCCAATCACGAAGAGACGGAACGGTTCTTTGTGGACAACCGTTGGTTCAACCGGCCGCCACAGTCCACCATGCTTTTCACGCAGGGAATGGTGCCCAGCGTGGACGCCGAGGGGCTGGTGCTGTTGGAAGAACCTTGGCAGCCCGCGCTCAACCCCGATGGCCATGGGGGATCGCTCAAGGCGCTGCACACCAGCGGCGCACTGGAACACATGCGCTCCCTAGGAATCGAGCACTTGTGTTACTTCCAGGTGGACAACCCAAATGTGCACGTGATTGACCCGCTTTTTGTGGGACTGCACGTGGCGGCGCCGGATTCAAGCGCGGAAATGAGCAGCAAAAGCGTGCCCAAGCGCGGCCCCGAAGAGAAGGTCGGGATCTTTGTCAAGGCACCTCGGCTCACGGTGATTGAGTACAGCGATGCTCCCCGCGAGATTCTTGAAGCTCGAGACTCGCAGGGTGAACTTGTGTACGGCGAAGGAAGCATCGCCATCCACGTGATTGGCGTGGAGTTCATTCGCCGCATGACGGACCATCCGCTGGGATCCATCCTGCCGTGGCACCGCGCGCACAAGGCTGTGGCGCATGTGGATCGCAACTCCGGTGCCCGCGTGGAGCCAGCGTCAGCCAACGCCGTCAAGCTGGAGAGCTTTATCTTTGACGCGCTCAAGGAGGCGGAGAGCCCCATCGTGCTACGCACCGATCGCGTGGAGGAGTTCGCACCCATCAAAAACGCGCAAGGCGAGGACAGCCCGGCCACGAGTCGAGCACTGCAGAGCATGCGCGCAGCGCGTTGGCTGCAGGGTGCCGGCGTCGCGGTGCCCATGCGCGCGGATGGTGCGCCCGATTGCATCATCGAGATCTCTCCACTCACCGCGCTTGATGCTGCGGATGTGCACCGCAGTCCACCCGTGCGCGCGCCTGCAGCCGGAGCTGAAGTGCTGCTCTAACTCGCAATGCCAGCGTCTTGGATTTCAAGCAGCACGCTCTGGCTGCCCCTCCATTCGTCGATCTTGGGGCGAACCACCAAGTGAAGTCGCGGAGCCCGCGCCAACGCAGCTTGATGCTGAGCACCACCCCACCAAATGGCGCGCAGGGGGCGCCCCGAGGTTGGACGCAAATGCACCTCTAGGTGGTTTCTGGCTGCGCCAAAGAGCGTGGGCGGCAGGTGCACAATGGCATTGCGCAAGAGCACGGATGGCTCGCGATTGCCCCGGCCGTATGGGCGAAGGAGGTCCAAGGCCTTGATGGCGTATGGGTTCATTTCGCCGATCTCGGCCGTGGCGTCATATCGAATGCTCAAGATCAAATCCTCTGGCGCGATGGTCTGGGTACACCGCGCAGTGAACTCCTGCGCGAACGCTTCCCACGCCCCCGGCTTGACTGTGAGTCCTGCCGCAGCCGCGTGACCGCCGCAACTCACCAAGTGCTGTGAGCAGGAACGCACCGCAGAAACCAAATCAAAACCATCCAGACTTCGACCGCTCCCCTTGGCCACACCATCGTCACGCAGTTTGGCGAGCACCGTGGGGCGACCGTAGCGCTCCATGATCTTGCTGCACACGATTCCCACCACACCCTCGTGCCACTCGGAGTCTGCCAGCGCGATCCCTCGCACATCCGGCCTGTGCAATCCCTTTGATTCCACCAGCGAGCACGCCTTGTCAAAGATGGCCCGCTCCAATTGCTTGCGGTTCTCATTGTGCGCCACAAGTTCTTTCACGATGACCGCTGCGCGCGCGGAGTCTGCGGTGGTAAGCAACTCCACAGCTTGAGCCGCGTGCCCCACCCGTCCGATGGCATTCAGTTTGGGGGCAAGCCTGAACGCAACATGTTCAGCATTGACCACCTTGCCATCGTTCAACTCAGAACTGTCCAACAAGGCGCGCAGACCGGGAATGGTGGTCGTGCTCATAGCCCCCAAACCCAGTGCGGCAAAGACCCGGTTTTCATCCACCAACGGCACCACGTCCGCCACGGTTCCCAGCGCCACCAATGGAAGGGTGGCAAGCAGCCGATCACGCAGAACATCAGCGACCCGTTCGCCGCCACACCAATGCACCGCAAACCGGGAGGCCACCTTAAATGCCACCGCTGCGCCGCAGAGCTCCGCGAAGGGTGCGCGCGCCTCGCCCGGCAGACTGGGGTGCGCCAGCGCATCCGCATCCGGCAGTTGCACGTGGCCACCCGCATCGGGCTCAAAGGAGTGGTGGTCGGTGATGAGCAACTCAAGTCCAAGCTCACGCGCCACTCGCGCCTGCTCCACCGCAGTAATGCCGCAGTCAACCGTCACAATGGTTTGCACCCCCTGCGCATGAAGTTGGCGCAGCGCGTCTGAGTTCAATCCATAGCCATGCTCAAATCGGCTGGGCACAAAGAGGTCTATGGTGCTCTCTGGTGCTGCGGCCTTGACAACATGCCAAAGCACCGCCATGGCCGTGACACCATCGGCGTCGTAATCGCCGTAGATGGCCACTCGCTTGCCGGCCTTGATCGCCTCAACCAACCGTTGTGCAACTCGATCTGCACCGGGCACGAGTGCAGGAGGATGAAGCAGGTTCACGGTGGGTCGACGGAGGACCGCTTCCGCGCGGCCAACGCCGCCGAGCCCACGCCCCGCCACCACACGTTCGTGCAGCGGCAGGCGATCTACGGCCCGCTCGTGTTCGGCGGGGTTGGGGCCAATCCAACGGCGCGTCATTCCTTGCATGATTGGGGGCAAGGTAGCGAGTGGCGTCAGGGCGCACCCCTCAAGCCTCAAAACCTCTCCAGTTTGGATCACAATTCGGCCCGTGGCTTCTACGGGCATGCGCGTGGCAATTGAAAGACGCGCCCGGTAGGCTTCCTGCCGTGAACTCCCGCTACAAGACCATTTTGCTCTTCGGCGCACCAGGCGTGGGCAAGGGAACCCAAGGCAAGATCTTGGGGCACATTCCCGGCTTCTATCACCTGGCCTGCGGCGATGTCTTTCGCTCCCTGGATATGACCAGCGAGCTTGGCCAGAAGTTCCTTGCGTTCAGTTCCAAAGGCGAGTTGGTGCCCGACGAACTGACCATCGAAATGTGGAAGCAAAACATGTATGCGCAGACCGTTCTCAGCATCTACAAGCCCAACCAAGACCTGCTGGTGCTGGACGGTATTCCCCGCAATCTCAATCAGGCAAAGGCGCTGGATCCATACCTAGAAGTACTCAACGTCATTCACTTGGTCTGCCGCGACGTTGACGCCATGGTGATGCGCATGCGCCGCCGTGCTCTCAAAGAAAATCGGCTTGACGACGCAGATGAGAAAGTGATCCGCCGCCGGTTTGACGTCTACGAGCGCGAGACATCACCGGTGCTGGCCCACTACCCCAAGTCAATCGTGCACGATGTTGACGCCATCGGGTCGCCCTCGCTGATTCTGCAGCGCATTCTGGACATTGTGGCACCCATTCAGGACGCACACTTTCGCAATCCGCTCGCAGGCGATCCGCGGGCGTAACCAACGCTATGGGCACATCCGGGCGGGCAGCCGGGTCGGGCGTAGCGGAAACGCTTCGCGCAATTGCACGGCCAGCCGTTCTCGCGTGCCATCGAACAGGGGCACGCCCAAGGCGCCACTCTCGGGCTTGGCAACAGCATGTTGAGCCCCCAGCGGCAAGTCAATCTGCAGGCGAACACGTGAGTGACCCCGCAGCACTGCGAGCTTCACTCGGTCCCCCGGACGTTGGGACTGAACAACGTTCATCACGTTGCGACGGGTGCCCACAGGCTGCGAGTTCACTTCCACAATCCGATCACCAATCTTGAGCACGCCCGAGGAGGGCGAGCCCCGCTGTACGCCGGTCACAACAACACCACCGCGCCCATCGCTGGACTCCGCCATCTGAACACCAAGCGCCGCGCGGGGCGATTCCCGAATCCGAATCTCGGCCGCCTTTAACAATCGCACGTGCTGCTCCGCGGTTAGGCCACGGCGCGCAAGAAGCGAAAACACTTCGGCCTCCGCCACGCTTGGCAGGAGTAACGCGCTTGAACCCGCCTGACGTTCTTGAAACACCGGAGAGTCCAATTGTGCAAAGGCCAATTCTGCCGTGCGAGAGATTCGCGTTCGTTCAACGGTGCCATCCGACCATGGTGGAGCCTCTTGCACGGCAAGCAGCACTGCGCTCAGGGATAGAATTGCCGGGACCACCACGCGGCACACCCTACAGCACTTGGCGGCTGCCCCAATTTCAAATCCGAAGCCGGGCTCAGAATTCGCCGGCGTGCTCTTCGATCCACGCGGCCTTTCGATCGACAAATCGCAGCAACTTGTCTGCGCGCAGATGGGCAAATCTGCCTGTCCGAACAATCGGCACCACGCTCTCCAGCGTGCAGGCCTCAATCATGAGCCAAGGAAGGGCGGCCCGTTCCACCGGCAGAAGCGGTTCAGCCATGCCATGCTCAGCCCCCGCCACCAAGGCGTGCACTCGCTTGGCGTCGAGCGCGGGATCCCACTCTTCGACTTCAGTACCAGAGACGGGGTCATTGCCAAAGTGAAGCGCCGCATTAGCGATCTCGCACGCACGCCAATCCATTCGCGCTCCGTCAAAATCCAAGATGGCCTGCAGGCGGCCCTTCTCAAAGAGCACGTTGCCTGGGTGAAGGTCGCCGTGCACAACGCCCTGCTCCAGTGATTGAATGCCGGATGCGTTTTCTGCGGCTCGCAGCGCTCGCGCCGTAAGACGAGCGCACAATTGCTCCAACTCTTCACGGTCGATCTCTGGGTCAGCACCCAGCGCCGCCTTGGGCACGCGGCCCAACGCCTGGCTCATCACCGGATGGGCATGAAATGATGCGGTGCGGGGAGTGCCTTGTGGCTGGCATGTCTTTGCCGCCCGCAGCATGCGTCCGAACGCCAATCCAGCATCTTTGGCCTCCGCCACGGTGCGCGACCATCGTCCGCCGTGCACCCATCCAAAGAGCTCATAGATGTGATCATCAAGCTCAACCGCGCTGCGCCCTGACTTGTCAAGCATGAGCGGAGCGACCTGAACCGCACGCGCCTCCAAATGGCGCTGAAACGCATGAACGAAGGCCACCAATGCGGCACCCGAACGCTGGGGTGCCCTGCGCTTGAGCAAAAAATCGCCGCGCGGCGTGGTGAGCCTGCTCTTGGCATTGGCGCGCGAACCCAGCCCCAATGGGCGGACTGAAATCGGGCGAACCAATGCGTAGTGCGCAACCACTCGCCGAACATCCTCGGGCTCAATGAGCGCGCGTTCAGGTGAATCTTGCTGCCCGGTCTGGTTCATTCCGCGTTCTGGCTCTGTTCCTTGATTCGATCAATGGCCGTCTTGATTTCCACAATGCGGCGGCTGATCTCCACATCAGCACTCTTGCTCGCGATGGTATTCGCCTCTCGAAGCATTTCTTGGGCAAGAAAATCCAAAGCTCTGCCAGCGGGTTGCGGATTGTTGGGCTCAATAATCGTTCGGTACTGTTCCAAGTGCCCGCCCAAGCGGGCGATCTCTTCTGCCACATCGCTGCGCTCGGCGTAGATGGCCACTTCCTTCACCAGCTCAGCTTCGCTAATGGTGGCGCCCACATCCTTCAGCAGCCCATTCACGCGCTGCCGTAGGCGATCTTGATACTGCTCCACCACCTGCGGGGCGCGTTGGCGCACCGCATCGAGCCGGGACTCAATCTGTTCGCCAAACTCCTCCAGCAATTGCCTCAGGGCGGCCCCCTCGCGCTCACGCATGGTCATGAGCGCATCGCATGCCTCGCCCGCCAGACGAATCACCAGACTTCGCGCACGTTCCGCAATCGCGGTGGCACGGTCATCGGAAACCACCCCTGGAAGCGCCAACAGATCTGCCACTCTCAGGTCGCCATTCATGCCGGGGGGAAGCGCCAGACGCAGACGGTGTGCGTACTCCTGCAATGCTGCTGTGTTGATACTGGCCACCACACGCGAGGCCCCTTCAACCCAGCGAACGGTCACAGTCACGCTCCCGCGAGTCAATCTGCGCATGAGCACTGACTCAAGCTCAGGTTCCAACTGCTCAAGCTCTGCTGGAAGCCGCAAGGCGCTCTTGAAGAATCTGCTGTTTACCGAACGAATCTCAACGGAACAGCGCGCGCCTTCAACTTCGGCGGTCGCCACTCCAAATCCTGTCATCGATCGGATCATGGCGTTCCCAGTGGAGAGTTGCGAAGATGTCTCAGGGGGTCGTGGGCGGCGTGGTGGCCGGTGGCGTGGTTGCCGGCGGCGTGGCGGCCGGCGGCGTGGTGGCCGGCGGCGTGGGACTCAGCGAGGGCGGAAGCGTGACACCGGGGGGCGGCCCGTCCATTCGCTCAATCTTGGAGCCGGGAGGAAGATTGAAAGGCAACCCAGTGGGTGCGCTTCCGGCAGGCTGCGCTGCGCCAGGGGGAGTGGACCCGGGCGGTGCCGCAGTCACTGGAATAAAGGTGGTGGTTCCAGCGGGCGCAACTTCACCTTCAACGGCGGGCGCAGCCACGGCTGGGCGGGACACTTCCTTGTCCAGAATGTTCAATCCAATGGCGAGCCCCAGATACACCACGAATGCAGTCACTGTGGTCACCGTAAGAGCATCTCCGGTTCGGCCGCCGAACGCTGTATCCGTACCGCCGCCCCCGCCTCCGAAAGCAGCCGAGAGGCCGCCACCCTGAGGACGCTGCACCAGAATGATGACCACCAGCGCCAGCGAAGCGAAGAGAAAGAGAACCGTCAGAATCGTGAAGAGGTATTGCATTGCAGTGCGATCAATGGCCGCCCACCGCCTGCCAAGCCTCCGCCGCGGCGCGGCAAATGGCTGCAAAGTCTGGGGCCTTCAAACTTGCTCCGCCGATCAAGCCGCCGTCGATGTCCGGCCGGTCAAAGAGCGCCCGTGCGTTCTTTGCATTCACCGAGCCACCGTAGATGACCCTGATCTGCGCAGCGAATCGCTGATCATACAGGTCCGCCAGCACCCCCCGTATGAACTGGTGCATTTGCTCCGCGTCTTGGGGTGTGGCGGTAACTCCTGTGCCGATGGCCCACACCGGCTCGTAGGCCACCACCACATGCTTCACCATCTCCTGAGTAAGGGCGGCAAAACCCTCCCGCAACTGTCGCGCAATAATCGCATGTGCGCAGCCTGATTCCCGCTCCTCACCGGTCTCGCCAACGCAAAAGATGGCGCTGAGCCCTGACTCCAACGCAATGTGCAGCTTGTCGTGCAGAAGGGAGTCTCCCTCCCCCAAGCCGTGCCTGCGTTCTGAATGGCCTATAACCACCCACGCGCAACCGATGTCGTTGAGCATCTCTGCGCTCACCTGCCCCGTGAACGCGCCATTGGGTTCCGCGGAGCAATCCTGTGCACCGAGCGTCACGGAGGTGTGCCCCAATGTGTGCCCCACAGGCATCAAGTACGGAAACGGAGGAATGAGCACCACATCCACCGGTGTGTCCCCCACTGCCGCAACAACATCATCCGCCAGCTCCGTGGCGGATGCCAGATCGGTGTTCATTTTCCAATTGCCGCCAATGAGCGGGCGCCGAGCCGAGTGCATGTCACAAGCGTACTCACTGCCACGGCTACACTTTTGGGCTTCATGCGCACCGCAGCTGAGATCCGCCGGACTTTCATTCAGTTCTTTGAGCAGGAGGCTGGCCACACCATGGCTCCCTCCAGTCCGGCCGTGCCGCTCGATGACCCCACGCTGCTCTTTACCAACGCGGGGATGAACCAGTTTAAGGATGTGTTTTTGGGGCGGGGCAAGCGCCCCTACACCCGGGCGGTGAACACACAAAAGTGCATTCGCGCTGGCGGCAAGCACAACGATCTTGAGGACGTGGGACGCGACACCTACCACCACACCTTCTTTGAAATGCTGGGCAATTGGTCTTTTGGGGACTACTTCAAGGAGGAATCCATCACATGGGCGTGGACACTCCTGACCAAGGTTTTTGGCCTGGACCCCAGCCGGCTCTACGCCACTTGGTGCGCTGGCGACCCCGCGCAGGGTGTGCAACCCGACCATGAAAGCCGAGATCTATGGCTGAAGTTCCTGCCGGCAGATCATGTGATCCCGGGCAGCATGAAGGACAACTTCTGGGAGATGGGAGAGACCGGTCCCTGCGGTCCGTGCAGCGAGATTCACTTTGACCGGATTGGCGGCCGCAATGCGCGCGAACGCGTCAATGCCAACGATCCGGATGTGCTTGAGATCTGGAATCTGGTCTTTATTCAGTTCAATCGTGAGCCGGGTGGAGCGCTGAAGCCCCTGCCGGCCCGCCACGTTGACACCGGCATGGGTCTGGAACGCTTGGTAAGCGTGTTGCAAAACAAGCGTTCCAACTACGACACCGATCTCTTTACGCCCATCTTTGAACTCACAAGTGCCGCCACCGGAGCACCCACATACAGCGGCTCGCTTGAGAGTTCAGTGGACACCGCCTATCGAGTGGTGGCCGATCACATTCGTTGCCTCAGCATCGCCATTGCCGATGGTGCCGCGCCTGGCAATGATGGGCGCAATTACGTGCTACGCCGCATTCTGCGCCGGGCGATCCGCATGGGGCATCAGCACCTTGGGGCGCGCGAGCCCTTCATGTTTAAGTTGGTACCGGCCGTTGTGGAGACCTTGGGCGAAACATTTCCCACGCTTGTTGAAGGCGCGGGCAAAATCGTGCACACCATTCGCGAAGAAGAATTGGCCTTTGGCCGGACGCTCGATCGCGGGTTACAGCTCTTTGATGAAGCCGCACATCGAGCCGCCAAGGGAAAGCAGATCAGCGCGCAGGACGCGTTTCAGCTCCATGACACGTATGGCTTTCCGGTGGACTTGACGCAAGTCATGGCGCACGAACGCGGGCTTGCCGTGGATGTGGCTGGCTACGAAGAACTCATGGAACGCGCGCGCGCCAAGAGCCGCGAAGGTGGCGCCAAGAACGATTCGTTGCGCATGCCACCACCCGACGTTCTGGACACGTTGCACAACCATCTGCACGTGGCGCCTACTGATGATTCCGGACGCGATGATCCCAAGTCCACACCCGTGACAGTGCGCGCCATATGGAATGGCAGCGAACTGTCTGCCCGTGCCGAACCCGAGCAGCCCGTGGCACTGGTGTTTCGCAAGACACCGTTCTACGCAGAAGCGGGAGGCCAGGTGGGCGATACTGGCGTGCTCGAGCTTGGAGAGCACGGTTCCTCAACTGGTCGTTTCACAATTGAGGACACGCAGCGCGTTGGAGAGTACGTGCTGCATGTCGGCCGGCTCACGCAGGGCGCGCTCAAGACTGATGACCACGGCACGGTCACGGTGGAGCGCGGTCGCAGAGATCGCATTGCATCCAATCACACTGCCACCCACATTCTGAATCACGCGCTGCGGGCGGTGCTGGGAAGTGAGATTGAACAGCGCGGATCGCTGGTGGCGGAAGATCGACTGCGCTTTGACTTCACCCATTCGCGAGCCCTGACACCGCAAGAACTGGCACGCGTTGAAATGCTGGTCAACGCAGACATTGCCAAATGTTTGCGGGTTCACCACGCAGAGGTTCCGCTGGCGCTCGCTCTAAAAATCAACGGCGTTCGCGCAGTCTTTGGCGAGCGGTACCCAGATCCGGTGCGCGTCGTGAGCATCGGCGTGCCTGTCGAGAGTTTGACCAGCGCTCCTTCCAACCCAGAGTGGAGCCAATACTCCGTTGAGTTCTGCGGGGGAACCCACTTGCGCAGCTCCGATGAAGCTCAGCATTTGGTGATCACGGGCGAAGGCGCCTCGAGTGCCGGTGTTCGCCGGATCTTTGCTCTCACCGGAACCGCTGCACAGGCTGCAGAAGCCACCGCCCTTGATCTTGAAACTCGCGCCGCCGCGGCGCGCAAGTTGAAGGGTCAGGAACTGGTTGATGAAGTTCACGCAATCTCCGCAGGCTTGACTGAATTGCCCATTTCTGCCGTGTTTCGCCATCGCCTCGAGCCGGCGCTTGTTCAGTTGCGCGAGATGGTGAAAGACTGGCGCAAAGCACAAGAGGGTGTCAACCGAGACATGGTTGTTGGTCAGGCACGCACCATCGCCGATCAGGCGCATGGCCCAGTCATCGTGGAGAGCCTGATGGGCGCGGACCCCGCGGCGTTGCTGAGCGCATTGAGCGCCGTGCGTTCCAAGCGCCCGGAGAGCGCCATCCTCATCATGAGCGCAGATGAAGTAAACGGCAAGGTTGCCATCGCCGCGGACGTTCCCAAAAACTTCCAGGAGCGTGGACTGAAGGCGGGCGAATGGGTCCGAGCCGCAGCGCAAGCGTGCGGAGGTGCGGGCGGCGGCAGACCAGACTTTGCGCAGGCTGGGGGGAAAGATCCCAGCCGACTGCCGGAAGCGCTCCGCGCGGCCAAGGCGTACGCCGGTGCGCGCGTGGGTGAATGAGGGCCGCACACCCGTTACCCTTTGGGGCATGACCACTCCCGCAACCACGGGCGCTGGCGGCGCACCCACTGGCATTGAGTCTGTTCTTACAGAGAACCGAGTCTTTCCGCCCCCCAAGGACTTTGTGGCGCGAACCGGAACGTGCCACGTGCCCGACATGGAGACGTATCGCCGCCTGTGGGAGCGATCGATCAAGGACCCCGATGGATTCTGGGGCGAAATCGCCCGCGAGTTCCACTGGTTCACTCCGTTTACGCGCGTGTTGGAATGGAACTGCCCGGACGCCAAGTGGTTCACCGGCGGAACGACCAACGTGTGCCACAACTGTGTGGATCGGCAGATCGCTCAAGGTTACGGCGACCACGTGGCCATCATCTGGGAGGGCGAGCCTATCGCTGCGGGGAGCGGCCATGGTGACGTGCTGCACATCACATACAACCAACTGCACCGCGACATCTGCCAGTTTGCCAATGTGCTCAAGAGCAAGGGGGTGAGAAAGGGCGATGTGGTCACGCTGTACATGGGCATGGTTCCTGAACTGGCGGTGGCCATGCTGGCCTGCGCGCGCATCGGCGCCGCGCACAGCGTGATCTTTGGGGGTTTTGCGGCCAGTGCCATTGTGGACCGAGTTCGAGATGCAGGGAGCAGCGTCATCGTCACCTGCGATGGAGCCTGGCGTCGCGGCCAGATCGTGCCGCTCAAAGAGAATGTGGACGCAGCCTGCACGCAATTGCCTAGCGTCTCCTGCGTGCTGGTGTGCAAGCGCACCGCCCAGCCCGTGCCGTGGAGTGAAGGGCGCGATGAGTGGTGGCACGATGCCGTGCGCACGCACTCCACCCAATGCGCCGCGGAGCCCATGCAGAGCGAGGACCCGCTCTTCTTGCTCTACACCAGCGGAAGCACTGGCAAGCCCAAAGGAATCCTGCACACCACCGCGGGATACATGGTGTTCACGGCCACAACGGCCAAATACACGTTCAATCTCGTTCCCGACCGAGATCACGTGTATTGGTGCACGGCAGACATCGGTTGGGTGACCGGGCACAGTTACATCATTTACGGGCTACTGCCCAATCGCGTGCCCACGCTCATGTATGAAGGGGCGCCAAATTTTCCGAAGGAGGACCGCTTTTGGTCCATGGTGGAGCGACACAAAGTCACGCACTTTTACACCGCTCCCACTGCCATCCGCGCCTTCATGAAGTGGGGAGACCAACATCCCGCAGCGCACAATCTGACCTCGCTGCGCGTGCTGGGCAGCGTTGGAGAGCCCATCAATCCAGAAGCGTGGATGTGGTACCACCAGACCATCGGTGGCGGGCGCTGTCCAATCGTGGACACCTTTTGGCAGACCGAGACTGGCGGACACATGATCACGCCGCTTCCTGGCTGCACTCCACTGGTGCCCGGCAGTTGCACACTTCCCTTCTTTGGCATTGACGCCGCCGTCGTGAATGAGCAAGGTGAAGAGCTCGCTCCCAATCAGGGCGGACTTCTTGTCATGCGCAAGCCGTGGCCCGCCATGTTGCGCGGGATCCACGGAGATCGCCAGCGCTTTCTGGATACCTATTGGTCGCGTGTTCCGGGTATGTATCTCGCCGGCGATGGCGCACGCCGCGACGAGCGTGGCTACTTTTGGATCATGGGGCGCATCGATGACGTGATCAACGTAAGCGGTCACCGTCTGGGCACCATGGAAGTCGAGAGCGCACTGGTGAGCCACGCTGCGGTGGTTGAGGCTGCGGTGGTGGGAGTGCCTCACGAGATCAAGGGCACGGGCATCGCCGCGTTCGTGACTCTGCACCCCGACTGGACTGCCAAGGCCGGCCCGGCACTGGCGAAGCAGTTACAAGAGCACGTGTCCAAAGAGATTGGGGCCATCGCCCGACCCGACCTCGTGCGCTTTACCCAAATGCTCCCCAAGACCCGCAGTGGCAAAATCATGCGCAGGCTGCTTAGAGATGCGGCTCAGGGCAAGGAGAGCAACCAAGACGTCACCACCCTTGAGGACTTCAGCGTTCTGGCAAAGCTCCGGGAGTCCGAAGAGTAAGCGCCGATAAGCATTGGGGCCTGATCCCTATCTCTTGACTTCACTTGCAGTTAGTGGTGGCATGAGCACACTTTGTGGGCAGAGCGAGTCCTTCGTGGGACGCGCGAGCCTGCGGCAGCATCGTGTGAGGGTCCATCTCATGAAGTTCGGTTCCATTCTGTGCGCAGCAGCCCTGTCGGCTGCAGCCATGTGTTCGTCCGTGTTCGCCGGCACGCAAGGTGACGAGCCGAACGATCCCGTCCCGTTCTCCGGAACATCGTTCCAGTACAACGCGGCTGATTGGACCACCACCCAGTTTCCCACGTACGCCCCGGCGTGCGTGCAGGGGGGTGACTTTCGGTTCTTCAACGATGTGTGGATCTGCTACACCGCCGACTGCACGGGCTTGGTGACCATTTCCACGTGCGGCCCCGCCGGAGCACCCGATGGCACGCGGATCGCGTTCTATGACACTTGCGCCGATCCCACGCAAAATCCCGTCGTGCAGGAGCCCAAGTGCTGCAGCGATTCCAATTGCGGCAAGGACGCATCGGTGAACTGCGAAGTGATCTGCGGTCAGCAGTACCTGATTCGCATTGGCTTGGACCCGGGCACGGCCCCACTCAACCGCAAGGTCACGTTCGTCTGCGAAGGAAAACCTTGCGACCACCCCAAGGAAGTGTGCGCTGAATGCTGCACCCGTGGACCGCTGGTCGCCAATTTCACCTATCCAACACTGGTCGGCACCAGTTTTGAGGATGGCGCCAACGAGAAGGTGGTGCACGTGTTCGACGCCTCGGCGTACGGCGCGCAGACACCCGGCTACTGGAATCCCCCGGTCTACGAGCATGCCGATTGGACCCGATCCAAGTTGGGTTGCGTCTTTGGAGTCACGCTGGATCCCGCTGGAAACATCTATGTAGCCCACACCGGCGTCTTTGCCGCCGACGTGGTGGGTGCCGTGGGTGGTGGTGGCGCAGGCGCCATCTACAAGTTGGCCACCGCGACTGGAACTCCCACTCTCTTCTGCAAGCTGCCCAATACTGACCCATGCGCGCCGGGAACGACCTGCGCTCCGGGGCTGGGCAATCTCACCTACTCCTGCGGACACGACGTCATCTACTGCAGCAACATCGAAGACGGTCGCATCTACCGCATCTCGATGGCTGGCGTCGCGCTTGAGGCGTACGACTTTGGCGACCAAGCCATTGAGTCCGCCGCGGCTGATCCCAATGACAGCGTGGGTCCGGCACCATTGGGCCGACGCACCTGGGGCGTTGGCGTATCTGGCGACCGCCTTTACTTTGCCGTATGGAATGAGGATCAGGCATTCCCCAGCGCGGGCAACAACGAGATCTGGTCCATTCCGCTCACCACTGGCACGGGTGCCTTTGCGAGTGCCACCCCCACGCTTGAGATTTCCATTCCGTCCTACCAGGGCGGCGCTTGGTCCAACCCCGTGGCGGACATCGCGTTCGATGCAGATTGCTGCATGTACTTGGCTGAACGCAGCCAACAGGGACCCGGCAACCCCGGCTACCACGTCTCGCGATTGCTGAAGTACTGCCCCGATGCAGCCACGGGTGGATACGCGTTGTCCAGCGACTACTTTGAGACTGGTGTGTTTAGCGTGGAGAACTCTGCTGCCGGCGGCGTGGGTATTGACCTCACCCCCGGTGGTCTGGTGTACGCCACTTCCGACGCACTCGCCTTCAGCCCGCAGATCGTCTACGGAATCGTGGGTCTGCCAAAGACCGGTGGACTCAACTCCAACGGCCTGCTCATTGACATGAATGGCGATGTAAGCCAGCAGGACAAGTCGCTGGTCGGCAGCGTGGAAGTGGCATGCAAGGAAGTTGATGCCTGCACCGCCGAGGTGGAGGCCAAGTGCCACCTTGGCCCCGACGGCCTTCCCGATGGCTCGTATGAGTTGAGCATGACCATTCACAACGGCATGGACAGCTCACCTGCCACCCTGCTGCTTCTGCCGGACCTGGGCACATTCGTGCACTTGATCCCAGCCTTGCAGCCGGGCGAAACTCGCAAGGTCACGCTCATCACCAACCTGCTCGTTCCCGGCATGGCGATGATGGACATCGGACTCTTCAACGGCCTCTGCAACGAGTGCGCCTGCTGCGGCGTCATCGGTGTGGAGTTTGAAGTGCCCGAGTGCGAGTGCCTGCTCATCGAGGATCTGGTGGTCACCTGCCACGACGATCGCGATGCCAGTACGTACTGGTACGACGTCACCTTTACTCTGCGCAACATCTCGCCGTGGTCGGCTCGCCATCTGTTCATCGTTCCGACGGACATGACTGTGACCACCACGCCGCAATACGTGCAGCTGCCCTTTGTCTTGCCTGGGCAGACCTTCCCAATTGCGTTCACCATTAAGTTCCCCGGCGCACCACCAGTGGACGCCGACGGCAACTGGACCACCACGATTAGTCTGAGCATGCACTCAGCCAATTTGAGCCTGTGCTGCAAGGTGTTCGTGGACTTCACCTCGCCTGCGGTCTGCTCCTCGGGAGTGCTCGGAGACCTGAATGGCGATGGCTTGGTCGATGGTGCCGACCTCGGCATCATGCTCGCCGACTGGGGCAGCGTGCCGCTGGGCGGCTGCCCGTCTGACCTCAACGGCGATGGCCAGGTTGACGGCGCAGATCTGGGAATCGTGCTCACGGCTTGGGGCCACTAAAGCCCCACCTCCGCGACACATCAATCGCAACACTCGAGGCCGCGGCACACGCCGCGGCCTCGCTTCTTTTTTGCCTGTCGCGCCGCCGCTCGTGCCCAGCAACCCGGCTCTACGGGACGGGGATCTGCCATGTCGCTCCGGTGGCACGATCGGCCCAGCGGCGCATGTCGCGCAATTCTTCTAACTCCAGGAACTCAACTCCGCCATCGGCCGTGCCTACGAGTGCGCGCCCGTCATGGCGCGCACTGACATTGCCGGTGCTGGCCGGCTGCTCAGGGTCGTATTGCGCTGCCCATGCGCCAGGTTGCCCCGCCGCAAAGAGCGGGCTCTCAACGCGAAAATACCCTTCCACCTGAGTGCCGCTTTCGGTGGCCGTGCTGCGACTTGAGGCAAAAACGGTGAGCCGTTCTGGGTGGGTGATCCCCGAGAGCCGCGTGACGTAAAACCCTGAGAGCGGGTTTACGTTTCCGTTCGGAAGTAGCTGTGGCAAGAAGCCATATCGCTGCTCATCGCCCCCCACCCACACGCTGTTCAAGCCGAAGCTGGGCGTGAGACTGGTGAAGTAGTAGAACTCATTGGGGTCGCGGGACTGAAGCTCCTGAAGCGTGGCATCATTGTCATTCACATAGAGCATTCTGAAGTCATGTGCCAGATACTTGGCCAGCCGCCAGGGGTAGCGCGCCGCAATCTGGGGCACACCGCCGTACGCGGTGGGCGGGATTGGTTCACCATTGGCCTGAAACACGGGCAGCCCCGTGCGGTACCCGGGCATCAATTGCCCCCCGTGATCCGTGGCGTACTGAGTCCAACCCAATAGCGCTTGACGAATGGCGGCGGCCTCGCGAAGTCGGGCCGCACTTTTGCGGGCGCCGTTCAAGACGGGAAGCACGATCGCCACAATCATGCCGATAATTGCTACAACGACCAGCAATTCCGTGATCGTGAACCCATTCCGGATTGAATGCCTACCCCACCGGCACTCACCGGCGGTGTTGCTGCGTACAACTGTGGTCAGCGGACCTTGGCGGTGCATATTGCGCCCATACTATTCGACTCCCCATTGCGCGCCCGTACCAACAAACAACCCATGATCGCACACTCACTTGCCTGCGCGCTGAGCGCGTTGGCCATCACAACCTCTGTGTCCGCAGACTCGATCGCCGGAGTCTTTCCAACCCCTGCGCTTGACCGCTGGATGTACCCATTTAATGGAACGCCGGGCACTCGACCAGTGATCAGCACATTTGGCTCAACTCCAGGCGCACCCGAGTTCGACAGTCGCGATGGCCAAATGCTGCTTCGATTTGACACCGCCGCGCAGGTGCCGCCGACGTTGGGTGCGGCGCAGTACACCGTAACTCGTGCGGAACTCCATGTGCAGGTGGCCTTTGACCAAGCGTCCATCTACGACCCCACTCAAGATGCATGGCAGAACTTTGTGGCGACATCAGATCCCAACTACGTGCCCGACCGCGATCCGGGACAGTCGGTGGAGTGCTACGGTGTTGGGTTTCGCAACGGCTGGACCGCGCAAACCTTTCTTGAAAACACCGCGTACGCCCCCGCCGGCACCAACGTGCTGCAAAGCGGCGTTCGCAACGCATATGCCATGGACTTTGGCTCCACCGGCACTCCGCGAGACGTGAGCCAGAATCCTCGGCAGCAATTCGATCCCACCCCGTTCGGAGTCGGGCAGATTGCAGATTTGGCGCCAGGTTCATTGATTCCCGCCTACAGCATCATGCGCTTTACGCTCGACGTGAACAATCCGCACATTCAGCAGTACCTGCGCAGCGCAGTGAACGACGGACGGCTGATGCTGGCCGTCACAAGTCTGACACTGGTGGAGCAACAGAGCGGCCAGTACCCCAGCTTCATTGCAAAGGAAAACGCGCTCGTGGGGTTTGGTCTGGCGAGCCCCGCGCGGCTGGAAATCGATGTGACCGTGGGCCCAGCATGCGTTCCAGCCGATCTCACGTGCGATGGCATCGTGGATGGGGCGGACTTGGGCACGCTTCTCGGAGCGTGGGGTAGTTCAGGCCCGGGCGATCTGGACGCCAACGGTATTGTCGACGGCGCGGATCTTGGCCTGCTGCTTGGCGCGTGGGGCTGATGCGGGCGGAGCGCTCTTTACTTCAATGATCGCTTCGATGAGCGCCTTCTGAGCGGCGCGCACCTTGGCCTCCGCTTGTGCGAGCACCGAGATGGCCACGGCTCGTGGACACCCCAACTCGCGCGCAATCTCCACATAGCCCAACCTGCGGGTGTGTCTGAGCACCAGCGCAAAACGTTCTTCTGGACTCAGCATCGCCAAGACGCGCTGCACAAGCTTGGCTTGCAGCGGGGTCTTTTTATCTCTGCCTGCGTGTCCATTGGTTGTGCCAACCATGGGTGCACTCCTTTGCACCTATCGGTGCTGAACGGCTTTCTAAGCCTGAACAGCTTGGCTCCGGCATAAGTAGCTCTTTGGCCCACGAGGCCCTACGCACATCCATGCGCCACCCACACCGACGCGCGAAGTCTAAGCCGCAACTTGGTCGTTGCAAAGATCCTCTGGGTTTTTCTTATCAAACTCTGATAAGACTGCTTCAAGGTCCAGCGCGCAGACCACTCCCACGATCTCCGGGTCGAACTGAGTGCCTGCGTGAAGTCTGAGCTCTCCAACCGCCGAACCAAGCGACATGGGCTGCCGATACGCGCGCGGGCTGGTCATGGCATCCAGCGCGTCCAACACGCTGACAAACCTAGCTGCGAACGGCACCTGCGTTCGTGTCAGAGATCCTGGATATCCCTCCCCATCCCACCGTTCATGATGCCAGCGCGCCACCTCTGCGGCGTGAGCCAGGGCAGGCATTGAAGCCAGCATTCGCCCACCCAATTCGGCATGACGCTGAACTTCGGCAGTTTCTAGGGGCGTTAAGGGGCCAGGGTGGGAGAGCAAGTCTTTGGGAACAGCGATCTTGCCCACGTCATGCAGAAGCGCCGCTTGCACCAGTTGCTGGCGCTCGGTTGACCCCACCCCAAGACATTGAGCCACAAAGTCAACGTACCGCGAAACCCGCCAGGAATGGCCGCGGCTCACCGGGTCGCACTCATCCACGTGGGCCACCAGCCAGGCCACCAGAGCCTGCGTGTCCATTTCGGGGGTGGGCGGGGTGATTAGCTTGCAAAACTCCACAAGACCAACGGACTCGTGCGTGGACATCTTTGGGTGTCTCCAGGCCGTTTGGGTAGCGCCCTCCGAGAGAGACGCAGATCGCACATCGGACGGGAGGGGCTCAAACTGCACTCTTCAACCCTAAAATCCATCTTTTTTGGCTCTCTCTCGCACACACCTTCGGCACAGAGCCACCCATGCCCCTTTCCTGAAGCCGCTCTCCCCCTAAACTTCCCCGTCTCATGAGGATCACCCCGTTGCTTGTCGCACGACCCGCCAAGGCCCGCGCGGTGGATGTGACTTCGGCGGCGGCTGACGTGGCTGTAGAAGCGGGCGCCCCGGCTGGGGCATTCCGCCCTGCGGTGGTGGGACCCCTCGATGATCGCAAGAACGCGCTGGACCGGCTCCTGGCGGAAGGGGTCTTGGCACCTGATGCCGCTCCAGAAATGTTCGTCTATCGAGTGGTGTGCGGCGGCTCCCGCTGGATGGGACTGGTGTGTGGAGTCGACGCTCATGAGTTGATTGAACTCGCCACGCGCGCAGATCCAGGCGCCATGCCTGATGCAGAAGCGGAACTGAAGAAACTGGGTTGGCAAGTGGAGCCCACCGTAGTCAGGTGCACCATGCCCGATGAGATCGCTGATCAATACATCGGCGACACCAACGACCGACCCGCCTATCACTTTGTGGCCGCTGGAGCAACGCACAGCGCATGGCTGGTTCGCGACCATTCGCCCTACCTGCAGATGATGGCGCATATCGCGCCCACCCAAGTGGCCAGAGGTGCGCGCGCTGTGCTGGCCGCGCATCGCGCCGAACTTCCGGTGCTGGCCATTCTTACGCGCGATTTTCCACTCGACGCCCAGATGCAACCATCGCTCGCGCCCCGTTGCGGTCTCTTTGTTCTGCCCGCCAATCGCCCCTGAGCCACCGCGCACCACGGCTACACTCGCAGCATGACCGCATTCGCTCGCCATGGCCTTTCCGCGCCCACGGTGCCGGGTCCTGCCCGGGTCTTGCTCTGCGACCCCTTGGCCAAACCTGCGGCCGACGCGCTGCGCAATTTCGGCTGCACGGTGCTCAACAACCCTGAACTGAATGAAGCCACACTTCCCCGAGCGGTGAAGGACATCGATCCAGACGTGCTGGTCACCAACACTACTTCGGTGACTGCCGAGGCCATTGAAAGCAGTCCGCGCTTGTCGATGATCGTGGTGGCGGGAACCAGCACCGATCACGTGGACATTGCCGCGGCCAGCCGTCGAGGCGTCTTTGTGGCCAACTGCCCTGGGCGCAATGCCACTGCCGTGGCTGAACTGGCGTGGGCGCTCATCTTGGCATGCGACCGCAGAGTTCCCGATCAAGTCACTGACTTGCGCGCGGGCCGGTGGAATAAGCGCGACTACGCCAAGGCCGCGGGACTTCACGGCCGCACGTTGGGCATCGTGGGGTTGGGCCAGGTGGGGCAGGAGATCGCCAAGATCGGTCGCGCCTTTGGCATGGATGTGTTGGCGTGGAGCCGCAACCTGACTGAAGAGCGCGCCATTGAATGCGGCGTGGGGTACTGCGGCAATCTCATCAATTTGGCCAAGCTCAGCGATGTGGTTTCTGTGAGTGCAGGTGGCGGGGACGACAGCGAGGGGTTGATCGGCGAGAAGTTCTTGGCGGCGTTGAAGCCCGGCGCCATCCTGGTGAACACCAGCCGCGGCCAGATGATCGACCAGCGCTCGCTGACCGCTGCGGTCCGAGATCGCGGGCTCCGCGTGGGGCTCGACGTCTTTGCCGACGAACCTGAGTCACCCGATGGCCAGTTCAACGATCCCGTCATGCATGAGCCCAACGTCTATGGCACCCACCATGTGGGCGCGTTGACCGAGCAGGCGCAACGAGCCGTGGCTGAAGAAGTGGTCCGTGTGGTTCGCGCGTGGGCTGAGCGCGGCCACGTGCCCAACTGCGTGAATCGCGCGGTGGCCACGCCCGCCACCACCATGCTCGCGGTGCGCCACTTGAATCGTCCGGGAGTGCTGGCGCATGTCTTCTACACGTTGGGCCAAGCGGGCATCAATGTGGAGGAGATGGAGAACATCGTCTACGCGGGCTCCGAGGCCGCGTTGGCCCGGATTCAATTGGATCAGTTGCCCAGCGAAGAACATATGCGCGTGATCCGTTCAAATCCGCACGTTCTAAGCGCAACGCTGAGCACGATCGCGCGACGGATGTAGGCGCACGGATGACCGCTTTGGCCACTCCACGCAACAGCACTCGGCACGTGAACTTTGCGGGCGGACCCGCGCTGATTCCAGATGAAGTGTTGCAGGAAGCACAAGAATCCATTTGGAATCACGCAGGAACCGGGGTGGGAATCCTAGAAACAGGCCACCGCACATCCGCGTTTGACCTCGTGCTGGAGGAGACACTTCGTGACATTCGCGCGGTGGGTCAGGTTCCAAAGAGCCATGACGTGCTCCTTCTGCCGGGTGGCGCGCAAATGCAGTTTGCACTGCTCCCCACCAATGCTCTTCGCCCCGGAGATCGGGCGCTCTTCATAGACACAGGCACCTGGAGTGCGCGAGCCTACGCCGATGCCGCGCGCGCCGCCGCGCTGTGCGGCGCACACGCCGAGTGTGTTTGGAGTGGCAGCGATACTGGCTATCGCCAACTTCCCCCTGCGGGCCACGCCGCAGACGCCCGCGTGGCGCGCTACCTGCACTACTGCTCCAACAACACCATTGAGGGCACCCATTGGGCCGCGCCTCCAGCATGTGCCGCGCCGTTGGTCTGCGATGCCACAAGTGACATCTTCAGCAGGCCGTGGCCCATGGAGCAGCACGCGGTGATCTTTGCGGGCGCTCAGAAGAATCTGGGAATCGCCGGTCTAACGCTGGTGATCATCGAACGGAGCTTTCTACAGAGCATGCGCGACGACTTGCCGCTCATGATGAGCTGGCGGCGCAACGCTGAACAAGGCAGCAGGCTCAATACGCCGCCCACGTTTGCCATTTACATGGCCGGACGAATGGCCGCGTGGATCTTGCGCCAGGGCGGCGTGGCAGAGATGGCCGCTCGCAACGCTCGTAAGTCTGCCGCGGTGTATCAAGCGATTGACCAGAGTGCTGGGTTTTTTAGCGGCACGGCAGACGTGCAAGATCGCAGCGCAGTCAACGTGAGCTTTCGATGCGCCACCAAGGAACTTGACGCGGCCTTTACGGCTGAGGCTGCAGCCCTGGGCATGGTGGGGCTTGAAGGACACCGGACTTCCGGCGGTATTCGGGCCAGCATGTACAACGCGTTGCCGGAAAGTGCGGCAGCCACTCTGGCGGAGTTCATGCGCCAGTTTGCCGCGCGTCACCGTTGACCGTGTGCCCCGCTAATGGATTGCCGGTCGATCAGGGGCGGGCGCGTTGCGCTTCCATTCCAACGCAGTCTGCAGCGCGGGCGCACCCATGGGAATGGTGGCGCGCTCGCGGGTGGAGACGTAGTTCGGTCCACCCATTCGTCCCACCGCCCCAAGCGCGTCGGCATCAATGTGCATGCGTTCATGGCGCAGATCATCGCGCAAATGGATTCTGATCACGGTTCCGATGAGTAGATTTCCGCCCCCGGGCGCGCCCGGGCCCAAGCGAACGACCTGTTTTGTGCGGCACTCAAATGAAGAGGGGCTGCCCGCCAACCTCGGTGCACGCACCAGCGTGGAAGGCGCCTGGCCGAGTTCGGCGAACTCAAACTCGCTTTGGCCGTGCGGCAGAGGCTCGGCGCAAGCCACGATCCGCTGAATGAGTTCCTCCGTGGCGGTGGAGACGGTGAACTCGCCGGTGCCCCCTTCTGCTACGGGCTTGGCATTGCGCAGGGTGTCCTTTTCGGCGGGTGGATCTGGCTGCTGGGAGCTCGGGCCAGGGTTGGCCACACACACCACCAGCGTGAGCGGGTTGGTTCCGGCGTACATGAAGCAGCTAAAGGGCGCCAGATTCGGGCGGCCCTCTGTGGAGAGCGTGCCCACCACGGCGATCGGCCGCGGAACCACTGTGCCAATGATCAGGTTGTAGCGCTCGTGGGTGGAGAGCATCGCTGGGTCAAGTTCCATAGCAAGAGCGTACGAGCCGCAGGTTTGCACAATCCCCGAACAACTGGAACAATGCGTGCCATGTCGCAACTGCCCATGCAGATGACCCGTAGGACCGCGATACGCGCCATCGGAGGCGCATCAGCGGCAACGCTTGCTCTTCACGATTCTGCGCTCGGCATGCTGGGTAAACAGGTGGCGCAAGATGCTCCGACGCGGGACGAATCACCAGTCTCTGGCGCGCTGCTCGCCGGCCTAGAAGCTTTGGACTCAGTGGTGATTCCTCTGATGGAGGCGCACGGCATTCCAGGGGCGCAGGTCGCCATCGCTGCGGGCGGACAACTGAAGGTCGCACGCGGGTACGGACTCGCCGATGTGCAGGCCCAAACGCCGATGCGTCCCGAAACGCACATGGTGCTGGCAAGCGTTTCCAAAGTCATGACTGCCCAGACCATTCTCAAATTGGTTGACCAAGGCAGAGTTCAGCTTTCTGACCGCGTCTTTAGTTGGTTCAGGCAGTTGCCGCTGGCACCGGGCATGCGCGAAGACCCGCGCATCAATGAAATCACCATTCAGATGTGCTTGCAGCACACGGGAGGCTGGGACCGCAAGAAAAGCGGCGACCCAAGCGGATGGAGCATGCGAATCAAGCGTGCGCTCCGCATCGACCATCCGCCCACACCGCTGGAGATGATCCGATACATGAAAGGAGTGAGGCTGGACTTCAATCCGGGCTCAGAGCAGGCGTATTCCAATTTTGGATTCGTACTCTTGGGTGCAGTGATTGCCGCGGTGGGTGGCCAAGAGTACGGCCCATTCGTGCAGCAGCACACGCTGCAGCCCATGGGGATTCAAGGCATGCGGCGAGCGGGTGTGCCACCCGATTACTTGCCCGGCGAGGCGCGTCGTTACATGTTGCCCGCTGAGCATCAGGTGCCCGGAGGCAACTCGCCGATGGTGTTCGCCGCGGGCGGCTGGGAAGCCAATTGCGTTGACATGGCCCGGCTGCTCACCGCCATCGATGGGTCACGCACAGGCTCGCCTTGGCTCTCGCCGGCCACGCTTCGCGCCATGGTGACTCCGGCGCCCGGAATCCATTCTGCCGCCCCCGACCACTGGTTTGGACTTGGCTGGGACACCGTGGAGCGCGAAAGCACCTCAACGACAGCTCCATTCTTGATCGATGGCAAGCACTACACATTCGCCAAGGATGGCAGCCTGAGCGGCATTCAGACCTGGATCGAGCATTTGGCTGATGGCGTGAACTTTGTGCTCCTGTTCAATAGTTCCGCGGGCCACGACATCCAGGCCGGGCTCGGCATCATTCGACCGAAGGTGGTGGAGTTCATCCGCGGTGTAACGCAATGGCCGCAAGGCGACCTATTCCAGCAATTCCGGTAAGCCACGCTCTTGAGCACAAGGTGCGCACCAACACCGCCGAGGCGCCTATCATCCTCCATCTCTCCTGCGACAGCGCATGAGCCTCTTTGACAATTGGGGCCGTACCGGTATCGACCGTGCAGATTTCGCCTGACATGGCGCGTCGTGGAGCATGATGGCCACGTTAAAAGCATGCACACTTTACGACTGCCAACACGCAGTACGCTCTCGCCGCCTAATTCGCGGTGACAGGAGGCACCCTGACGCCTGATGGGGGTGCCACTGCAAAACATCAGGCTGGTTCCAGAGGGCTGACATACCTCCGAGGAACGAGATGATGTATGTCTTGGAATCGAGCGCCCCGCTGCGGGGATACGCCGAGACGACAATTAATCCGCAGACACACGCGTAGAGGTGGCTTGTGAACTGCTTCGGCACAGGGGTTCGACTCCCCTCGGCTCCACTTTTTGCACACTGCCCGCGTTGGGGGTTTCCCCCCGCGGTCGTAAAGTGTCGGCATGTCCACGCCACACTTTTCCCGCCGACACCTGCTTTGCTCTGCTGCGCTCCTTCCGCTTGCTGGCATGCTGCCTGCCATGGTGGGGGCCGCGCAAGCCGCACCCGCACCAGCACCCGCACCCGCGGCCCCAGGCAATCCGCGCACCCCCAAAAAGGTGGGCCGCTTTGCGCACCTCACCGATAGCCACATCCAACCAGAGCGCGGAGGAGACGCGGGTCTCGCCGCTTGCCTCGCCCACGCGCAGTCGCATCAGCAGAAGCCTGACTTTATTGTGACTGGCGGTGATGCGGTGATGGATGTCTTTGAAGCCAAGGAGGGTCGCGCGCGCCAGCTGGCCAAGCTCTACAAGGAGATCTGGGCCAGCAACTGCAGTTTGCCCACCGAGCATTGCATTGGGAACCACGACATCTACGGTTGGAACAAGACGAACAGCGGAACCAGCGGTACTGAAGCAGACTGGGGTAAGAAGTTCGCCCTGGAACTGTTCGGAATCACAATGCCCTACCGATCCTTTGATCGCGCTGGCTGGCGCTTTTTGGTTCTCGACAGCGTGCAACCCAAGGATCAGGGGTACGTGGCGTATTGCGATGACGCGCAATGGGAGTGGCTCCGCTCAACGCTGAATGCCACCCCTAAAGAAACGCCTGTGTGCGTGGTGAGCCACATCCCCATTCTGAGTTTGGCTGCGCTCACCTATGGCAAGCCCCGCGCGCTGGATCAGCGGGGAACCGACCAGCCCATCGGCGCCAGCGCTCAGCACACCGATTGTGAAGCGCTCCACGATCTCTTCAAAGCCCACGGCGGCGTCAAGCTTTGCCTCAGCGGTCACCAGCACTTGCTGGACCGCTGCGAGACGGACGGCATTACGTACATCTGCGATGGCGCCGTAAGTGGTGCGTGGTGGAAGGGCGCCTGCCAAGGAGTGCGCGAAGGCTACGGACTGATTGACCTCTTCGACGATGGCACGTTCAAGCACCAGTACGTGCCGTACGGGTGGGTAGCGCGCGCCGACTAGCGGGGCAGCCAGCCGAAGAGCTTGTCCATGGTCGAACGATTCTTCTGATCGTGACCCATGAGCAGGGCAAGCTCGCCCGCATCAAAGAACACGCCGCCACATCCACCGCACTGGTCGATCTTGACGTTCTTGTGGTCGATCTCCTTCAGATTGCCGCCACACTTGGGGCACTTCATCCAGTGCGGATTCTTGGATTGATCGGCCTGCGTCTTCTGGCGTGTGGCATCTAACTTGGCACGCAAGTCGCGAATGAGCTGCTCATCGCGTTCATGGAACTCTGCGTCTGCCTTGTTGTAGCCGGCGGGATCGGTGAATTGGCTCATAGTGACCTCGTGTGAGTGGGCGGACATTCTAACCCGGAGGGCCCATCAGGTGCGGTAGAGCAGGCCGTACGTGCATGCACTATCGTCTTGACGCACTTCCCGAAACACCGCCTTTCCCCTCAGCTTTTCTTGCATTTCAGCGACGTCAGACCGGCGCCGCCCCCGCCCCTCGAGCGTTCACCCAGCCACACGCCAATGCCCGCAGCAGTGATTGCCACCACGCCGTTCAGGGCCACGACAGTCACCGGTTGCCAACTCGGGGATTCAAGGTTCTGTTGCCAAGCAACGATCCACGCATAGCCGCTGACTGTCGTGAAACCGCCAAGCACACCCGCCACCAACCCGTGCTCCACCAGTCGGCGGCGCGTGGCTGAACCATGAAGCGGATCACTTGAATCCGGCAGGGCCACGCGTGCCACAAGCCACCCAGCAAGGAACCCGCCAACAACATTCACGACCGTCATTGCCATCCACTCTGGAAGGTCCAATGCGTGCATCCCCCACGCGGTGGCCACGCGCAGTGCCGAGCCCGCCGCTCCACCCATGGCGGCCGTCAACACCAACGGCCACAACCTCACCAAGGATCCTTGTCGCGCATTGCTCATTGCAGCACCCACCACGTGCCGTAGGCAGCCATTGGCGTTCCGATGATCGTGGCGGCCCAGCACAAGATTGCGTCCGCACGCTTGCCCCTGCGCCAAAGCAGAATGACATCCACCGCAAATGCACTGAACGTAGTCCACCCCGACAGGAATCCCACGCAACACATGAGCGCAGGCTCAGTGGGCGATGCGGTCCAAGACATGACCGCGCCGATGGCCGCCGCTCCAGCGAGGTTGATGGCCAGAACAATCACCCATGCTGGGCGCCGTTCTTTTACAAGCAAATCGCGAATCAGAACCCGCGCCGCGCAGCCGATACCCCCCGCGGCAGAGAGCACAGTGAATTCAAGCACGCCTGGGTGCATGGGTCAGAGTTTCCGAATACGCGCGATGAAGAACCCTTCAAGCCATTCACCGTCTGGATGAATTCGCTCAAACAACGGAGCAATGCGCCGCGCGTGACCTAGTTCAGCGGGGAGCGTCTTGCCTGCCCACGTTCGCAGCGGAGGCATCGCTCCCGGTACCTCCACCGGCAGCGGTTCCAGTGCAATCCGATCCGCGTACAACTGCAGCGCACGAGCCAACACTTCTTCGTTTTCCTCGGGAGCGATGGTGCACGTGCTGTACACAATCACCCCTCCGCTCACGCACGCTTCGATGGCGCTGTGAAGGATGGACTTTTGCTCGCTCGCGAGACGCTTGCACTTGCGCAGCGACCAATCCGCTGCAGCGGCGGCGTCGCCGGCCATGGCTCGACCCTCTCCGCTACAGGGAACATCTGCCAGCACAAAGTCAAAGCTGCCGGGTGCGCGGCGCCCCCAGCGCTCGGCGCGCTCCACCACTGTGGCCGCGTGCGCACCCAAATGTTGCAGTACCGCGTGCAAGCGAAAGATGCGCGATCGACTTGAGTCTGCCGCAGTGATGGAGCCCACATTGCCCATGAGCGCGGCGCAATGGCTGGTCTTGCTGCCGGGTGCCGCGCATGCGTCCAACAGCCTCGCACCCTGGTGCGGAGCGAGCGCATGCGCCACGGCCATACTGGACAGACTTTGAATGTGCAATTCTCCCGCACCATGTGCCGCGCAGGATTGAACCTGATCCATACTGCCGCTGGTCACCACCAGCGCATCGGGCATCCAAGTCACCGCGCGCGCTTGGACTCCAACTGCCGCAAGCGAGGCATGCACATGCTCACGCGTGGCACGCAGAGTGTTCACGCGCACTGCGAGCCGCCGTGAGTTTCCTTCGCGCAGTTGGCTGGCAGACCGGGCCGATTCCAAACGGTCGGGCGGAAGCACCGCGGCCAGTCGTTCCCTGAGCAGTTGCGGGATCTCATTCACGCCGCGAGTCTAATGGCCGCGCATGCCCGAGTGCCGGCCCAACCTATGACGCGCGCCTTGGCATTCGCGTGACGGCCTTGCGTTCACAGGGCGCATGGCGAAAGCAACCCACCACGTGATCGTTGGTCATACCCACCGCCTGCATAAAGGCGTAGCAGATGGTGGGACCGCAAAACTTAAAGCCAAGCTTCTTGAGCGTGCAAGCCATGGCTTCACTCTCGGGAGTGGCCGTGGGATAGTCCTTGGGACCGCGGAACTTGTTCACGCGCGTCTTGCCGTCCACATGGCTCCAGAGCAAGTCGCGGAAGGACCCCGGCCCCTTCTCCATGATGGTCAGCCACACGCGGGCGTTGCCCACCGCCCCTTGGATCTTGGCGCGACTGCGAACGATCCCTGCGTCGGCAAGCAGGCGCTTCATATCCGCCGCACCGTAGCGCGCCACTTTCTCTGGCCTGAAATCGTGGAACGCCTTCTGAAAAGCTTCGCGCTTGCGCAGAATGGTGAGCCAACTCAGCCCCGCCTGAAACCCATCCAGTACCAGTTTCTCAAAGAGGGCACGATCGTCCAACACCGGAACCCCCCACTCGGTGTCGTGGTACTTCACATAAAGCGGATCAGTTCCGCACCACCAGCAGCGGGGTTTAGGTGTGGCCATGAAGACACATCATCGCATAGACCATCGGCGCCGGGGGTTTCCCCGTTACGCTCTCAGCATGCCGCTCGCCCAATTTGATCGATGGCGCCCCCACCCCTGGCATGGACTCCCGGTGGGCGAGGATCCACCACGACTTGTGAATGCTTTCATTGAGATCACCCCCTTTGACGTCGTGAAGTACGAACTTGAAAAGAGTTCCGGATACCTGCGCGTAGACCGCCCGCAGCGATTGAGCAGCACTCCGCCAACGCTCTATGGTTTTCTCCCCCGCACACTCTGCGATGACGGCGATGCTCTGGACATCTGCGTGTTTAGCGAAAGGCCCGTGAATCGCAGTGAGATCATTGTGGAGTGCCGGGTGGTTGGCGGGCTCACCATGACCGACGCTGGTCGTGAAGATGACAAGATCATCGCCGTGTTGAAGGACGACGCCATTTGGAATGGAGTGACCACCATCGACGAATTGCCACCAACACTGGTGGAACGACTGATTCACTACTTTTGCACTTACAAGATGCGGCCTGGGCACCCTTCCACCGCGCAAGTGCAAGGAAGCTACGGCCCCGCACGCGCCCATCAAGTCATTCTGAAGGCCATGGCCGACTACGCCGCCGCCATGCCCAGCCCGGCACCCAGCGCACCTAGAGATTGACCAGATTCTTGCGATCCGGCGCCATGTCGCGGAGATCCGCGCCGCCCTGCGCCATGTTCATGAGGTTGGTCAGAAAGAACGCCCACCCCTCCTTGCAGCCGATGTATGCGTTTTCTAAAAGCGCAAAGTCACCGGTGGCATTCATGTGCTGTTGAAGTTCCACAGTCACTCGCCCCTGCGTGTGCGGCATCAGGCGAATGTCAACCCAACCCCGATCCTGATACCAGCCGATCCGCAATCTCTGCGCGGGCTCCACGGCCAGCACTGTGTTTTCCTCCGTCGTTTCTGCGGGTTGCTGAACGCCGCGCGCATCGGGTGTACCCGCACAAATCCAAGTCATCTTGAGCTTGAGTCCTGGTTCAAGGGCTCGTTCGCGAGGCAAGGTTTTTCCCTGCTCGGTTGTGGCCTCCGCACGCGCCAGAAACCATTTCTCCAGTCCCGCGCAAGAACTCAGCATGCCCCAGACATCGGTGAGGCTTGCGCGAATGTGAATGGCCTGGGTGAACCCGCGCCAGTCCCGCGCGGTGCCGGTGCCGAACAAACTTGTGCGAAACGCCTTGGTTTCAAAGGTCATCACACCCCGCGTCACGCAGGGATCTTGACTCATGATGCCATCAACAGTCTCTGGATCGTCATGTGCAAAGAGTGCAATTCCAAGCGATCCATCCTCGCAGGGACCCGCAACGGTTACCTGACCACGGAGCACAAGTCCGGACATCCACGCAAAATGCTCCGATAGCGCTAAAAGTTCTCCCTCTGTTGGATCAAGGTGAAATTTAGGACGCGTGGGCTTCAGAAATACGAGCGTGGCCATGCAATACACCGTACCTTCCCCCCCTTCAACTGGATAGCAGCTGGGCTGAGTTGCCCGTCCCCCCGTGATCGCGGAGTGGACGCGGTCTCACAGCGCTGCCCTACCCAAAGGAGAACGACACGCACCGCGTTCGAACCATCGGAGTTCTTGTCACCACCGCCGCCAACGTTGTGGCCCGGTGTTCGGCAGCGGTCACCCAGATCATCCTGGGGCTCTATCTCACGTCCCAGGACTTTGGTCTCTATGCCACCGCCTTAGGGATTCTGGGAATCACCGCGTGCATGCGCGCGGGGGGCGTGGCCACGTATCTGCCCTCCATGAAGCCCGAAGAGTATGAGCGGGATTCAGGAAGACTCTTTGGCTGGGCAGCGGTGTGCATGGTGAGCGGGGCGTCGATCACTTCCGTTGTCGCGCAGCCCGTGGCCAGCTGGTACGGGCAGCCCATGTTGGCGTGGGTGCTGTGGATCTTGGCGGCACGCAATCTCGTGACGCTGATGAGCCTGCAGGCTCGGCTGCGCATGGCCATCGATCTGCGCTTCCGCGAACTTGCCGTGCTCGATACCGTGATCGCGCTGAGCAAACTGGGGCTCGCGTGCTTTCTGGCGTGGTGGCTGGATGACACTCCCGAAGCGGTGCTGGCGCTTGCAATCCCTTATGCAGCGAGCTCCTGCATCGAGTTTGCGTATTGCATTCCGGCAAGCGGCGTTGGGCTCAAGCACTTCACGCCACAGCCCAAGCGCCTGCTTCAGACCGCCAAACAATTGCGATGGTCGCTGGCCCTTGCGGTGCTGATATCGGTGAACTCACAAACCAACTTTGTCGTGATTTCGCTCATCATTCCCGTGGCCGCAGTGGGTTGGATCTACTTCGCATACCAGTTGGCCTCACAGCCCATGACCTTGCTGGCATCGGGGCTGACCAACGTCTTTGCTCCCACCATGGCCCGTGAACGGGGCAATCCAGCACAGGAGCGCGAGACTATTACTCGTGTGTTCTCAGGTGCCATGCTGCTGGTTCCATTCTTTTTCTTTGGCGCCACAGCCGTCTTCCCCGCTGCGGAGGAATTGGTGTATCGCGGACGCTGGGAGCCGGCCAACTGGCCATTCTTCTTTCTGAGCGTTGGCTTTTGTTTTGCCACCGCCACGGGCGTGCTCACCGGATCACTGCTTGGGCTCAGACAGTTCCGAACCCTGACCGGATTTGAAGCCATGCGCGCCGTGGGTCTTATCGGCGGTGCGTTCGTTGGCTTTGGCATCTGCGTGATACTGGGGCTGGAGTTCCGATCGCTGCCCTCCACCGAGCATCTTGCAAGCACCGATCTTCGAACCGCCATCGTGGTGATTTCTGCAGCCACTGGAGCCAGCGTGGCCATCATGGCCGTCATACAACTCTGGCTCATCATGCGGCAGTACCGCATGCCAACCATTGATTTCGCACGAAATGTGGCGTTCGGTCCAGCGGTGGCGCTGCTCACCATGATCGCCGCGCAGTCGGTGGGTAACAGCGTGACACTCAGCATTCATCCGGGTGCGCTGAGCGCCAAGCAGTTGGCGGCGATTCAACTGCTCCTCACCGCGGCCACATACATTGCTGTCACACTTGTGTGTGTGCGATTCTTGGCTGAAGAGACGCTGCGGCGAACAGTTGAGGTGTTGCCCAAGACTTTCCAACCTGCGGTCAAACGCGTGCTTAGGTTTTAGCCACCGGAGCCCGGCGGCGTCTTGTTGGGTGCGGCGCCACCTTCATATCGCCGCAAATCCTCTCGCAGTGCATTTGCCAAATCCGGGGACTGTGCAAATGACAGCGCCCTCCGAGCCGTCTCAGCAGCTTGCGAGACATGCCCATTCATAAACTGAGCGCGGGCAAGGATGGCACCGATCATGGCGTCGCGCCCCTTCAGTGCCGTGTCAGAAGCTTGCGCCGCACGCAAGGCAAAGAGTCGCGCCGCCTCTGTGCCTGGAGCCTGAGACATGATGGTCCACGCCAATCCTGCGGGTTGCTTGGCGTTCATAGGGGCGGCCAGAATCTGTTCACCCACAGCCAACGCGGCCGGCATCCGCCCAGCCCGGACCAGAAGTTCAAAACGCGCGGCAAGACACTGGCCCTGCTGGTCGCCTAAGGCGCTCTCACACGCCGACTGGAGCTTTGAAAGCGCATCGTCAAACCGGCGATCCTTGGACAGCGCCTCAATGTCGTTCATCATTCTGTTCCAAAGCTCGCGCTGTTCTGCCATTCGTCGAGCTGCGGCCAGATCCCAGGACCCGCGAATGCAGCCCGCCACGGGCTCTGCAAGGTCTAGCGGCTCTCCCATCCACTGCACAACGCCGTTGCGCACGACAAATGCCAGCGGAAGCGTTGGGGCGCGCTGCGGACCAAAGAACGCCCGAAAGGCGCTGCGGCTGGGGTCGGCGGCCACCACGAACCCAATACGGGGTCCCCACTCGGCAGACTCAACAAACTTTTTCGCAGCATCCGGGCCCTCATCGGTGATCACCACCACGGAGACTTTCTTGCCGTGCTCTGTCTGCACCTGATCAAGCGGGGCGATCGCGGCGCGCGAATTCACTTCCTGAAAGTTCACAAAGGCCAAGACGTAGACCACATCAGGTTCCTGAAATCCCGGCAGGCGCCCGCGAACGGCGGTGGCCTGAACCGGAGTTGGAATCTTGGCGCCCACCCTGGCTTCCCACGTGGGTGGATCCAACGGTGCGGAGAGCAATGGCCCAGCACCTACCAAGGCGATGGTGGCGGCGCCGAGCACGAGTGAGAGACCCGAGAATCGAAGGACGCGAGTGATCATCAGAAGCCTCCTGCCCCACAGAACGAACGCAGAATCGTAGCGCAAGAAGTTCCGCCTTCTTTGGAAGACATGCGTTTTGGCAGTTGTAGTGTGCGGTTCTCGCGCAGGAGGGCGCAGCCGCATGGCTGCGGAAAGGGTTGTCACATGGCGTCAGTCAGCAGGAACGTGGAGCACCATCAAGGTCCAGCAACTGGGGAAGATCGCAGGAAGGTCCGAATCGCTCGCGCGCGCGTGGCAGGAGTGGTGCTGCAGGCCATTGGGCTGGTTGCCGCGGGAGCCGCCACGGGCAGCGCACAAGCGGGCATGGTCTTTTCTGGATTGCGCCTCTCCGAGATCCGCGTGGACCAATCAGGCGCCGACACAGACGAGTACTTTGAGATTGCGGGAGATCCATTCGCCACTCTCAAGGGGTGGTGGTTTCTCGCCGTCGGTGACAGCGGCACCGACACCGGGGGCGTGATTGAAATGGCAGTCAATCTCTCCGCGTACTCATTGGGCGCCAACGGCTACTTTGTGGGTCACGAGAGCACGTTTGGAAGCGGGGTCTTTCAGGGGCAAAGCTTGACCGTGCACCCCGATGCCGCTCATGCCAGTGTCGGAAGCGGCGATTCGTTGAACTTTGAGAACTCTGACAATGTCACGTACATGCTGGTGCGAGGTTTCGCCGGGTCTGTTGGTACCGATCTTGATACCAACAACGATGGGTTCTTTGACGTCCTGTGGTGGACTGATCTTGCTGACAGCGTCTCCTTCGTGAGTCTGGCTTCCACTGACCTCTTCTACAGCACCAACACCGTTGGTCCTGTGAGTTACACGGGCACCGGAGGCATGCCCGCCCATGCTTGGTGGAATGGCAATAGGTGGGAAGCAGGGATGTTCAGTTCCTGGGAACTAGACACTCCCGGCCAGGGACCAATCGTTCCCGGCCCCGGAACGCTTGCTTTGGGTTTGGCGGCCGGGGCGGTCGGGCGGGGATACCATCGTGCTTCCCGTTGTAGCTAGCGCACTTGCGATGGCCGGAGTCGGCCTCGTGTGCGCTGCGAGACAGGCACGCGAGGCCGATTTCACCATGACCACGCACGTCAACGCTGGTTCCACGAGTTCACACACGAACGCCCGAGATGGCTCAACCCTCGCGGAGGTTTCCTCCACCAATGCGGGCGCTCCCCAGGGAACGCCGTTGATTGACAGCATTGCCATCAACACCATTCGAACACTCTCGATGGACGCGGTGCAGAAGGCCAAGAGTGGGCACCCAGGTGCACCCATGGGCCTGGCGCCAGTGGCGTACACGCTGTGGCAACACGCGCTCACGTATGACCCCGCCAATCCGCACTGGCCCAACCGAGATCGGTTTGTTCTGAGCAACGGCCACGCCAGCATGCTCCTGTACTCCTTGATCTACCTCTCGGGGGTGGTTCAAGAATCTCGCGATGGCACCCGTTCGGGCAAGCCAGCCTTGACGCTCGACGACCTGAAGTCATTCCGGCAACTGCACAGCAAATGCCCAGGGCATCCGGAGTTCGGCGAAACCACAGGTGTTGAAACCACCACCGGTCCGCTCGGTCAAGGCATCGGCAACAGCGTGGGAATGGCCGCGGCGCTCAAGTTCCTGGCAACTCGCTACAACCGGCCTGGCTTCCAGCTCTTTGACGCCCATGTGTGGACTATCTGCGGAGACGGCGACCTTGAAGAGGGAGTCAGCCACGAGGCTGCCGGACTGGCCGGACACTGGCAAGTGAACAATCTCACGTGGATCTACGACTCCAACAAGATCACCATTGAAGGCGAGACCGCGCTGGCATTCACGGATGACACGGCCGCCCGCTTTCAGGCCATGGGCTGGAACGTGCTGCACGTGGAGTGCGCCAATGACGTGGGCGCACTGCAGCGTGCGTTCGCTCAGGCCAAGGCCAGCAGCGACAAACCAACCATGATCGTTGTGCGCAGCGTCATCGCTTGGGGTGCTCCCACCGTTGCCGGCACCGCCAAGGCACACGGCGAACCACTGGGCGACGAAGAGATCAAGAAGACCAAGGAGTTCTACGGTTGGCCCCCAGATCGCCAGTTCTGGGTGCCGCCGGGAGTCACCGAGAGATTCCAAGAACTGCTGGGGGCCCGCGGCGCTGCAGCGCACCAGGCTTGGACAGCACTGCGCGCCAAGTACGCCCGTGAGTTCCCTGAACTCAGCGCAGAACTGGACCATATTGCCTCGGGCACGCTGCCCGAGGGATGGGAGAGCGCGTTGCCGGTGTATCCGCCGGACGCCAAGGGCAAGGCCACTCGAGCCAGCGGCGGCGAAGTGCTCAACGCGTTAGTGCAGCGCATTCCCTGGCTCATGGGTGGCGCCGCCGATTTGGCCCCAAGCACCAAGACTCTCACCAAGGGGGCAGGCACGTTCAACGCACCCGCGTGGAAAGGCACCTACGACGGGCGCAACATGCACTTTGGTATTCGTGAGCACGGCATGGGCAGCGCGGTAAACGGCATGACGCTCACCGGCGTACGCGCCTTTGGCGCTGGCTTCTTTATCTTTACCGACTACATGAAGCCCGCGCTTCGACTGAGCGCCATCATGCACCTGCCCTGCCTCTGGATCTTTACTCACGACTCCATCGGCGTGGGCGAAGACGGCCCCACCCACCAGCCCATCGAGCAGTTGGCCGCTCTGCGCGCCGTACCCAACACGGCGGTTTGGCGTCCATGCGATGCCAATGAAACGGCACAGGCGTACCGCTGGGCGCTCTCGCAAACGCGCACTCCCGCGTGCATGGCACTCACCCGCCAAGATCTACCCACGTTGGATCGAACGCAATGTGCTCCCGCTGAGCACGCGCTGCGCGGCGGCTATGTGCTACGCGAAGCGCAAGGGCTTGCTGCCGGCGCTTTGCCAGACGTGATACTCATCGGAACCGGCAGTGAAGTGCATCAGTGTTTGGAAGCGCAAGCAACATTGCAGCAGTCCGGTGTTCGCGCTCGCGTGGTGAGCCTGCCCTGCTGGTTTCAGTTTCAAGCACAGGATGCCGCCTATCGCGATGAAGTGTTGCCCCCGCGCGTGCGCGCGCGTGTGGGTGTTGAAGCCGCCGCAGAAACTGGGTGGGGCAGTTACTTGGGGCTCGACGGCGAGTTTGTGGGAATGCACTCCTTTGGAGCCAGCGCGCCCGCATCTGAGACGCTCAAGCACTTTGGATTCACCGCTGAGGCGGTCGTGGCGGCTGCACAGCGGTCCATCAAACGCGCGGCCAGTTTCCGGACGCAGTGAACGCCTCAGCGGCTTGGCGCGTATTCCTAGATAGCGACGCTGAGCGACGGATGCCTATTCCACGATTCCGCTGCTTTCATCGCGTTCAAATGCCGTTACAGTAGAGACCGCCCCCTCACTCGTGAAGCGCCCAGTTCACATCCTCCTCACTCTCTTCTTGGCAGCATGGATGCCTTTCTGCTGCTGCCAAGCCCGAGCGGCAGTTCACGCAGTGACGCGAGGGGTGTCCACGCAGCCCGCGCCCAGTTGCTGCACTCAATGCTGCCATGCTGAGGAGGCAACAGAAGGTGGCAATGCCCCCTGCTCCGATCCGGGAAGCAAGGACACGCGAACGGGCTGCTGCACTTCATGCAAGGATCGCGTGCTGCCGGCAGCAATCACTCTGGACACTCCGGATTCGTTTGGCACAGACTTGATCTTTGCCGCCATGGAATTCAGTGTGCTACCCGATGTGCCCACAAACCTGTTTGCAAGTGCACAACGTGAGCACACCACCGGTCCGCCAGGCAAGGCATCCGGCCGAGACCTATTGCAGTACGCGTGCATTCTCCTGGTGTAACGCGCGACGGCTTCACTCCGTCGCTGTTTCGTTACACCCGTTGAGAACGCACACTCATGACTTCACGCACATCTTCCTTCGCATTCGGCAGCGCTTGTCGCGTGGCCATCACTGGTCTCGCCGCCGCACTTCTGTTTACCGCGTGCACCGCTCAGCCAGGGCCAACGCTGGCTGAAGCCGCACCCTCACTTGAGGAGCGAATCGGTGCTCAGCTACATCCGGAACTCCCCTGGGATCAGCCCAGCCAAGCGTGGGATGGCCGCGCCCCGCTTTCCGCCGAGGCTGCGCTTACCACCGCACTACAGAACAACCGCGCGCTACGGCGTTCACTCCTTGAAATTGAGCGCCGCCGGGCGCGCTATCAGGACAGCCAGCTCGCCCCCAATCCCACGCTTGATCTCTCCGGAGGCGTTCCCCTTGGCATGGGCGTTGCGCCCATTCTTGCCATGGTGAGTGCGCAGGTTGACTGGCATTGGAAGCGCGAAGCACTCGTGGGTGAAACCGATGCGGCTCTGCGCAGCGCTCTGTTCCAGACTGCCGCGCTCACCGTGGCCACCGCAGTCAACACGCGCGCGGCGTACGTGGACGTGGCAAGCGCGTGGGAACTCTTTGCGCTCAGCCTGCGTGAGGTTGAAATCGCCACCGCGGTGTTGCAAGCACGCCAAGCTGCGTTTAGCGAGGGTGAAACCACTGCCGTACTGGTGAACGAAGCCAGCATGATTCACTCCGAAGCTTCCATCCGAGCGATGGATGCACACCAATCGTACGAAACCGCGCAACTCAACTTGCTTGTGGCCATGGGGCGCGGTGATGACGACACGCAATGGGTGGTGGTGGCCAAGTCTGCCAAAGATGCCGGAGAGGAGTGTGGACTTCAACCCACCACCCCACCCCTTGATCATCAAGAGCTGCTCGACCTGGTTCGCCACAAACGCCTTGACCTGACCGCTGCAGAGGCTCGCGTGACGGGTGCCGCCAGCAGGCTAGCTCTGGCCAAAGCCTCGCAGTGGCCCTCAGTGATGTTGGGCGGGGGCTGGGACCGCGACATGACAGGCGACGACTCTGCAATGTTTGGCGCCTCGATCTCAGTTCCCATCTTCAACCAAGGACAGTTCAGGGTGAAGGCCGCCGAGATTGAGCTTGAAATGGCGCGGTTGGACTCCAACGCGCTCTGGCAGCAGGCCATCACCGACACTCGCCGAGCCCTCACCGCAGTCAGCGTCAATGAGCACCACATTGTGCAGATTCGTGATCACACGCTGCGCGCATTCACGTCCACCAAGGCCCTGTTGGACGCGGGCGTGGCGGCTGGCGAGACCGCTCCACTTCAGGTGTGGCAGAGCGATCAGCAGGAGAATCGCATTCTGATGCAACTGGCGCGCGCTCGGCGCGATGCCATCATGGCTGAACTCAACTTGCAGCGTGTTCTGGCGGGTACCACTCTTCCGGGAGTAGTGAACTCAAGCGGCGGTATGGCCTCCACTGATGCGTCAATGCCCGCACTGGGCAGCGCCAACGCATTCGACCCCAACGCTGCCACAGTGGGAGGCATGCCATGACCCACGCGGCAACCATCGTGCCCCGTCCCCCGCACCGCGTGTTCACGCGCGTCCTGCTGCCCACGCTCATCGTTGCCGGCGCTGTAGCCGCCGTGCTGTGGTCGGGGTGGCGCACCTTTGCGCCGGCCACTCCTGTGCGCGTACTGCAGGTGGTCATGAAGTCCGCTTCGGACTTTGCTGGCGATGAGGGCGATGCTTCTGAGTCCCCCGCAGCGGAGGCTTCAACACCCCAAGACAACTCCAGCCCAGCAGGCTCCTCTTCAGGAAGCACGCAGATGCGGCTCACGGGTCCCGCCATCCAAGCTCCTGGATGGCTGGAACCCGCCCCGTTTCCCGTCATGGTCACCGCGCTGACGCCGGGAACCGTGAAGGACGTTTTGGTGCTTGAGGGCCAAAAGGTGTCCAAGGATCAGGTGCTCGTAACGCTCTACGACCAAGAACAGGTCATCGCGCTCCGCCTGGCAGAGGCTGCCCTGCAAGAGCAGGTGGCTAAGCGCGCAGAGATGGCGGACGAACTCTTGCGCAAAAGAAAGTTGGTGGAAAGCGGCGCGGTTTCTCAGGCTGAAGTGGCGCGTTTGGCATTGCGCTTAGATGCCATGGACGCGGGGACCGCTGCAGCCACCGCTGAACGAGACATGAAAGCGCTCATCCTCGAGCGAACACAAGTGCGCGCTCCCAGTGAAGGCGTCGTCATGACTCGCCTCGTCAGCCCCGGCATGACCGCCGGTTCTATGCAGGATGGCAAGCCGCTCATTGAGCTCTACAACCCCGCACACATGCAAGTGCGAGCAGATGTGCCACTGGCAGATGCGGGCCTCGTGGCCATCGGCCAACTGGCGGAGATTCAGGTGGACGTGCTACCCGATCGCGTGTTCAGAGGAACAGTGGTGCGCATGGTGCATCTGGCGGACATCGCCAAAAACACCGTGCAAGCCAAGATTCTGATCACTGATCCTGCCCCTGAACTGAAACCAGAAATGCTCGCGCGTGTGAGAATCTTTCCTCGCGCAGGGCAGACCGCCGAGGGCGCAGGGGGCGCATCAGACATGGCTGCTGGCCGTCGAAGGCTGCAGCTTTGGGCACCGGCAGAGGGCATTCAGCGCGGGGCGGGGCAATCGACTCACGCAACCGCACTGGTGGTCATCGGCCTTCAAGATGGCCGCGGAATTGCAGAGCGGCGCGAGCTCACCCTTACCGGCATGGAACGAGATGGATGGCTTGAAGTGTCAACCGGGCTTCGCGCCGGCGACCTCTTGGTGGACACGCGTGGTGCACAACCACAAGCGGGCGATCGGGTGAGGGTGATGTCTGCACCCTCCAACATGTCAGGAGACCCCCATGCCAATCATTGAATGTCACTCGCTCTGGCGCGACTATGAGCGCGGCAACGAAGTTATTCACACGCTGCAGAACGTGGACCTGACCATCGAAAAGGGCGCATTCGTAGCGCTCATGGGCCCCAGTGGCAGCGGCAAGACCACGCTGCTCAACCTTGTGGCCGGCATCGATCGCCCCACTCGCGGCTCGCTGGTGGTGGACGGTCAAGACATCACGGCGCTGGGGCGAAACGCACTGGCGCGCTGGCGTTCCCACGCCGTGGGCTACATCTTTCAGTTGTACAACCTGGTGCCGGTGCTCACGGCCTATGAAAACGTCGAGCTTCCGTTGCTGCTTCACTCTCTTAATGGGCGCGATCGGCACGAACGCGTGGCGAAGGCGCTTGAACTTGTTGGCTTGATGGACCGCTCGCGGCACTATCCGCGCCAGCTTTCCGGAGGTCAGGAGCAGCGCGTGGCTATTGCGCGTGCCATCGTCACTCAACCCACTCTGCTTCTTGCGGATGAACCCACAGGAGACCTGGACAAGGAAAGCGCAGGGCAGGTGATGGAGCTTCTGCAGCAGCTCAACTCCGAACACGGCCAGACCATCGTCATGGTGACCCACGATCCCAACACCGCGAGTCGCGCACAGCGCTTGGTGCGCCTTGACAAGGGGCGCATTGTGGAAGGAGCACTCACATCATGAGCACACTCATCAGAACCATTCCTTTCGTCTGGCGCAACTTGGTACGCCGACCACTTCGCACAGGCCTCACCGTGTTGGGCATTGCGGTGGCGGTTTTCTTGTTTGCATTTGTTGAGAGCATGCGAGATGGCGTGCGCCGCGCCACCGATGCGGGTGCTGGCGAAACCACGCTGGTGGTGTATCGCAAGAACAGGTTCTGCCCCTTCACCAGCCAATTGCCGCAGAACTACGAACAGCAGATCCGCAGGATTCCCGGCGTGACCGGAGTGGTGCCTATGAAGATCATCGTGAACAACTGCCGCGCCAGTCTTGACGTGGTGACTTTCCGCGGCGTTCCCATGGAAGGCTTTCTGAAGGAGTACATGGCCAAAGCCACACTGCTTGAAGGCAGCATGCAAGAGTGGGAACGGCGCGGCGACGCGGCGCTCATCGGCTCGGGCTTGGCTCAGCGCCGGGGTATTCGCGTGGGCGACCGCTTTGATGCGGCGGGCGTTCGCAGTTACGTGGCCGGAGTCTTTGAGAGCCCCAAGGCGCAGGATCAGAACGTGGCGTACGTTCACCTGCCCTTCTTGCAGGAAAGCGCATCGCGCGGCGGCACCGGAGGCGTGGTCACGCAGTTCAACGTTGAAGTGAGTGACCCACGCCAGCTTGAAGCCACCGCGCAAGCTATTGACGAACTGTTTGCGCGCGATCAATACCCAACGACCACCCGCGCCGAAACTGCCTTTGTGGCTCGCGCCGCGCACGACGTGATCGCATTGGTGAGCTTTGCCAGTTGGGTGGGCTGGGCCGCGCTGGCTGCAGTGTTTGCACTGGTGGCCAATGCCATCGTGCTCTCTGTTCGCGACCGAGTGCGCGATCACTCAGTGCTGCAAACTCTGGGTTACACCGGTGCGCACATCGCATGGATGGTGGTGCTTGAGGCTGTGCTGCTGGGCGTGTCCGGAGGCGTCATCGGTGCGGCGTTGGCCTATGTTGCTATTCGCGTGGCAGCGCTCAACTTCACCATGGAGGGAGTGAGCATTGACGTTGTCGGAGATCAGCGCATTGCCTTCATGGGCGTCGCGATCGCTGCAATGCTGGGGCTGGTCGCGGGCAGCGTTCCCGCGTGGATGGCCGCCCGGCGGCAGATTGCTCAAGGATTCAGAGCGGCATAAGGGAACTCTCACCATGGCTCGATTGCTTCCATTCTCGTATGCCAGCCGAAATCTGGGGCGGAGTCCCGCTCGGCTGGCGATCTCCGTTGGGGGCGCGGCCCTCGTGGTGGTGTTGGTGATGGCGGGTGCCGGCTTCGCGTGGGGCATGGATGCGGCATTGCGCTCAAGCGGAACTGCAGGCAATGTGTTGTTGCTGGGTGCGGGTAGCGAAGAGAGCGTGGAACGCAGCGAAATCGTCCCAGGCACTGCAGGCGTGATCGCCGCAAGCATTGATGGCATTCGCGCGCTGGCTGGTCTGCCACTGGTGAGCAGTGAAATCCACGTGCCACTTCCGTTGCGCGTGCTTGCCGCGGGCGAGGATCCGACGGGCGTGCTGGTTGAAGCGAGCGACCACAAACGATCCAGCAGCGACTTGGCCATCGTTCGTGGTGTGACACCCATAGCGTTCTTGGTGCATCCGCAAGTGCGCATCGTTGCCGGGCGCGCAGCGGAACCCGGAGCCATGGAAGTGATCATGGGCATCAGCGCCGCCAAACGGGCTGGCTTGAACCCAGCTCTCCTGCGCACGGCCCTTCAGAACGATGGCAGCGGCGGCCCCATGCTTGTGATTGATTCACAACCCCTGCGGATGGTGGGGTTGATGGAAGCCCCCTCCACCATCATGGATGGTGAAGTGTGGATGCCGCTCAATGATCTGCTGGTGCTCACGCAACGCGAAACCATCAGCACGGTGATCCTGGGGTTGGAGTCCACCGCAGATCCTGCTGATGTTGAAGCGTTTGCCCAACGCAGGTTTGATTTGGAACTCACTGCCCTTCCCGAACTTTCGTACTACGCCGGCCAAAGCGCCTTCTACCGGCCAGTTCGAATCATGGTGCTCGCCAGCGCGGCGTTGGTGGCCGCAGGCGCGCTGCTTGGTGGGCTCAACACCATGTACGCCGCGTTCGCCAGCCGAGTCCGTGAGATCGGCATGCTGCAGTGCTTGGGGTACACACGATTCGCAGTGGTGACCAGCCTGCTGCAGGAAAGCCTGCTCGCCAGCATGGCTGGCTCGCTGATTGCCGTGGCGATCGCCACGACCCTGCTTCATGGCCTGAGCGTGGAGTTCAGCATGGGCACCTTTGGCATTGTCATCAATGAACAGATTGTGATGCTGGGCCTTGCCGCGGGCATTCTGGTGGGCGTGGCAGGGTGCATTGTTCCTGCCATACGTTGTCTGAGATTGGCCGTGCCCACCGCACTCAAATCTGACTAACCTCACTCTTCACACTCCAAAGGAGCATTCACATGAAAGCCGCAACATTCCTCTCTCTGACCGCACTCTTGTTATCTGCAGCGTGCGGCGATCCCGCGACACCCCAAAGCAAGCCGCAAGCAACCGATAGCAAGGCTGTTTCGGCTGTTGATGCTTCAGGAGCCTCACTCGCTGGTTCCGTGGGGCTGCCCCAGGGGCTGCTTGTCAAGGAAGCACTGAAGGGCGCAACCGGCGTTGGCGCCTGCAAAAAGAGTGCCAAACTGGGTGATACCGTCACAGTCATTGGAACCATTGGGGGCAGCCGTAAACCGTTCAATGCCAGTCGATCAATGTTCACGATCGTGGACCCCGGCCTGGTGAAGTGCACTGAAGATCATTGCGAAACCCCCTGGGACTACTGCTGCGAACCTGCAGAGAGTTTGCGCAGCAACATTGCCATGGTTGAGATTGTGGACGGTGACGGCAAGGCGCTGCCATTTTCAGTGAAGGGCGCAAGTGGACTTGTGCCCATGGCATCGGTAGCGGTGACCGGAACTGTGGTCGAGCACAACGACCAGGGCGCATTCACCGTGCGCGCAACCAAGATCAGCCTGCAGTAGGTGTGCCGATCACCGAGGCCATTCTTCCGCTTCGGGCACCGTCACGCCGATAGCTAAAGAACTCCGGTCCGGCTTGTGCCACGGCGCTGGCCGTGCACAGTTCGGTTCCATCGATGCAGGTTTCGCCCAACCCAGCCACCTGCAATTGGTGGCGCACGGCTCCAAAGCAGTTCAAGTGCGGTCGCTCCCAGGCATGCGAGCGCAACACAAAACCGTCGAGGCCTGCGGTTGTGAAATCGTCGGTCACCTCGGGCCCCACCTCGTAGCGTTCGCCGCCAATGCAGGGGCCGATCGCTGCGCGCATGCGTTCAACGTTTGCACCAAGTTCTTGCATGCGAGCCACGGCGGCGGAAATCACCCCGGCCACGATCCCCCGCCACCCCGCGTGCACCGCCGCCACCATGCCCGTGGACGTACACCCCAGCAGCACCGGCACACAGTCCGCCGTGCGCACACAGGGGGCCACGCGCCAATGTGCGCTCACCACGGCATCCGCCGTGACTTCAGGCGGACCAAATGTTTCTGTTCCTCGGCAACAGTAGACATCCGCGCCATGGACTTGCTTCACGCGCACCATCCAACGGCCCGACATTCCCGCGGCTTCCATGAGCAATTGTGCATTGCACGCCACGTTGTCGGTGGAGTCGGGCACACCAGGTGCATCGGCAATGCCCAGATTCATGCTGTCGAACGGCGCCGCACTCACTCCACCAGCACGCGTGCTAAAGGCGTGCGGAAAACCAGCTTCGGCCAGCAAAGCACTTCGATAGAAGACCACCCCATTGGCGTGAACTGCTCGCTCAAGGGTGGCAGGTACAAAGTCGGATGATCGTGCTGGAAGCATCTCTGCACACCTACTTGGGCGAAACCATCTCGTAATCAAACTCAGTCGGGGAATCGCTTCGGCGCTTCCACTGCACCACCACATCCTTGGGTTCCATGCCGCGCGTGCGAATGGTAGGAGGCGTGGGGTGCTGTTCCTCCAGTTTCTTCGCCGCTGCCGTGCGTGGCGCCACAGCCGCGATGAGTTCCAAGGCCACAGGAGACTTGTTGGTGGCATCCAGGGGAATCGAATAGTTGGCATCATCGCTGGCACTGATCGTCAGCGTGTAGCCATGCGCCGTCATGGGATACTTGAACTGTTCATCCACCAATGCCTTGCGCAGCTCTTGAAGAGTGGCTGGTCGTTGCCCCTGCTGCCAGACTTTTCGCAAGCCCTCAGCCAAGAACTCAAGTCGTACGCGTGCAGCGATAAACGTGCTGGGATTCGCCCTTTGGATGTGCTCGATCCATTTGGCCTCAAAGTCGCGAATATCTGTATCCGTGGTCAATCCAAACGCGGTGCGCATGGCCTGATACGAGCGAGTTCCACCATTCACCATTCGCAGCATCTGCTGAAAGGCAGGCTGATACTTGCCAGCATTGCCGTACACCAAAAAGTGCACCATCGACCAGCTTTGTTCGTACTGTTGTGCGGCTGTGCCCATACGAACCGCGCTGTTCCATCGTGCTTCGTCCATCTGAAGCAGGTCGTTGAACGGTATGTACGTGTTCTCCTTCACGGAATGGCGCATGAGTTCCAAGACCTGTGGAGGCGCCTGGCCAATGACGATGGATTTGCCATCCACAATGGAATGCCCAAAGAACTCCGCCAGCCCTTCATTGAGCCAGGGCGGAAGGTCGTTCCCAAAGAAGGCGTGCGCAAACTGATGGAACCCTTCGTGCTGCGCCACATGCGCAATACGCTGCTGCGGCAGATTCTCGGTGAAAAACGCCAGACCTCCGCCGCGGGGCGTCATAAAGAACATCCCGCCAGATCCCGTGGCGTTCAGCCCAAACTGCGTGCGCATGGTGTCCAGATAGTCCTGACGTCGCGCAAACAGAAAGACGTTCAAGATCTCCGGCGTACGCCGGCGCAGGCCTCCACCCATCACCAACCGGCGTGTGTACTCCTCGTACATGGTGTCCAGGTGGTGGGCCCACATCTGCGTTTCTGGAACGGTGAGGTCAGATCGAACGTTGTAGTACTTGCTCTGCGGAGCCCTCTGACCCTTACCGGGCTGCGTTCTGTCCCACCAATCACCCACCGCTTGTCGTGAAGGTGGCGCCGCCATGGCAAGCAACATCAACACGGAACAAAGCGCTGCGAGCACCATTCCTATGGGGTGCATGCTGACAACGAAGGTTGGTTGGGAGCGCCCTGGCACGTCCCGGTATGTTCGCAGGAGGGGCTGCTGCAAGCCTTGAGATACGGCAAATCGTCTGCGGCCACCAAAGGTCGATTATGGGCCGAATTTGATCTAAAGGCCCTCCAGAGCGCCTCAGGAGGGGGGCAGGAAGAGCCCTTGAACAAAAAACTGGGTTCCCTCCTTGCACTCTCCGGGAATCGGGTCATACTGTGGTCAACCTCTTTCATGTTGAAAGGGAACTGGAAGAGGTCAGCAGTCCGCTTTTGCGTTTCGTTGGCTGTGTGAGGCGAGTAAAGGGCTCAGTACTCACACGTTTAGGAATGCCAGGAAAAGGGAACTCTCGGCATTCTGACCACCTCGGTGGTCGCCTCGATACGTCAAACGGTTTGCGAGGGAAAAAGGGAAGGTCAGCCGCGATCCGAGAAAAGGGCGCGGCTGATCGTCTTTTTGGGGGAATTCAAAACCTCATGCGATCGATTCCCGGGTTCTAAAGGCGCTCAAGGGCACGCGCCCGCCGCCTGCTCACTGTCGCGCAACTGCCCGAGGCCGAGCCGCGAACAGCCCTTTCGTATACTTGCCGCCCTCGCGTTGCCCTGTCGGGCGGACGAGCGTACGGAGCCAATGATCACGATGCCTGACACCCTTCGCCGCGCCGCTGCTAGACGAATTCTCCTGCCATGCCTCTTGGCGGCGCCGCTGTTTGCGGCCGCGCCCGTTGTGCTGGGCCAGAGCCCGTCGGTGAATCCCTCAACCCCCACCGAGAAGCCACAGAAGCCTGCCACTCAAACACCGGGAACGCCTGCCGCCGCGCCAGCCGCGCCCGAAACGGATTCTCCCGCAAAGACCGCACGCCAGATTCTGGACGAGCGCTATGTCTTTGGACCAACGGCCGCTGACGAGTTTGGCTACCGCATCGCATGGCAGACTGAGCCACTCGCCACGCGCGGCAGTGAAGCACAGCTCAGTGAGCCGGGCACAGACAGCATTTGGTTTGCCGATAGTGCCGGCAGCGTGGTGCGTGTGCGCCGCGACAACGGTGAAACCGTGTGGCGGGCTAGCACCTTCAAAGGCATGGAGCGAATCCTTGCCATCGACCATTTGCCTCTTGGCTCCGATGACCGCGTGTACGTGGTCACCCAGATTGACTCGATTGCGCTTGACGCGTTGACGGGGGCGCTGGCCCGCCGATCCACGCTCAATCAATTGCCAACGACCGCTCCAGCCACTTTTGGGCCGTACTTTGTCTACGGCACTCGCAACGGTTTGGTGAGTTGGTACCAGTATGGAACGGGCTTTGGATGGCGCGCTACCACCATCGGCGGCACCGTTCACGCCACTCCCACTGTTGAAGGCGATGTGGTTCTGGCGGCGTCTTCCAAGGGCAATGTTCTAGCGCTGGACGCTGGCAGTACGCGCGTGGTGTGGGACCGCAAGTTGAGCGCTGGCGTTGAAACCCGCATCGCAACGGATCAGAGCGCGGCCTTCATTGCGGGCAAAGACCAGAGCCTGTGGGCGTTTGACTTGGCGCGCGGTCGCGTGCTGTGGCACTACTTTACGCAGTCACCGCTGCTGAATGACCCTACGCGCATCGCCGATGGCCTTTACCTGCAGATCCCAGATGAAGGTCTGGTGAGTTTCAATCCGCACCCCACCGACCGACCGGAGGGCGAGGTGCGCTGGAAGAGCACCGCGCCAGGAAACGTCATCGGCAGACTGGGCACCAATCTGTTGGTGTGGGAACGCGCGTCGAAGACTCTTTCATTCGTGGATGCCGGCAATGGGCGAGTGGTTTCCCAACGCGCGCTTCCACAAGTGGCCATGATCACCGTATCTCCCATGATCAACGGCGATCTCTTCATTACGTCCATCGACGGCCGCATTGAGCGCGCGGAACCGCTCGCGCGTCGGGCGACTGCGGCGACGGACGCAGCTCCAAACTCCGGCCAACGCTAGTCACGTCTGCACGCACCATGGATCAGCCCGTTCGCATTCGCCGCGCGCTGATTTCGGTGAGCGACAAGGATCAACTCGTGCCCTTGGCGCAGGCGCTATGCGCTGTCGGAGCACAGATCATCAGCACCGGAGGTACAGCAGCCGCGTTGGCCAAGGCGGGAATTGCCGTCACCCCCATTGAAGAGGTGACAGGCTTTCCTGAAATGCTTGATGGTCGGGTAAAGACGCTTCACCCGCGCGTGCATGGTGGTTTGCTGGCCGTGCGTTCCAATCTAGAGCACCGCGCCGCAATGGCGGAGCATGGCATTGAGCCCATCGATCTGGTGTGCGTGAATCTCTACCCATTTGAGCGAACAGTTTTACGCCATGGGGTGGCAGAACATGAGGCGATCGAACAAATCGATATCGGTGGCCCCAGCATGCTGCGTAGCGCCGCCAAGAACTTTGAGAGCGTTACCGTCGTGACAGACCCAAGTCAGTACGCCCAGGTCATTCAGGAACTGCAGCAACATGGTGGCGGCACCACGTTGGCGCTGCGCAGGCGTTTGGCCGCGCAGGTTTTTGCGCGCACGGCGGCCTATGACGGCGCCATCGCCGCATGGATGCACAAGCACCCCGGCGATGCGCAGACTTCAGGCACGCTCCCACCCCAGCTTGAACTCTCACTGCCGATGCAGCAGTTACTGCGCTACGGCGAGAATCCACATCAGTTGGGGGCGCTCTATCGCGATCCAACGTTTGTGGGTCAAAGTGTGGCCGCTGCGGAACTTCTTCGAGGCAAGCCGCTCTCCTACAACAATCTGCTTGATGCGGCGGCTGCGCTGGAACTGGTGCAAGACCTGCACGCTCAAGGTTCACTCTCCGCATGCGCGGTCATCAAGCACACCAATGCCTGCGGTGCGGCGCTCGCGCCATCGGCGCTTCAGGCCTTTCACTTGGCATGGGGGGGTGACCCGCTCGCGGCGTTTGGCGGCGTGGTGGCATTCAGTGCGGAGGTTGATACGGCCACCGCCACCGAAATGGTGAAGGGCGAACGCTTTCTTGAAGTGGTAGTAGCGCCCTCATTTGCCCCGCACGCGTTGACCTTGCTTGAGTCTCGCTGGAAGAACGCCCGGCTGCTGGCAGTGGGCCACACTCCACGCAGTGCGGCGCAAACGGCAGCGCCCCTTTCGCTCCGCTCCATTCCCGGTGGAGTTCTTGCGCAGCAACAGGACATGCACGCCATCCGCGCGGAGAGCTTTGTGCACGCTGCTGGGCCCGCACCAACCGCTGCCATGCTGCGCGATGCTGGTGCCATGTTCGTGGTTGCCAAGCACCTCAAGAGCAACGCGGTGTGCATCGGGTGCAATCTGGCCTTGCTTGGCGCGGGCGCGGGGCAGATGGATCGTGTGGCCAGTTGCCGTGGAGCCATTGCAAAGGCGCGTGCGCACCTTGATGCGCTACCCGCGTCGGATGCGCCAGTGGCTGCCAGTGATGCTTTCTTTCCGTTTGCGGACGGTCCGACACTGTTGGCGGACGCCGGGGTCAAATGCATTGTGCATCCAGGAGGCAGCAAGCGCGATCAAGAGACCTTTGACCTGTGCAATCAACGCGCCGTGACCTGCATGATCACAGGCACCAGGCACTTTAGGCACTAGTCGTTGGCCGCTATCATTCCCCTCTCTATGCCCCCCGCGTCCACGCTTGACCATCCCACGCTGCCCATTCTGAAGGCCGCGTTCCCTTCTGCCAAAATCACGGTGCAAGAGTTTCGCGGCCAGCACACGGTGATTCTGCCGCGAGAGCTGCTCAAGAACATTGCGCGACACTTGCGCGACGATCCCCAGTGCGCCTACGACTTTCTAGCAGACGTCACGGCGGTGGATTACCTGAACTACCCCGCGCCCCAGCCCGGGCGTTTTGCGGTGATTTGGAATCTGGCCAGCTACTCCAAAGAGACCCGAATTCGGCTTAAGACGTACCTGAATCCCAGCGTGGACACTTCCGGCGCCGAGCCCGACCCTGATCTGGTGGTTGACACGGTCACCGATCTATGGCCCACCGCAGAATGGTTGGAGCGCGAAGTATTCGACATGTTCGGCATTCGCTTCAAGGGCCACCCTGATCTGCGCCGCATCCTCCTGTGGAAGGACTTCCCGGCTCACCCGCTGCGCAAGGACTATCCACTGCGAGGCCGAGGCGAACGCGAGTACTACCAGCAAGTCAGCCGCGACTCCGCGTGACCCACTCGGAGCGCCGCAAGAAGGGTGCATGACATGCGAATCTTGGTCCTAGGTTCTGGAATGGTGGGAAGTGTGGTGGCCGCCGACATGGCCGCCACGCCGGGCATGCACGTCACCGTAGTGGACTCCCATCGCGCATCGCTGGAACGTGCCATCCGCCGCTCCAAGGGTGCTGTCGTTGCGCACGTGGGCGATGCCAGCAGCCGCAAAGCCGTCACCACCCTGGCCAAGCGGTTTAAGGCAGACATGGTGCTTGGAGCCCTGCCCAGCCGCTTTGGATTCGCGGCCATGCAAGGCGTGATTGATGCGCGGGTGCCCTACGTTGACATTAGTTTCATGCCCGAAGACTTTCTGCAGTTAGACGCCGCGGCCAAGCGCGCGGGCGTGCCCGTGGTGGCCGACATGGGCGTAGCTCCAGGCATGAGCCACATGCTCTCTGGCTGGGCGGTACACACTCTGGATTCCTGCGACGAACTTGAAATCTTGGTGGGGGGTCTGCCCAAGTCTCGCGCGTGGCCTTGGCAATACAAAGCGCCGTTCAGCCCGCACGATGTCATTGAGGAGTACGTGCGGACGAGCCGCGTGGTTGAACATGGCAAGGTCGTGGAGAAGGAAGCGCTCAGCGAGCCTGAATTGGTCCATCAACCCGGCGTAGGCACTCTTGAAGCCTTTAACACAGACGGCCTTAGGAGTTTGGTGAAGACCCTGAAGGTTCCGCACATGCGCGAAAAAACAATGCGCTACCCAGGGCACGCCGAACTCATGCGAACTCTGCGGCACTTGGGCTTGTTTGGAACAGAGCCCATTGCGGTGGCCGGAGGCAAGGTTCGTCCGCTGGATCTGCTGGCCGCGCTCCTCTTTCCGCTGTGGACCTACGACGAAGGGGAACCCGATATCACGGTGATGACCGTGAAGGCCACCGGAATGCTGCACGGTCGACCCGTGCGCATGGCATGGACGCTTCACGATGAGTTGGATTCCAACACCGGGTTCAGCAGCATGAGTCGAACGACAGGCTTCCCCGCCACGGCGGTGGCTCGGCTGATCGCCGCAGGCACACTCAAGCGTCCCGGCGTTCACGCCCCCGAGCGATTGGGGCAGATGCCGGGCGTGCTTGATGCCGTCCTCGCCGACATGCGCATGCGCGGCGTGATTTACCGCCCCACCATGGAGCAACGCCTGACGGCCCCCCGCAAGAAGTCCGCCGCACGGCGTAGCGCACAGGCACCCAAACGCGCCTCTGCAAAGCGCGCGCGCCACGCCCGGTGAGCGATACTGCGCAGTTGTGGAAACGCGCGAACATCTTGGCCTCAAGGAGCTAGCCGCCGCATGGTTGCTCTCAACGGGGTGCCGGGCGGTCGCCACGGAGGTTCCCTGCCCCGTCTCGCGTTTTCGCGTGGATGCTGCGGGGTATGCCGAAGCGGGCACGCCGGTGGTTCCCCGCACCGCGATTGTGGAGTGCAAGGCCAGCCGAGCGGACTTTCTTCGCGACGATCTTCGGGTCGAGGCGCTGCTTCTTGAACGCGAGCGCCTGCTGGAGCGCAAGCGTGTCATTGAAACTGACTTGATTCCTGTTCACGAACCACAGTTGTGCCGGAGCCATGAAGCGCTCTTTGCGCAGGGTGCACAGTGGGAGTTTGAACGAAGCAGGCTGCTCCCCTATCGCCGGGTGATGCGCGATTTGGGGCGAGTTGAAGAACGGTTGCACGGTCAGACCAAGTTCAATCTCATTGCGCGATGGAGATTGGCTGACCAGATGTGGGTGTTGGCTCCCAGTGGCGTGGTGCGCTCGCGCGAAGTGCCACCAGGCTGGGGGTTGGCCGAGTGCAGCGGCACCGTGCTCAGGCGCGGCGTTCGCCATGCGCTTGACTTGGGTTCGCTTCCATTGCGCGTCGTGGTGCCCGCTCCAACGCACATGAGCCCAGAGCCCCGTCGCGCACGCCTCTTGCGCAACATCGCCGTGGCGCTGACCAAGGCCCAGTTTCCTGTGGCACCCGCGACGCCGTAACTACTCGGCCAACACCACGATGCCGGCGAACCTTCCATCGCTGGCAACCCAGAGCATGTGTTCATCGCTGGCAATGGGCGGAACCGCGCTCAAGTCCACTCCCAATGCGAGCAACTGCTCAGGCGAGCCCACCACCACCCGGCTGCCGGCCACCACTCCTGCGGCACCCGATGCGGAGAGTCGCTCGCAGTTCACCGCGTCAACAATCTGCACCACCCGAACATCCGCCGCCTTGAGCAGCAGCCACGCCGCTGGATGGCCGGAACCGCACGCCACTGCGGCCGTGGCGCGCAGCAGGTCGGACTCGCTCATCCATCCAGCGGGAAGAATGGTCACCATGAGAAGACGCGCATCAACGCGTAGCATCTCCACCATCATGGGCGAACGCAACTATTGGATGATCGGAGCTGATGGCAAGTCCTACGGTCCCACGGATCTGGCCACCATGGTGCGCTGGATCAACGAGCGCCGGGTGACAAGCACAACCCAAGTGAGCCAGGAAGAGGCGGGGCCGTGGCGTGATGCTCAGCACTGGGATGAGTTCGCTGACGCCTTGGGATTGGGTGCTACAGCGCAATCCAGTGCATCGAGCAATCCACCCCCACCGCCATCCACAGGCTCATGGGCTCCACCCTCTTCGCCGCAGCCTTCACCTACTGGGTTTGCAAGCAATGAATCGTGGCCACCCTCCAATCTGCAGGTGGTGCTGCTGATTGGCGCAATCTCCAATCTTCTGTGGGGTGTCAAGTGGCTTGTGGGACTCGGTTTCGCCGGGTTTGGAACACTGGGAGTGAGTTGTTGCTGCTGCCCCATCGCCGCGCTACCCCTTGTGGTGGGCGTGATGCAGTGCATGGACTACTCGGCGGCTCGGCGGATGACTCCGACGCTGTACTTGGACCGCACGCAGTTGTGGGGCATATTGAACATCGCGTCGATTCTCTTCTTGAATGTGCCTGCACTGGTCTGCGGAATCCTGCAGTGCGCGTGGCTGGCAGACGCGCGACGTAAGTACTTACTTGGCTAGTGGCGCGGGCTGCACGGTCAGCGCGAGTGGCGGCTGACCTTTGGTCTCCAAGCTGATGGTTCGCGCACCGGCGGGGCGGCCGGGCTTGAACTTGGAGTACACCGTCACCTGCAGTTCGCCGCCAGGTTTGATGGTGGCGGGAAGTTCCGGTTGCGTCGTAACCGTGGTACTCACGGGTACGCGAAGGCTCTCCACCAACACCGCGCCCCACGCAGCATTCTTAAGTGAAAATGAGGCAGAAACTCCTGTTGCCGGGTTGGCAGTGCCCTCCCCTGCGAGAGTCTCCGTGGGCACGTGTACGGTGGTCGATCGCGCACCCTGTAGATCCGCCAACTTTCCGGCGCATCCGGCATTGGCCATGCACGCCAATGCCACCGCGCCAACCATCCGCCGCACGTTACAGATTCTCCACCTTAAATCCGGTGCGAACGGGACGATGGCACCACTCTGTGGCCTTGGTGCTGTTGGTGAATGCAATCTTGGAGTGGTCGTAGTTGAGCACCTTGCCCGGCTCCATGCAGCTAAACGCTCCGAGGCTCAGGCTTTCGCAAAGCAGTCCAGCACGCTGGAATGGTGCCTGCACAGTGCCACCCTTCAAGATGGCGTTGATCCAGTCGTGATAGTGGTTGGTGGACTTCTGATCCGCCACCTTCACGTCAACCTTCTTGCCATCGACAAACACGGTGGGGGTGTCCCCTTCGACGGGGAAGTAGAGCACGCCGCGTTCACCCACAAGAATCACGCCGCCATCGCCCGGGGGTGATTTGAGCGCTCCCTTTTCGT